>NZ_JAOCZL010000008.1:0-258088 GCF_041414825.1 Pseudoalteromonas sp. 68 DY56-GL68
TCAAACTTTCTTTTTAGACCGTTTTAAACCGAAGTTTTACTTAACTCTCTGTCACTTTGCTCAGCGCTTTTCATTGCTGCCTGCCGTGTCAGTGGATGCGCATTATAGGGATGCGAAGAATTAACGCAAGCACTTTTTGTAGAAAATTACTAAAAACTTACCTTTCGCGCAAAAAACAAGCTAAAGGCAGTAAAAAACACAGTTTACTGTACAAAATACAGTCAACTTTTCTCGAGAGGATCTTAAGTATTATCGAAATTAGGTAATACGCAAGTTTTTAAATAAAAAAGCGCCACTATTTTTAATGGCGCTTTTATCAATCAATGATGGATTAGTACAAGATACTATATAGTTTACGACGATACTTAGACGCCAATGCATCGCCATCAGGTAAAGAGGCAATGATTTCTAGATAGCTTGGTTTTGCATCCGCGTAGTTAAGATCTTTTTTAAGCACATTAAATAACACCTCTAAAGCTTCTTCTTTACGACCCGCGTTATTGAGCGCATTGCTTAGCTCTACTTTTATCTCTAAATCATTTGGGTATTTTTCAACTTTAGCTTGCAGTGCTTTTATTTCTGGAGAGTCTGTTGCAGCTAATGCTTGTTCACACTTTGCTTGAATATTTGTGAAATACGCATCACGTTCATTCTCTGCCACTGAATCTAGTAATGCTTGTGCATCTTCTAATTTATGAATTTGAATACAAATATCAGCTAATACTAATTTTACACGCGTATGGCTCGGATCAAGCTCATAAGCCTGCTTTGCATAATTAAACGCATTATTTAAATCTTGATTAATTAACGCTTGCTTAGCTTGCTCCAGTAATAGCTCGTGCTGGGCAGGTAAATGTTTGGCTAGCGCGTCACGAATTTGCTGCTCTGTTTGAGCACCCGGTAACATATCCACAGGCGCTGAATCTTTTAACATCACAAGCGTTGGTAATGCTTGCAAACCAATTTGCTGTGCAAGTTGCGCTGCAAGGGCCTGCTCAACATCACAGTCTAAGGTTGCTACTAATAAATGCTCACCGTATTCATGTGCGATTTTTTCTAAAATGACAGCTTGCTGATGACACTCTGGGTTTTGCGCAGAGTAGAAAGTTAGTAAAACTAATTTTTCGGCTGAGGTCTCACCCAGTACTTGCTGTAAATTCTGTGGAGTAACATTTACCATATTATTCATTTGATCAATTGCACTATATAAGTATTTAGGTTTTTATATGGTGACAAACATAACAATTACAAGCCCATTCAGTCGAGGTCATTATGAAATTATCAGTTATATCTGCTGCGTTATTACTTCTCACTCCCATAACACAAGCAACAACCTTAGATTTAAATCTTCAGAAAACCATGCCAGAGATTGAAAAGCTTTACCTAGATTTACATCAATCTCCAGAACTTTCTTATCATGAAAAACAAACAGGTAAAAAATTAGCAAAGCGACTTACTAAACTTGGCTTTGAGGTTACTGATAATGTAGGTGGCTATGGCGTAGTTGGTATTTATAAAAATGGTACTGGACCAACTGTGATGATCCGTACCGATACAGATGGCTTACCCATTGTTGAACAAACTGGTAAACCGTACGCTTCAAAAGTAACGGTTACAAACGACGAAGGCTCAACTGTCGGTGTAATGCATGGCTGTGGTCATGATATTCACATGAGTTCGTTTATTGGCACAGCCCAACAGTTAATGACACACAAAGAGCAGTGGCAAGGTACATTAATGATGGTCGCACAACCCGCTGAAGAAGTAGGCGGTGGTGCAAAAGCAATGCTTAAAGAAGGACTTTTTACCAAGTACCCTACGCCTGACCACGTTATTGCTTTACATGTCAGTGCCAGTGTTCCAGCTGGTAAAATCAGCATGAAAAATGAGTACACAATGGCAAGTGTTGACTCAGTTGATATTACTGTAAAAGGAAAAGGCGGTCACGGTGCTTACCCACACACAACCATTGACCCTGTTGTGATTGCTTCACGTATTGTGTTGGCACTGCAAACTATTACTAGTCGCGAATTATCACCACTTGAACCGTCAGTGATCACCGTTGGCTCAATTCACGGTGGCTCTAAACACAATGTCATTTCAGATGAAGTTAAACTGCAATTAACGCTTCGTAGTTATAACCCTGAAGTGCGATTACAACAAATCGCAGCAATTAAACGTATCTCTAAAGGGATTGCATTAAGTGCAGGACTTGATGAAAGCTTAGCGCCCGAAGTGTATGTGCATGAAGATGAGTCTATTCCATCTACTTATAATAATCCTGAGCAAACCAATCTAGTCCGTAATGCTATTTCTAACGCAATAGGCAAGAGCAATGTACTGGAAACTGACGCTGTGATGGCCGGCGAAGACTTTGGTTTATACGGACGTACAGATAAGAATATTCCAATTACTTTATTTTGGTTAGGTGGTGTTGAGCCTAGTCAGTATGATGCGGCGATGCAATCTGGTGCAACATTACCTTCTTTACACTCAAGTAAGTTTGCACCTGATTACAAAAAAGCACTTCCTACGGGTATTACAGCTATGAGTAATGCCGCGGTTGCCCTATTCAACAAACAGTAGTTTAGGTTGATTTAGCTCTGGGCTTAGCTTTTCTTTTAAAACGTCGCTTTTGCGGCGTTTTTGGTAATTGAGCAAAGACTTGACTGTCGCACTGTTTGGCTTGATCGACTAAAGCATGTAACTCAGTCAGTAATGGCGTTAAAAACTGCTGATAACTCATATGCTGTTCAGCTATGTTCCCTAATGATGCTTCCCACTTAGCTGTTAAGTCAGGGCTAGCAAGCTGCTCGGGTAAAGTGCTAATAAGTGCTTTACCTGTTGCTGTAGCTAAAATGTTTTTACCTTGACGCTCTAAAAAGCGGCGCTTGAATAAAAGCTCAAGAATGCCTGCCCGTGTAGCCTCAGTCCCTAGACCATCCGTTTCTTTGAGGATCTTTTTAATTTCAGAGTCTTTTACATATCGGCTGATGCCTGTCATAGCACTTAGTAAGGTCGCATCAGTAAAGTGCGCTGGCGGTGTGGTCATTTTGTCTATCACTTCACCTTGATTACAATGCAGCGGCTGACCTTTTTCAAGTGCAGGTAAGGTTTGCTCATCTTTTAACTCTGTTTTGCCCATTAATGTTTTAAACCCTAAGCTAATATCTTGCTTAGCAGCAGCTTTAAAAAGACCACCCGCAATTTCAACCGTTACTTTGGTTTCGTTAAACACATAGCTTGGATAAAACTGAATTAAATAATGACGACAGATCAATCGATAGATTTTTTGTTCATCACTATTTAATGATGCTGAGCGAAGTTGTTTTTCGGTAGGAACAATAGCGTGGTGAGCTGCAACTTTGCTGTCATTAAAACATTTACTCCGCTTACTGGTATCAGCTTGCTTACAAGCTTCACTACTTTGCCCTTCATTATTAGCAATTGCAGCAATAATACTCGTTACATCTTTATGGTGTTCTTTTGGTAAATAGCGATTATCTGAACGAGGATACGTAATTAACTTATGGCGTTCGTACAAACTTTGACAGGTATCGAGCACCTTTTGTGCTGGCATTGAAAACGCTTTTGCTGCATCGATTTGTAAAGCAGATAAGTTATAAGGCAATGGGGCTTGTTGTTTTTTTTGTTTTTGCTCAAGCTCAACCACCTTAGCTGGTTGATTAGTTATTCGTGACACAACATTTTCAGCAAGCCCTCTATGTAATACTCTACCTTCTTCATCTTGATAGGGCTCGCATGCTTTACTTGGTTGCCACTTAGCAGAGAATGTTTGTTGCTGCTCTGTTTCAAGATGAGCCAAAACTTCGTAGAAAGGTTTTGCTACAAAGTTAGCTATTTCATTATCGCGATTTACAACTAGCCCTAAAATAGGTGTTTGAACACGACCTACAGACAACACATTACCAAACCCTGCTTTTTGTCCAGCAAGCGTATAAGCTCGCGTTAAATTCATACCAAATAACCAATCGGCACGTGAGCGAGCTAAGGCTGATACGCTCAAAGGAATAAAATCGCGATTCGACTTTAAATTATTCAGCGCTTTTTTAACTGCACTTAAGTTTAAGTCGCTTATTAAGAGCCGCTGGATTTGTTGTTTTTTAGCTTGGCTTAGTTTTACCTGTTCAATTACTTCATCTACCAATAACTGTCCTTCACGGTCAGGATCACCGGCATGGACGATTATACTCGCTTGCTTAATCAGCTTTTTTAATACGGTGAGTTGTTTGCGTGTTTTTGATTTAGGTTTTAACTGCCATTGTTCAGGCACGATAGGTAAGTGCTCAAATCGCCACTTTTTAAAACTTGCGTCGTAATCGTCAGGCTCAGCTTGTTCAAGCAAATGGCCAATACACCAAGAAACACAATCACCATTAGCAAGCTCAATATAACCATCTTGCTTTTTTTGTGGTTTTGGCAATGCATCAGCAATGGCTCTTGCTAGGGACGGCTTTTCGGCAATGTAAAGTTTCATAACGCAACACTAAATACTGTTTTTATAAACAGTAGTCTAACACAGCATTTTTTACTTAGGAATGGTGTCGGCGAGCCTATTGCGACGGGTGAATAAGTAAATCATAGGCAAATAACATACAACTACAGTGCCTATATTAATAAGAGGGAGTAAGGTTTTATACATATATGTGCTATACGATAAATCCCATAAGTGAATATCAATTACGCGAAATAGTTGTAATATGGGTGCCATTACAACAACTAACTGCCCTAGCACGCTCTGCCAAAGATAAACCTTATCTTTTATACCAAGATAAGCAATGATGGCCATCCATGCTATGTCATTAAATGCCCATACGACGTAACGCCAAACAAAGATGTCATCAAACTCGCTAAGGCTTGAATGGATAAGAGTGCCATATAGAAAAAAACTAGCGGTTATTACAGAAAACCTAAAGGCGAGCCAATCATTTCTGATATAAAAAACAAAAATAGCTGGGCTCAGAATGAACACCCAGCTATTACTCAATATAACAATAAAAGAGTTAAACCAATCCGGCACAAGTAGCGACCTTAATCAGTTTTCTGTTTTACCATCGTTACCATCACCGTTACCTGGCAGGTAGCAATATTTATCAAGCTTTTTCATTCTTATACCCATTACATTCTTTAACTAATTGTAACTGTAACTGATTTAGGGTCTTACATCAATAGGATCCGACTCTTGCGCCTTGCCTTGCATAATTGAGATTTCGACGCGACGGTTACGCTTTCTATCTTCATCGGTAACATTGGGAACAAGTGGCCTCGTTTCAGCATGGCCCACTACGACCATTCTCGATTTATCGAAACCTGGGGCTTTTTCCATTTCACTTGCAACTGCAACTGCACGCTTTGAAGATAAATCCCAATTATTGGTATATAACTCATTGGAAACCTGAAAATCATCTGTGTGACCAGATACCGTTATTTCGCCAGGCACGTCTTTTAGCAAGGTTGCAATATCTCGAATAATTGGTTTGAATTTAGGTTGTAAAAACGCACTCCCTGAAGGAAATGAGCCATTTTCCCGAATACGAATAATAATTTGCTGGCCTAAAGACTCTAGTTCAATCGCACCATCAATAATCTGTTGTTCAAGTTGTTGCGCAATTTTCTTCACAAGCTCGTTGGTTTGTTCTTGATTCGCAGCGGAAATAGATTGATCCATCGCTTGTTCTTGCGCTGTACTTTGAGACTCACCGCCACGCTTGTTACCACGCTGCTCTTGACGTCCACCTGCTGAGCTTTCATCACCGGCTTGGAATTCCAACATTTGCTGGGTCATTTCAACCGTTTGTTGTTGAATTGTTTCGATAGGCGTAGGCTCGGGTTTACCTGGCGTAAACTCCATGGCTATTACTGAAGTTCCTTTTGGGATGTCTTTTACTTCAATTTTGTTTTGCACACCAAAAGCAAACTTCATTGAGCCAGCAATTTGCTTAAACTTAAGAACATCCATTTCAGAAAAGGCAAGCAAGAGTACAAAGAAGCACATTAACAGTGACATTAAATCTGCGAAGGTTCCCATCCAAGCTGGTAAACCCGGAGGTGGACATTTGCACTCTTGATCAGACATGCTTACTCCTCAGTATCCACTTTTCGTTTAGACTCTGCTAAGTAGTTTTTCAAGATACCTTCTATTACTTTCGGGTTTTGACCGTCTTGAATACCTAGTACTGCGTCGAGAATTAAGCGTTGATTAAGAGCCTCTTCGTCTTTACGTAGCTCTAGTTTGACCTGAATTGGAATAGCAACCACGTTCGCTAAGAAAGCACCATATAATGTCGTTAATAGTGCAACGGCCATCGCAGGACCGATAGCTTTAGGATCATCCATATTTGATAACATGGCAACAAGGCCAATTAGCGTGCCTATCATACCCATTGCAGGAGCTATGTCGGCTAACGATTTAAATAGTCCCGCGCCATGTTCATGACGAGTTGCAGTAAGTGCGATATCTTTTTGCAAGGTAGCACGAACCACATCGGCGTCATGACCATCGACGAGCATATCAACGCCCTTGCGCATAAAGCCATTAGGAATTTCAGCTTCTTCGAGTGCTAAAAAACCACCTTTACGTGCTGAATCAGCTAACTCTACAGCTTTCTCTATTAGCTCTTCTGGAGATTCTATTTTGAACATGAAAGCTTTCGCGGCAACTTTACCTATGCCCAAAAACTGACCCATAGTAAAGTTTGACAACACAATGAAAATAGAGCCGCCAAATACAATGACCACCGAAGGGGTGTTATAAAACATTGCAACTTGGCCATCACTACTTAACACCATCGACATAGCAATTAAGCCTATGGCACCAAGAATACCTATTATGGTTGCTAAATCCACATACCCCTCCAGAGGAACAATTGCACGATACCCTAAGGCATCAAATTTTTATTATTAACTGCTTATCGGCAAGCAATTGAAATACTTAAATCATTAAATGAATTAATTTTATTTTAATGTAAGTTTCTCAAGCTACAAGTTTATCTTGTGTCTAAAAGCGTAAAAATAGCATATTGGCGTTGCTTTATGCGTAAAAAAACACATCATTCTTTGACCTAGTTTAGCATTCCCCCTAAAATTGGCCTCACTTTCTATCAGCTAGTGAGGCCACTATGGCAGCGAAGAAACCAGAAAACTTGAGCTTTGAAGAAGCCTTGGATGAATTATCTAATATTGTTGTACAAATGGAACAGGGTGACTTGTCATTAGAGCAATCTCTTAAGCAGTTTGAACGTGGTATTGCATTAGCTAATGCCTCATCAGGTAAACTACAACAAGCAGAACAAAAAGTTGCCATACTTATGGGTAACGATAGCCAAGCTCCACTGAGCAATTTCGATTCAAATTTGGACTAATTTCAGTGCAATTAATAGACCAACTGCAAGATGCTCGCAATGATGTTGAAGCAACACTTAATCACTATTTTGATCAGCCTTTAGATACCGAACAAACAATAAAAGAAGCCACTCATTATGGCGTGTTAAATGGCGGCAAACGATTACGTCCTTACCTTGTTTATGCAACAGGTAGGATGATGGGGGCACAGAAAAAAGACCTCGATATTCTTGCAGCAGCCATTGAGTGTATCCATAGCTATTCACTAGTTCATGATGACTTACCAGCAATGGATGATGACGATCTGCGACGTGGCCGCCCTACTTGCCATATAGTTTATGGTGAAGCAAACGCTATTCTTGCAGGTGATGCACTACAAACACTTGCCTTTGACTTAATTGCCAATCATCCTTTTTCTGTACCGCCAGCGCAGCAAATAAAAATGATCGCCTCATTAAGCAAAGCCTCAGGTATTGAAGGTATGGTAGGTGGTCAAGCGCTTGACATTAGTGCGACGAATAATGAAATCAGTGTCGAACAATTAGAGCGTATTCACCAACTGAAGACAGGGGCACTGCTTAATTGTGCAATAACCCTAGGTGCATTGTGTGCCAATCAGTGTGACGAACACACATTAAAACAGCTTAATTTGTTTGGACAAGCGATAGGTCTGGCTTTTCAGGTACAAGACGATATCCTAGATGTCGAAGCAGATACAGAAACACTTGGCAAACCGCAAGGGTCAGATATTGCAGCAAATAAAGCAACCTACCCCGCTCTTTTAGGACTGGATGGCGCAAAGCAAAAAGCGCAAGATTTACTCGCGCAAGCACATCAAGCTTTAGAGGCGATTAATTTCGATACGAGTGAACTGGCAAGGCTTGCCAACTATATTGTTGAACGCAAATATTGATGCGTAAAACAACGACAAAATAACTAAAAAATCAGAGTCACAATAAGCTATAATGCACTCTGGTTAGCGAAGGATGTATATAAAATCATGACACTTGATAGTAGCAAGTATCCATTATTAAGTTTGGTTGACGAGCCAGCACAGCTGCGTGATTTAGCGCAAGATAAATTACCTGCGTTTAGTAAAGAGTTACGCGAGTACCTGCTTAACTCAGTCTCGCAAAGTAGTGGTCATTTAGCCTCAGGGTTAGGCACGGTTGAATTAACTGTCGCTCTGCATTATGTTTATAACACGCCCTCTGATCGACTCGTTTGGGATGTAGGCCATCAAGCCTACCCACATAAAATTTTAACGGGTCGCCGTGACCAGATGCATACTATTCGTCAAAAAGACGGCTTACACCCTTTCCCATTTCGCGAAGAAAGCCAGTACGACACATTTAGTGTGGGTCACTCAAGTACATCAATTTCAGCCGCGCTAGGAATGGCCATTGCCGCTGAAAAAGAAGGTAAAGATCGAAAAACCGTAGCTGTTATTGGTGATGGTGCGATTACCGCAGGTATGGCATTCGAAGCGATGAACCACATGGGTGATGTAAACCCTAACGTATTAATTATCTTAAATGATAATGAAATGTCGATTTCTGAAAACGTGGGTGCACTGAACAATCATTTTGCACGAATCTTATCAGGTAGTTTTTATACCAACATCCGTGAAGGCAGCAAAAAGCTGCTATCAGGCTTGCCTCCAGTAAAAGAGCTTGCAAGTCGCATGGAAGAGCACTTAAAAGGTATGGTCATCCCTGGCACTTTCTTTGAAGAGCTGGGTTTAAATTATATCGGCCCGATTGATGGGCACGATGTAA
This sequence comes from Pseudoalteromonas sp. 68 DY56-GL68, assembly GCF_041414825.1. Classification (NCBI taxonomy): domain Bacteria; kingdom Pseudomonadati; phylum Pseudomonadota; class Gammaproteobacteria; order Alteromonadales; family Pseudoalteromonadaceae; genus Pseudoalteromonas; species Pseudoalteromonas sp. 68 DY56-GL68. The sequence goes on from NZ_JAOCZL010000008.1 coordinate 9,141, forward strand.
ATATGTTGGTTGATACCTTACGCAATATGCGTAACCTTAAAGGCCCACAATTACTGCACATAAAAACGCAAAAAGGGAAAGGTTATAAACCTGCTGAAGCGGACCCTATTGGCTACCATGGTGTACCAAAATTTGATCCGAGCATGTCAAAACTACCCAAATCAAAACCAGGAGCCGCAACATTCTCTAATGTATTTGGTGACTGGCTTTGTGATATGGCTGCACAAGACGACAAGCTGATGGCGATTACCCCAGCAATGCGTGAAGGCTCAGGCATGGTACGCTTTTCGAAAGAATACCCCGAGCAATACTTTGACGTTGCTATAGCGGAGCAACATGCAGTAACACTGGCAGCAGGTTTAGCATGTGAAGGCTTAAAACCAGTTGTTGCCATTTACTCAAGCTTTTTACAACGTGCATATGATCAGCTCATTCATGATGTGGCACTACAAAACCTTCCTGTTTTATTTGCCATTGACCGTGCAGGTATTGTTGGCGCAGACGGGGAAACTCACCAAGGTGCCTACGACCTAAGCTTTATGCGCTGCATACCGAACATGATTATCATGGCACCAAGCGACACCAATGAGTGCCGACAAATGCTTTACACTGGTTACCAATGTAATCAACCAGTGGCTGTTCGCTACCCGCGTGGCAGTGCGGGCAATTGTGACGTTGAAACGCAAATGAGCGCAATTGAAATAGGCCGTGCACGCACTATACGCAAAGGCAGTAAAGTGGCGATTTTATCGTTTGGTACATTACTAGAAAACGCTGAACTGGCGGCAAAAGAACTCAACGCCAGCTTACTTGATATGCGTTTTATTAAGCCGCTTGATACACACGCTATTGATGACTTACTCGCAGAGCACGATATACTTGTGACATTAGAAGACAACGCCATTGCTGGCGGTGCTGGCTCTGCAGTAAATGAGTATTTAGCAACCGCTAAAGCGAATGTGAAAATATTAAACTTAGGTATTCCTGATGAATTCATTAAGCATGGCACTCAACAAGAGATGCATGCAGAAATGGGATTAGATCCCCAAGGAATAGTAACCAGTATCAACGCATTCATAGCCTGACATTAATTTACAAAAAGGAGCATAGAGCTCCTTTTTTTATTTATAGAACAATCACATCCAAAAAAATTGAAAAATAATTAATTTTTCTGCATCCAATCATACCCCTTCTTCGTTTATTCAATGAGGTTAACCCGTGAGCAAGTAATATGCTTTTAAGCTGTGCTAAGCAAAACCGATGTCTGTTCACATTTGATGGAATATTAGAGAAGGTATGAACAAATGAAAGCGTTTAAAAACAACCTAGCAGTAGAACAAATCGACACTCAATCTAAACTTATGAAATTAACAATTTCGGCCTTAGCACTCGCTGTTACGATTGGTATTGCAGGCTGCAGTGGCGATGATGGTAAAGACGGTGCAGCAGGTCAACAAGGTGTTGCAGGACAAGATGGTTCGGATGGAATGGATGGGCAAAATGGTGCGCCAGGCTTTGCGGCAGCCACCTTTATTCTAGCTAACAATGGCGCTGATAACGCAGGCACAGTCAACTTGATTGATCAAAATGCGGCTAAATTAAGTACGTTTAATAGCGGCGCCAACGAAGGTGTTGCATTCGATAGCCTAGGTAATTTAGTGCAAGCAGCGGATTCTGGTAATGGCTCGTTAAGCACCGTATGTCAGGTGCTCAGTCGTAGCGATGGCAGCTACAACAGCAGTATTGATCGTATGATAAGCGGTACTAACACAACCCTTGTCAACCCTAAGGGTATTCATGTATCTCACAAGCATGGCTTGGTGCTGATTGCTGATTTTAATGCGATGCAAGTCACTGTATTCGGTAAAGAAGCTGCAGGTGATGTGGCCCCACTTGCAACAACAATCACAGCTGCAAAACCATGGGACTTAACCTACGACGATGACAACGATCGTTTATACGTTGCACTAACTAATGGTGATGTAGCAGTTTATGACAATTACGTCAGTGGTGGCTTTGTCGCAACACCAGCCCGAACAATTACACCTAGCGATGACAATGGTGCTAAAGTTTCAGTCAACATTCATGGCATCGCGCTTGATATGCAAACTAACACCTTAGTACTCTCTGATGTAGGCAGTGCATCAGATGCAACAGATGGTGCAATTTTTGTTATTTCTGATGCATCACAAGCCAGTGGCATGGTCGCGGTAGATCGTCATATTGCAGGGCCTATGTCTATGCTAGGTAACCCAGTTGATATAAGCCTCACAGGAAGTGACTTAAGAGTCGCTGAAAAATCAAATGACGCAGTTCTGGTCTTTAGTAACATATTTGCAGGCCCAAGCGGTGATATTTCGCCAGACTTAGTCACTGCGACCACAAAACCAGAATCAATTACAGAAACCATCATGCATAACGATATGCAAGATAGCTCAGATAGTATCATGGTAAATATGCCACTACTTGGTGTTGCAGTCAGCAGTAACCCAGGGACTGCAGGCCCTACTACAGGGCAAATTAGTCGTTTAAATGCTCCTTTAACAGCCGAGCTTGCGACTTATAATGCAAGCCAAACCATTGAAAGTGTTGCATTCGACAAATCAGGAACCAGCTATGCCACATTTGATAATGCAAGCACGTCAATTGGCGGCGTTGCAATTTCAACTAAAGTGGCGACTTCTCGTGATGGCGAAAGTTTTTCAATGGCTCAAGACAGATTAATTACCGGCGCAAATACCGGTATTATTTCACCGAAGGGGCTTGATGTAGCATCTGATGCTGGCATGGTATTTGTTGCAGAATTCAATCCAACTACACCTGGGGTGCTGATATTTTCAAGCTGCGCAACAGGTGATGTAAGCCCACTCATGACACTGACTCCTAGTGCTAGTGCACGCCCTTGGGATGTTGACTATGACCCTGCAACAGATAAAGCGTTTGTTGCACTGACCAATGGGACGGTTGCAGTATTCGATGAAGTTAAAAGCAAATGGCTAGCGGGCATGACAACTATTTCCGGTGAAGATCGCTTAATTACTCCTGCATCGGGTGGTACTGCATTTGTGGCGCCAACAAACATTCACGGCATAGACTACGATCCAACCAGTGACTCGTTAATTATCTCTGATGTAGGCAGTGCTGCGGATGCAACAGACGGTAAAATTTACGTGATAAATAATGCTTCAATGGCAAGTGGTTTAACCAACGTTAGCGTTAACATCGCAGGCCCCGCTAGTCAGCTTGGTAACCCTGTAGATATTATGTACACAGGCAGCCATCTCTATGTTGCTGAGAAATCAAACGGTCTAGTAATGCGTTTCGATAATATTTTAAATAGCCCCGGAGGCGATATAGCTGCAGATGTCAGCTACTCATTTACAGCGCCTGAGTCGGTGGCTATTTTACCAGCTTGGCTTAACCACTAAACCATCAATAGGCGTTTAGGTAACAAGCGCCTTGGTTGGCCTCCAATGCCTTATCTAGCCCTAGATAAGGCATTTTTATTTAGCGCATCCAGATTTTAATATCTGCTAGACCATTAGCCTGAAGAGCGCTGAGTTGCTGATCAACATTTTGAGTTTGTTCAAACTCAAATGCGTCAAGCTGCTCATCAAACGTTATATTAGCCACCCCGTCGCCACCACGCTTTTTAACTTGATGTAGCGCGATATCTGCAAGGTTCACTGATGTTTCCCAACCAATAACTTGCCCACCTAGCAAAGGAAGCGGATAAAAAGACCATCCAAGAGAAGCAGTAATGGTTGTTGACTCTCCATTTGGAAGTCTAAATGCATTACCCGCAATAGCCTCACACAGTTCAGCTGCATAACTATCTATACCAGAACGTTTAAAATCACGCAGTAAAAGTAAGAACTCATCACCACTCCAACGTGCAACATAATCAGAGCCTTGGGTACGACTATTCAACAGTGTAGCCATTTGCTGTAAGCAACTATCACCAGCCAGCGGTCCATAGGCGTCATTGATACGGCTAAAATTATCAAAGTTAATAATCATCAATACTAAGGATTTACCCTGCGCTTGCAGTGATTGCGAGTTACGCTGGAAGTGCTCAATATCCTTAGGAAGTTGATCAAATAAGAAGCGACGACTACGAAGCCCGGTAAGCTCATCTGAGTGACTAACTAATTTAAGCTGTGAGTTCACTTGATTAAGCTTATCGTTCGCTTCACGAAGCTCTACGGTGCGTTCTGTTACTAAGCTTTCAAGGGCTAACTGCTTGCGTTTTTCTTGCGCTCTAAACACCCAAAAGACAAGATAAAATAATAAAATAAAACTGCTTGTAATGAGCAATCTAAAATAAATAGTTTCATCAAATCGTTGCGGCACAACAAACGCATATTCTGTTCTGCGCGCTTTCTGCCAGTCTTCACCGCGGCGTTTAGCTTCTAGATGAAATAAAAAAGAACCCGGTGGTAAGTTAGTGTAGATTGCTTCGCGACGTGTGTTTGCATAGCGCCAGTGACTATCTAACCCACTTAATCGGTAACGGAATTCAATACTTGAAGGAGCATAATAATCGATAGCAGTGTACTTAATGGTGACATCTCGCTCATCAATTTGTAATTCAGGTTTAGCACCTAGCGAGGCCGTACTCATTTGGCGAAGAGGTGTGGTAATGTTTTCAATACGTGGTTTAAGCGCTTTAACACCAAATAGTTCAACACTTTTAGGTATTTCAACGACCCCTTGTAGACTTGGATACCAAATCGAATTACCAGTGTCCGCCACCGCATCATGACCAAGACCTGCACAACATTGGCTAGCTTTACCATCAAGCTGGCGGTCAAATGACGAAATAACCTGCTCAACTTTCAAGCTCTCAATGTCAGTACTAAACTGCTCAACAGGCATACGGTATACGCCTTTCATGGTACTGACCCAAATACGCTTTAGTTGTTTGTCGTAGACAAGACTGAAAATAGAGCCATAGGGTAAACCGTCAGTAGCATCTAGCTGACGCCACTGCCCTTGTGTACTGCGATAAAATAAGCCATCATTCAAAGAGCCAATTAAAATACCCACACCGTCGATATTTAAAATACTAGTCACATACGCACTCTCTAAACTGGTCTGATCGCCAATTTTCTCAATACCGCGGTCGGTAAAGTAGTAAGCACCTTTACTTGTGCCAATTAAGCCAAAGTTTTGCTCATCCAGTACGTAGGTTATAAATTTACTGCTTAAAAAAGCGTTGTAAGCGAATGGCGTTAATCCCCCATAACTCAACCGATACATGCCTCGACCCGTGCCAAGCCAAAAACCACCTTTGTTTGAACGGCTAATTGCAAATACGGGGTTATCACGAAGAGCTCGACCAGGTACCGTATATAGACGCTGGTTTTCATAATAAAAAACGCCTCGACCAGTGGCAATATAAAGGCGGTCGCCATCAAATTGTAAGTCATGCACCGCAGCCCGACCAAATTGATTGCTGGGTATTTGATTTACAAAATTTTTATTGTAATCGAAGTAACCAACACCACTACGGTTAGCAACCCATAACTTACCGTCAGGCGCTTGGCTGATCGCCATCACCGCTTCGGTCATATTTGAAATAGCAGAGTGGCGCTCTATTCGCCCTTCGTGAGCAAGCCACAAACCTTCACTAAAGCTTGCCAGCCAAATATTATTTTGATTATCACGAAAAATGTCAGCAAACCAAATGCTCTGATCTAACTGACTAGGCTCAACCCACTGCCAGTCACCTGAGTTATCTCTAAATAATAAACGACCATAGGTGGAAATCCACAGCGCACCATCTGAATCGCTCATAAACTTGTAAACAGCTGAGTTACTCGCGTTAGGGAGTGGGAATGGACGCAGCTCATCATCTAAATCAAGAAAGTATGCACCCAGCTCCGATGCCAAATATAAGTTCCCCTCAAGCCAAGCCATATCATGGATAATGGTCTGCGCTAGGCGCTCGGGTAATGACACTTTTGCGGTAAGTTCTAAACGTAGTTTTGCAAAGTCAGATGAAGTATTGGTTAAACGTAATAAGTGACGCTCATTGACCAACCATATACCTTCTGGTGATAGCGCCATTTGACTGACTGAACCGACAATTTGCGTAATTGGTGTGGCATTGGATACAGGCACGACCAAGGCTGAATTTTGATTTAATGTAACCTGATTACGTGCTACGAAATAAAGGCCATTGGCTGCAATCCAAATACTGCCTTTTGAGTCTTCAAGAATATCGCGAACAGGCCCTTTTACGTTAAAGGTTTGCGACATCATAGTTTTAGGGTCAAGTGTTACCAAACCATTTTTGGTACCAACCCAAAGTAACCCAGTGCTATCTACCAATAGCTTATTAATACCATTACTAGGTAGAAAATCGCTATTTTGTGTATTGAAGTTAGTAAAGGTGTTTCCATCAAAGCGGCTTAGGCCAAACTGTGTGCCTAGCCACATATAGCCTTGCTCATCTTGAGCAATACTTTTTAAAGATTGTGAGGGCAAGCCATTTTGGATATTCCACTGTTTAACGACGTAGTCGGTAATAGACGCAAATGCAGACGTGCTGCAAAGCATCAACAAACAGAGAATTATAAATCGCATCATATACTTGCCACCAAGTAACACCTAACTCATCGTTTAAAAAGGTAAATAGCCTGCTTTAAACAAGGCTTGAACACAAATTAATGAAAATATACCTGCTAAAATATCATCAGCCATGATGCCCAAGCCACCGTGTAAACGTCTATCTAAAATTCGGATAGGGCCTGGTTTAGCAATATCAAAAAAGCGGAACAATAAAAAACCAACCAATAGTGACTGCCAACTTAATGCGGCACCCATCATGGTGATATAATAACCAGCAACTTCATCCCAAACAATGGCTGGATGATCATGTACCCCTAAGTCATCGGCTGTTTTACCACAGGCCCAAATACCAAACACGCTGATCACAATTGCAAACACAATCTGTAACCACAGCGGAAAATACATAGTGGTGAAAATAAATGGCAAGGCAACAAAGGTCCCAAAGGTGCCTGGTGCTTTAGGTGCAAGACCTAAACCAAAACCCAAACCAAAAAACTGGTGTGGGCGTTTTAAGTTGAATAAACGGTTATTGCTCAAACTGGCTCCTTCGTAAAGTGCTGAAAGCCCTTACCTTGATAGTTAAATTTTTCACCATCAAGTAATAGCTCAATCTCGCCCTCGCCACTTTTAATTTGCCCAACACAACTCGCTTCAACACCGTACTGGCGTAGTTTCATATCTACCATGCTTTTATTACTTTCAGGCACAGTAAACAACAACTCGTAGTCGTCACCGTAATTTAGAATGTAATCAAATTGCTCTCTACGTGGGATCGACGAATTTAATGCATCTGACACAGGCACTTTATCAACATTAATCACAGCACTAACTTGCGATAGCGCTAAAATATGGCCTAAATCTGCCAGTAAGCCATCAGAAATATCAATGGCCGATGAGGCTGCACCGCGTAGAACTTGCCCTGCAGCCACACGGGGGGTCGGGTAATCGAGGCGATTATTTAAATAGCTTAAATGTTCAGGGGCAATATCAAGGCCTTGCTTACGGGCTTCAATGGCTACGCCAGCATCCCCTAGTGGACCGGTTACATAAATCCAATCACCCACTTTAGCGCCACTACGACGCAACGCTTTGCCTTCAGGTACAATGCCTTTAGCACAAATGGTAATCGTTAAAGGGCCTTGTGTAGTGTCACCGCCAATGATCTGCACATTGAAGTACTCCGCAATCTCATGCATGCCTTCGGTGAACTGTTCAAGCCACTCTATATTAGCTTCTGGCAATGTTAAACCAACCGAAACCCACGTAGGTTCAGCGCCCATAGCAGCCAAATCACTTAAATTAACGGCTAAAGCACGGTGCCCAAGAGCACGTGGTGATATATCATCAAAAAAGTGTACACCCGCAACTAAGGTGTCTGTTGTTACTGCCAGTTGGCAGTTTTCAGGCACGGTCACTAACGCACAATCGTCACCAATTCCAAGGTTTACATCACGACGAATAATGCCGCGACCTTTAAAGTAACGATTGATTAATTCAAATTCCTTCATACACAAAAAAGCCGGCCCAAGCCGGCTCTCCTTTACGGGGTTGATTACTTGCGCAGCTCTTTCACTGCTTTATCAAGTACACCGTTAACAAATTTATGGCTGTCTTCAGCACCAAACATCTTCGCAAGCTCAATGCCTTCATTGATGGCTACTTTGTAAGGTACGTCTTCACGGAATTTCAGCTCGTAGCCAGACAGACGTAAAATTGCTTTTTCGACCATGTCTAACTCATCAGCTGGGCGTGCTAAATGTGGTGCAACGATTTCATCTAATTGCTTACAGTTAACAACAACACCGCGTGCTAGGTCTTTGAAATATTCGACGTCGATTTTAGTCACATCATTTTCAATTAACATTTGCTGTTCAATATCAGCAATTGGGTTACCGCTTAACTGCCAAGAGTATACGGCTTGAAGTGCTAAGATACGTGCTTTACGTCTTGCTGCTGGTTTCACAGAGATTCCTTAAACTTAAATTTTGTCTAACACATTAACCATTTCAAGCGCACCTAAAGCAGCTTCGCCGCCTTTATTACCCATTTTGGTACCTGCGCGCTCAATTGCTTGCTCAATGCTTTCAGTGGTTAATACGCCAAATGCAACCGGGATATCGTACTCAAGAGATACTTGCGCAAGACCTTTGTTTGATTCGCCAGCGACTAAATCAAAGTGTGGTGTACCACCTCTGATCACTACGCCTAAAGCGATGATTGCATCGTGTTCTTTCTTTGCTGCAACGCGTTTCGCTGCTAAAGGTAATTCAACGGCACCTGGTACGTAAACAACAGTAATGTCGTCGTCAGATACGCCACCTGTGCGTTTAAGCTCATCAACAGCACCTGCTAATAGGCTACTACCAATAAAGTCATTAAAACGAGAAATGACAATGGCAAATTTTTTGCCTGGTGCGTATTTGTTACCTTCAATAATTTTCATTTAATAACCCTAAAAAATAAGTTTAAGCGGTTGCGATTGCGCAAAAATTACGGCGCATAATACCACAAAAATATAAAAGTAGCCTAGTTAATTAAGACTGCGGCTCAACGTAGTCAACCACCTCTAAGTGGAAACCAGATAACGCATGGTACTTTTTCGGACGGCTCATTAAACGCATCTTTTCAATACCTAAATCAGCTAGGATCTGAGAACCGACCCCCACCGTACGCGATGTACCTTGGAATTTACGATGACTGACATTTTCACCCGCATCTTCAGCGGCAAATGCTTTTACTGTTGCTTCAAGCTCTTCGGTTGACTCTTGTTTACCTAAAATTACTAATACACCATCATGTTTAGCAATATAAGCCATTGCATCAGATAAACCCCAACTACGGTCAGCATTGCGATCTGAGAGCAAAATATCATTAAACGTACTTTGTAAGTGAACACGTACTAACGTTGGCTCATCTTTAGATACGTCACCTTTTTGTAAAACATAATGAAGTTGACCATCAATAGTGTCTTTGTAGGTCACTAAATCAAACTCACCGTGATCGGTTGGCAGTTTACATTTAGCAACGCGCTCAATGGTGGTTTCGTTTAGGTTTCTGTACTCGATTAAATCCGCAATGGTGCCAATCTTTAAGTCATGCTCTTTCGCAAATACTTCAAGATCAGGGCGACGTGCCATGGTGCCATCTGCATTTAAAATTTCAACAATCACTGATGAAGGTTCAAGACCCGCTAAACGCGCTAAATCACAACCTGCTTCAGTATGACCTGCACGTGTTAACACGCCACCTGGCTGCGCCATAATCGGAAAAATATGCCCTGGTTGAACGATATCGCTAGGCACGGCACCTTTAGCAATAGCCGCTTGCACTGTGCGTGCACGGTCGGCCGCCGAAATGCCGGTTGTTACACCTTTCGCCGCTTCAATCGACATAGTGAAATTAGTTGAAAAGGCAGCACCGTTATTTTTGACCATAAGTGGTAATTCTAACTGCTGACAACGCTCTTGTGTCATGGTTAAACAAATTAAACCACGGCCGTGTGTTGCCATAAAGTTGATGGCATCAGCACTAATATGTTCTGCTGCGATGATTAAATCGCCTTCATTTTCTCTGTCTTCATCGTCCATTAAAATAACCATTTTACCGGCTTTAATGTCATCGATAATTTCTTGCGCGCTGTGTAAATTCATAATGTGCCCATGAGAGTATGATTAATTTGACCTATCCGTGCTTATTTAATAAAGCCAGCTTGTGCTAGCAAGCTCATTGATATGTCTGAACGGGAAGGTTGTTCAGCCCCTTTTATTAGGCGCTCTAAGTAGCGAGCAATCTGGTCAACTTCTAAGTTCACCTGAGTACCCACCTGAAATTCTGCAATCGTTGTTTGCTCAGCGGTGTGTGGAACAATCGTCAACTTAAAGCGATTTTGCTCGACTTCGTTAACCGTTAAGCTAATACCATCAATACATACCGAACCTTTGTACGGAATGTATTTCATTAAATCGCTGTTGGTACTTAGCCAATACTCTGTTGCACGAGCGTTAGGACTAATACTTTCTACCGTCGCAATACCATCAACATGGCCTGATACCAAGTGCCCACCTAAGCGAGAAAGTGGTTGCATGGCTTTTTCGAGATTAACTGTTTGGCCTTTTTTGTAATGTGCAAATCCAGTTAAGCTGATTGTTTCGTTTGATAAGTCAGCACTAAAACCATCGCTATATTTTGCGACAACCGTTAAACACACACCGTTGGTGGCAATACTGTCACCGAGCTTGACGTCTTTCATATCCAAATTAGTGCTTTGGATACGAATAGCTAGATCACCTTGCTTTTGTGTTAGTTCAACAATTTTACCTGTTGCTTCAATTATTCCAGTAAACATAGTGCTGCTCTTTATTTTCAATATATGTGGCTTGCTTTGCTTTTTTCGCGGTTATACGGATGTCGTCACCAATCATCACTGTATCAGTAAAGGTCAGCTCAGTGATATCACTCATCATGGTGACTTCTGCAAAGTTTAGTAAGCTTTTGCCCAAATCACCTATTAACTTAGGAGCAATATAAACAATGTATTCGTCAATTAAACCTTGCTCTGCGAACACCCCAGCAAGGGTTGCACCCGCTTCGAGCCAAACATGATTAAATTGTAGTTCAGCAAGACGCTTTAAAACCGCCGATAAATCAACTTTATTGTTATTTGCTTGCACCACTTCGTGTTTAACAAAGTGAGGCCACTTGGTGTGATTATCAAGCGAAGTGGTAAAAATAATCACCGGACTTTCAATGCTAAATAAAGCGAGTTCTGGGGTTAACCTATTTTGTGAATCAATAATGACTCGGGTCGGCTGGCGTAAAGGCAGCGAGGTTGGCATGATAAATGGAAGCTCTTCAATGCGAACATTCAGTTTTGCATTATCGGTCATAACCGTATCTGCGCCAGTGAGTATCGCGCAACTTTGGGCACGAAACGCTTGCACGTCTTGGCGTGCTTTAGAGCCTGTTATCCATTTACTTTGGCCGTTACTTAGCGCAGTTTTACCATCTAAACTACACGCCATTTTACAAGTCACATATGGCAATCCTGATTCCATACGCTTTAAAAAACCTTTATTTAAATCGCGCGCTTGTTGTTCAAGTAAACCAGATGCAACGCTAATACCGGCGTCGGCTAAAATTTGTAGGCCGCGACCACTCACCGCAGGGTTTGGGTCGACCATAGCGGCAATCACCTTGCTAACACCCGCTGCTTTTAAACCTTCGGCACAAGGTGGAGTGCGTCCATAATGACTACAAGGCTCTAAAGTCACATAGGCAGTGGCGCCTTTCGCGTTGTCGCCAGCTACAGCCAAGGCATTCACTTCAGCATGGCCCTGCCCTGCTAATTGATGAAACCCTTCACCGACTATTTCGCCATCTTTAACCAAAACACAGCCAACATTCGGGTTTGGCGTCGTAGTAAAACGACCTTGTTTAGCAAGCTCAATGGCACGCGCCATATAAGCTGTATCAAGCTCTGTAAACGACATGATTAATCACCTAAACGAGCGATTTCTTCACCAAACTCGCGAATATCTTCAAATGAACGATAAACCGATGCAAAGCGCACATAGGCCACTTTGTCGAGTTTCTTCAGTGACTCCATGATGCACTCACCAATTAAATGGCTAGAGATCTCACGCTCACCGGTGGCACGAAGTTGAGATTTAATGATGTTAACGACTTCATCGACCTGCTCAGTGCTAACAGGGCGTTTCTCTAAAGCGCGATGCAAGCCATTGAGTAACTTGTCTTCATTGAATGGTTCGCGGCTACCGTCTTGCTTGATGACTCTTGGCATCACAAGCTCAGCGCCTTCAAAGGTGGTAAAGCGCTCATGGCATTCGTTACATTCACGTCGACGTCTCACTTGGTGACCACCGCCAACAAGTCGAGAATCAATTACTTTGGTATCTTTTGCGGTGCAAAAAGGGCAATGCATAGGGTTCAACTTCCGTTTATAAAAAACAAAAAAAGGCCGCTTAGTAAGCGGCCTTTATAATAGCAAAAAACAACGCTATTGTTATCTTAATTACGGTTTAACCAGTAATTAAGCGTAAACTGGTAATTTTTTACAGATAGCTTTCACTTTCTCTTTTACTTCTGCTTGTACAGACTCATCGTTGATGTTGTCTAGTACGTCACAGATCCAGCCCGCAAGCTCTTTTGACTCAGCTTCTTTGAAACCACGGCGAGTAATCGCCGGAGAACCAATACGAAGACCAGACGTTACAAACGGTGAACGTGGGTCGTTTGGTACTGAGTTTTTGTTAACTGTGATGTTTGCATTACCTAGTGCAGCGTCAGCATCTTTACCTGTGATATCTTTATCGATTAGGTCAAGAAGGAATAAGTGGTTGTCTGTTTTACCAGAAACAACTTTGTAGCCACGCTCTTGCAGTACTTCAACCATAGCTTGAGCGTTCTTAACAACTTGTGCTTGGTACGTTTTAAACTCTGGTTGTAATGCTTCTTTGAAAGCAACCGCTTTAGCAGCGATGATGTGACATAAAGGGCCACCTTGACCGCCAGGGAATACAGCGCTGTTTAGCTTTTTGTAAATCTCTTCATCACCACATGCAGAAACGATTAGACCGCCACGAGGACCCGCTAATGTTTTGTGAGTTGTTGTAGTAACAACGTGTGCGTGAGGGATTGGGCTTGGGTATACACCCGCAGCGATAAGACCAGCAACGTGAGCCATATCTACGAATAAGTATGCACCTACTTTGTCAGCGATTTCACGGAATTTAGCCCAATCAACAACGCCAGAGTATGCAGAGAAACCAGCGATGATCATTTTTGGCTTGTGCTCTAATGCCAGTGCTTCAACTTGAGCATAATCAATTTCGCCAGTCTCTTCATTTAGGCCGTATTGAATTGCATTGTACGTTTTACCAGAAAAGTTAACGTGTGAGCCGTGAGTTAAGTGGCCACCATGAGCTAAGCTCATACCTAGTACAGTATCGTGTGGCTGAAGAAGCGCTTGGAAAACAGCTGCGTTTGCTTGTGAACCTGCGTGAGGTTGAACGTTAGCGTAGTCAGTGCCGAATAATTCGTTTGCACGGTCAATAGCGAGTTGCTCAACAACGTCAACGTGCTCACAACCGCCATAGTAACGTTTGCCTGGGTAGCCTTCAGCATATTTGTTCGTTAGCTGAGAACCCTGTGCTTCAAGCACGCGTGGGCTACAGTAGTTTTCAGACGCGATCAGTTCGATGTGCTCTTCTTGACGAGCCGTCTCTTTATTGATGGCTGCAAATAACTCTGGATCGAAATCCGAAATATTCATGCTACGTTCTAACATGGGGTCTCCTAAGGCAACGTGTATGGTGTTTTTTTGAAGGCTATATTGTACGCTTAAAACGCACTTTTGCCTATCGTGTAATGATGAACATATTTAAACAGGGATTGAATTTATTTCACAGTGTTTTAATAATGATATTTTTTTATTGATACATAACAAAAATTTATAAATTTAAAATATTACATATATTTTTAAAATGTCACTAAATTAAAAAAGCGGCCGCTGACACTTGTATTTCCGCTTACACCAACTAATCTTATAGTATTAGTTAGTATCAAGGATGATAGCGAGACATGTTAGCCAAACCAATTTACGAAGTTGTCCCTTATGTGTACTTCTTTCTCGGGGTGAGTTGTATTACGTTAGCCAAAGATAGTGTGCCAACTTTAATCGGTATAATACTGTTTTTAATGGGCGCTAATGTGTGGCGTATGCGCTCTGAGGCCAGAAGAACTGATCACTCAAGCCAAAGAATAAAACAAACAAAATCTCACTATTACTATGAATTTAAACCATTTATTTTATTCATTTCAGCGTTCACTTTAATTCAGTGGACACAAAACGAAATAATCTCAATTATCAGTGTGTTACTGTGTATCGCCTCTTTGGTAATTCTCATTATGCGAGTTTTAAACCGTCATAGCCTTTCACTACTTCATTAAAATAAGCAATATAAAAAAGAGCGACTTAGCCGCTCTTTTTTATAGATATTACGCGAGTTTACTGAGTAGCTCAGTGCGAAGCAATTGATAATCAAACTTGATATCTTCAGCTAAACATTGCTTTGCTAATGCATCAGCAAGTGGTTTCGGCATAGACAGTTCAATGTCTAAAATTTCTTCAACACTTTCTTTAAATTTAGCTGGGTGTGCTGTCGCTAAAAAGATACCTGCGCTGCCGTCTGCTAGATTTTCTTTCAAGCCTTGATAAGCAATTGCAGTATGAGGCTCTGCAATGTAACCCGTTTGATGAATTTTTTTCATCACCTCTTTTGTTTCTTCTTCACCCACACAGCTTGAGTAAAAATCATCATAGCTAAACCATTTGTTATCCAACATAAACTGAACACGTGGCCAGTTATTCGGTTTACTCACATCCATTGCGTTCGATAACGACTCAAGCGTGTCATTAGGCGACCACTCTTTGTTTTGTAAAAAACGTGGCACAGTGTCGTTTTGGTTAGTTGTAGCGCTTAATTTAGCAACCGGCATACCAAGCACTGCTCCAATCATCGCAGCGCACACATTACCAAAGTTACCACTTGGTACTGAGATATGTGCTTTACTACGCTGCTCTTTAGGTAATTGAGCAATGGCTTCAAAGTAATAGCATACCTGTGCAACTAAACGACTGATGTTGATTGAGTTAGCAGAGTTTAGACCTAGCTTTTGTTTAACTTCATCGTCTAAAAACGCTTGTTTTACCATGCTTTGACAATCATCAAAGCTACCATCAACAGCATAGCAGTGAATGTTATTACCTAACGTTGTGAATAGCTTTTGCTGCGCCAGTGATATTTTCCCTTTCGGGTATAAGATCACGACATCAATATTTGGCTTGTTGTAAAAGGCATGGGCAACCGCAGCTCCTGTATCGCCTGATGTAGCCGTTAAAATCGTGACTTTTTCGCCTTGGTTAAATTGCGCAAGACATTCAGCCATAAAACGGCCACCAAAGTCTTTAAACGCAAGCGTTGGACCATGAAATAGCTCTAAGCAATAAATGTCTTTTTCTACTTCAACTAATTTCACATCAAAGTTAAAGGCATTTTGCACCATCTGAGCAACGGTATCTGCTGGTAGCTCATCACCAATTAGGTGCGATAAAATCTTGCTGCTACGGCTAACAAAGTCCAAATCTAGTAACGCATCAATGTCTTGAATTGGCGTTAGGCTTTCTGGGAAGAACACCCCTTGGTTACGCCCTAACCCTGTTTTTACCGCTTCAACAAACGACACCTGTTGTGTTTCATCTTTTAAATTATGTAATTGCATGTTTATTCCTTAAATTCTCTAAAGCTGTCGTGTGCCAAGCTGATCTAGTTGACAGATATGGCAAAAGCCCTGCTCATTAATGTAATTATCATTCAGCCACGCTGCACACTGCTTAGCAGCTGCAAGGCTCTTACACACGGTAAATAATGTTGGACCCGCCCCCGAAATACTGACAATCTCTGCGCCAAGCTCTGGTAAGGCACTTTTAGCTTCTGCAAAGCCTTGTATGAGTGGAGCACGATGTGGCTCGGCTATTTCATCACTCATAATGGATAGCGCTGCATCAAAGCGACCAGTTAGCAATAAGCTACTAAACGCAGAAAGTCGCTGTGCAAACTCAACACTATCGTGCATTGATAATTGCTTTGGCAGTACTGATCGCGCTTTTGCGGTATTAAGTGAAAAACCTGGAAAAGCCGCTACGTAATACCATTGATTATCAACAGGTAACGAAATTGACTTGTTCGGAATAAGTTCACCAGTTAATTGCAAACCACCTAAATAACATGGCGTGATGTTATCGTAATGACGGCCGCCACTAACAATGGCTTCAAAATCAGCCATCAACTCGATGAGTTGCTCTTGAGATAAATTTGTTTCAGCAAATTTATCAAGGGCTGCAAACGCAGCCACCACAGAACACGCACTTGAACCTAAACCAGAACCAATTGGTAAGTTCTTTTTAAGCTCAAGTTTTACCGCTGGCATAGTCGGCGCAACGTGTTCTTTAAAATGAATTAAACATTGATAAGCCAAGTTTTCTTCAGCATTAGCAGGCAGTTTATGAGCATAGTCGCCTGAACATACAAAGGTATCTTGCTCAGCGGCACTCACCTCGACAACATCACCTAATAAGGTGCCATCGATAGGTGCCAGCGCAGCACCTAACGCATCAAAGCCGACAGCAAAATTCCCGATTGAAGCGGGTGCATATACACGGATCATGACCTGCTCCTACCGCGTTAACGTTTTTAAGATATCAGCAAATACGCCTGCGGCCGTTACTTCAGCACCTGCGCCATAACCACGAATCACAAACGGGCGTGGTTGATAATATTGACTTAAGATTGCCAGTGCATTTTCACCGTCACGGATATCGTATAAAGCATGGCTACTATCTACGGCTTCAATGCCTACTTTACATTGACCGTTTTCAATAGTGCCCACATAACGAAGTACTTTACCTTCACTTGCTGCACTTTGAATGCGGTCGTTAAACTGCGCATCAAGAGATGGTAGTTTTGCCATAAAGTCCGCTACAGAATCACCTTCTGCAAACCCTTTTGGTAAAACAGATTCAACTTCAATATCGCTTAGTTCTAACTCAAGACCTGATTCACGGGCAATGATCAGTAGTTTTCGGGCAACATCGGTACCTGATAAATCATCACGCGGATCTGGCTCTGTAAATCCACTTTCTTTCGCTTTTAATGTTGCTTCGCTTAGTGATAAACCATCTTGTAGCGCACCAAACATATACGATAATGAACCCGATAAGATACCGCTGAATTTAATAAGTTCATCACCCGCACCAAATAGCGATTTCAGGTTATCAAGAACCGGTAGGCCTGCACCTACGTTTGTTTCGTATAAAAACTTACGGTTATTCTTTTGTGTTGCTGCGACTAAATCTTGGTAGTAAGCATACGAGCTAGTATTGGCTTTTTTATTCGCCGCAACGACATGGAAACCTGCATTTAAGAAATCAACATATTGCGCAGCAAGTTTATCGGCTGAGCTACAATCTACGATCACAGGGTTGATTAAGTGATTTTGTTTAACAAATTGCTCCACTAGGTTTAAATCAAATGCTTGCTCTGAGCTGGCTAGCTTGTGTTGCCAGCCATCAAAAGCAATGCCTTCGCTATCTAGGTAAAGCTGTTTTGAGTTAGCAACACCGTATAGGTTCAGCTTAATATTACGTTTTTCAAGCCATGCTTGTTGGCGCTCTAACTGCTGAATAAGCTCTTGACCAACTAAGCCACAGCCAAGTAAAAACACATCGATTGAAGGAATATGCGTAAAGAAGTTTTCATGGCACACTTTTACAGCATCGTTGCACAGCTCACCATCAATAACTGCTGAAATGGCGCTTTCAGTTGAGTCTTGTGCGATAGCAACAATGTTAACTTGTGCTTGAGCTAGTGAAGCAAAAAACTTAGCAGCTAAACCTTTATGAGCACGCATGTTATCACCCACTAAAGTGACAATAGCAAGATTACGCTGTACTTGAACTGGCTCAATTAAACCAGCTTGTGATTCTAATTCGAAGGCAGTTTGTAATGCTTCAAGAGCAAGTGATAGGTCACTCTCATGCACACAGAAACTGATGCTAAATTCACATGAAGATTGAGTGATTAAAACAATTGAAACATTGTCATGTGCCAATGCATTAAATACTTTTGACGCCATGCCCACTTTGCCTTTCATACCTGGGCCTGACACCGTTAACATAGCGAGGTTTTGTAAACTTGATAACGCTTTAACTGGATCGCTCGACACGCTGTCGTTACTGATCACTGAACCTTCTGCACGTGGGTTATGAGTATTTTTTATCTCGCACGGCACACCTGCTTTAGCACAAGGTAAAATCGTTTTTGGGTGCAACACTTTCGCACCAAAGTAAGAAAGCTCCATTGCTTCTTTATATGAAAGCGAATCAACCTTAGAGGCTTTTTTGATATAGCGCGGGTCAGCATTGTACACACCGTCTACATCAGTCCAAATCTGGCATACATCAGCTTCTAAACACGCTGCTGCAATCGCAGCTGAGTAATCGGAACCATTACGACCAAGTGTTGTAAGCTCCCCTAGCTCATTAGATGCTGTGAAACCTGGCATGATATAAATAGTACTTGGCGCCGCTTTCAATGCTTCTTGAAAACGTACTTTACTTGCTGCTAAGTCAGCTTCAGCATCAATGTAACCACCTACAGAAGCTATACACGCCGTCGCTTCGAGGTAGCGAGCATTGCTCTCTTTAAGCATACATTCCATCAAGGCAACACTAACGCGCTCACCAAAACTGATTACATAAGCACGTACTTGGTCTGGGCAGCATTTTAAAAGTGCAACACCATCTAGCTTATTCTTAAGCTCATTCAAGTCTGGCCAATTTGCTACCTGACCAAAATCAGCTTCGACAGCTGCTTTTAATTGTTCACAGCGCACAACCAGTGCTTGCCATAACTCACTAAAATCTTGCCCATGCTCTGCTGCACTTGCTAACGCTACCAGAGAATCTGTCATACCACCTGGTGCTGATAGCACTAACAACATTTCATCACGTAATTCTTCTTTGACTAACTGAGCTACCTGTTGCAAACACGCGTAGTCAGCCAAGGACGACCCGCCAAATTTTAATACTCGCATTATTTATGTTTCCTCATCCCATAAACGAAAAAAAGGCCTGTGTTCTAGTGAACACAGGCCTTTATATTTGTTGCACCGACCTATGCCACTATCCCGTAAGGATGATGGTTGTAATAATAATGGTCGTTGCGTGATTAAATGTTTTCATAGCCTTTAGACTGCCCTATTACTAGCTAGGCTGTCAACCCTTTACTTAAAGATAAATTATGCATTTAGGTTATAAGAAACACTAATGAATACCAAATTTATGCAAGGTCGCTTTTAAGCGGGCAATATCTATCGGCTTGTCGATAAAGTCGATAGCACCTAGTTTTGCAACTCGTTGTTTCATTTCAACTTGAATATCAGCCGAAATAACTAAGACAAAACACTCTATTTTTTCAGCTTTAATGGTTTCGAGTACAGTTACGCCATCGACTTCTGGCATAGTTAAATCCAAGCACAGCAAATCAAAGCTCTGCTCTCGTAAAAAAGTAAGTGCTTCTTTACCATTCTTGGCTTGATGGATATCAGCACTGATGCAATCACCTAGGCACCTAACAACTTGTTTCCTAGCAACATTTGAGTCATCGCAGACAAGTACTGTGAAATTAGAACTATTCATGAGATAAAAATCTTTGCTGTAGCAAATACAACATTAAAAAAGGCTAAAGTAAAAGATGAAGTAAATTTATAACACACTTTTTAAAGTGCAGTAAGGCTAAGTTTTTTCAATATTTAGTAACAATTTATAAATGTTTCTTCAAAAAAGGATATATTTATTTATTTTTAATCATTTATTAGCTAACTTTAGAACTAGCTGAATGTATTACAATTGTCACCAAGGAGCTATGGATATTCCATGCTACAAAAAAGCCTGTCAAAAAAATTATTAACCAGCGTACTCTCGGTCTACTTTTTATTAACGTTTGTAGTTACGTGTGGGCAGGTCATTGCTGAATACGTTAATACTAAAGACTATATACGTGACGAATTAACCACCTTGCAAAAAACATTTAGTCGAAGCTTAACCCGCGCCATTTGGGAGTTAAACACCAAACAAACAATTACCACGGCCGAGGGATTACTCGCCATTCCAATGATTGAAGGTATTATTGTTCGTGATGATAGCGGTGAAATTTTATCCCAACTTGGGCGCTCTCTAGATATACACGAATTATACAGTCAACAACTAGTGCAAGAAGAAGCCATTATCGAGGACACCCCTTCGGGCTTATTTGGTTATACTTTCCCACTTATTTTTGAGTTTTCAGGCAGAGCAACCCAAGTCGGTGATGTCACCTTATTTTCAAGCCGCGAAGTTGTCTTTAGCCGTATTATGATTTCAATTTATTTCTTGATTGGTAATGCGATGATCAAAACCACGTTTTTGATCATTTTATTTTTAATCGCCTTTAGAAAACAACTTACCGAGCCACTTGCACAACTCACCGAACAAATTGAAGACCTAGAGCTCAATGACTTAGAAGGCCGTCACATCGAAATCGAAACTAGTGAGCATAACGAACTAAAAGTGATGGAAGAGTCATTCAACCGCTTAATAGATAAAGTGGTGTTGTACAGAGAAGAGCTCGAACATACACAAAAAGAACTGCTCATCAGCAACGAAAAACTTGACCAACAAAACCTGCAATTAGAGCAAGAAGTTGCACGCAAAACATCCAACCTCAGCCAAGCTATGATGGACTTGCAACAGCAAAAATATGAGTTAGAAAAACAAAAACTAACCCTCACAGAAGAAATCGATTTACGTAAACAAACCGAACAAGAATTAATTACCAAGCAAACAGAATTACAACGTTACCTTGATGAGCTAAACATGGCACAAGAGCGCCTTGTCGGCTCAGAGAAAATGGCTGCATTAGGTGGTTTAGTCGCGGGTATTACGCACGATGTAAACACACCGATTGGTATTGGTGTAACTGCAACCTCATTTTTACAGGAGCGGTTGGATCAAATAGAAGCCGCTTACAAAGACAAAACCTTGTCGCCAAAAGCGCTTGAAGAATTTATTAATGATGCCAAACAAAGCACAAGCTTACTCACCAGTAACCTTGACCGCGCTTCAGAGTTGGTTGCAAGTTTTAAACAAATTGCAGTAGACCAAGCTAGCGAAGCGGTGCGAACCATTAACTTTAAAGAATATTTAGGGGAAGTTATTCGCTCACTACATCCTAAATTAAAGAAAACATCGCATCATATTAATCTTGATTGTCCTGAAGATTTAACCCTTAACTTACCGGCTGGCGCTATTAGTCAAATTTTCACCAACCTTATTATGAACTCGCTGATCCACGGCTTCGAGGGCATCGAAAATGGCCTTATTGATATCATTATCAAAGACGAAGAAGATGAAGTGATCATCGACTTTAAAGATAACGGTAATGGCGTTACCAAAGAGCAGTTAGAAAAACTTTTTGACCCATTCTTTACCACCAAACGCGACCAAGGCGGCAGTGGCCTAGGGACACATATCACCTTTAACCTAGTGAAACAAACGCTTAGTGGTGATATTGAAGTCAATAGTGAACCTGGTAAAGGCTTGCACTATCACATAAGCTTTCCAAAAAACATGCCGAAACCGCTTTCAATGTTCAACTCGTAAGCAAAACGTCATGATGCCGAAATCATTCATTTCGGCATCACTTTTTTATTGTTATGATTGGGCAAATTTATTGAAAGGATTAGCCTAATTATGTGGTTTAGTAACCTTATCTGTTACCGCTTTAAACAAGACGTCTCATATAACCAAGAAGATTTCGACAAAGCCCTAGAGCAAGACCTATTTCGTTCATGTACAGGCCAAGAGCTATCAACGTTTGGTTGGACAAAAGCATTTGGCAAACATGGCCAAACACTTTCTCACTTCTCTCAAGACAGTATTTTAGTGTGCGCTAAGCGTGAAGAAAAAGTACTACCGGCGGCCGTAATCAACGAACTTGTAATTGAAAAAGTAGAACAAATTGAAGCCGAAGAAAATCGTCCTGTTAAGAAAAAAGAAAAAGACGAATTAAAAGAAAATATTCTACACACGCTACTTCCTCAAGCATTTAAAAAATCGAGCCTACAGTTTGCCTTTATCGATCAAAAAAATGGCTGGGTAATCGTAAACAGCGCAAGCTTTAACAAAGCAGAAGAGCTGCTAGCCCTTCTTCGTAAATCACTTGGCACACTGCCTGTTGTTCCTGCATTTGCAAATTACGACCTTGATGTATTTTTAACAGATTGGCTAACTAAGTTCAGTGCACCTGACGGGTTTGCTATCGGCAATGATGCCGAGCTTGAAGAAGCTGATGACAGCGGTGCTCAGGTAAAACTAAAAGGTCATGACCTTTCATGTGATGAAGTTAAGTCGCATCTAGAAAATGGTAAGCGTGTAACTAAGCTTGCGCTAGATTGGCAAGAACGCGTTAAGTTTATGCTGCAAAATGATGGTTCTATCAAACGCATGAACTACTCAGAAACATTAAAAGAAGAAAACGCTGACATTCCTAAAGAAGATATGGCAGTCAAGCTCGATGCAGACTTTATCCTCGCATCAGAAGAGATCAAGCAAATGTTAGAAGAACTAACACAAGGGCTTGGTGACGCTGACGATTTATAACCGAGCATGACACAAAAAAGTGCGATAAATATCGCACTTTTCAATTACTTCATACTGAGTAAATAAAAATTATATCCTATGTGGCTTTAGTCGGTAAAAACAGCCTTAACCTCATTGAGCATATTATGGTACTCATCAGTATTGAACATATCCAGAGACTCAATGACCCCTTTATCAACATACATTTGCAACGCAGCCGATTTATCTGAAACTTGTAAAATTCCCTCCAGAATCGCACCAATACGGATAAAATCCACGTAACAAATATGCTCAGGGCGGTAATTAGGATTTGCCCAGCTTTCAGCAACTTCAACAAACTCATCAGTGAAGCCCCATGCTCGCATGATAGCACCGCCGACCTTCCCCCCTAGCTTTTGAATAGCGTGGGCAAGAAAACTAGGATTGGCAAATACTTCGGGGTGTTTTTCAGCTTCAGTAAGAATGGGTAGCACGCCAATGTTATAAACCAACGAAGCGAGTGTAATGGTATCTCGATTCAATGACGTGTGCTTATTCATATGTAAAAAGAAGTCCATTAAGGTAATTGAATGGCAGGCAACTTTAAGCGTCTTTTGCCATGCTTTATCCATATAACCTTTAATTAACTCATTATGTGAAACAAAAAGCTGTTCCATGGCCATTGCCGTAGCAATATTCTTAATTTGCCTTAAACCAATACGTGTTACCGCTTGATGTAAATTTGTGACCTTCACTGAGCGTCCCATAAATGCACTGTTGGCCACTTTAATCATTCTTGCCGATAAAGCAGGATCATGTGCAATGACATCCGCCATCTGCATTAAATTTACATTCGGATCATCTGCCGCTTGCCTCACTTTGACTGCAACTTCCGGTAAGGTAGGTAACACTAACGTGTCATTATTTATTCTGTCGACCAAAATGGTCAGTAAAGCATTCTCTGTTGACATATACGTGCCATCCTCTTGAATTAGTCACTTGCAAATAACGTAAACTAATGACTGACATTCTTAGATTAATTATAGTTTTAGTATTATCTAAGTTAGCGCTAAAGTTAAGAAAAACACAGAAATTATATTTTTTATATTTTTAAGTCACTACCTGATAAATAAATATTGCTTCTAGCGCACTAAACTTGCCATATATATGTCAGATTTGCTTTAATGCGAAGACATTCTGTTTTAAACGTAATGATTCTCTCTTTCTAACGGGCAAAAAAATGACATTAAATAAAATTAGCCAAGCACTTATCTTATCAGGTGCTGTTTTTCTTGGCGCATGCTCTAATGAGCAAGCAACCACTTCTCAAACTAAGCCTACAGCACAACAAACAAAGCAAATTACTGAAGAAAATAATCCTCAACTTATCAATGCTGACAAGAGTCGTTTAGATATTTATACAGACTTTACACTTACATCAGACTTAAGCCACTTAAGTGACAATCAAAAACAAATGGTTGGTAAGCTAATTGATGCATCAAAAATCATGGATCAACTATTTTGGCATCAAGCATTTGGTGAAAACAAAGACGCATTTTTAGCAAAAATAAATGATGAAAAAGTTCAGAAATTTGCGGATATCAACTACGGCCCTTGGGATCGTTTAAATGGCGATAAAGTATTTTTATCTGGCTACGAAGAAAAGCCACTAGGCGCAGGTTTTTACCCAAGCGATATCACTAAAGAAGAATTAAATAGCGCAAATGTTGAAGACAAAACAGGCCTTTATTCTGTAATTAAGCGTGATGAAAATGGCAAACTTTATAGCGTTGCATACTCTGTAGAATATGCACAAGAGCTTGAAAAAGCTGCGAACTTACTACGTGAAGCAAGTAAACTTGCTGACGACAAAGAATTTGCAAACTACTTAAGCATGCGTGCCGATGCCCTAGTAAGTGATGATTTCCAACCATCTGACTTTGCGTGGATGAATATGAAAAATAACCCAATTGATGTTGTTATAGGCCCTATCGAAACTTACGAAGATCAGCTATTTGGTTATCGCGCCGCCTATGAATCTTATGTACTTATTAAAGACCTTGCTTGGAGCGAGCGCTTAGCTAAGTTTGCTGCTTTTCTACCTGAGTTACAAAAAGGCTTACCTGTTGCAGACAAGTACAAGCAAGAAGTACCAGGCTCAGATGCAGACCTAAATGCTTATGATGTTGTGTACTATGCTGGCCACTCAAATGCGGGTAGTAAAACAATTGCCATCAACCTGCCAAATGACGAGCAAGTTCAATTAGAAAAAGGCACACGTCGCTTACAGCTGAAAAATGCAATGCGCGCTAAGTTCGATAAAATCTTAGTGCCAATTTCAGAGCAGTTAATCGTTCCAGAGCAACGTAAGCACATCACCTTTGATGCATTTTTTGCTAACACCATGTTCCACGAAGTAGCCCATGGTTTAGGCATTAAAAACACCCTTACAGGTAAAGGGACAGTTCGCCAATCACTACAAGAGCATGCCAGTGCCCTTGAAGAAGGTAAAGCAGATATCCTAGGGCTTTACATGGTTGAACAGCTACTTAAAAAAGGCGAAATCACTGACGGAACATTAGAAGATTATTACATCACCTTCATGGCTGGTATCTTCCGCTCAGTGCGTTTTGGTGCATCAAGTGCCCACGGTAAAGCAAATATGATCCGCTTTAACTTCTTTGCTGAAGAAGGTGCGTTTTCTAAAAATGCGGACGGCTTATACAGCGTTAACATGGAGAAAATGAGTCAAGCAATGGAAAAACTTTCGCGCTTAATCTTAACGATTCAAGGTGACGGTGATTACCAAAAAGTTGATCAGTTAATCGCAACCCATGGTGAGATTAAAGCTGAGCTTGCTAAAGATTTAGAAAAGCTAAGCCAAGCAAATATCCCTGTTGATGTAACCTTCAAGCAAGGTAAAGACGTATTAGGTTTAAACTAAACCAGTTATTTTGAAATAAAAAACGCTGCCAGTGGCAGCGTTTTTTATTATTTAAAGCTTATTAATGAGCAACAAAACTGAGTCCATACTTGTTGTTTAACTTTACGATATCGCCACTTATCAACATGTTATGAAACTCTCGGTTAAACTCATCAATAAAACGACCTAACTCTCGTTGTTTAGAAAAACCAAAATAGCCTTGATTAACAGTTAGCAAGGGCGAAAGCATAATAACGTCTTCAGCAATCCCTAATCTTTCTATTACAGGCTTTGCCGCACGTGGATGAGCCAGAAGCAAATCAACTCTATCGTACATTAACTGTAAAAAGCTTGCTTGCACACTCGCCACCTCAGAGAGTGACAAACTCGATTCATAACGCTTAAACTCTTGACCGTAATCCCAACCTCGAATTACACCTATTACGTCTTTTTTTAAACTAGCTAAGTTGCCAAGCCAAGTAACTGAGTTACTCGGTTTAGTATAAAATACAATAGGATCCTCATAGAAAGGCAGTTCACTGTACAGGATATATTGTTCGCGAAGCAGCGACTTGTAAGGTCCAATAATCGCATCAGCCTTCCCCTGCTCAACCATTTTCAACGCTCGCTTCAATGGCATCACATCGATAATTACGGTATGCCCTAAACGCCGACATATTTCATGAACAATATCAGCACCCAGTCCGGTAGCATCACCTTGGGGGTTAGGCTCCAAAATTGCGGGGAAATGGCTCCCTACAAAGTAATAGCTTTTAGCAAAACATGAAAAGGAGCTAAAAATAAAAAGTACAGAAAGCATTAATCTTTTCACTTTTTACTCCCTCCTTTTAGTATTCTGAAAAATAAATTTTACTCTAGCACGAATATTAAAAATGCGCTTTAAGTGCTGAGATTTGCTCATCGCTATAAGGTATAGCAGGTAACTTTCCCCATACAGGTGCGGGCCATGCGGCATCGCTTTTAAAACGCGCAATATGATGAATATGTAATTGCGGTACCATATTACCCAGTGCAGCAACATTCAGCTTATCAGGGCTAAATACCTGTTGAAGCAGCTTACTTAACTTAGCAGATTCTTGAAGTAACATAATTTGTTGCTGTTCAGACAGGTCAATGATCTCTTTAACACCCGCCTCTCTTGGCACTAAAATAAACCACGGATATTGGCTGTCATTCATCAGCAATACTTTACACAGTGGCCAATCAGCAAGTTCGATACAGTCGCGCTGTAATTCTTTGGCCAGAGAAAACGGCGTGTGGGTATTTTCCATCAAAAAATCCTTAAATCTAAGTTGTACCCCTGTTACTTTATAGCATTTAGTTGCAGTTGCCTAAGCTTACCATTAACATCGTGGCAGTTTTTATTCGAGCAAAGGTACCCTTGTGCTAAAAAAAATTAAATATCTCTCACTTGCCCTGCCAATGGTTGCAACGGTATTTAGTGTAAACGCAGAACAACTCACCCTAGAACGTATTTTTGATGATCCAAGCCTAGCTGGTAAAGCGCCTGTACAATTAAAGTTTTCACCTGATGGAAGTCGAGTTACTTACCTACAAGGTAAAACAGATGACTATAACCGCTACGATTTATGGGAATACAATCTAAAAGATAACAAAAATCGTCTACTGGTTGACTCCGCAGCATTATTTTCAGGCCCAGAAAATTTATCTGATGAAGAAAAAGCACGTCGTGAACGTCAGCGTATTTTTGGTAAAGGCATCTTAGAATACAAATGGTCAAAAGATGGAAAGGCACTCCTTTTTCCACTTAATGGTGATCTTTACTACTACGAACTTGCCTCAGCTAAAAGCCGCAAGTTAACGGACACTGACGCATTTGAAACCGATGCACGTTTCTCACCAAAAGGCCATTATGTATCCTTTATCCGTGAGCAAAATCTTTACGCACTTAATTTAAAAACGGGTAAAGAAATCCAATTAAGTAACGATGGCGGTGGCGTAATTAAAAACGGCATGGCTGAATTTGTTGCGCAAGAAGAAATGGGCCGTATGACGGGCTACTGGTGGTCAGGTGATGAAGCAAAAATTGCCTATACCCGTGTTGATGAAAGCCCTGTAAAAGAAGCCATTCGTAACGAAATTTACGCAGATGAAGTAAAGCTTTTTAATCAACGCTATCCGTTCACTGGCACTGATAATGTTGAAATAAAACTTGGCGTAGTAAATATCAACAATCAAAAAACTGATTGGATTGATTTAGGTGAAGATAAAGACATCTACATCGCTCGAGCTAAGTGGTTAAAAGACAACAAAACCTTATCATATCAGTGGCAAGACCGTTCACAACACAATTTAGAGCTGCGTTTTTATAATAGCGATAGTAAAAAACAAAAAGTCGTATTAACAGAAACAAGCAAAACGTGGATAAACCTACACTTTGATCTTGAATTCTTAAATGATAAAAAGCATTTTGTTTGGGCATCTGAACGCGATGGTTTTAAACACCTATATTTATACCGCACAAACGGTGAAATGATCCGCCAAATCACGCAAGGTGATTGGGTTGTTGACAGCTTAAAAGGGATTGATGAGAAAAAAGGCATCGTTTATTTTGCAGGTCGTAAAGACACTGCACTTGAGAGCCACCTTTACAGCGTACCGCTATTCAAAAAAGGCGAAATCAAGCGCGTAACTGAGCTAGGTGCTTACCACAATGTGGTAATTGCTAAAGATAATAAAACCTTTATCGATAACAGCTCATCAGTGAATAAGCCAGGCTCTGCTGCGTTACGTAAAATCAATGGTGATTTCATCACTTGGCTTGAAGAAAACAAGTTAGATAAGTCGCACCCATTAACGCCTTACCTAGCTGATTTAATCACCCCAGAATACGGCACGTTAACGGCTGAAGACGGACAAATCATGCATTACCGTTTATTCAAGCCAACTAATTACCAAGACGGTAAAAAGCACCCGGTTATAGTTAACGTGTATGGCGGCCCTCATGCTCAGCGCGTAACGAACAGCTGGCGCAGCAAAAACTTGTACTTCCAATACATGGCGCAACAAGGCTATGTTATTTTCCAACTTGATAACCGTGGCTCATACAACCGTGGTAAAAAGTTTGAAGATGTGATTTATAAGCACTTAGGTGTTGCTGAAGTTGCTGATCAAATCAAAGGTGTCGAGTTCTTACGTACCCTTGATTACGTTGACCCTGAGCGTATTGGTATTTATGGCCACAGCTACGGTGGTTACATGGCGCTTATGACGATGTTTAAAGCGGGCGACTACTTTAAAGCCGGTGTTTCTGGTGCGCCAGTAACTGATTGGGCACTGTACGATACGCACTACACTGAACGTTATGTCGGTCACCCTGCAACTAACGCGAAAGGTTACGAAGCAAGTGCCGTATTCCCCTATGCTGAAGGCTTAAAAGGCCCGTTGATGATTTATCACGGTATGGCGGATGATAACGTATTATTCACTCACGCCACTAAGTTGTTCAAACAACTGCAAGATCAAGAAAAGCAGTTCGAAATGATGACTTACCCTGGCTCAAAACACAGTTTACGTGGCAAGAGCGTACAAACGCACTTACACCAAACCATCACAAGTTTCTTCAACCGACACTTTAACGTTGAGTAATCACGTTTAATTTCGGTAACTTAGACTAAAGGCTGATTGTAAAATCAGCCTTTTTTTTGTCTCAATATATTCTACTAGTTAACTAGATTTTCGACCTATTTTAGCTACGCTTAATACATTGCTCCTATGAGCATGACGAAGGAACATACATGAATTATTTACGCCGCTTTACTATTTTACAACGTCTTGCCATGTTGGTGAGCGTAGTAGTGATTGGTCTTATCTTTTTAAGCATATCAAGCTTAACGCAACAATATGAATCTTTAGAACAAGAACAATACATCAAAACCCAAAACTTAGTTGAATCAGCTCATAGTATTATTGAGCATAACTATGCACTTTTTACAGAAGGCAAGCTCAGCGAAGAACAAGCAAAACAAGCTGCCTTACAAACTATTTCTGCACTACGTTACGACAACAACAATTATTTTTGGATTAATGACTACCAACCAGTTATGGTGATGCATCCATTTAAACCAGAACTAAATGGTAAATCGCTTGCGGGCAGTAAAGATCCTGATGGCGTACTGTTATTTGTCGATATGGTCAATATTGTCAAAAAACAAGGTGAAGGATTTATCCCTTACAAGTGGCCAAAGCCTGGTAAAGATCAACCCGTCGATAAAATTGCTTATGTTAAAGGGTTTGCTAAGTGGCAATGGATTGTTGGCTCAGGTGTCTATATCGATACCATAGAAGAAGCATTCGCTTCACTACGAAACCACGTCATTATCACTGCCGTGATCATTATCGCCTTGTTAACGGCGCTCAGTTACCTCATTGCAAATAGCATTTTACGGCCAACGCAGCTTGCTGCAGACATGATGAAAGACATTTCTCAAGGAGAAGGTGACTTAACTCAGCAACTTGATGAAAATGGTAATGATGAAGTATCACGGTTATCGCGCTATTTTAATCTTTACACAGCTAAAATGCGTGAATCGCTCAAGCATGTTGCACATAATGCCCAGCAAGTAAACCAATACGCTCACAATGTCGATGATGCCAGTAAGACCAACCTGTCATTTATAGAACTTCAAAATGACAGTTCAACTCAAGTGGCTACAGCAATGGAGCAAATGACGCATCAAATCCATGATGTCAGTCAAAATGCCGAACAAGCCGAGCATGCAGCCAATGAAGCATCCCACAACGCTGAAAATGGCAAGCAAGTACTGAATAAAACCATCACGGCGATAGAGACATTGTCACATAATATTGAGCAAGTCAGTCAAGCGACCGCAGACCTTGCTGCCGAAAGTAACAATATAGGTTCTGTACTTGATGTGATTCGCAGTATCGCCGAGCAAACCAACCTACTGGCGTTGAACGCAGCTATAGAAGCAGCTCGTGCTGGTGAACAAGGCCGCGGCTTTGCTGTTGTCGCTGATGAAGTGCGTACTCTTGCCAGCCGCACAGGCAAGAGCACTGATGAAATTCAAGCCATGATCAGTAAATTACAAACCGGCGCCCAAGCCGCTGTTGATGCAGTTTCAGCAAGTCAGCAGCTTTCGAGCGATACCGTGCTACAAGCTGGTGAAGCGAACACATCGCTAACAGAAATTGAGCGTTTAGTGAGTGTAATTAAAGACATGAACAGCCAAATAGCACGCGCCACAGAGCAACAAACAAGCGCAGCAGATGAGGTAAATTTACGAATAAATGAACTTTCACAGTCAACAGAGCAATCCCTATCAAATACTCAAGGGTTATCAAATGACAGTGAAAACTTAAAGCAAAGCTCCCAAGCATTAAGCGATGTTGTAAACCGCTTTAAGCTCGACTAACGACAAAAAACCCGCATGACGCGGGTTTTTTCTTAATCTAATAACTTACAAACAATAACGTGCAAATAAGCTGCTAACTGTTGCAGCCGTTGGCTTACCATGCTGCCAATCGCCACCTTCTACGCCGCTACCTGCGATATCCATATGCACATAAGGTAATGGTTGCGCTGATTCAGTGCCATGTTTATCTAAGCCACCAACAATCGCTAAGAATGCCATTGGGAACTGATGACCACGAGCAGTTACAGCTGACGCAGCGTTATTACTTGAAAGTACATCGTCAGCTAACGTGCGAGGGCGAATGAAGTCATAATCTTCACGGCGGCTGCGAGATACTTCTGCACCATCGGCCCATAAGTCACCTAAATCAGCAAGCTTACGTGAAATATTAGCTTGGCGTGCAGGGCCATTTTCAACATAAGCACTGTAAGGCCCCATTGCTCGTGCTGCATGGCCTGTTAAAGTCGCCACGGTGAATAACTCAGGGTTTACTTCGTTTAACGCACGATCTTTCATTTCGCTTAGTAAGTCACCCATTGCTAAACGACCTTCAGCATCTGTGTTACCGATTCGAACACGCACACCTTCACGACTCGTAATGATTTCATCTGGAACAAAACAATCAGAACCAATCGAATTACGAACCACAGCTAAGTAAGCAATCACTTTTACGCCTTTTGGAGCAAAGTCAGCAACTGATTTCATAAAGCCAGCAACCGAAGCTGCACCGCCCTTATCGCGGCTCATACCTGCCATAAAGCCACCCACTTTAAGGTCTGCACCACCGGTATCGTAAACTAAACCCTTACCAACAAACATCAAGGTACGCTCAACGTCGCCTTCAGGTACATATTCTAGTTTCACAACGCGTGGGTGATGGCGCTCAACAGCGTAAGAAGCACGTGCTACCGTGCTCATCATTGGGTAATCTTTGTCGATAGTGTTGATATCTGAAATCACCTCAACAGACACCTTGCTGCCTGCAAATAACTCAACGCAGTAATCTGCAAAACGTGGTGGTGCCATGCGCTCAGGCTCAGTACCACACAAATCACGCGCAGCATATTGACCCGCTGCAATCGCATTCACAGCTTTCGTTGTTTGCTCATTTGCGCCAATAAGGCTAATTTGACTAATAGGCTCAATGGATTGCCCATGAAATTCTCGCGCTTCAAGCGGTTGCCACAATGCCTGACATGCACCTAAAAAAGCCACCTCAAGTGCATGTTGATAACGCCCATCTTGGCTTGCTTGTGGTAAATACAAAGCTGGTTTAGTGCTACCTGATGCTTTGGCTTCTAATATACCTTGCTTTGCAGCATCAAAATAACGACGTACATCGTCATAGTCGCGATTAAGTGGACCTGTTGGTGCTAAAATTACACGTTTAGAATCAATCACAAGTAACGTTACTTGCTTACCAATACGTGCATCAACAGCTTGATGTGTAGTAATTGCTTGGCTTAAGTTTTGATCAGCTAAAGAAGAAAAGTCATCACTGATAATAATTAATGCATCGTGATCTGCATCAGCAATCTGAGGTGCTGACATTGCATGAGGGTATGCCATAAAAAAGGTCCTGCTGTTAGAAACATAGGACCGTATTATCATTGATTTGGTCAGCTATTGCCAGCCAAGCAAATTAAGCTGCTTTATGGCTGGCAAGCTAAGTTTACTGCTCTGTAACTTGCTTATTATCGTTACGATGCTTAACGATCACAGACCACGCTTCTAACATCACCAAAACGCTAATTACTAGCACTAAAACATCAAGGGTAACTAACAGCCAGTTACCTTGCTGATAGTATTCACCCAGTTTTATTACGCCAGCGAAAAACGCCATCACTAGCACAAAGCTCATCGGGATCAGTGTATATTTTGCAGGGCGGTTCGCTTTAATTAACATCACTGAAATAACCAGTAACGTTAAGCTTGCAAGGATCTGGTTAGTAGAACCAAATAAAGGCCAAATAATCATACCGCCACTGCCATCAGCGCCACCAGCACCAAAAGCGAGCAGTAAGCAACACAGTACGGCAATTAAGGTTGCAATCACACCATTGCGAATAATACTGATGTTATAAATATCACCCCATTCTTGGATAATATAACGCTGCAGACGCACACCCGAATCCATCGTTGTACCAGCGAATAACACAACCATCACGGCAAGTAATGTTGAAGCTATCTCGTTTGATAAGCCCCAGCCACTTTCAATTAAGTTAGCACCGCCATTAATAAATGCACTGACACTACCAGCCCCTAAATGACTGTAAATTTCATGCCACTCTTCAGGCGAAACAGCAAGCGCAACACCACTTACCGCAACTAAGGTAATCAACGCTAGCATGCCTTCGCCCACGGCACCTAAATAACCAACGAAACGGCCATCGGTTTCTTTATTTAGCTGTTTAGAGCTCGTGCCTGATGACACGATACCGTGGAAACCAGACACCGCACCACAGGCAATAGTAACAAATAACAACGGAATAATACTTGGCGTATCCACCGCAGTTTGGGTATTAAATGCAGGCGCTGTGATATCTGGCATAGAAATAAATACCGCACCATATAGCAGGACTAAACCAACCAGTAGTTGCATACCATTAATAAAGTCGCGTGGTTGCAGCAGCATCCATACAGGTAGAAGTGAAGCGATAGCAGCATAAATGAATAAAATAATAATCCAGTTTGCATTTGCGCTTAAACCAAACATTTCGTCAGGTAAAGCAATTGGCATTCCGCTTCCTAGATAAATGGTGTAATAAAGTATCCCCACACCAACAAAGCAAAGTGGGATTAAAGACACTTTACGTCTTAATAACTGACCAATAACTAAAGCAACAACAATGGCAGCCCAAGCAGGAAAAACAGCATTTGGTTGTGATACAAATGACTTGGCAATAACAACGCCAAATACAGCGTTGACCATTAGCAGTACTAAAAATACCACAATCATAAATAACGCACGGGTGCGTTTACCTATCACCGTCTCAGACAGTGCCCCCATTGACTTTCCTTTATTGCGGGCACTGGCCCACAAAGCGCCCATGTCATGCACACCAGCGAAGAAAATAGTACCAAATACAACCCAAAGTACAGCAGGTACCCAGCCCCAGTATACAGCAATCGCTGGGCCGACTATCGGCGCAGCACCTGCCACTGAAGTAAAATGATGGCCCCACAACACAACCTTGTTTGTAGGCACATAGTCAACACCATCTTCAAGTTCATGAGCGGGTGTGACAAAATTATCATCCATTTTGAAAATCTTCTCGGCGATGAATTTCGAATAGAAAAACCATCCGAACAACATACCGATTATTCCGAGCAGCACGATCACGACCGATTGCATAGTCATCTCTCTTATTTAGTTATAATGTTGTCTTAAGGAGGTGTATAGAAAGATTTAGCACCCCATTAGACACTATCAAACTTTCAACCACCAAGGTGTTAACCTTTAGTCTAATATACTGAGCTGAAAATGCTCATGAGCTTGACTCTTTATTCCAACACCTATTCCCAATAAACGCACTGGTTGGTCTTTGCCACGTTCATACGCTTTACTTAATAACTCTGAAAATATACTTTGATCTAATTGATGATGACTTTGATCGGCACTGGTTACTACAAAGTTCGCAAACTTCACTTTTACCGATAGTTTATTTATTCGGTTATGTAATTGCTGTTTATCAAGGCGGCGTGTTAATTCATCCATTAAAGAAGGTAACTGGCTTAAACACTCGTCTAAATTATTTTTGTTGTATTCATAGGTATGCTCAACACTCAGTGATTTACGTACCCGCTCTGTGGATACTTTACCAATGTATTCACCCGCACACTTTTGATATAAAGAAACGCCGAAATTTCCAACATGCTGCTGCATCCAATTAACCCCTTTTGCGCGAACATCAGCTCCTGTATAGAGTCCTTTAAGTTGTAGCTTTTCCAATGTCACCTTACCTACACCAGGGATTTTACCCAGCGGCAATTTTGCCAAAAAGTCATCGACTTGCTCAGGTAACACGACAAACTGCCCATTAGGTTTGTTTTCATCGCTAGCAATTTTGGCAATAAACTTAACGGGCGCAACACCAGCAGATGCAGTCAGGCCTGTCGTATCATAGATTTCTTGACGGATTTGCTGAGCCATAAGCGTAGCACTGCCTTTACAGGCGGTGCTGTTAGTTACATCAAGGTAAGCCTCATCAAGTGATAAGGGCTCAATTAGGTCGGTATATTTAGCGAAAATAGCGCGTATTTGCGTGGAGATGTCTTTGTAAACCTGCATTCGCCCAGGCACAATGACCAGATCCGGACACAATTGTTTGGCGTGGTAGTTAGACATTGCCGAACGCACACCGTATTGGCGGGCAATATAGTTAGCTGTAGAAAGCACCCCACGACGACTATTACCGCCAATTGCTAACGGCACACTTGCCAATGCAGGGTTATCACGCATCTCAACGGCGGCATAAAAGCAATCCATATCAATGTGAATGAATTTTTTCATCAGGCACATAACAACTGTTTATTTATACAGTTATTATTATTTAATCTGCCTAATTGTGCAAGCTATGAGGTTTGACTTGAGTGCTCAGACGGTTTTTTACGGTTAAATAATCGATAGCCAAATAACCAAAATGCGCCTTCAAGTAAAAAACCAATCACAATTAAAGCGATAAAACCTGACATTGTGCCCATACTATAGCAGAGTAAAGCAAGTGCTAGTACGATGAACAAGGCTATCCACTTCATTATCCTCACTGTTATTTGCTGCATAATAAAATCCTTTATTGTGTATTCTATATGAGCCACACTTTACGTAAGCGTGAACCATTAAAGTTAGCACAATTTGCCGGAATTTCTAATTTCCTTGAGCTAAAAGCAGCATATTGCTAACCTAAGTTTTCTCACAATTAATGAAGATTTACTATGCAATCGTTTATAGAACAACATCCTATCAGAACAAAAATTAATGTCGCTTGGGGTGAAATGGATGCCCTGCAACATGTCAATAATGTGGTCTATTTTCGTTATTTCGAAACAGCTCGAATCGACTTTTTTACCCAACTAGGTTTTCTTAAAGATTTACAAGTAACAGGTGTAGGCCCTGTGATCAGCGAAAACAATGCCCGCTATAAACGCCCTGTGACATTCCCTGATACAGTTCATGTTGGCGTAAAGATTAGTGACATTGAACAAGATCGTTTTATGATGCATTACACTGTATTTAGTGAAAGCCAAGACGCTGTCACCACCATTGGCTCATCACAAGTCGTTATGTTTAACTTTAAAACGGGTAAAAAAGCCCAGTTAAGCGATGAGCTATTAACTGCACTCAAAGCCCATTCTCACGATTAACAAGGAACTAATATGCTTTATAGTCCACTTGGCCGAAGTGGTATTGATGTTTCTCGTGTCTGCCTAGGTAGCATGACATGGGGCATGCAAAATAACCAAGCTGATGCCGATGAACAAATTGCTTACGCGTTAGATAAAGGCGTTAACTTTATCGATACTGCCGAAATGTATGCCGTTCCTCCTTCACCTGACACATACGGAAAAACAGAAGAAATTATTGGAAATTGGTTAGCTCGTAACAAAAGCAAGCGCGATAACCTTGTCATCGCAACGAAAATTGCAGGCAATGGGTTATCTTGGGTACGTGATGGCGGCGACATTACTCGTCAAGCTGTGATTGACGCTGTTGATGCGTCACTGAAACGCTTACAAACTGATGTTATCGATTTATACCAACTTCACTGGCCAAATCGTACTTCGCCACATTTTGGCAAGCAGTGGCCTGGTATAGTCCGCTTTTCAGATGCCGACACCGAGCAAAATATAGCAGGTATGCTCGATATTCTTGAAGGTCTGAATGACTGTGTAAAGGCTGGTAAAATTAAACACTGTGGTTTATCAGACGATACGCCTTGGGGCATTAGCCAATATCTGCGTTTAAGTGAGCAGCATAACCTTCCGCGCATGGTTTCTATTCAAAATGAGTTTAGCCTACTGCATGCCAAAGATTGGCCTTATTTAATAGAGCAATGTATTCACGAAGGTGTCGCTTATCTGCCTTGGTCAGCTCTTGGTGGCGGCATGCTGAGCGGTAAATATTTAAATGGTAATCGCCCAGAAGGGAGTCGCTGGACTTTGGTACAGCGTAATGGACTATTTAGAGACACAGCGCAATCACAGCAAGCGATTGCAAATTATGTCGATATTGCAAAAACTTACAATATAACGCCAGCACAACTTGCTCTTGCGTGGTGTAACCAAGTTGATGGTGTTAGTTCGACTATTATTGGGGCAACTTCTATGGCCCAATTGCAAGACAACATAGCAGCTTTTTCAATTGAGCTATCAGAACAAGCTCTTACCGATATCAACAATGTATTCAAACAATACCCGCAACCTTTCTGATCTATAAAACTTCTGACTGAATAAGTATTAACACCCAAAAAGCAATACTTATTCAGTAATTTATTTAACAACCCATTATATTTTCAATACTTTAGTGTATAGTTAACATAAGTAATTATGAGTGGGTTCTCGATGAGTAAGCATATGAAGTTAAAATTTTATACTGTTTTAAGCTTGTTTTTAGCGCCGTTAGCTCATGCCTCAGAAACGTTATCAATTACTTGGCTCGAAAATGACAGCAAACCGTTTTATCTAGAAAAAAGCGACAAAAACCAACAGGGTGGTTTATGTAATGATATTACAGATATGCTTATTGAAGCGCTGCCTAACATTAATCACAGTAAAGTATTACTACCGCAAAAAAGAGCAGGAAAGTACCTCGATGAAGGTCATATGGCGTGTTACTCCTGCATGATTCATCGGGA
Organism: Pseudoalteromonas sp. 68 DY56-GL68; assembly: GCF_041414825.1. NCBI lineage: Bacteria > Pseudomonadati > Pseudomonadota > Gammaproteobacteria > Alteromonadales > Pseudoalteromonadaceae > Pseudoalteromonas > Pseudoalteromonas sp. 68 DY56-GL68. Next base: position 47,145 of record NZ_JAOCZL010000008.1, read on the forward strand.
ACAAAAAACTAAGCGTGCGACTTATTCAATCCCAACCACAGTTTATCCTCCTTTCACAATACTTAGTACCCATGAGCAAGCCAAAAAAATAACCCAAGCTCATGGTAACCCTGTTTCTTTGATTTCATTACTGACTGACTCTGGGTTTATATTTGGTCAAAACGACGCGCGTAAATTCGGGAGCAAATTTGAAAAAATAGCTAAAAATACCAAGTTATACGAAAGCGCAGCGCTTAGTAGCACTGGTAGTCATCCTAATTACGCGATTCTTACGCAACTTCAGCATGGTTATATTGATTACACAATTGATTACCCGTTTGTTGCTGATTATTACAATCAAAAAAATCAGCAACACATAGAAAAGCTAAGCATTGGTAACCCAAAGCAAAGTATGATGCTTGGCGCGATTGGCTGCTCAACAAGTGCCCCAAATAATTACGCCGAAAAAGTACTCGCTGAAATCAATCACGCATTAAAAACAAAAGTATTACCCAGTGAGCGCTACCAACAGAGTCAACGAGTATGGTTAGAGCAAAACTTTGCAGATTTTTCGTCACAGTATGAGCGCTTGATACTAAACCCAATCATACAGCCTGCCACTGGTGAGACAACACCTCAGTCTGTTCATCCATAAGCAGCACTTGAAAAGTTGAACCTGATTCAACCTCCCCGACTCCTTCAGGTGTACCAGTCATAATGATATCGCCGTCTTCGAGATCCATAAATTCACTAATTTCAGATAAAATTTTCTCGGCATTATGAAGCATTAATTGTGTGTCACCATGCTGAGCAGGCTTACCATCTATCAGTAAACTAAACTGATAATGCTTGGTATCATTACATGGTACGAAGTCACTAAAAAGAGCGGCACCATTAAATGCCTTAGCGCGCTCCCAAGGTAACCCCTTTTCTTTTAAATTTGATTGTAAACGGCGCTTTGTTAGGTCAAGCCCAAGCCCTACACCCGCAAGCTGTTTATCTTTAACTAAAAAGCACAACTCAGTCTCGTAGTGTAACTGTTCAGCACCGTGAGTAGCACAAAGCGTATCTGACAAAGCACTATTGGGTTTTATAAATAACACTATACTGGTTGGCGTTTCATTATTAAGTTCTGCGATATGAGCCGCATAATTTCGACCAACACAAACCACTTTACTTGGTATGACTAACTCATTTACAAATTTAACTGCTCGCATGATGGTCTCCTAGATTGTGCTTTTCGGTGAGCAACCTTTTCAATTATTGCTAAAAATAGATACATTTCATACTACAACAATAAAATTATAGCTAAAATAATATCTATAATAACATGAACATACATATTAATTGCGTTCATAAAAGTTATTTTTATTGACGATTGTTTTACTTTCTAATAACTTATTGTAAGCGGTTACATTTATAAAAATCGGGTTCGGCGATTTTTTTTGCAATAAAATGTAAGCGCTTACATTAGACAACAAACACAAAAATAAAACCAAATCTGGAGATTTGCATGAACCACACACAATTCAAGAGAAAGCAGCTTGCCATTAGCCTGTCTGTGGCAATGGGTTTAAGCGCGCTAGTTCCTCACTCAGCTGTCGCCGAAGAACAATCCGACAAAGCAAGTGATATTGAAGTTATACAAGTATCGGGGATCCGCGGTAGCCTTGTAAAATCAATGGACATTAAACGTCAATCTGCAGGTGTTGTTGATGCAATCACTTCAGAAGACATTGGTAAGTTCCCCGACACGAACCTAGCCGAGTCACTGCAACGTATCACCGGTGTCTCTATCGACCGAAGTAACGGTGAAGGAAGCAAAATTACCGTGCGTGGTTTTGGTCCTGAATTTAACCTAGTGACCCTAAACAATCGTCAAATGCCAACAACGGGCGGACGTTCATTCGATTTTGGTGACATCGCAACAGAAAGTGTAAGCGGTGTTGAAGTATATAAAACGGCGCGTGCCGACATCCCTAGTGGCGGCATTGGCGCAACAGTTAATATCACGACTGCAAAGCCACTTTCAAATCCTGGTTTACATGCTTCTATCGGTGCAAAAGCCGTTCACGATACATCGAATGAAACTGGTGATGATGTAACACCAGAATTATCAGGCATCTACAGTAATACGTTTAATGATGACAAATTCGGTATTTTAATCTCAGGTTCAGTGCAAGAACGCGATAACCGCGAGCAATCAATGGCGGTTGATAACTGGATCCCAAATGTCGATCTCTCTACCTCGCCAAACTTAAATGTAACAGACAACAATCAACGTGCAGACGGTACAACTTGGTACCCACAAAATGCGGGTTACGCTTTCTCTGATAACTCGCGTAAACGTACCAATGGCCAACTTGTACTGCAATACGCGCCGAGTGATCGCGTAACGACAACCCTTGATTACACTTATTCAAAACTAGAGTTTGAAAAAGACGGCCGTAGTTTTGGTGTATGGTTTAACAACGGTGGTAATGTTAGTTCTGCAACGATTAACGAAAATGGGACATATACTAAGGTTAGCGAGTTTGGCGGAGATTACTCAACAAACCTAAACCGTGGTGCAACAACCAACGAAAATAAATCTCTTGGTTTAAATATTGATTGGCAAGTAACCGACACTTTAAATATTGAGTTTGATGCCCATAACTCATCGGCAGAAACAGCGGGGGTTGGTTTAGGTCATGATGCCTTTATGATCATTGGTAATACCTCATGCTCGTGGTGTGAAAACCCAACTGTTAATATCGATGAAAAAATGGCTGATTTTAGCCAAGGCGAAATTCCACTAATTGATATGACATTAACTAATGGCCAAGCAGAGCTTCTACCTAGTGATATGGGAACGCTATTTGCTGGGGTTAATAAAGATACGAACACAAATGATCTTGATCAGTACCAGTTAAAAGGGACTTGGTTAAACGAAAATAATAGCGCCCTTACAAGTATCAATTTTGGTGTTTCACATACCAAAATTGACTTTAGAACCACACAAGCTTATTCAGAGCAACTTGCTGCTGGTTGGTGGTTAAACTCAGCTGATTGGTACAATGATGACATGTTTACTCGTGTTGATAGTTCAGGTTTATTAGACGGCTTCTCAGGCGGCGGTAACGATAAGCTATTAAACTACTACTACGATGCTGATTTTGATGAAATAGTTGCCATCGCCCAAAGCATTGACTGTGACCATCCAGATGGAGGCATTGGCGCATGTAGCTGGCCTGCTGAATTAAATGGAATGGTACAAGCAGGGCCGATTGATAATGATCATCGAGTAAGCGAAAAAACCTTATCATTCTACACTCAAGCAAACTTTGAAACTGAGTTTAACAATATGTATGTCACCATGGCGGTCGGTTTACGCTATGAAAAAACAGATGTTAGCTCGCAAAGCCTAGAAAAACCTGCAACAGGTATTACTTGGGTTAATGGTAATGAGTGGTCATATAACTTTGGTGAGCAGGCTTTCGCAAGTGGTGAAGGCAGCACCAGTGAATTTTTACCAAACTTAGATATTAATGTTGAAGTGACAGAAGATGTAATGGCTCGCTTTTCGTATAGCCGAACACTCGCTCGCCCTCCGGTTGATTCACTGCGTTCAACAACCTCATTTTTAGGTAACCCAAAAGTAGGTCAACGTAAAGTGGCTGTGGGTAACCCTGACTTGAAACCATTCGTAGCTGACAACATAGATTTATCACTTGAATATTATTATGGCGAAGGCAGCTATCTATCTGCAGGTTACTATCGTAAACAAGTTGAGAATTTCATTGTTAACATTACAACCCAAGAGACCATGGGAGATATTCGTGACCCATTCCTTGGCGAGCGTGCTGATCAAGCCCGTGAAGACTTAGCAGCAGAAGGAGTAACACCTTCTGACCAAGCTATTCACGATAAAATCAATGAAAATCAAGGAACTGAGCAAGGAACAGGTATTACAGGCATTGGCACTGATCCACTCACAATCTTTGATGTTTCTCGCGACACCAATGTGGAAACAGGTAACCTTTGGGGTTGGGAGCTGGCAGCACAACATATGTTTGGTGATTCAGGCTTTGGTATTGCCGCCAACGCGACTTTCGTATTCGGTGATGTTGAAGCAGACCGAGATGCTATTGGCTATCAATTTGCTCTGCCTGGCTTAAGTGATTCAGCTAACTTCTCTGCTATTTATGATTTAGACGGTTTATCGGCTCGTATTTCTTATAACTGGCGTGATGAGTTCTTAACAGGCTTTGACCAACATGCTTCACCAATCTTCACTGAGTCTTATGGTCAGTGGGATATCAACGTGAACTATGCAGTAAACGAGAACCTAACGGTATTTGTTGAAGGTCTAAACCTAACAGATGAAACGCAGCGTACCTACGTTCGTTACTCTGAGCAGCTGTTACGTGCAAACCAATACGGTGCGCGCTACAACATCGGCTTCCGCTACTCGTTCTAGCATTTTGTTGTCAAAAAAGCCGCTCAACAGCGGCTTTTTTTTTCACAATTATGCTAGTTTGTCTATATAGCATTTGAGGTAGCCTTGAATATGCAACACAAAGAAGTAAAAAAAGTCGTCATTTTAGGTGGTGGTACTGCAGGTTGGTTATCTGCAGGGTTAATTGCAGCCCAGCCCCATTTAACTCACAACGCACAGATCACCCTGATTGAGTCGCCCGATATTGCCACCATTGGTGTTGGTGAAGGTACTTGGCCAACCATGCGACAAACCTTAAAAACCATCGGCATTAGCGAAAGTGAATTTATTCAACGTTGTGATGCGTCTTTTAAACAAGGTTCACGCTTTGATGGCTGGTGCGACGATAAAGGCGACGCACATTATTACCACCCGTTCAGCTTACCGGTGGCGTATCAGCAATTAAATATTGCACCTTATTGGTTTGCCAACAAAGATGCCGTGAGTTTCAGCCACGCGGTGGCAAGCCAAACCTACTTATGCGATCACCATAAAGCACCAAAAAACCACTTACATAGCGCCTATCAAGGTGAAGCAAACTATGGCTATCACTTAGATGCCGGTAAGTTTGCCACGCTGCTACAACAGCACTGCACCACAAAACTAAACGTTGAGCACATCATCAGTCATGTTGAATGTATCAATAGCAATGAAGATGGCTATATTAGTTCATTGCAAACCCGCGATCATGGCACTATTGCAGGTGATTTATTTATTGATTGCTCAGGCACCCACGCAAAGCTGTTACATCAACATTACGGTATCGAACTAATCGAGCAACAAGATGTACTATTTAACGACCGTGCTGTGGCCGTACAGGTGCCTTATTTAAACCCGCAGCAAGAGCTCCTGTCTTATACCAAAGCCACTGCGCAAGATGCTGGTTGGATTTGGGATATCGGCTTACAAAGCCGCCGTGGTCTAGGTATGGTGTACTCAAGTCGTTTTGCCAGCAGCGAAGATGCAAAACAAGCGCTTAGTCAGTACATTGCAAAAACCCAACCCGATACAAACCAAAATGAACTAACCTTTCGTGAGATCAGTTTTACCCCAGGCTTTAGACGCCGTTTTTGGTATAAAAACTGTTTAGCTATTGGTATGTCTGCTGGCTTTATTGAGCCACTTGAAGCCTCAGCGTTAGTCATGGTGGAGCTTGGCTTGAATAACTTACTTGCTAATTTCCCAACACATCGTGCTGCAATGCCGACACTAGCCAAGCGTTTTGATGAGCAATGCCATTATCGCTGGCAGCGTATTATTGAATTTTTAAAGCTGCACTATGTGTTGTCAAAACGCACTAGCCCCTATTGGCAAGCCCATAAAGAGGTAAACTCTGTTCCTCAGCAACTACAAGAAAACTTAGCACTGTGGCAATATCAAAGTCCGTGGCTAAACGACTTTGATCGCGCTCAAGAGGTTTTCTCCGCGGCTAGTTACCAGTATGTACTTTATGGCATGAAACAACTACCGCAATTTCCAGCTCTAACAATGCCTTCAGCGATTGTTGAACACTTTAGTGCTAACCAACAACAAGCCAAACGCGGATTACAACAACTACCCACTAACCGCGAGCTGTTAAATCATATTCAGCAATTTGGCATACAACCTATTTAATCTCAGCATTAGGAGGCCCAATGGCCAATCATGTCTTACTTGATAACATCAGCCATAAAGACCTAAAAGTGATCACCACACGCGGTGCTAACTGGGGCGATAATATTAGCTGCGCTACCGTATTCCCAAGCGAGTTTGCTAAAGTTCAAGCAAATCAACCCATCGTATTTCGTAAGCACCCTCAAACAGGCCAATTTGAAGCCCTCGCTTTATTTGGTTTTGAAAATGGCGAGAACTTGCTGCTAAACGAGCAAGGCGAGTTACAACTGAGTTACTTACCACTGAGTATGCAGCGCCAGCCATTTTTAATTGGTCAACAAACCCAGTATAACAATGGTATTCCTGAGCAATCACTAGTGGTACATATTGATTTAGACAGCCCACGCATAAGCACACATGATGGCGAAGCCATTTTCCTTGAACATGGTGGGAATAGCGATTACTTAAATCATATTGCTCAAGTACTTAACGCGTTACATCAAGAACACCAAACAATTAATCACTTTTTTGAACGTTTGCTAAGCGTTAATTTACTCGAAGCGTTTAGCATTGAATATGCTCAAAAAAATGGTGAAAAAATCACTGTAACTGGCTTCTATACCATTAACCAGCAGGCACTAAATAACTTAACTGCTGAACAACTCAAGCAGTTACAACAGCAAGGAGACTTGCAGGCTATTTATATGGTGCTGGCATCAATGGAGCAAATTCCTCATTTGCTTAATAAAAAATGGGCGAGGCAGTAATGTTTGCGGCTGCGCCAATAAAAGAATGCCAAGCTGCAAGCATTGCTGATCTAAAAGCGTTTTTAGCTGAGCTAACTGAGCCGCTGGTAATAAGAGATCTCTGCGCTGATTGGCCACAAGTCATTGCAGCTAAGCAAAGCTCTAAAAGCGCCCTAGACTATCTTTTAGGCCTTGCCAATAACGCCCCAGTACGCAGCTTTAGTAGCGACGCAATTCATCAAGGTCGCTATTTTTATAACGCTGATTTCACGGGGCTTAATTTTTCACAGCACGCCGATAACCTACTTTCTGTACTACAAAAATTAGCAATATCACTCACACAAACCGACAGTGATTCATTGTATATGGGCTCTACAGCTGTGGAGTATTGCGCTCCTAGCTTTAGCCTTAAAAACCCATTGACAGTGACCGATTATAACTGCCTAACAAGCCTCTGGGTGGGAAATCATAGCCAGATTGCGGCTCACTATGACAATGCCGATAACCTAGCTTGTGTTGCTGCGGGTAAGCGTACGTTTACTCTATTGCCAACGGAACAGGTCAATAACCTCTACGTTGGTCCACTCGAATTTACACCCGCTGGGCAAGCGGTTAGCTTGGTTGATTTTAATAACCCCGATTTCAGCCGCTTTCCGCGTTTTAAAGAGGCTGTAGCAAAGGCACAATCGGCCACCCTTGGACCTGGCGATGCTATTTATATTCCAGCGCTTTGGTGGCATCAGGTTAGCGCAACCAGTCCGTTTAATGTGTTGGTGAACTATTGGTGGCGACAAGCCCCAGAGTATTTAGCAAACCCATTTGATGCCATGCTACATAGTATGCTGGCAATTAAAGACTTACCAAACGAGCAAAAACAGAAATGGCAGCAACTTTTTAATCATTATGTGTTTGCTGATGATGTGGATTTAGCAAGCCATGTTGCTGAGCCTGCGCAAGGAATATTAGCGGATATCGACGAACTTACGGCCAGAAGAATAAGACAGCTATTACTACAAAAGCTCAACCGATAGAATGAACCAAAAGCCAGCGGATGCAACGAGTTCGGCGAAGCATCTGCAGGCTCTTGGTTCATAATTTATTTACCCTTAATTTGTACTGCTGATGGCTGTGTTGTTGCGCAGCCAATGCCTGTTTCACTATTTTTACTACATTGAAAAACACGCACGTAATCCACCAGCATTTGCTTAGGGTAACCCGTAAAATCAACGCCTTTGTCATTCACATTTGCTGGCCAGTTTCCGCCTACTGCAAAGTTAAGAAGTAAATGAAAACGCTGATCAAATGGAGCAAAGCCAGTATTTTCTATAAACGAGCCGTCTTGTTGTTGTGATGTTGAATACCACTGGTCGTGGCGAAATGTCGCATAATGAACATCATCAACATACCAACGAATTTCATCTTGCTGCCATTCTAGGGCATACACATGAAAGTTATCAGCTGGGTTATTAGCTTCGCTGAAACGGTACGGCGTACCGCTGTAAACATTTTTAGGTGCAGGACCACCATAATGCAAGGTGCCGTGTACGCGCGTTTCAAGGCTGCCTGCTGGCGCTGTTTTGTCATCGGTAAGGGTCTTTAGATTAACTGCTTCCATGATGTCTATTTCGCCTGATGATGCCCAGCGACCATAACGCCAATCAGTCGGTAACATCCAAATTGCTGGCCACGCGCCTTGCCCTGCTGGCAATTTAGCGCGAATTTCAAAACGGCCGTATCGCCAATCAGCTAAGTTTTTAGTGCGTAAACGTGCTGAAGTGAACGGCTGAGTCGCTTGTTTTTCTCGCTCAGCATCGCTGCTCACTTCATCGCTATTATGCAATGGCCCAGTGTATTGCTCTTGGCGAGCAACAATATGCAATAGGCCATCTTTAACAAAACTGTTTTCGCTACGCGCGGTATAGCATTGCTGCTCATCATTACCGCCACCTCGACAATTTACTTCGTGTTGCCACTTAGTTAGGTCGAGATCATTTTGCGAAAATTCGTCTTGCCAAACTAACTGCCAACCTTCTCCTAGGCTGGCTTTGACAGGCGCTGGGGTTTGCTGACAGGCACTAAGCGCACCTGTTAGCAAAATAACAGCATACGATTTTACTGACATGAGAGCATTGCATCCTCAGTGTGCGCGCTCGTTACTGATAGCTTAGCAATTGATACTTGCCATGCACCTTCAGTGGCTAATTGCCAAGGCGAGAATACTTGCCCAAGCTGCACACCTTGCTCTGCAAAGCAGCTCAAATCTACAGTTAGCGTTTGCCAATCATTTGCTGCTTTAAGGTGTTTGCTAATATCAAATTGGCCGTCACAGTTTTCACCACATTGCATTCCCAGCATCAGCGGCACATCAGCAGCTTGGTCTATCTTAATTTGCATTTGCAGTTGACCCGCTTTTTCAACGTATGAGCGTAAATCCGATGGGAACGCCGCCATTAAACGAACTGCAGCCGCTTCTTTACCATTAAAGCTGATTGCGCGCGCATCTTCTTGTACGTCTTTATCAAAGGTTTTTACGCTAACCGCATTAAGTGCTGCACGGCTACTGGTCATGGCTTGTAACTCAGAACCACTTTGTAGTTGCAGTGACCACGGTGCTTTTACGGCACGTTCAAATAATACTAAGTCTTCTAATTTAGCCGCGACGTGTGATTTTTCGCTAAGGTCATCCGCCAAGGTGTTTTTATCTTGATACGTTAAACCAAAGCCATAAGGCAATAGTGGCGCGTAATCTTTATCACCACGGTTTTGGTTACCTACCGGGTTATTTGGCCATGAGAACGATAATTTACCTTTAAAGTCATGATTGATAGAGCCATCTTGGTTTTTAAAGATAACATCGCTGATTGCATCACCTTCACTGCCTGGTAACCAAGTTGCGACAAACGCATCACTGGCATTCAGCTCAGCATTCACCCACATTGGGCGGCCACTAATAAATAGCGACACCACAGGAATACCGGCATCTTTTAGTTTTTTAAGCAGAGCTAAATCAGTTTTATTACCGCGTTGGTATTCAAGGTTATCTAAATCACCATTGCCTTCTGCATACGGTTGCTCGCCAAACACAACAATCGCAACATCTGGCTTAGATTCAAATTCGCCATTCACATTGTATTGAACCTGACCACCGGCTTGCTCAACTGTATTTTTGATGCCATCAAAAATTGAAGAACCACCCGGAAAATCGCTATTCTCATTACCAGTCCCTTGCCATGTGATTGTCCAACCACCTGACTGCATGCCAATGTTATCAGCGCCTTGACCTGCAACTAATACATTTGCATTTGCTGATAGCGGTAACAACTGTTGTTTATTTTTAAGTAGTACCAGTGATTCACGGACCGCTTGTTTTGCAACTGCACGATGTTCTGCACTGCCAATGATCTCTGTTTTACCTGAAAGCGGACGCTTAGCAGGGCTTGGCTTATCAAACAAACCAGCGCGCATTTTTACACGTAAGATACGTGTTACTGCATCATCAATGCGGCTTTGTGCAATTTCGCCACTTTTAACTTGCTTAATAAGGTTTTCGTAAAGTGGTTTCCATGCATCTGTCGGTACCATGTACACATCAAGACCTGCATTTGCTGCTTGCGCACAGTTGCCATTAGTACACCCTGGAATTTGACCGTGGCCATTCCAGTCACCAACAACAAAACCATCAAAGCCCATTTTGCCTTTTAGTACGTCGGTAAGTAGGTATTTACTGCCGTGAATTTTTTCACCGTTCCAGCTGTTGAATGACGCCATTACGGTCTGAGCACCCGCACCTAACCCACCAACATAACCTTGCGCATGAATATCAAATAATTCTTGCTCAGATGCCGTGTTATTACCTTGGTCATCACCGCCTTCAGTACCGCCATCACCTAAAAAGTGTTTCACGGTACTTATCACGCGCTTATCAGATAAGAAGTCTTCATCAACTGCACCTTGCAACCCTTTAACAATGGCTGCCGAGTATGCTTTCACTATTTCAGGGTCTTCAGAATAGCCTTCATAAGTACGACCCCAACGGTCGTCACGAACAACGGCGACTGTTGGTGCGAACACCCAGTCGATGCCGGTTACCATCACTTCTTGCGCGGTAGCAGCTGCAATTTTTTCGATTAACTCTGGGTTGTTTGTTGCACCTAAACCAATGTTATGTGGAAATAATGTCGCACCAATGACGTTATTGTGACCATGCACGGCATCGGTACCCCACATAGTCGGGATTGAGCTACCATCAAGCGAGTCATCGATTGAGGCTTGATACATTTTTTCAGCAAGATCAATCCAGTCTGCGGCACTGGCATGTTTATCATTATTTGGGAATGCACCACCGCCATTGAGGTAAGAGCCAAAGCCGTATTTACGCATGTCTTCAACGGTAATATCGCGAATTTCTGGCTGAATCATTTGCGCAATTTTTTGCTCAAGGGTCATATTTGCCAGCATGTTTGCTATTTTTGCTTCCATTTCTGGGTTTGCTGCAATACCAGTTTCGATGTTTGGCCAAATTTCTTGCTCAGCGTTCACGTTTGTCACCTTATCTTGCCCAGTACAACCTAGCATGCTGACGCTTGCCATCATTAACGAACAAAGAGTGACTGTTTTTTTCAATTTCATTTTTCCACCTATGAAGTCTGAGTCGATACTTTTGAGCCAACCAGCGCAAAGTAAGTAATATATAAGTAACAGGCGATAGGTAAGAACAACGCCATTTGCACACCAACAGAATCGGCTAATACGCCTTGCAGTAGTGGAATAATTGCGCCTCCTACAATTGCTAAGCATAAAATACCTGAGCCTTTTGAGGTGTATTTGCCAAGGCCATGTAGTGCAAGGCTGAAAATCGTCGGGAACATAATCGAGTTACATAAGCCAACCAATAAAATAGCCCACATAGCAAGACTCCCTTCACCTGTCATAGCAATTGCAACAAGTACTACTGCAAGCAAGCCATGACATGCCAACACCTTACCTGCATTAAACTTCTGCATCACAGCAGCACCAATAAAGCGACCCACCATGGCACCTGCGAAATAATAACTAATGTAATGAGCGGCTTCTTTTTCTGCGAGGCCAGCAATATTATCTAACGTCAAAAAGCCCACCAAAAAGCTACCAATCGCCACTTCTGCGCCCACATAAACAAAGATACCGATGGCACCTAAAATGAGGTGGCGATAACGCCAAACACTACCTAAATCAACAAAGTCTTCTAAATCTTGATGTGCCGCTTCACTGTCACTTTCTTTACCTAGTTTTGGCAGTTTTAAAAACGCAAAGATAACCGCAAGCACGAGTAAACTTAACGACAACATTAAATAAGGGAGTTTCACTTCTTCAGCCGTGGCTTGGCTTACTTCAGATAAAATCAACCACCCACCAAAAATCGGTGCGACGGTCGTACCTAGTGAGTTGAATGCTTGTGTCATAGTCAAACGCGAAGACGCTGTTTTTTGCGGGCCAAGTACACTTACATAAGGATTTGCAGATACTTGTAAAATAGTAATGCCCGAAGCAAGTACAAACAAAGCCAGTAAAAATAATTCGTATACATGGGCAACCGCAGCAGGGTAAAACAGCGCACAGCCGATAGCTGCAACCACTAAGCCGACCACAATACCAAATTGATAGCCAATGCGACTGACCAACTTGCCAGCAGGGATCGACATCACAAAGTACGCACCAAAAAAGCAAAACTGTATAAGCATGGCTTGCGTATAATTCAGCGAAAACATCCCTTTTAAGTAAGGGATCAAAATATCATTTAAACAAGTAATGAACCCCCACATAAAAAATAATGTGGTCAAGGACGCCAATGCAAAATGTTGCTTTGGCATTGCCGCTTGACTCGCGTTACCCGAAACAGGCGTTGAAACATGGGCCATAATTTTATTCTCTAGTTATTTATATTTTTCAGTTTGTTACATCAGCTCTAGTGCTAAATCATGATGAATAAAAAAGCAAAAAACTATTGCAACATAAAATGTAAGCGCTTACATTTATAACATATAAATCATATATAGCAATTTATTTGCAATAAAATTGTAAGCGCTTACACCATTTACAACTCTGTACTTTGGTTTGTCTTACAAACACTATGCGAAGGACGACTAATAACTGTGTATAAATCAATTTCTCTTTTGCCAGACTCATTTTTACTCAAACCTGAATTTACTTTTGGTGTTGCAACTGCGTCGTTTCAAATTGAAGGCGCACGCAGCCAGCGTCTAGATTGTATCTGGGATACGTTTTGTGAAAAGCCGGATGCAATTGCCGATCAAAGTCATGGCGATGTAGCATGTGACCATGTTGCACGTTGGCAGCAAGATGTCGATATGATTGCTGACTTAGCCGTAGATGCTTACCGTTTATCAATTTCTTGGCCACGGGTCATGAATCAAGATGGCACGATAAACAAACAAGGTATGGCATTTTATGTTCAGTTATTAACGGCGTTAAAAGCACGTAATATTAAAACTTACGTCACTCTATACCACTGGGATTTACCTCAATACCTAGAAGATAATGGTGGCTGGTTAAATCGTGATACAGCCTATAAATTTCAAGAATATGCCGAACTTGTTACTCAACACCTTGGCCACTTAGTCGATTCTTTTGCGACCTTGAATGAGCCCTTCTGTAGTGCCTACTTAGGTTATGAAGTGGGTGTACATGCACCAGGTATAAAATCACAACAAGCAGGCCGACAAGCAGCGCATCACTTACTGCTCGCCCATGGCCTTGCCATGCAAGTGTTACGTAAAAACTGCCCAGACACAGAAGCGGGTATCGTATTAAACTTCAGCCCAACTTACCCTTTGACTGCGGATGATAAAAAAGCCGCAGAACTTGCCGATCAATATCATAATCAATGGTATATCAAAGCTGTTTTAGAGGGTGCTTACCCTTCTTTGCTGAATGATTTAGCAGATGAAGTTAAACCAACTATTATTGCTGGCGATATGGCGATTATTAGTCAAGCCGTCGACTTTATTGGCGTTAACTATTATACCCGCATACACTACAAAAATACTGCTGATGGCTGGTTTGAAGAAGCAAGCCTTACGAATGTTCGTGTTACCGATATGGGCTGGGAAGTTTACCCACAAGGTTTAACTGAGCTTTTGGTATCACTGCATCAGCAATATGATTTACCAAAAATGTATATCACTGAAAATGGCGCAGCCATGGCCGACACCTTAGAAAACGGTGAAGTGAACGACATTGAACGCGTTGATTATTATCACACTCACTTAAATGCAGTGTGTGATGCAATTCGTCAAGGTGTTGATATTCAAGGCTACTTTGCGTGGAGTTTAATGGATAACTTTGAATGGGCGTATGGCTACGAAAAGCGCTTTGGATTAGTTTATATTGATTACCAAAGCCAGCAACGCATTTTAAAAGAAAGCGCAAAACAATACCGTGCGCTGCTCAAACAGCGATAAAAATAACAACAAACGAGAACACACATGCTGACAACAAAAGAGAAAATAGCCTACGGATTAGGTGATACAGCAAGTAACATTATCTTTCAAACAGTAATGTTATTTTTAACTTTTTTCTACACGGATATCTTTGGTATTTCACCTGCTATTGTTGGCACCTTGTTTTTGGTGGTGAGAATTGTTGATGCGATTACCGACCCACTAATGGGCGCATTAACCGATGCCACGCGAACTAAATGGGGAAGTTATCGCCCTTATTTACTTTGGCTCGCTTTACCGTTTGGGGTGATCAGTATGATCACCTTCACTACGCCAGACTTACCAGAGTCAGGCAAAGTCATTTACGCCTTTGTCACTTATACTTTGCTAATGCTGGTTTACACAGCCATTAATATTCCTTATTCAGCGTTAGGCGGAGTATTAAGTGGCGACCCTAAAGAGCGTGTGTCGATTCAATCTTACCGATTTGTGTTTGGCATGCTAGGCGGCCTAATAGTTAGCGCCTGCACCCTGCCGTTGGTAAATTGGCTAGGAAAAGGTGATAACGCCACGGGCTACCAACTGACTATGGCCTTGATGAGCGGCTTAGGTGTCATCTTATTCTTGATTTGTTTTCGCTTTACCAAAGAGCGTGTTGTAGCTCATAACAGCTCATCGTTGAGTTGGAAGAACCGCATGAGTACACTTTGGCAAAACGGTCCATTTAAAGTGTTGTGCTTTGCTGCACTTATGCTGTTAACCAGTATGGTATTACGTACAACTCTGGCAATCTATTACGTAAAATATGTGCTTGGTGAAGCCGAACTGGTCACTTATTTTGTCACTATCGGTATGATAGGTAATATCCTAGGTTGTGCGTGTGCAAACCCGCTAAGTAAACGTGTTGATAAGAAAACAGCCTATATTCGTTTGCAATATATCTCTGCAGCAATCAGCTGTGTGGCGTTTTGGTTACCAAGCGAACAACTGATACTTGCTTTTGCAGTATACTTTTTATGGTGTTTTTTCACGCAAATGGCAACACCACTACTGTGGGCAAAAATGGCCGACACCATTGATTACGGCCAGTGGAAAACCGGCGAGAGACTAACAGGGCTTGTCTACGCGAGCGTGGTCTTTTTTATTAAACTCGGCCTTGCCCTCGGCGGTGCCATAGCCGGTTGGTTACTAGCGTTTTATGGCTATGAGGCCAATACAGAGCTCAGTGAACATACGCTGTCAGGCATTTTAATTTCATTTACGCTTTATCCAGCAATTGGCAGCGTGCTTGTCGCTTTAATTATGAAAAGGTATATTCTTGATAATCAAACCGTTGAGCAAATCAGTGCCGACTTATCATTAAAACGTCATCCATAACTGGGTTTTAAAAAGGAATAATATGGCCACCATTTACGAGGTGTCGAAACTAGCTGGAGTGTCTTTGGCAACTGTTTCGCGAGTAATGAATAACAATGCGAATGTCAGTGATGCTACTCGTAAAAAAGTCACTGCAGCAATGAGTGAGCTTGGCTATAGACCAAACTCTATTGCGCAATCGTTAGCGTCGAATTGTTCAAACAGTGTTGGTCTACTTGTTTCTGAATTACAAGGTCCCTTTTACGGTCCTATGATGAGTGGTATTGAAAATATTTTTAGAAACCAAGGTAAACATGTAATCATTGCTGCAGGTCACAGTGATGAAGAGCGAGAAAAGCAAGGCATTGAGTTCCTAATAAGCCGTAACTGTGATGGCCTTATTTTGCATGTTGAAGCTGTAAGCGACGATTACTTAATCAAGCTGAGTAAGGGCCGTGTACCATTTGTGCTCATTAACCGTTTTATTCCAGAATTAAGCGACCGTTGTATTATTTTAAATAACATCAAAGGTGGCTACCTTGCAGCCAAACATGTTTTAGAACAGGGTCACAAAAATATAGCCTATATCAGTGGCCCACTTTGGAAAAAAGATGCTCAAGATCGTCTAGCTGGTCACAAACAAGCGCTTGCTGAATTTAATTTATCATTTGATGAACAACTGCTTTATCAAGGTGATTTTATGGAAACCAGTGGCTTTGAGGGATTAAAAACAATCTATCAACAGGGGGTGTCATTTAGTGCCGTTATTTGTGCCAATGATGAAATGGCGACGGGTGCCATCGCCAGCGCCAGAGAGCTTGGCTTAGCGCTTCCAGAGCAGCTATCAGTGATGGGCTATGATAATGTATTTTTCACGCGCCACATTTATCCGCCTCTAAGTACAATTAACTATCCAATCAATGAAATGGGGCAAATGGCTGCAAACTGGATTCTAAACCACGTATATCAAAAGCAAACAGAGCCTCTGCAAACTATGTTTGAACCAAGCCTTGTTGCTCGACAATCAATTAAGCACTGCCCTCAATAAGCTCTGTCAGTAAACCTAGGTTAATTGGCTTTAACAGAACTTGTTCAATGTCCAACTTCTCTATTTTCTCTGGCTCAGGCTCTGCCCCACTGACAATAACTAAGGTTAAGTTGGGGTAGCGTTGCTTGAGCTGTTTTGCTAAATCTAAACCACCACCATCAGGCAAGTGCATATCAAGCAGTACTTTATCAAACTCAGCGTCTTCATTTAGGGTATTTAAACACGCTTCACAGCTAGCGGCGATTACCGTTTCCACCCCAAGGCTTTCTAATAAAAGCTGGGTGATTTGCGCTGCATCGGTGTCATCTTCAACTAATAAATAACGGGTACTTTTTTGAGTCATCGCCGGACTGTCATCATGCTCAATGACAGGCTCTGTTTTACCTTGGCAAATATAATGATTCAACACCTGATAAAGCAGTCCCGAATCAACGGGCTTGGCGATCATGTCATTAAAACCAAGCGCTGATAGCTCACTTTTAACCCCTTTCATAGTCGCAGCTGTCAGTGCGATAATCGGCTCTTTATAACCCATTTTACGAAGCTCAATTGTCGCCTCTTTGCCGCCCATAACAGGCATGTGTAGGTCGATAAATACAATATCGAAAGCTTTGCCTGCTTGTTCTGCTGCAGCAACCTTTTCAATCGCATGTTTGCCATTTTCAGCGTATTCAACATCAGCCCCAGTACTTGCGATCATGTGCCCTACCAAAATACGCAAATCTTTAAGGTCATCTACGACAAGTACACGCCCACTCGTTGACAGTGTTGTTAACTTTTGATGGCAGTCGGGGTTAGAGTCAAACGTCAGCAATTGGCGCTCAACATCACGAATGTTGCCAGGGTAAATAGATAGAGTAAATTCAGAGCCGACCCCTTGAGTGGACTCAAGCTCTATTGAACCTTGCATACGTGTAAGTAATTCAGAACAAATAGCAAGGCCTAGTCCTGCACCACCAACATCACGCGATTCAACATCGGCAATTTGTTCGAATGGCTTAAAAATCAATGCCTGCTTTTCGGGTGCAATGCCAAGCCCTGTATCTTTAATACTGAAGAACAGCATTTCGCGCTCATTCACCCATGCAGTCCATGCACGCACAACAATCTCACCTTGGTTAGTGAATTTAATCGCATTATTAATGATATTGATGAGGATTTGGCGAAGACGAGTGGCATCAGTATTAATAATTAAAGGCAGTGCCTGTTGTGACTCAAACCTAAGCGATAAGCCCTTATCTACAGCTGACACTCGCATTAAAGTGTATACGTCAGCCATTAAGCTATCGAGATTAACATCACAGCAGTTAAGCTCTAACTTATCTGCTGCAATTTTCGATAAATCGAGTACATCATTAAGTAAGCTCAATAGATGCTTACCATTTCGGTAAATGACCCCAAGTTCATTATGCGCGTGTTGGTTTTTTTCGCTTTGCATCAACAGTTCGGTATAACCTAATATTGACGATAAAGGGGTGCGTAACTCATGACTTAAATGCGCTAAGAAGCGATCTTTCGAGCGATTTTCAGCTTCAGCTTTCAAACGTTCAACACGCTCATCTTCTACATCCCGTCTGGCTAATGCATAACGAATTGCACGGGCAAAGCGGCTTGAACTCATTTCGTTCTTAACTAAGTAGTCAACAGCGCCTGCATCAAGTGCAGCAGAGTCTAAGGTGTCATCCGATTGGCCTGTAAGCATAATGATAGGGCCACGAAACCCATTAGCAACCGCGCTTTTTAGTACTTCAAGTCCATCAGAAGCACCGAGTCTATAATCCAATAAACAAATATCATGTTTATTTTCACTCAACACATTAACAGCTTCTTCAGGGCAGCTAAGCCATTCAACATCAAATGTATGGGAACCCAATTGCTCTAAGTAATCACAAGTAAGAATATAATCATCTTCATCATCTTCAACTAAGAGTAGTCGGGTTACCTTATCTAACATTTGTTGTCCTTTTTAGTCGTTTTGAGGGGTTGGTAATTCAACAAATTCAACCCAGTACTTACCGAGTGTTTTCATCAAATCAACCAAACCATCGAAGGTCACAGGCTTTGTGATGTAAGAAGCAGCGCCTAAGTCGTAGCCTTTAACCATATCTTCTTCTTGCTTTGATGTAGTTAAAATAACAACCGGAATACCTTTTAAATTTGGGTTTGATTTAATCGCTTCTAATGCCTCTCGACCATCCATACGCGGCATATTTAAATCAAGCAGAATAAGCCCTGGTCGAGGAGAATTCTGCTTATCGCTAAACTTCCCCTTACGCTCTAAATATTCAAGTAACTCAACGCCATCTTCGACAAAAAATAACTCATTAAGAACGCGGCTTTCTGCAAGCGCATCTTGAGTTAATAAACGATCGTCCTCATCGTCATCAGCCATTAAAATGGTAATAGGTTTAACTTTGTTAAGTGGCATCTAAGCCTCTCCTTGTAATGTGAAAAGCGATGTTTCCACGGGTAGTTTAAGAATGAAGGTTGCCCCTTCACCAACGCGACTGCTCGCCGTAATTTCTCCACCATGACGCTCAACGATGCGGCGACACACAGATAAGCCGATACCTGTGCCTTTGTATTGTGAGCGACCATGTAACCGCTGAAATGGAACAAATATTTTTTCGAGATACTCTTCCGAAAAGCCAATGCCGTTATCTGATATAGTGATAACTTCCCATTCAACATTACTATTATGGTTCGCACTAAACTCTTCAATACGCTCATAATCAATGCTAATGAGCGGTGCGACATCTTCACGTCTAAATTTCACTGCATTTGACAGAATATTTAAGAAAAGCTGTAGCATTTGACTTGGGTCAGCCTGAATATGCGGCAACGTCATAACACTGACCTCTGCACCAGCTTCTTTAATAGCGATTTCTAAATCATCCAGTACTTCATCGACGATGCTATTTAAATCTGTGTCTATAAAGTCTTTACCCCGCGTAGTTACACGTGAAAACTCAAGTAAATCATTTATAAGATTAGACATGCGCTGAGCGGCATTTTTCATTCGGCTGATATAATCAATGCCTTTTTCACCGAGCTCATTCTTAAACATACTCTCAAGGCGATCACTAAATGCTTGAATTTTTCGTAGTGGTTCCTGCAAATCATGGCTGGCTACAAATGCAAACTCTTCAAGCTCTCTATTAGAGCGGCTAAGCTCATCAGCATAAATAGTCAGTTCTTGAGTACGTTCATCAACTTTGGCGGCTAAGCTTTCATTTTGTCTTTCTAATTCTAAGCGATATTTAGCGGCATTTTGCAGGTTAGTTCGCGCTAAAATAAACATACCGATTAACAGTAAAGAACTGGTCACAGCCGTGATAGCAAAGGTGATTTTAGCTTCATTTTTAATTTCAGAGAGGGCGGCAAACGTTTCAATTTTAAAGTTAAGCTCACGCATTTGAATTTCATTAACCGCAGTACGAATATCTTTATACAATTCACGCCCTTTATCTGTTAGCAATAACCGACGCGCTTTCACGTCTTTATTCTCTAAGGCAAGATCGGTTGTTTTAGCCATAACAGCCACTTTGTCGTTTACTAAGTGGATAAAACGCGCAATACGATCGGCTTGTCCAGGTATTTCTGAGTGCAAGCTTTTCACAAGCATGATTTGTGCTTGCATCGTAGCCATTGCATCCGTGTATGGTATTAAATAGTCCTCACGGTCTGTCAGCAAATAACCTCGCTGCCCAGACTCAGCCTGTACAACAGACAGGTGTAACTGCTCAATAGCTGTGTTTAATGAATTTGTGTTATCAAGACTGCTTTGTGTGTCGCTCAAAGAGCGTATGCTATTAATTGCTAAAAATGCATTCGCCACAACGATACACAAAACAACACTAATAAACCCTGCCCAGCTAACTGTTATTTTACCCTTTTGCTTATGCATTTTTTTCCCAGTTTCTATGCTGCTTACTCATCGGAGTGAGTGTCACTTATTTTTTGTAGTTGCTCGCTACATTGCTGGCAATTAATAATTATTTTATCAAGGGCCGCGAGTGCTTTATCTTTCGGCATATCATTTTCTAATACGAGCTTAACTAACTCTGCATTCATCGAAATACGGTTTAAGGGTGCACGTGCATCGTGCACCAACTGACGTAAAGACTCGTTATTATTCATAGTATTCCTTTGTTATTTATATTCGCCGATGCCTCCATAAGCATTCAAACGGTTATATAATGTTTTTGTGCTGATCCCCAACATCTGGGCAGCAATTGTCTTGTTACCTTGTACTTTATCTAAAGTTGCATGGATCAACTCTTTTTCAACTTCTTCAATCGTTTGCCCTGCCAGCACTTGATTGTTCGATTGAGTCTCTTTGTTTACCCGCGAAAATGGTGACTCTAGCGAATCAGGCAAGGTAATAGTGCTTCCTTTTGGATCACTCATAATAAATGCACGGTGGATAGCATGGCGCAATTCTCGTACATTACCAGGCCAGTCATGCCCTTCAAGTACCTTTATCTGACTTGCTTGCCATTTAAAGCTGGTTCCATTTTCGTCATTTAGTTGATCTAAAAATGCCTCTGCGAGCAATGGAATATCTTCTTTTCGCTCGCGCAGAGGGGGAATATCAATTGGAAAAACCGCCAAACGAAAATAAATATCTTCGCGGATCACGTTATTTTGTGCAAGGTCAGTTAACGTCCTATTAGTTGCTGAAATAACACGACAGTTTACCGCTTGCTCTTTCGTGCCACCAACACGCGTAACCCTTTTACTTTCAAGTACACGTAATAAGTTTGGCTGCATATCAATAGGCATTTCTGTTACTTCATCTAAAAATAACGTGCCCCCTGCGGCTTGCTCAAACACCCCTTCTTTACGAGCGACAGCTCCCGTAAACGCACCTTTTTCGTGACCGAATAATTCACTACCAATCAGTTCTTTCGAGAATGCACCACAGTTAGTCGCAACCAAAGGACCATCGCACTGCGTGGCGTTGTGAATTGCTTGTGCAACCACTTCCTTACCAGCACCACTTTCACCCATTAGCATAACGTTAGCCGATGTTGCCGCAACCCGCTCAATCATAGTGTAAAGCTTTTGCATAACCTCTGACTCGCCAATTAGTGTGCCAAAATGACGCTTAATACTCGGTGTTGCTTTTTTCTTAGTATTGGCTTTTTTAGGATTTAAAACCCGTTCAATATCTTCGCGTTGGAGTGGTTTTACAAGGTGTCCCACATTAGGCTCACACATTTCTGCGAGCTTACCTTTCACTGACGGATGGCCCGAAATTAAAGTAACGCGAGGAGATTGACCAATTAGTTTAAGATGCTCAAGTAAATGTAAGCCGCTGCCATCTGGTAGCATAAAGTCTAAAAAGACATGATCAAATGTATTGTTCTTAAACCACTGTTCTGCTTCTGCAAGATTTGCGGCTGTGTTTATATTATGACCTAGGAACTCGACTATATGACATACAACTTCACTAAACTCACTATCATCATCAACTAAAAGTACGTTTAACATATTAATTCCCTAAGCTTTTTCAACCATTCTACGCATTTATTTGGAAATGAAAACTATCTGCGCCGAACTACAAACCAATACTTTTAAACTATATTACCCTACAAGTACCACTTTAGGGTAAGTTTAATTAAACTTTCATAACCCTGTATGATGCAGATCTATAGATTAAGCCAAGCTGTATACTATGAAACTATTAAGAAAAGTTACCCACCCTAGCATTAATGACGAAAACAAAAGTCAGTTTACCCGTGAAACCGCCCGTGCGATTATTTTAAAAGGTGAAAAAATCCTCCTACTTTATACTGCTCGTTATGATGACTATAGCTTGCCTGGCGGCGGAATTGACACAGGTGAAAGTGTTAAAGAAGGATTAATACGCGAGCTGCAAGAAGAAACGGGGGCACAAAATATTAAAATTAAAAAACCACTTGGTTTGTATGAAGAATTAAGGCCTTGGTATAAAGATGACTTTGAGTGTATACACATTAAATCCTACTGCTACTATTGCGACATCGATGAGCAATTGGCTCTGCCAAAAATGGAGCACTACGAAATACAAAATGGCATGCAACCCAAATGGGTAAATATCCATAGTGCAATTGCTCACAACGAAACCACAATGGCAATGAGCGAGAAGCAAGGTTTGTCGATTCAGCGAGAAACTTTTCTACTCAAACTCATCGCTAAAACTATCTAAAAATGAATACATTATATTATGGCGTTACTGTTCTTGGATGAACATAAAAACGCCATAAGCCCAGAAGATTACTCAATAGGAAAACGGTTTCCATGACCACCGCAACAGGCGAAAAAATAAGTAAGTTGTGCGTTATCCAACAAACAGTACCCACAACCATCAAGCAACGAAGTAGTAGATCTTTGCTCTGAAATGAGGCATATGTTTGAACCAAGGTCGCAGTCAGTGCAATAAAACTGAACCAACTTTGCCATGTAATAAGCACTGCAAAAACACTTAAACCCATAAAGCCATACATTACCCACTGCTTTCGAGCAAAAATGCAGTAGCCGTAGCGTAGAGCAGCTATCAGCATCAGTGCTGCTGCGCTTAAATTATCAAGCAACAAAAAATGTATCGACGTTAGCAAAACCGAGCTAAACAAACACATTAAAATAATCTGACGAGATTTAAACTGGAACGAGGCTAAATCGAGTAAAGTAGCAACAGCAACCAAACATTGCGACAAAATAAACATGACAACTCCTGAAAAAACAGCAGTGTAATGCGCCGCGCTCTATCACGCCTTAACTTAAGTTAAGACGCTTACGAATTCGTGATAATGAAATAGCGGAAATACCAATATACATTGCAACTTCTGTTAAGCTCAACTGAGCCAACCAATGGGGCTTTTTAGCAAGTAAATATTCATAACGTTGCTGTGGGGAGTTAAGTAATAAGAAGGCTTCCTTTGCTTCTTTGAATAGCAACTGCTGGGTAACAAGTTGCTGCTTCATCATTTGATTCAAAGGCTGCTCAAGTAATGCTAGCGGCACTTTTATTACTTGAGCATCACGAATGACCTTAAGCTGATAAAGAGCAGGCGTGTGTGTTAACCAATTACCATAAAGCAATGCAAATTCATCTTGAAAGTAAAACTCTTTGCACTTTTGCCCACCATTTTCACTCGCATGGAGTGCACCGAGTACACCCGATAAAATAAGATAACCATGAGTTTGCAGCGCTCCTTGCCTTAAAAGCACATCATCACGCACATAACGTTTGATTGGATAGCTCCCCGCTAACTGGTGCTTTAATTGCTCTGCAAGTTGCTGGTAGCTATCTCCCAGTTCAAGTAACTGCGTATCCGTCAATCTTGCCATCCTTGCATTAGCAACTGAGTGATCTTTGCTGCGCTCACCCCATCACGGTTAATAAATTTTTCTCCGCACCAAAGGGGCGAAAAACCACTATCATTGTTTGCTTCTGCATGAGCTCGTAATGCCGTAATTGCGATCGATGCATAAGGAAAAGGAGGCACATGTTGAGGGATTGCGCCTAACTCTTTCATCCCTCTATTCGTTATGCCACGTGCTGCACGGCCTGAGAATAAGGTCGTCAGTTCAGTGCTGCCTACTTGCTGAGACATTAATGCTTGGCGGTGTAACGAGCTTGTTGTTGCCTCTTCTGTCAGTAAATAAGCACTCCCCACTTGAACTGCAATCACACCTAACTTTTGATAGAAACTCACATCCTCTGGCGTTGCAATGCCCCCCGCTGCAATTGTTGGGATATCAAGTTCGACACAAGCACGAACCAACTCTTTGGTGGTCAGTTGCAATGATAAATCCATCGATAAAAAATGACCTCGATGACCACCAGCCTCAAGCCCTTGTGCTATTACAGCATCTGCCCCACTCTCAACTAACCATTTAGCTTCTGCTAGCGTAGTTGCAGATGAAATCACCTTGCCACCCCACTTTTTAATTTGCGAAATAATGGCTGCTTCAGGTAAGCCAAAATGAAAGCTGATCACTGGCGGCTTAAAAGGTGCTATCACATCAATAATGTCTTGATTAATTGGCTGGCGTGAGGCAACGGTTGAAAGTGCCGATGTATCAACATCAAACTCCTCTAGGTAAGGAGAAAGTAAGGTATGCCAAGCAGCTTGCTGCTGTTTTGTATAAGTTGGAGTATGGTGACAAAAGAAGTTTAAATTGTAAGGCTTGTCAGTGGCATTACTTAAATACTCAAGCTCACTTACCAATTGCTCTTTAGATAGCATTGCACAAGGTAAAGACCCCAGCCCACCCGCTTGGCAAACAGCCTCTGCTAACTTTGCATTTTGTACTCCAGCCATGGGGGCTTGAATAATCGCCAATTCTGTATCGAAGTATGATTTTTTCATTACCTATCCTTGTAAGTTTTGCATCTGTTTGCAGTTTTTACATAACCTGCTTATGAGCACTTGAATAAATATAAAAATAAACCATAAAAAACAAACAGATAAATAAATATAAAAGTGGTGTTCGCCTTGCAGGTTACCCTTTACATTTTTTGTAAGGAGATAATGATGACTGACACTGTAACCACAATCAATCCGACTACAGAGCAACCTCTCGAAACATATACTCTCTTGTCTTTAGAAAAGGCGCAAGCAGAAGTAGATAAATGCCATGAAGCCTTTGAAGCATGGCGTGAAACATCATTAACTAAACGCGCAGAGCATCTCAATAAGCTAGCCAGTATTATTGAGTCGAATAAGCAAGATATTGCACAGCTTATGACAGATGAAATGGGCAAGCTTTATCAGCAAGGTTTACAAGAAGTTGAGCTATGTGCTGCTATCTGTCGCTATACCGCTGAACAGGGCCCAAAAGTACTAGCGGATGAAAAGCGTGATATGCAAGGCGGCCATGCAATCGTTACCTATCAGCCAATAGGCGTTATTTTGGGTATTCAACCTTGGAACTTCCCGCTTTATCAAGTTATTCGTTATGCCTGTGCAAATATTATGGCGGGTAATACGACGGTATTAAAGCATGCAGGTAATGTATTTGGCATGGCTGAAAAAATTGAACAACTATTTGCACAAGCAGGCTTCCCTGACTATTGCTTTAAAAATCTTTTAATCGATGGCAAAACGGCCAGTGAATTAATAGAACACAAAGCGATTCGTGGCGTTACGTTCACAGGCAGTGATGGCACTGGTAAAAAGGTTGCTGAACGTGCAGGAAAATATGTGAAGAAAACCGTCCTCGAACTTGGCAGTAACGATGCGTACGTTGTACTAGATGATGCTGATCTTGAAACCGCTATCAGCGCATGTACACAAGGTCGTCTAATAAATAATGGGCAAACCTGTGTGTCTGCAAAACGCTTTGTGGTTGTCGATGCGCTTTATAGTGATTTTAAAGCAATGATCAAAAAGCAATTTGAAAATACAAAAATGGGCGACCCTAATGAAAAAGATAGCGATTTAGGTCCGATGGCTCGTGAAGACTTGCGCGACAAGCTACATCAGCAAGTCAAAGAGTCTATTGAAGCGGGTGCTGAGGCGGTAGTGGGAGGTGAAATCCCCGAACGTGAAGGTTTTTATTATCCTGCAACCTTACTTGAAAATATCAAGCCTGGCATGCCAGCGTATGATGACGAACTGTTTGGCCCTGTTGCATCTCTTATCAAAGCCAAAGATAACGACGATGCTATGCGCATTGCAAACGACTCCCGCTATGGTCTAGGCGGTGGTATTTTCTCGAAAAATGAAAAGCAGGCTATTGAACTTGCCAAACACCACTTTGATACAGGCATGGTCAATATCAATGGCTATGGCTTGGCGCAACCAAATCTGCCTTTCGGAGGCGTAAAAGATAGCGGTTATGGCCGTGAGCATGGCGGTTTTGGGTTACGCGAATTTGTGAATATAAAAACCGTTATGGTCAATGAATAACAACAAGGGCTCAATTGAGCCCTTTTCTTTTACTTACTGTTAGTATTACTTTAATCATCGAACATGGGAACTTGGTGCTTCGATGCACTGGGCATTTTTAATTCCTCAACTGCCACATCTTCATCTATTCGTTCGGTTTGTTTTTGATTACACGCATTGGGTTTATAAACCAGCTCAGTAAGTAAAGCAAAGTGATCTGAACCATACTTAGCCAATCGCTCAATGCGTTTTACCGTAAAGTCATTACTGTGAAATAAATGGTCGAGCGGCCAGCGCATAAAGAAATATTCAGCATGAAAAGTATTAAAGAAACCACGCCCTTTACGTGGGTCTAAAAAGCCAGAAATCTTCATAAATAATCGCGTTGTACGAGACCATGCCACATCATTTAAATCACCGGCGACAATGCAAGGACGGCGTAGCTTTTTGAGTGCTTTGGCAAGAATAATAAGTTCAGTATCGCGAGTGCGAGAGCTGTCTTCTTCGGTTGGACTAGGTGGTGCAGGGTGAATAAAGTGCCCTTGCATTTCAACGCCATCAGCGTCTTCAAATAAAATATGAATTGAGGGAATATCATCTTCAATCAACTCACAAATTTGATAGCGTTTTATTTTATATTTACTGTATAAATGCATTCCGTAGCGATTATCTTTAGGGCAATATATTCGGTGCGGGTAATCGCTCTCAAGTCCTTTTAATTGCTGCTGCCAAATGATGTCTGATTCGAGCGTAATAAGTAGGTCGGGTTGGTGCTTATTAACTAATGAAATGAGCGCTTCATAGCGCTCATTAGACATCAGTACATTAGCCGACATAATACGAATGCTGTGTTCAGCATCCTTGGAACTGGCTAATACCTCCTGCTTAGCAAATGGTGTATAAGGGTAAATCCACTTCCCTTGTAGTAGCAAAATAATAATGCTTAAGAATACACAGCTAAGTGATAAAAACGACGATTGAGATATAACTAAGTAGCTTGAAGCTGCGCAGCAAAATGCCGCCAAGTAAAACACTTGTAACCTAACAAAGTCACAGCTTCGCACCAAATAATGCTGGCAATATGACATAGGTAATAAGGTGATGATAAGTAATAGCGTCAATACACCGATTAAAACATAAATCATACTGCTCCCACGTTTAGTTATCTGCTCAAAATAGAAATGATTTCTCGCGTATCTTCAACTAAGCGTACCACTGTCCCATCCACTTGGATAGAAATAAGACCATCTCTGTCGCGAGACTTAATGACCTTCCCATGGCGATAAATATCACGATCTAGGATATCTCCTTTACGGTATTTTTTCTGCCAACCTGGTGGGAGCTCTCCACCGCTAGCAACTTTCTTTTCCAAGCCAGGTGGTAAGCTCTTTCCCTTATTTTTCTCTTTATCTTTGTCTTTAGCCTGCACACCAGTGGCGATAACAGCTAAACCCACAGCAAAAACCATTAATAGCGTTCTCATATGAATGCTCCTTTTAGTTAACCTTCTTAAGCCTAGCAATGAATGCTGAACACGCAGTGAAATTTCATAAAAAAGCCGCATAAGTGAGCGGCTTTAAACATGATTAACGGTGGCGCGAGACTATGGATAGAATTTCACGCGTATCGTGAACAAGATGAATAAGGCGATCGTCAATTTCTATCGCAATAATGCCATTTCTATCACGGCGTTTGATTACTCGGCCATGACGATAAATATCACGGTCTAAAATATCACCATGATGGTAGCGTTTATACCAACCCGGCGGTAAACGACCACCATGCCCTACTTTCTTATAAAGACCGGGCGGTAAGTCACGATAACTATAGCGATCATATCTATCGTAATGTTCATGATGCTTATGATGTTTTTTATACTTATAGTGCTTTTTATGTTTATGATGCTTTTTACGTTCGTGTTTGTGCTCATATCTATCATGATCACGATCATGCCTAGCACTTGCTTCTGCAGGTATTAAACTCAAACCTAACACAGCCAAAGAGATAGTAATTATTTTGTTCATAATAGAGACCCTCTACGTTTGCTCTTGTTACAAAAGCCTAACGTTTGCGACTGAATCATAGATGAAGGATTACAATTAAAAAACCTTATTACTTACACATCAACAAGTTAAAAAACCAACATTTACACTTCTTTAAACTTAAACTGCGCTCTGATACTTATTGTTGCTCTTTTTAAATCAAATATCCCTTTCATGGTAATCGCAGGAACATTACTTAAGTAAAGCCATTAACCTCGAATACTTTTACCTACTTCAAAAAGCAGTTACCCTCTATTTTTTGTTGTAATTAACCTAAAGGCGTTCATGAAATTATTATTCCTCCCAGCACTCACTGGCTTACAACTTTTAAGTTTACAGTCATATGCAGCGACAACTGAACTTGAGCATATTACGACAACTGCCTCTCGCACAGAGGTGCTTGCCGATCCTCTGCCCGTTGTTGTGAGTAATATTTCAAAGCAACAATTAGCACTCATTGCGCCAACCCATATTGAACAAGCCCTTAAGCAAGTTGCTGGTGCAAATCTTCAACACGGCAATGGCCAAGAGTATTTACCCGCTTTACGTTCGCCTGTTTTTTCTGGTGCTGGTGCATGCGGCGGCTTACTTACGGCTGAAGATGGCATACCGCTGCGTGCTGCAGGTTTTTGTAACATTAACGAGTTATTCGAAGCACACACAGAAATGGCCGAGCGTATTGAAGTACTAAAGGGCCCAGGTTCTGCGCTTTATGGCTCAAATGCAGTGCATGGGGTGATCAACGTGATCACCCCTGATTCGACCTACGATCATAACCGATTTGGTTTTGATTACGGCTCGTTTGGCTACACTCGTTACAAACTAGGTTCTGGCCATGATTTTGGTCAACAAGGTTTTGGCATCAATGCCAGTATTACTCGCGATACTGGCTATCGAGATGACGAAGGGGTTGACCAAGAAAAAGTATCATTACGCCACCGTTTCGATGGTGCAAACTTAACAGTTAATAGTGGCTTGACGTACACCCACTTAGATCAACAAACAGCAGGTTATATTGAGGGCTTTGAAAGCTATAAGGATGAGGATATTGCGCAATCAAACCCAAACCCTGATGCCTTTCGTAAAGCACGTTCTTTACGTATATGGTCAAAAATAAATTGGTCTAGGGATGAGATTAATACCTTTACGTTTACACCTTATATTCGCGACCAAAGCATGACCTTTTTTAAACACTTTTTACCAGGTACACCGCTTGAAGAAAATGCCCAGCAAGGTGTTGGCTTGCAATCAAGTTGGCAACATAAGTTAAGTGATTCAAGTCATTTAACTATGGGTTTTGATGGTGAGCTTACTGATGCTGATTTTTTACAATATCAAGATAGCCCAACTGAAGGCTCAGCATTCTTAGTTGCTACAGTCCCTCAAGGAAAACATTACGATTATCAAGTAACAAGTACCTTATTGGCGCCCTTCATTAACCTTGACTGGCAATTGAATGACTTACTCATTAGCCTTGGCGGTAGATACGAACGTATGCGCTATGATTATCAAAATCAAATGCTCGCTGGACGTACTAAAGAAGACGGAACACAGTGCACAATGGGCGGGTGTCGCTACTCTCGCCCTGCAAGTGATGTTAATCGCTTTACTAACTTTTCACCGAAGCTTGGCTTGAGCTATCAATATGCTGATAACCAGTTTTTCTACGCCAATGCTTCTGAAGGTTACCGAGCCCCGCAAGCGGCTGAGCTTTATCAGTTGCAACGCGAACAAAATGTGGCAGATCTTAAGTCTGAAATAGCTAAAAACTTAGAGCTTGGTTTAAAAGGCCAACAAGCAAAGCTGCATTATGTATTGAGCATTTACGCCATGAACAAAAAGAACACAATTTTCCGCGACAGTGATTTTTATTATGTCAATGATGGTCAAACTCAACATCGTGGAATTGAGCTTGAACTTGCCTATGCCATCACATCAAGCCTATCGATGCAGTTTGCCGCGAGCCATGCCAAGCACACTTACAGTTACAATCAAGTGCTCGGTGGGGTTAATATCAATGGCAATCTTATTGATACCGCACCACGTAACATCGCAAACTTGCAGCTACTTTGGCAAGCAAACGACATGACACGTATTGGGCTTGAGCTGCATACCACTAGCAGCTACTTTACAGACCCCGAAAATCAGCACAGCTATGAAGGCCACTCTCTTGTTAATTTAAGAGCCGCATGGCAGCTCACTCCTAAGCTTACGGTGACTGCGCGAATTAATAACCTTACTGATGAACATTATGCAGAGCGCGCCGACTACACAACCTTTAGCGGTGACCGTTACTTCCCAGGTAAACCCCGCAATGCAATGTTATCAGCAAGTTACCAGTTTTAAGTAACCGCATTATTTTGTTAGCTGTCTCATAGTTAGCACACTCTGTTTAGTAATTAGGTATGATACTAATAACTTTTACCTAATCGACTAAACAGCGTGTCATCCTCTCAAAACCTAATTAACAAAGCGCTATTGGTGCTAGGCATTTTTCTGATTGCGGCTTGCCTACGCGCGCCGATTACTGGCATTGCTCCCGTACTCGAACAAATAATTGAGCAGTTTCACTTAACTGCTTCTCAAGCGGGTATGCTGACTACATTACCACTCATCGCCTTTGCGGTTGCTTCTCCGATGGCTGCTGGGCTTGCAAAAAAATGTGGCCTTGAGCTGTCGCTGTTTATTGCCCTGCTCTTGATAGGCGCAGGCGTGATGTCACGCATCATAGATTCTGCCAATATTTTGTTTATAGGCACCGCAGTGATTGGGGTCGGTATTGCAATTGGTAATGTTTTGTTGCCAAGCCTGATTAAACGTGACTTTCCGCATAAAGTTGCAGTGATGACATCAAGCTACGTGTTGGCAATGGGCATATTTGGTGGCAGCTACTCAACACTTATCATTCCACTTGCTGAGTATAAAGAACTAGGCTGGCAGATAGCACTGGCAAGTTACGCGCTGTTAGTTTTACTTGCTGTACTAGTTTGGTTACCACAACTTAGACAGCACACCATGCCCAAAGAAACATCAATATCGAATGCGACACAAAATAGAGTCTGGCATTCGTCATTGGCATGGCAAATAACACTTTTACTCGGCTTTAATTCGTTTTTCACTTATATCATGCTTGGCTGGTTACCGAGCATTCTGGTTGAAGGTGGCCATAGTGCGCAACATGCTGGCGCACTACAAGGCGCTTTCCAAGCTGCTTCTGCGCTGCCAGGTATTGTACTTATTCCATTACTTGCAAAGTTAAAAGATCAACGCATTCTTACGCTAAGCCTTGCCCTATTAGGCGCACTTTGCTCATTCGGGTTGCTCACTGCACCTAGCTTTGCCTTACTTTGGTCTATTACTTTAGGCTTTTGTTCAGGTGCCTGTTTTATTTTGGGTTTATCGTTTGTCAGCCTACGCACGCACAATGCACTACAAGCGGCGGCACTCTCTGGGATGGCACAATGTATCGGTTATTTATTAGCCGCAACAGGGCCTATTGTTGCAGGCGCGCTACATAGCTACTTTAATAGTTGGGCCGGAGCACTTTGGCTATGTATTGCATCAAGTCTGTTGTGTGCTTTGTTTGGTTACTTAAGTGGCCGAAATATCACTATCGGCCAACAGTAAAAATAAAATCGCAGCTATTTAGGTGTGGTTTCAAAGGCGCTCATATTACTTAGGTTATCTAGCCAAGGCTTGTGTGAGCGATACCAAATATGGGCTTTTGGAATAAGCTCATCGGCTTGCTCTACTGCACCGAGCCGTAAGCCATAAACACGTTCGCCTTCGCCCACTGAAGTAGCGTACAAGGCCGTACCACAGTTAGCACAAAACCCTTGTGCTCGCTGATTGCCACTTTCGGCAATTTTTATATATTCTTTTGGTGCAGCTGCTGTGAAAGTAACCGCATCAGGTTTAGATACAACCACAGTACGAAAAGGCGCACCCGAGATAATTTGACAGTCAGTGCAGTGGCAATTAATCACTTTATTTTCATCAACTTCAGCACGGTATGTAACTTCACCGCAATGACAACGACCGGTTATGTGCATATTAAACTCCCTCTTTATTTACAGGATATCGATTAGCCAGCTTGATACTGTTTAAATCATTAAAGCGTACTCCGTACTGTTTCATAACAGGACGTATTTTTTTACTAATTAACTGGCGAATATAAAAGGGTTGATTAGGCACAAAATGATGAATAGTGTGAGTGCGCCCAAAGTCAAAGCAAAACAATTGAAATGGTAAAAACCAACGGCTACTTATAACATGTGTTTGCTCAAGTACATTGTTAACTCCACCATAGTAATGCATAGAAGAGGTAACAAGGTTAAGCGATATCGAGCGAATGATATTTGGCAAGATAAGAACAACCATGAGAAATTCAGCACCAGCAAGCAAGTGAACGCCCCATATTGGTAAGGCGAAAGGGCTAACAAACTGCACACCATAATAACCAATCAAGCCATATAAAATAGCAAAGTATGCTGTCGCGATTGGAAACCCAGCATTAAATACTCGCAAAAACTTAAAGCCTCTAATTTCTTTACTAAAGCGTTGACTATTAATAAGCAAACCAAGTAGCCCGTCACTGATCACAACCGCTCTTAAAAAGGGGTTTTTGATACCATTGCCAACAAGACGCTCTTCTAAATCTTGCTCGGTTCCTGAAACTTTGTGATGGTGTAAGTGAATTTTACGCCGATACCAAGGGTTTACCGTATTAGGGCGCATTAGCCACACTGTTAACATCATAAAATTATGTATAAGCGGCTGTTTGCTAAAGTATTGCTTATGAATGAGATCGTGCTCAAGTTCATGGGATATTGAGGTTATAAAAGCAGCTAAAATAATGCATAACCAAGCGGGAATGAATGCGTAATAATAAAGTAGCGCAACACCAACTAGAGCAAATAATGATAAAAATAAAATACCTAGCGCAATGCCATTTTGCTTTTGCAATACTGGATACCGTGCTCTAAGTTGCTGCTCTTCAACTTTTATAGCCGCGACAATCGCTTGAATGTTTTGCTTTGCGGTTAATTTTGACATACATCAATGTGCTCTTTTCGTAATGGCAAAATCATACCGCGAATCATCAATGCTCTCTAGCTAATTGTGTTAAAAATGCTTGTATTTCATCGCCTGGAAGAGGCTTTGAAAAATAATAACCTTGAATAAAGTCACACCCTGCCTCTTTCAAAACTGCCAACTGTTGTTGCAATTCAACACCTTCAGCAACCACTTTAATACCAAGTACTTGGCTCATTTGTATAATCGACTTAACCAATGCTTCATCACCTGAGTTAGTATGTATTTCGTCAATGAATGATTTATCAAGCTTTAACACATCAACAGGAAAACGACGTAAATAACTCAACGACGAGTAACCAGTCCCAAAGTCATCCAAAGAGATTAAACAGCCAGCAGATTTAAGCTGAGTTAATACTTCAAGGTGGTTTGTGTTTTCTGGAGCAAGCACGCTTTCAGTTAATTCAAAAGAAATTTGTGACGGATTGACGTTCTGTTCAGTAATGATCTCAAGCCATGCGTTGCGGTGCGGATTAAACTCAGTAAACTCAAATAACGAGCGATTTACATTGAATACAAATTGATTATAGCCTTCTGCTTCTAGATATTTTATTTGTTGGCACGTTTTTCGAAGAACAAGCTCACCCAACTCAATGATCACACGAGACTCTTCAGCTAATGGGATAAACACGGCGGGTGATACCCACTGCCCTTGATTGCGCCAGCGAACTAGACTTTCAAACTTTGCAACCGTGTTACTTTGAACATCGATAATAGGTTGAAAGTGGACTTCTAACTCATCATTCTTAACAGCTTGAGTTAATTGCTCAACCAGTAAGTTGTGCTTTTTTACTTTATCATCCATTTCCTTGCAAAAGTGCAAGAACGGCGCACCAACTTGCTTGGCGTTTAACGTGGCCAACTCTGCCTGCCTCACTAACCGGCGAGCGATTTTTTCAACTCTGTCTTGTGATGATATTGATTTTGCTTGCTGATACGTACTCACTCCCAACGTCACCGACACTTGTTGGCTAATCCCACCGATTAAAAAAGGCTCCACTAACAAGGCTGAAACCTGCTTGCATACAAGCTCTAACTCACTTACTTGCTGATAAGTTTGTAGTACGGCAAAACTATCACCATCAATACGTGAAAAAGCACATTCTTTAAAGCTGCTTTCCAATCGCTCGGCTAGCTGGCACAACACCTTATCACCAAAGCTCAAGCCATAAACCGTATTAATATCTTGAAACTTATCTACATCAAAATAAATAACCGCTAAATTAGTACTCTCTTCATCTTGATAAGACAACGAAGAAACTAACTCGGATATGCGCTCTTTGAAATAGAAGCGATTTGTTAGGCCGGTTAATTGATCATGGTTAGCATGAAAATAGATTTTTTGTTCTGCTTCTTTCTTCTCGGTAATATCGAGAATAAACGCGACATAACAGATTTCACCATTCGTTTGCATTTGAGTGATTGATAAAAACTGAGTGTAAAGAGTACCCTGTTTCGTTTTGTTTGTTATCTCCCCTGACCATTTACCTTTTTTATCTATTTGATGCCACATAGCGCGATAAAAATGTTGATCATGTTGGTTGGAGCTTAATATTTTCGGGTTTTGCCCTAGCACTTCATCAAGGGTATACCCTGTCATTTTTGTAAAGGCAGTATTTACGTAAGTGATTTCGACATTTTTATTACAAATAAAAATTGCTTCATGGCTTTGTTCTATAAGTTGATTTGCAAAATCTAGCTTAGCAATAAAGCGATCTTTATCTATTTCACGTTGAATTAAGCCTGTGAATAAAGAAAAAAAGGATTCAACCTGAAGCGCATCACCTATCTCATGCTGAAAAAGAGCCACTAAAATCGTGTCGGTTTTACCTGATAAACTTTGTAATGGCACACCGACGTAAGCTTCAATTCCCATATCTACGAGTAGGCGATCATCTGGAAACAATGCTTGCACACCCGAGCTGTAGCTTGAAATGCCGCCACACCTAACATCATTACATGGAGTACAGCGAATATCATAGCTAATGTTATCCACTATTTCGTCATACGCAGCCAGTGCAATTGTTGATGCATGCATTGTCGATTCATCAACTTGGGCTAAAAAAACATGAGATGCACCAAGTACTTCCGACAGTGAAAGGCATATTGCATTATAAAAGTTTTCACTTTTAAGATTAGATATACTTTCAACGATACGCTTTAAGTCGTATGTCCCCACGCTTTGCCACCCTACCGATTTTGTGCACTAAGTGATTGACTTCACTTAAACTTCAGGCTGCAAATTGTAATATAAGATGAGTATAAACACCATGCTACCCTAGTCTAAAACGATTACTTTGCATACAAATAAGCACACTTATTTTAAGGTTATTAAAATACTAAGCACCGTTTACATTTATTCGTTTATAAATAGAACAAAACGAGCGTGAGAAAAAATTAGCTGGTAAGCTCTGAAGCTATCTGAAAGTCACAAATAGGCTTGCACTGTAGTTTCTTACTAGCATAAAAAAACCCTAACCAATTGGCTAGGCTTCAAAAGTGCTACCAGTAGACGGACTTTTACTTGCTTTAGTGCCTCGCCCCGCGTGGCGCTTAAGTCCGCACACCACTTTTTCAGGCATAAAAAAACCCAGCAAAACTGCTGAGGTCATAAAAGTGGTACCAGTAGGCGGACTTTTACTTGCTTTAGTGCCTCGCCTCGCGTGGCACTCAAGTCCGCAAACTACTTTTTCAGGCATAAAAAAACCCTAACCAATTGGCTAGGGTTCAAAAGTGGTACCAGTAGGCGGACTTTTACTTGCTTTAGTGCCTCGCCCCGCGTGGCGCTTAAGTCCGCACACTACTTTTTCAGGCATAAAAAAACCCCAGCAAAACTGCTGAGGTCATAAAAGTGGTACCAGTAGGCGGACTTGAACCGCCACGCCCGAAGGCAACGGATTTTGAATCCGTCATGTCTACCAATTCCATCATACTGGCTTCATTTTTCTTTCACCTTCTAAACACGAGAAGATAAAGAAAAACCACTTTAGAGCAAAAACTTATTTACTGCCTTTGTCTCTATGCCAAGCATTATACAAAGAATGGGTATGGCAGCAAGCGTTTTATTCATCTCGCCCTTTCAACCGAACAATTAATATACAAATTATTAACTTTGATGTTTTGGCATCATTCGCAGGACGATAGCCTCACAATCAATCTCATGGCTCAAACAACCATACTGCGAAAATCTTGTTCCTTTTAAGCGGCTTTTAACAAACGCATCAGCGATAATTGGCTCGCCAAACTGTAGCAAGGTTGCGGCTTGCCAAAGCTGTGCTAGGTGCTCCATTATACGCCGAGCATGCATTTCCATGTGTTTAGCTTCATTGAGTATAAGCTTTAATTCATCAAGTTTAATCGCAAACTCTTGGTTAAGTGTTCGCGCTTTCTCAAGTTCATTTATAAGTGCTTTTAACGACTCAGGCTCACGCTTAAAAACACGTAATAAGTCTAAGCACTGTACATTACCTGAACCTTCCCAAATAGAGTTAACCGGTGCTTCTTTATAAAGACGACTAGTGACATTGTCCTGCACATAACCCACGCCACCAATACACTCCATCGCCTCATAGGTATGTTGAATAGCACGCTTGCAAATCCAGTATTTGCCAATTGCGGTGGCACTTCGAACCAATAACACTTCGCTGTTATCATTTTGATTATCAAGGGCATGAGCTATACGCATAGAGATTGCCAAAGCGGCTTCAGCCTCGATCGCTAAATCAGCCAGTACATTTAACATGAGAGGTTGTTGGTGTAAATTTTTACCAAATACACTTCGCCCTGCGGTATGCCATATCGCTTCTTTTACAGCTTGAAGCATTAACGAGCTCGAGCCTAACATACAATCGTAACGAGTGAGTGCCACCATTTGAATAATAGTAGCAATACCTCGTCCTGGTTCACCTAAAAGCCAACCATGTGCACCCCTGAACTCTATTTCTGAACTGGCGTTCGATTGATTACCTAACTTATTTTTTAAGCGCTGAATATACATGGCATTTTTTTCGCCATTTTCGAGCCACCTAGGTACTAAAAAGCATGAGAGTTGTTTTTCATCCGTATTTGCAAGCACTAAGAATGCGTCACTCATAGGCGCTGAGCAAAACCACTTATGCCCCTCTAAGCTATAAAGCTCACCTGCTCCTGCAGTCGTTAATGGCGCAGCTTTTGTAGTATTTGCACGCACATCAGAACCACCTTGTTTTTCGGTCATTGCCATACCAATAGTAACACCTTGTTTTTCAAACCAAGGTTTATTGCCGCCATCGTAGTGCTTTGAAAGTATTTTTGGCAGCCACTTTTGTGCCACATTGGCTTGGCTGGCAATCGCTGGCACACTGGCAAATGTCATGGTGAGGGGGCAACCTGAACCTGGATCTGCATGATTGTGCAGCACCGCCATTACAGCTCTTACTACATGACTGCCAGGCTTTTTTTGCTGCCAAGGTAAAGCGCAATGCCCTTGCTCAATAGCGTGCTGCATTAATTGGTGGTAACTCGGGTGATAATCAACTTGATCTATGCGTTCGCCAAACCGACTGTGAGTCGTTAGTTCAGGTAAGTGCTTATTTGCTAAGAATCCAGCTTTTAGTAATGCACCACCCACTTGCTCCCCAAATGCAGTTAGATGCGCAGTGCCCCACTGACCTGAAAATTGCTTTTGCCAATATTTCAAAACATCATCGGCTTGATAAACATTATAGTTTTCTAATGGTTGAGGCTGATTAAAAACATGATGAGTTTCACTTTTTGAAATAGACATTGTGTGTGCTCTTTTTATTATTTTTTCAACTATAGCAGGTCAGACCTGTTTGTCGAATTACTAAACAATCGCTAAGTATTTCTTGTTTTGTGAGTACTTTGCTAAACTACTGCGCAATTTAATTGGATGAGATTGTCTATGTCAGCTGAGTTTCCACGTGCCGGTTTTTGGCGCCGTTTTGCTTCTTTAATCTACGATACATTAGTTGTCATTGCGTTTGCGATGCTGACAACTGTGCTTTATCTACTTGCTATTCAAGCTTTAATTTCGCTAGACATATTAACTATTGGAGATGCAGAAGATGTCTCAGCTTATATTCAAAACTCACCACTTTTTTATGGGATTCGCAGCGCTTTATTGGTATTAGTGAGCGTCGCTTTCTTTAGCTATTTTTGGGCTAAAAGTGGCCAAACGATTGGTATGCGCGCATGGCGTTTAAAAGTACAAACACTCGATGGTAATCTAATAAGCTGGCCTCAGGGCGCTCTTAGAGCAATTAGCGCACTACTGGGGTTGGGTAATTTAGTGGTATTAATTGATTTTAAAAATAAGCGGGCACTGCAAGATTATGTAGCTAAAACAGAAGTGATCACGCTTACAAAAGAAGAAAACAAGCGCATTTATCGCTCATTAGATTAAGCTGCATACAAGCACAAAAAAGCGTGGCTTCAAAACCACGCTTTTTTTGTGCTGAGTGTTACACTCGTTTGTTCAATAAATAGGTTGCAAAACCAATAAACAAGATACTTGGCAACACGGCTCCTATTACGGCAGGTATTTGATAAACCATAACAACAGGGCCAAAAATTTCGTTTGTTAGGTGGAAAGTAATCCCCGTTATAACACCCATGATGATGCGTGCGCCCATAGTTACTGTGCGTAGCGGGCCAAAAATAAACGATAAAGCCACTAATAACATTACTGCGATAGATATCGGCTGCATAAATTTACGCCACAACGCAAGCTCATATGTACTTGTGTCTTGCTCATTTTGTTGTAAATAACTTAAATAAGACCAAAGCCCTGTAAATGAAAGTGACTCTGGTTTTACAGATACTACCCCCAACTTTTCGGCCGTCAGCTGTGAGTCGTAAAACTCTTCATCTTGCTGTTCTGTGGTGATTTTTTCTGGCGTGATCTTCACTTTATTTACATCGCGAAGTAGCCAACCATCTTGACGGTTAACTGCTTCTTCAGCTTTAGTGATTTGCGTTAATTGCAAAGATTTATCGAAGTGATACATATGAACACCACGTAAAATACCTTGCTGATCAACGTCTTCTATATTAATAAAATTGCTACCATCTTTTGCCCATACACCTTGCTGGGCACTAAACACATCACCACCGTAAATAGCATGGTTACGTATCTCTTTGGCTTTTAACTGCGCTTCTGGCGCCCCCCACTCACCTAGGGCCATCATACAAATAGCCATGAACATAGCGGTTTTCATTACAGAGGCAATAATTTGCAAGCGCGACATTCCCGCAGCCTGCATAACAACTAACTCACTATTTGATGCCAGTGCCCCCAGTCCTGTTAAACCACCAATGAGCGCAGCCATTGGAAAAAATATAACTAAATCACCCGGCATGCTATACAAGGTGTAGATAAGTGCAGTCGCAATATCGTAACTACCACGACCAACCGATTTAAGCTGCTCAATAAACTTTATTAACGTACTGATACCAACCAGCACCATTAATGCAAAACCTGTTGTTTGAATAATGCTGCGGCCCAAGTACCAATCGAGTGTTTTCATCATGCGCTTAACTCCCGCTTAGTCACAACAGCCTTTAACCAAGCGCCTAGTGGGCGACCCTTAATAATCAATAATCCACCTATGAATAATGCTGATAAATGAATCCACCAAAGACCTATTGAAGGAGGGATTTTGCCATCTTCAACTGCAAACTTAGCCGCATTTAATAAAATAAAGTAACCCAAATATAAGCTGATCGCAGGCACTAGTTTAGCAAATTTACCTTGGCGTGGATTAACAACACTTAAAGGCACTGCTAGCAAAGTAAGTAAAGGTATTGAAAGCGGTATAGCAATACGCCATTGCCATTGCGCGATTGCCTCAGAAGTTTTCATTTTAAATAAATCAAAAGTAGGAACCGCTTCTAGCTTACGGCGTTGGTGCTCAATTTCTTGATCTTGTATTTGCACACTGTAACCATCAAACTCTGTTAGGTTTAAAGCAGCTGACTCGCCATCTGTTTCGTAACGCTTACCATCGTTGAGAACGAGTTGTTGCTCGCCATTTTCTTGCTCAATAACAACACCACGCTCTGCATAAACTAAACGTGCTAAATCACCTTTTTCACGTTCAGGTAGCTGGGCAACAAACACTTTATGTAACTCTTTTCCACTGTTTTCAATATTATGAATAAACACGACTGCTTTTTCGTTACCCGTTTGTTGAAAACGTCCCGCCCTTAGTGCTGATAAACCGGCATCCGCTTTTGCCTGCTCTTTTAACTGGTATTCTTGTTCGCTTGCCCACGGAGCGACATATAAGGTTAATACACCCGCTAGTATGGCAAGAACCACGCTTGAAATAAGTGTTACACGTACCACATACCACTCACTCACTCCACATGCCTTAAGCACGGTCATTTCACTGTCAGCATAAATGCGGCTATAGGCTAATATAATCCCCAAGAAAATACTAAGAGGTAGAATAAGCGAGGCAAGCTGAGGGAGCTTTAGCGCGATCATGGATAGTACAAGTTTTGCAGGAAGTCCCCCTTCGGAGGCATCCCCTAAAATAACAACAAACTTTTGTGACACAAAAATGGTCATCAAAGTTAGAAATACGGCGACCTGCGACTTTAAGACTTCAGTGGTCAAATAACGAAAAATTAGCAATGCTCGCCCCTGTTAAACATCGTGTTTCACTGGAATAGTAAGAAATTTTGAGTAAACTAGTTATTTTACTCACTTTATTATATGCCATCATAGTGAAATATCATACCTAGCAAGAACATATAATCTTGCATAAATGGTACAGATGGCCTCAATTATGTGATATTGATATTCACAATAAGATAAAGTTCAAAAACACGTAAATAGAGTCATAGTTTATGAGCTAATATTAGTATTAATAAACTAAAAAATGTAAGAAAGGACTAAAAAATGAATTTCTTGCCCTTATTTTTAAAGGTTAAATGACTCAACACTAGGAGTGACAATGGAATTTAGCGTAAAAAGTGGTAGTCCAGAAAAGCAACGTAGCGCATGTATTGTAGTTGGCGTTTATGAGCCACGTCGTTTATCCCCCATTGGTGAGCAGCTAGATAAAATTAGCGATGGTTATATCTCTAACTTACTTCGCCGCGGTGATCTTGAAGGAAAGCCAGGACAAGTATTATTACTACATCATGTACCTAATGTACTGAGCGAGCGCGTATTGCTTGTTGGTTGTGGTAAAGAACGTGAGTTAGATGACAAGCAATATAAGCAGATCATCTCTAAAACAATTAATACACTAAACGAAACCGGTTCGATGGAAGCGGTATGCTTTTTAACAGAGCAACATGTTAAAAGTCGTGACACCTATTGGAAAGTGCGTCAAGCAGTTGAAACAACACAAGATTGCCTATACACCTTCAATCAACTGAAAAGTAAAAAAAGCGACCCTCGCCGTCCACTACGTAAAATCGTTTTTAACGTACCAACACGTCGCGAGTTAACGATTGGCGAAAGTGCAATTGAGCATGGCCTAGCCATCGCAGCGGGTAGCAAATTATGTAAAGACGTTGCCAATATGCCACCAAATATCTGTAATCCAGCGTATTTAGGTGAACAAGCACAAGAAATTGCTGATAACTTCGATAATGTAACGGTTGATATTATCGGCGAAGAAAAAATGGCAGAGCTGGGCATGAATTCATACCTAGCAGTTGGCCGTGGCAGCGCAAATGAATCGGTTATGTCGGTAATTAACTATCAAGGTGGCGACAAAGATCAAGCGCCAATCGTGTTAGTGGGTAAAGGCTTAACCTTTGACTCAGGTGGTATTTCAATCAAGCCAGGCGAAGCCATGGATGAAATGAAATACGACATGGGTGGTGCAGCGGGTGTTATTGGTACGATGCGCGCATTAGTGCAAATGCAGTTACCTATTAACGTTGTCGGTGTTTTAGCGGGGTGTGAAAACATGCCTGGCTCAAATGCTTATCGCCCTGGTGACATTTTAACAACTATGTCGGGTCAAACAGTTGAAGTGTTAAACACCGATGCCGAAGGCCGTTTAGTACTGTGTGATGCACTCACTTATGTTGAGCGTTTTGACCCTGATACCGTAGTTGACGTAGCAACACTGACAGGTGCGTGTATTATTGCATTGGGTTCACATGCCACAGGTTTACTATCAAACCATAACCCTCTTGCCCATGACCTACTAAAAGCGTCTGAGCAAAGTGGCGACCGCGCATGGCAGCTACCGCTTTGGGATGACTATCAAGAGCAACTTGAAAGCCCATTCGCTGATTTCACCAACTTAGGTGGTCGTGCTGCAGGTACGATTACAGCTGCATGCTTCTTATCTAAATTCACCAAAAAATACAATTGGGCGCATTTAGATATCGCAGGTACAGCATGGCGCAGCGGTGGTAAAAACAAAGGTGCAACCGGTCGTCCTGTACCTATGCTGACTCAGTATTTACTAAACCGCGCAGGCGTGAGTGAAGCAAGTCACGACTAAGCCTTATCGCAAGCTTACAACTAACCCTAAATAAGGCGCCAAATGGCGCCTTATTAATTGAAGCAACACGCGTTCTATGTCAAAATCTCTGCTTTGATCTGTGTATCTGTGGGGACGAAAGTCACAATGAGCATGAACGCACAATTTTACGTTCTAAAACAAGATGGTAACAGCCAGCAAGCTGATAAAGCATGTTTTGATCTTGCCGCAAAAATAGCAGCAGATCAGTATCGTCTTGGTCATCGCGTATTTATTTACGCCGATAACACTGACACGGCCCACACAATCGACGACATCATCTGGTCATTTGAGCCAGATAGCTTCATACCACACAACCTACAAGGTGAAGGCCCCAAAGGTGGCGCTCCGGTTGAAATTGGTATGACTCCACCTGTCGGCAACAGAAAAATATTAATCAACTTAGCTGAACACCTACCGGATTTTATTCGCCGTTTTCAGCAGGTTTTTGATTTTGTCCCCGTTGAGCCTAACGCTAAACAAGCCGCCCGTGAGCGGTTTAAAAAGCTTCGCCAACTGGGCGCCCATATTGCAACGCAAGAAATTGACATTTAAGCATTTATTTAAGGTTCTGTGTAATGGATAAAACCTACAATCCGCAAGATATTGAACAGTCTTTATATCAAGACTGGGAAGAAAAAGGCTACTTTAAACCGTCTGGCCAAGGTGACGCTTACTCAATCATGATTCCGCCACCAAACGTCACAGGTAGCTTACACATGGGCCATGCGTTCCAAGATACCATTATGGATACGCTAACACGCTTAAAGCGTATGCAAGGCAATAACACTTTATGGCAAGTAGGTACTGATCACGCTGGTATCGCAACACAAATGCTTGTTGAGCGTAAGCTTGCAGCTGAAGAAGGTAAAACACGTCATGACCTAGGCCGTGATGCATTTATCGATAAAATCTGGGAGTGGAAAAACCACTCAGGTGGCACTATCACCAAACAATTACGTCGCTTAGGTGCGTCAGTAGATTGGGACCGTGAGCGTTTCACTATGGACGAAGGCCTTTCTGAAGCGGTTAAAGAAGTATTCGTACGTCTTCACAAAGAAGACTTAATCTACCGTGGTAAGCGTCTAGTTAACTGGGACCCTAAACTTCACACTGCTATTTCTGATCTTGAAGTTGAAAACAAAGACAAACAAGGTCACATGTGGAACTTACGTTACCCACTTGCTGATGGCGTAAAAACCAAAGATGGTAAAGACTACATCATTGTTGCCACAACACGTCCTGAAACAATGCTAGGTGATACAGGTGTTGCAGTTAACCCTGATGATGAACGTTACCAAGACCTGATCGGTAAAGATATTTTACTCCCTATCGTTAACCGTCGCATTCCAATTGTTGCCGATGAGCATGCAGACATGGAAAAAGGCACAGGTTGTGTGAAAATCACCCCTGCCCACGACTTTAACGATAACGAAGTAGGTAAACGTCACCAACTACCAATGATCAACATCTTCAACAAAGATGCTGCGGTATTAAGCGAAGGCGAAAGCTATACATTCGACGGTAAAGAGCTTGAATTAGATGCGCCAATTCCTGAGCGTCTACACGGCCTTGACCGCTTTGATGCACGTAAAGCGATTGTGAGCGAGTTTGAAGAACTTGGCCTATTAGAAAAAATCGAAGATCACAGCCTAACTGTACCTTACGGTGACCGTTCTGGTGTAGTGATTGAGCCTCTTCTTACTGATCAGTGGTACGTGCGCGTAGCACCACTTGCTGAGCCTGCAAAAGAAGCAGTTAAAAATGGCGACATTAAATTTGTACCTCAACAATACGAGAATATGTACTTCTCGTGGATGAACGACGTACAAG
This sequence comes from Pseudoalteromonas sp. 68 DY56-GL68, assembly GCF_041414825.1. Lineage (NCBI taxonomy): Bacteria > Pseudomonadati > Pseudomonadota > Gammaproteobacteria > Alteromonadales > Pseudoalteromonadaceae > Pseudoalteromonas > Pseudoalteromonas sp. 68 DY56-GL68. The sequence goes on from NZ_JAOCZL010000008.1 coordinate 92,127, forward strand.
ACTGGTGTATTTCACGTCAGCTTTGGTGGGGTCACCGCATCCCTGCTTGGTACGACAACGAAGGTAACGTATACGTTGGTCGTGACGAAGCTGAAGTACGCCGAGATAACAACCTTGCTGATGATGTTGCACTTAAGCAAGATGAAGACGTTTTAGATACGTGGTTCTCGTCTGCGCTTTGGACTTTCTCAACGCAAGGTTGGCCTGCAAACACTGATGATTTAAAAACTTTCCACCCGTCTGACGTATTGGTAACAGGTTTCGACATCATCTTCTTCTGGGTTGCTCGTATGATCATGATGACCATGCACTTCATCAAAGATGATAACGGCAAGCCACAAGTACCATTCAAAACCGTTTACGTAACTGGCCTTATCCGCGATGAAAACGGCGATAAGATGTCTAAATCGAAAGGTAACGTACTTGATCCTATCGACATGATTGACGGTATCGATCTTGAAAGCCTAGTTGAAAAGCGCACTGGTAATATGATGCAGCCACAACTAGCGAAGAAGATTGAAAAGAACACTCGTAAAACATTCGAAAACGGCATCGAAGCACACGGTACAGACGCGCTACGTTTCACCCTTGCAGCAATGGCATCAACGGGTCGTGATATCAACTGGGATATGAACCGCCTTGAAGGTTACCGTAACTTCTGTAACAAACTATGGAACGCGAGCCGTTACGTATTAATGAACACAGAAGAGCAAGACTGTGGTTTCGCTACAGATGCTGAAAAACAGTACTCACTCGCTGATCGTTGGATTTTAGGCCAATTTGAAGCAACTGTTAAAACCTACACAGAGCACTTAGAAAACTACCGCTTTGACCTAGCAGCAAATACGATTTATGAGTTCACTTGGAACCAATTCTGTGACTGGTACCTAGAACTTACTAAACCAGTATTGTTTAAAGGTAACGAAGCACAGCAACGTGGTACACGTCATACCCTAATCACAGTACTAGAAAGCTTACTGCGATTAATGCACCCAATGATGCCTTATATCACAGAAACGATTTGGCAACGTGTTGCACCGCTTGCGGGCATCGAAACAGCCAACACCAGCATCATGGTACAAGGCTTCCCTGTGTACAATGAAGCAAATGTTGATAGTCAAGCGATGGACGACCTTGAATGGGTTAAACAATTCATTCTTGCGATCCGTAACATCCGTGGTGAAATGGATATCAGCCCAAGTAAGCCACTATCTGTGTTACTTGCTAATGCGTCTGATGAAGACAAGCGACGCTTAACTGAAAACGAAGCATTCTTAGCGTCTCTCGCTAAGCTTGAAGAGTTCACGCTTCTTGATAACAAAGACGATGCACCTGCGTGCGCAACATCGTATGTTGGTAACCTTGAGATCATGATCCCAATGGCTGGCCTAATCGATGTTGAAGCTGAATTAGCTCGTATCGCGAAGCAGCTTGAAAAAGCAGAAAAAGGCTTAGCACAGGTTCAAAACAAGTTGGCTAACGAAAAGTTCGTAAATAACGCCCCAGAAGCCGTGCTTGCTAAAGAGCATGCTAAACTGGCTGAGTTTACCGATGCGAAAGACAAACTATTAGCGCAAAAAGCGAAAATCGAAAGTCTATAACAGCATATATAAAGCGCGATTTATTCGCGCTTACAAAAAAGCCGCGCTATAACAATGTTATAGCGCGGCTTTTTAATGCTCTATAGCAGCGACTTTACGTCGCGTCACTATTAAAACGTGTAGTTGTACTGAGCACCAATTAGCACTGCGTGACCTTTCGATTCAAAGTCCCATGATGCTTCTTGGCCTAATGCTTTTGCAAAGCTATCTTCTTCTGTAAAGTTCTGTGTTTTACCGCGAAGAATACTCACACCTAAGTCAACGTTTGAGTTTTCACTAAATGCGTAGTTACCACCAAATGAGAACCAGAAACGATCTGTATCAGGAATAGAGATTGATAAGTGAGATTGATCAACTGGTGACTCATCGTAAGCAATACCGGCACGAAGAAGTAATGCATCGCTGTACTGATAGTCTGTACCGATAGAGTAACGCATTGCATCAGAGAAGTTTTCTTCTTTTCTAAATACTGGTGCTTCGTTACCTGGTACATAAGCTTCTAATTTTTGGAAGCTATCCCAACCAGTCCATTGAATGCTGTAGTGTACGCCTAGCTTTTTATCTAACTGGTGTGAACCAGAAAACTCAGCAATAGCTGGAAGCGTTAACTCAAGTGCGCCTGGTACTTTAACGCCCGCAGTGCCACCAAATGCAGCAGGTAAGCCATTTGCGTACTCACCATCAAAGTCGATGTCTGTTTCGCTACGGTAGTTAAAACCAAAACGGTTGTTTTCGTCTAATTGATACATAGCACCAATGTTCCAACCAAAGCCGTAATCATCACCTTCAAGATGAACAATTTCAGTCTCTGCTGGTACACCGAGTGGATTAACACCCGCATTACGAACTACTTTCGCATCGGCATATACATAGTTTAAGCCAAGGCCTAAGCTGAACTGTTCGTTGAACTTATATGATGCACTTGCATTCATGTTAACTGTAACGATTTCAGTTTCACCAGCAATTGAGCCTGCCGCGTAATTATTATTAAACTCTGTTGAAAGACCGAAGTTAGAAAACGCACCAAAACCTAACGATACTTTGTCGTTTAATGGCATTGTGAAATAACCCGCAGGGATAAATGCTGAAGGAGCAATGCTACTATCATCAAGCACATTCTCATCTAAACCGTATGCAGCTGATTCACCTTCTAAGCTTACATCTGGAATAACAGCAATACCCACAACTGAGATTTGCTTAGTTTTAAATAAAGACATAAGTGCAGGGTTACGCGCTACTACTGACGCATCATCAGCAACCGCTGCTTCACCAGCATAGGCACGGCCTAAGCCTGATACGTTTTGCTCTGCTAATTGGAAGGCTGCAGCAAAGCTGTCAGCAGAAACAACAGCAAGTGATGCTGCAATCAATGTTCTAGTGAATTTCATAATCTGTGTCCTCTTGCAAACTTGTATGTTAGCTAAACCAACAAACACAGAGGCAACCTATTATTTAAGCATAAAGGTCAATGCTGTGCGTTGGTATTAGATGTATTATTCTAATAATTACAAACTTTCGAACATTACCTTAATTAAGATCAAAAAACTGTAACTTTTCGTTAGAAAGAGGTAAAAAAACCACATTTTAACAACAAGGTAACAACTTTTTAAAACTCGTCCGATGTCTAGTTACAAAAACACCAAACGATAGTAATTATCATTTAGATTGACATGTTATTTTATGCCCCTTAAACTAAACGCAATTGAAATTATTTGGGCAAAAGTTATGGTTATTGCATTGATAATCGCAGCGTTAATTCTATGTGGTTTAAGCGTGCACTATTTCTGTAAGGCAAATTATTGCGCATGCACTAAGGCTGGTGACTGTGATAACCCTGTTAACCACTACTGGTTAAGTGCCATGCTCAGCTCTGTATTATCGCTGGTGTTATGCTGTGTGGCACTGCACGTAGAGAAAGGCACATTGCTGTGGCTAGTATTAATGACGAGTTGTTTTAGTGGTGCATTTATTTCTGCAAAACGAAACGCTAAAAAGCGCTGTGTGAAGTCTAAACAAGAAGATGCTCTTTTAACAAACGAGCCAAATTAAGTTGATAGTCAAGGGGCTTAATACTCGATATTATTTTTAGATCATGCTCTTCACTTAAGTGAACATCTTTCGCTGTAATATGATGTTTGTGCTTCGCATTATAAAAGATTTTCACTTTTGGCTTTATCGGATTGTCCTGATTGCCTTCCATAACTAACGCTAAACGTTCATTGTTTAACTTCACAATCGATCCGACAGGATGCACACCCAAACACTTTATAAATCGTTGTACGAGTTCTGAGTCAAATAACTGTTTATTCGCTAATAAATAACGCAGTGCCGAAATAGGCTCCTCTCCCATTTGGTGAGGTCTATCAGCAGTAATTGCATCATAAACATCAACAATTGCCATTATTCTGGCAGGACGACTTAGCTTTTCGGCTGTAATGCCTCTTGGGTAACCACTTCCGTCTAATCGTTCATGATGATTAACAATCATATCAAGCATTAACGGCGTAATGCCCTTTTCACCTTTGACTAAGCCTAGGCTCTGCGCAACGTGTTTTTTCACAACCTGCATTTCATTGTCATTAAGCTGACTTGGCTTAGACAGCACACCCTGTGGCATTTTAGCTTGCCCAATATCGTGCAGTAGTGCTCCCATTGCCAATTCTTTAACAGTTTGCTCTTTATATCCAAGATATTTAGCGAATACACTCACCAGAATGGCCGTATTGATCATATGTCGCCAGTTGTAAATATGCTTGTCTCTCAAGCGAGTAAGAATCGTCATGGCGTTGTGATTACGAAATACAGAACTAACGATATCAACCACGACTTCATCAAGCAGTGTCATATTCATTTTCAAACCTGATGTGATATCTGAATATAAAACTTGCAACTTACGACTATGCTGTTCGTAGTTAACACTCGCTTTCACGAACTCTTGTTCGACCGATATGCCTTTTTCAGCAACTTTTTTTTCTTTTTTTGGCTTGGGTTTTTCTACAGGTTTGGGCTGGTATTTAGCCGGAAGCGCAACATCACTTTGAGTGAAGTCAATGAGGAGTTCTTCAACACCTTCAGACACCAGACGTTGAATAATACTTTTATCTCTAACTAACCCACGGGTTTTAATTTTAACGCTATTAATGTGCTCGTGCTGCTTACTGACACTGTCAACAAACATCCCTGGTACTAGTTCGGCAATGGGTAAGGTTACAAGCATATGTGAGCTTAGTTTATAAAAACATCGAGTTTTTTATTATCGCCAATTGATTAAAAATGTCTATAGCAAGGAGAGTAAATACGAAATTAGTACGAGACAAAAAGACTTCAGATCATAGGCGCGACTTTAAATCGCGCACAAAATAAATTTCACGCTTACAAAATTACTCTTGAAAGTAAGTTCCCCAACCATCGTATTCAACGTTTGATTGTTGAGCGAGCGCTTCAAGCTTATCGACATCTTCCATAATGGCTTCGACATCAAGCTCACACTCAACAACCACATCAAAGCTCCATACTTTTTCGCCATCTTCTAGCTCAAGTTCAGCAGGCTCTTCAACATCGTAACCGAGTTTAAAAGCAGCTAAAGCGGCTTGCTCTAACTGTTCAAAATTTTCGCTAACAAAGTGGTGTTCTACTTCGTACAGTACTTCAGGATCTGAGCCATCTTCAAGTAATGAAGTAACGATGTCTTCAGTAATCTCGCGCCAATTTTCCATTATTTATTTCTCACTTGAGCATCTAATTCAGTTATTTTAGCAGCCATAATCTGATGAACATGCGATGCATGATCACGAGCAGATACGTCTTTATCAAGATAAATTGGCGCTAACATTTCGAGGTAAATTGTACCATTATCCCAGCGATTTAGCTTAATAGTTTTATGCGTTGTGCTCATGCAAACTGGCACAACAGGTACATCAGCACTCATTGCTGTATGAAAAGCCCCCGTTTTAAAAGGTAACAAGCCACGGCCATAGCTTCGCGTGCCCTCAGGGAACATCCAAACCGATAGACCTTTTTGCTTAATTTTCTCAGCTGATTTTGAAATCGTACCTGCGGCTTTTGAACGATTAGCACGATCAATTAAAATATTACCTGATAACCAATATAGCTGCCCAAAGAATGGGATCCATTTCAGGCTTTTCTTTCCAAGACTCACACAATTTTCAGGCACCATTGCAGGCAAGGTAAATAGATCGTAGTTATTCTGATGATTAGCCACATACACTGCAGGGCCAACTGTTTTTGCATCCGCATGGTAACGTAATTCAAGTTTTACTCCCAGCAAGTTAGCCATTTTGCTAAACCAGCCAGAAATAATATGTACGTTATTGGTATGAAATGGCTTAATGATGCATAAGACTAAGCCAAAAAGGCAGCTAAACACGATAAATAACGCCATGATAATAATACGAAAAACAGCTAACAAACGGATTCTCCTCGGGTAAATCAGCGCGCATTATAACGTGAAAAGTGCCTCTGCAATAGCTTTTAGCTTACATGTGTGCGCTAAAAATATATCTTTTTATTCTACCCCAATAAAAAAGGCCTGCTAAGCAGGCCTTGTATTATTCTGTTATATCATCAACCGATGGCTCCGTTATGTCATCGGTCTGTGTTGCTTCTATTACAGCTTCATCTACTCGCTGTAAGCCACGTGGTAACTTATTCCCTCTTCGCCCACGCTCGCCATGATAATGCTCAAGGTCACTTGGCTTTAAGGTCAATTTACGCTTACCAGCATGAAGCGTTACACTGCTCCCCTCGGGCACTACAGCCAGCACTTTTACAAACTCTTCCCTCGCCTGTACTTTCGCACCTGGAATAGAAATAATTTTATTGCCTTTACCTTTACCTAGTTTAGGCAAATCACGTAGTGGGAACAACAACATACGGCCTTCGTTTGAAATAGCCATACAATAGTCAGTGGCAATATCAGTAATGCGAATTGGCGCAAGTAGTTCACCCCCTTTCGGAACACTGACCAATGCTTTACCATTTTTATTTTTACTCACGAGATCTTTAAAGTCACTGATGAAACCATAACCCGCATCTGATGCCATCAAGAGTTCTTGATTATCTTCGGCCATCACAACATGCTCAAAGTTAGCACCCGCACTTAAATTAAAGCGACCCGTCATAGGCTCACCTTGGCTACGTGCAGAAGGTAAGCTATGCGCATCAGTCGCAAAAGCACGCCCATTTGAATCAAGAAATACCGCAGGCTGATTACTCTTACCACGCGCAGAGGCTTTGTAACTGTCACCTGACTTATAACTTAAACCTTCTACATCTAAGTCATGCCCTTTACCAACACGCGCCCAGCCTTTTTCTGATAATACAACCGTCACTGATTCAGAAGGGATTAAATCTTTTTCGCTCAGCGCTTTTGCTTCCAAACGTTCAACAACTGGTGAGCGTCTATCATCACCATACATGTCAGCAGCTTCTTGGATTTCTTTTTTCATCAACGTCGACATACGACGTTCAGAGCCCAGAATTTGCTCTAATTTGTCACGCTCAAGGGCAAGTTCATCTTGCTCGCCTTTGATCTTGAATTCTTCAAGTTTAGCTAAGTGACGTAGTTTTAACTCTAAAATCGCTTCGGCTTGAATATCCGTAATACCAAAGCGTTCCATTAATACAGGTTTTGGCTTATCTTCAGTACGAATAATTTCTATGACTTCGTCGATATTTAAAAAGGCCGTTAATAAACCTTCTAAAATATGCAAACGTGCAAGCACTTTATCTAAGCGATACTGTAAGCGGCGTCTGACTGTTTCACGGCGAAACGTTAACCACTCAGTTAAAATACTACGTAAATCTTTCACTTGCGGACGACCATCTAGGCCAAGCATGTTTAAGTTTACGCGGTAGTTCTTTTCTAAATCTGTGGTTGCAAATAAGTGCGCCATTAACGGCTCAGCTTTAATGCGGTTCGAGCGTGGCACTATCACAATACGGGTTGGGTTTTCGTGATCAGATTCATCACGTAAATCAGCCACCATCGGCAGCTTTTTAGCATTCATTTGTGCTGCAATTTGCTCTAAAACCTTTGCTCCTGAACACTGGTGCGGTAATGCTGTGATAACAATATCGCCCTGCTCTTCAGTGTAAATTGCACGCATTTTAATAGATCCACGTCCCGTTTGATAAATCTTACGGATATCGTCTTTGGGCGTGATTATCTCAGCTTCTGTAGGGTAGTCAGGCGCATGCACTAACTCAAGCAGCTCTTCGATTTCAGTTTTTGGCTTATCAAGTAATAAGCAACAGGCACTGGCCACCTCACGCACATTATGTGGTGGAATATCGGTTGCCATACCCACTGCAATACCGGTCACACCATTGAGTAAAATGTGCGGTAAACGCGCAGGCAGTACCATCGGCTCATCAAGTGTACCATCGAAGTTGGCGGTCCAATCAACAGTGCCTTGACCAAGCTCTTTTAGTAGAACTTCCGAGAACTTTGATAAACGAGCTTCAGTGTAACGCATCGCTGCAAATGACTTAGGATCATCCGCAGCACCCCAGTTACCTTGACCGTCCACCAGCGGGTAGCGATAAGAAAATGGTTGCGCCATCAACACCATGGCTTCATAACAAGCGCTATCACCATGTGGGTGGTATTTACCCAGTACATCACCTACGGTACGCGCTGATTTTTTATATTTTGCCTGCGCCGATAATCCCAATTCGCTCATTGCATAAATGATACGACGCTGTACAGGTTTTAGACCGTCACCTACATGCGGTAAAGCGCGATCCATGATGACGTACATTGAGTAGTTTAAGTAGGCGTCTTCGGTAAAACGCCCCATCGTTTGTTGTTCTATGCCTTGCATCAGCAAGGTATCTGTATCACTCATTAACGCTTACCTATTTTTTCTTAGCACTAACACGATAGATCACGTTAGCAAAGTCGTCTGAGATCAATAAGCTGCCATCTGCAAGCTCTGCAAATGCAACTGGGCGACCAAATGTTTCTTCGTTTTGCATAAAGCCTGTGATGAATGGGGTGTATTTAGTAATACGACCTTGTTCAACATTAGCTAGCATAACTCTGTAACCCGATTTTTTACTGCGATTCCAAGAACCATGTTCAGCAACAAATAACTGTTCTTTGTATTTAGCTGGGAACTGCTTGCCGTTGTAAAAATGAATGCCTAATGGTGCAACATGCGCACCCAGTGCAAGCGCAGGCGATTTATAATCAGCGATATTTTTACCTTTACCAAACTCAGGATCTAAAATCGCCCCTGCGTGAACATAAGGGAAACCATAATGCGCCCCCTCTTCACCTTCACCAACTCGGTTAATTTCGCAAGGCGGGATATCATCGCCCATCATGTCACGGCCGTTATCACTGAACCAAAACGCATTTGTTGTTGGGTGATAGTCAAAACCCACTGAGTTACGAACGCCCTGAGCAATGGTTTTGATTTCTTTGGTATCAACATTAAGTGAAAAAATGCGACCGTACTTGTCATCTTCAGCACAAATATTACATGGCACGCCAACAGGCACAATTAACTCACCTGTTGGGGCAAAGCTAATAAATTTCCAACCATGATGGCGGTCAGTTGGGAATTTATCATACACCACCTCAAACTTAGGGGCTTTGAGGTGTTTATCAATGTCTTTAAAGCGAATAATACGCGACACTTCAGCAACATATAAATCATCTCCTTTTATTGCCAAGCCCGATGGCATTTCTAATCCTTTAGCAATAACAATTTTCTTATCGGCTACACCATCGCTGTTATGATCAATCAGTGCATATACATTACCTGCTTTACGCGAACCTGCGTACACTATGCCTTTTTTTGATACGGCAATTTGTCGTGCATTTTCAACATCATCGGCGAATAAGCTTACTTTGAAGCCTTCAGCAACCGTTAGTTTATCAAGAATATCTTCAGCCATTGCTGGCGCTGATAGTAAGCTCAGCGATAAAAATGAGGTCAGTAGTTTTTTCATTTTTCTTGCCCTTTAATTCGTTTAGCAACCGTTAGGCTGCAAATGTACCTGTATTAAACTTGCGCGCGGTTACCGTGATCTTCTAACCACTGACGGCGATCTGATGAACGTTTCTTCGCAAGTAACATATCCATCATTTCCATGGTTTGCTCTTCTTCATCGAGTGTTAATTGCACCAAACGACGGGTATTTGGATCCATCGTTGTTTCTCTTAACTGCAACGGGTTCATTTCACCTAACCCTTTGAAGCGTTGAACATTCACTTTACCACGCTTTTTCTCAGCTTCGATGCGAGCCAAAATACCATTCTTCTCATCTTCATCGAGGGCGTAATACACCTCTTTACCGATATCAATACGAAACAGCGGTGGCATGGCTACAAATACATGACCTTCTTTAATGAGCGCAGGGAAATGACGAACAAACAGTGCGCATAATAATGTGGCAATGTGTAATCCATCTGAGTCAGCATCAGCCAAAATACAAATCTTGTTATAACGCAGACCCGATAAATCACTTGAATCAGGGTCGATACCTAGAGCCACTGAAATATCATGCACCTCTTGCGATGCTAAAATCTGTCCGGATTCGACTTCCCACGTATTAAGAATTTTACCGCGCAGTGGCATTATTGCTTGAAATTCACGGTCGCGAGCTTGTTTAGCCGAGCCGCCCGCAGAGTCACCCTCTACTAAGAATAATTCAGTACGGTCATTATCTTGGGCACTACAATCGGTCAATTTACCCGGTAACGCGGGGCCTGAGGTAATGCGCTTACGCACAACTTTTTTAGCAGCACGTAATCGGCGCTGTGCATTTGAGATACATAGCTCAGCTAATAATTCAGCAGTCTCGGTGTGTTCGTTTAACCATAAGCTAAATGAGTCTTTCACCACACCCGATACAAATGCAGCACACGAACGAGATGATAATTTTTCTTTGGTTTGGCCAGCAAATTGTGGGTCTTGCATTTTAACCGACAACACATAGCTACAGCGCTCCCAAATATCATCTGGCGTTAGCTTCACACCACGGGGTAATAAATTTCTGAATTCACAGAATTCACGCATTGCTTCAAGTAAGCCTTGGCGTAAACCATTAACATGCGTACCACCTTGCGCAGTCGGAATTAAGTTTACATAACTTTCAGCAATGGATTCACCGCCCTCAGGTAACCATACAACAGCCCAGTCAGCGCCTTCTGTTGAACTTGAAAAATCACCAATAAACGGCTCTTTTGGTAATACTTCAAAACCTTTTACCGCTTCAACTAAGTAATCTTTTAAGCCCGTTTCGTAGTACCACTCTTGGCTTTCTTTGGTTTGTTTGTTGGTAAACTTAATGCGCAGGCCTGGGCAGAGTACGGCTTTGGCTTTTAATAAATGATTAAGCTTAGTAATCGAGAAATTAGCAGAATCAAAATAACTGGCATCTGGCCAAAAACGCACGGTAGTCCCTGTGTTACGCTTACCCACAGTGCCAATCACGTTTAAGTCTTCGACTTTATCGCCATTCTCAAAGGCCATACGAAACTGCTGTGCATCACGGCGTACGGTCACTTCAACACGCGTTGACAGGGCATTTACAACTGAAATACCAACACCGTGTAAACCACCTGAAAATTGATAGTTTTTATTTGAGAACTTACCACCGGCATGCAGCTTGGTAAAAATAAGCTCCACACCAGGAATACCTTCTTCAGGGTGAATATCAATCGGCATACCACGGCCATCATCAATAACTTCAAGCGAGTTATCTTCATGAAGAATGACATCTATTTTTGTTGCATGACCTGCCATTGCTTCATCGACACTATTATCGATAACCTCTTGGCCTAAGTGGTTAGGACGAACCGTGTCGGTGTACATACCTGGGCGGCGTTTTACGGGTTCTAACCCGTTTAAGACTTCAATTGCTTCGGCGTTATAATTTTGCTGACTCATAGTTTTTATATCTTTTATGCGCTTAGCTATGTTTTACGTGATTTTAAGAAAATCTACAATACTTGCAAAGGTTTGTTCGAAGCCGATAAAACTATGATCGCCTCCAAATTCAACGTGTTGCTTACACTGAGAATAATAGTTAACCGCCTGCTGAAAAGGCAGTACTTCATCGCCTGTTTGCTGTAGCAAATAAAGCAATGAAGGGGTGTCTAATTGCGACAAATATAAACTGCGCAATGCATCCATGTGACGAGTATCAAGTTCGTAATGGGTGTCTTGATACGGGTTATAGTTTGGCCCTAAATAGTTATCAAGTAACTCAAATGGGCGCACCGCGGGGTTAATGACCACCGCAGGTATCGAATAACGTTGCGACAAATAGGTCGCATAAAAACCGCCTAATGAACTACCGAGTAATACAGTATCATCATTTAACAGTTGTTCTAATTGTAAAATTGCATGTAACGGCTCATGGGTTAATCGCGGCACTTTATAATCAACATCAAACTGAGCCATATGTTCGCCAAAACGAACGGCTTTGTACGATTGCTCAGAGCTATTGAAACCATGAATATAAATTACCCGTTTAGCCATACTACATCCGTTGTTAACTGCACGCTTTGTTGCTTATCAACATTTAAGTTAATCACACGAAACGCAGGCCCTAAATCTTCTTGCTGCCACGCCATAGTATGCTTAGTAAATTGTATTGAGCTAGCAGGTGTCGCAAACACGCTAAGGTCTCGGTAATTGTGCGTATACTCATGATGTACGTGACCATGAAACACGCCAATGCATTGCTCACTATTGACGCACATATTTAAAAACTGCGGGCCATTTTCTAGCATATGCTTATCTAAGTAGGCTTGAATAGGTAGCGGGTTATGATGACAAAACACTACACTCGGTATTTGCCCTATTGCTTCGCTTAACTCGCTTAAGTGGGTTTGTGTTATCCAACCTGCTGGGGTCGCGCCTTTTGAGTTTGTTAAAAGCAATTGTCCAGCTAAAAAGGTAATACGTTTACTGTTTAAAATTTGCGAGTTTGAAAGCGCTTCATATTCAGCAATCTCATCATGATTCCCTGGTAGCCAAAACACAGGACAAGACAATGCCGAATCATCAATAAGTTCAGCAAATAGTTGATACGATTTACTGCTGTGATCTTGTGTTAAATCCCCCCCAAAGATCACGCAATCAAGTTGTAAGTTTGCCATGGCAGCTAAGCAACGCGAAAAATACTCAGCTGTATTTACATTAAAATACTCACCTTGTCTGTCTTTTGATAAATGACAATCTGTAATATGTGCAATTTTTAATGTTGTTTTGTCAAAATGATAAGCATCACTAAACCAAGCCATTGTTTACATCCCAGTGTAGCGCTGCACGGCCGTTTTCTACACACGCAACAAGCCAGTCATACAAAAAAGCATTTAGTTGATACTTTTCATCTTTTTGATGCATATTCGGATTCGGGTATGCGTAAGATGGCTTTATTCGTTGATGAAAGTCGTGATGAACAATTTCAGCCACTTTTGCATCATGATACATACGCACAGTTAGATAAAGCGGGGTAACAACATGCAGGTTTCCTGTCTCTTGCGAGATAGAAATATCCATGGTGTACTTTGCTGTATCATCTATTTTAACCACAAACGTGCTATTACCGAGTTGCACTTTTCGTACATGACCTATTTGACGTTCTTTAGGGAGTAATTTGAGCGCACGCACATAATTATGCTCACACAAAGTTAAATACTTAGGTAAGCTTTGAATGTAACGTTGTTCAGCTGTTACGTACGTCAAAATAATTCCCCATTATTAAAATGTAAGTTAAGCAGTTTGCCAATCAGACAGTATACGTTGCTTATTCAGTGCTAACCACTGTAACGAGATAACTGTCGCTGCATTGTCGATTTCTCCTTGCTCTAAGCGGAGCATGGCTTCTGTGTATGACATTACATGTGTTTTAATATCTTCATCTTCATTATCAAGGCCAAAAATCCCCTCTTGATAGTGAGATAAGTCTGTGCGCGCTAAATACAAGTATAAACGTTCTGTTGTGCCACCCGGACTTGAAAGATAAGACATCATAAATTCAAGCTCATCAAGCTCGATGCCCGCTTCTTCCAATGCTTCACGCTTAGCAACTTGCTCATAGTCCGTACTCCCATCGGCCATGCCGGCGATACACTCAAGTAACCAAGGTGACTGCTTAGATGCAAGTGCACCAATACGCACTTGTTCAACAAGCAAAACCTGATCGGTTACAGGATCATATGGAAGCACAGCAACAGCATGACCACGCTCTAAGATTTCACGTTTGATCTCTACTGACTCACCACCTGAAAATAATGCGTGGCGAAAGCGGTATAAATTAACTTTAAAAAAGCCATCATATGCGCGTTCAACAGGTTTAAGCTCAATATCATCATGGCTAAACTGTGAGATTGCTGTTACTTTCATTACACTAATTCCTTTAGGTTTTGTGCTAAAAATTCACTCAATTATATTCTGTTACACTTGGACATGTAGATTTACGCATTTTTTTTTTGGTTATTCACTAAAAAAGAGTACCATGGTGACAGTACGAAAATTGTCTAAGGACTGAACGAATAATGAAAAAAACACTACTCGCTGCGCTGATCGGTTTTTCGAGCGCTTTGACTGCTACTGCCACTTACGCTGAAGATTTACTCCAAGTATACGAGATTGCTACAGCAAATGATCCTACCGTACTTAAAGCAAAAGCCCAAGCAGATGCGCAAGCTTATGAGAGCGATCGCGCGTTAAGTGCGCTATTGCCACAATTAGGTTTAAGTTTAGGGTACGAAAAAACCGACGCAACATTATACGAAGGCAACGATACAACCGGTTACATTGAATTTGACCGCGATACAGATGTATTTAGCCGCGGTATTAGTCTGAGCCAAACATTGTTTGACTTGGGTGCGTGGAATTCATTAGGCATTGCTGATAAACAAGCTTTGCAAGCAAACGCACAGTACGACTTTGCTAGACAAGACCTCATTGTTCGTGTTGCTGATGGTTATTTTAATGTACTTAGCGCAATTGACAACTTAGAGTTTGTACAGGCTGAAAAACGTGCAATTGAACGTCAATTACAACAAACAAAAGAACGTTACGCAGTTGGTTTGACAGCAATTACCGACGTACATGAAGCACAAGCACAGTACGACAACTCTGTAGCAAAAGAAATTGTTGCGAAAAACAGCGTTGAAACGGCCCGCGAACAACTTCGTGAAATCACAGGCAAATACCATGCAAAGTTAGACATGTTAAATACTGACACGTTTTCAACTGTTGCGCCTAACAAACAGTCAACCGACTACATAAAAATCGCTGAAGAGAACAACTTAAACTTGCAAGTATCAAAAGTAACCGTTGATATTGCAAAAGATCAAATCGACTTAGCAAAAGCTGGCCACTACCCTAAGCTGACTTTAAATGCCTCGTACGGCGACAGCCTAACTGACTTAAACAGGAATTCACACGAGCCTCGTGCGGACAGTGCCTCAGTGGGTGTTAACTTTAGCCTACCTATTTATTCAGGTGGCGCAACTGTCGCAGCAACTGAACAAGCTCGTGCATTCTATGTAGCAGCCAGTGAAGATTTAGAAGCAAGCCTGCGTGCAGTTACACGCTCTGTGATTACTTCTTACAACCAAGTTGTATCGGATATCGCAACTTACAAAGCGTTGCAACAAGCGGTTGTTTCAGCAGAAAGTGCGCTTAAAGCAACAGAGGCTGGCTTTGAGGTAGGTACACGTACAATCGTTGACGTACTTATCAGCACACAAAACCTTTACAACGCCAAAAGCAACCTTGCCAACGTGCGTTACCGCTATGTTGTTTCAACACTGCGTTTAAAGCAAGCCGCTGGTACATTAACAGCTGAGGATCTTGCTGCAATTAACCAAGGTTTAAAGGAAATCTAAATATTTCTTTTATAGAGTCCTTACTTTAAAGCCAGCCTCTCGCTGGCTTTTGTATTTTTAAAGACTTGCGGTTAAACTTACTTTTTATTTTTTTAGAGACTTTTCAGTGGTTAGTTCATCTCCTTTCAAAGTATCCTTTTTGGGTCCTCGTTATTGGCTCACATGGGTTGGCGTTTTCTTCTTATTTTTGATCTCTTGGTTACCACATAAGTTTCAATTATTCCTTGGAAAATGTTTAGGTAGATTAGTTCATCGCTTTATGAAACGTCGTCGTCACATAGCCGAGGTCAATATCCGCCTATGTTTCCCAGACATGCCAGAGCAAGAACAAAAAGAGCTAGTGCTTAAGAATATGGAAAACACCGGTATCGCTATGATGGAAACAGGCATGGCATGGTGGTGGCCCGAGTGGCGTGTAAGAAAGTGCTATGGCTCAATCAAGGGCCTTGAATACTTTGAACAAATTCAACAATCAGGCAAAGGCGTTTTAATGCTCGTGCCACACATTCTTCATTTAGAAATGGCGAGCCGAGTGATGGGGTTGAAGTATCAAGGTATTGGTTTTTATCGCCCACACAATAATCCATTGATGGAATATTTTACAACCAATGGCCGTTTACGTTCTAATGAGTTCTTAGTTGGAAAGCGTGATGTTAAAGGGTTGCTAAAAGCACTAAAAAATAAAAAGATTTGCTATTACTTACCCGATCAAGATTACGGCCGTAACCGCTGTGAATTCGCGCCATTTTATGCAGTAAAAGATGCTGCAACAACAACTGGCACACTACTTTTTGCGAACAGTAAACACTGTGAAACAGTGAGTCTTGCTAGCTGCCGTGATGAGCAAGGTCGCTACCACTTAGAAGTACTCCCGATTATGGAAAACTTTCCAAGTGGTGATAACCTTAATGACGTAACACGTGTCAATCAACGCATGGAGCAAGCGGTTAATAGAGCACCTGAACAATATATGTGGTTACATCGACGTTTTAAAACGCGCCCTGATAAGAATGCCCCTTCTTATTATAAGTGAGTGACATTTGTTAAATTGTGTGGTTTTATAAATCTAATCAACAACAAGAGTATTAGAAATGTGGTTTTGGGTTAAGCATTTATCATTAGCTATTATTTTGATTGCAGCAGCTCTTTATTTTTTATTCGGTAAAGGGCCTGTTATCGATATTAAAAATACTCAAAATGCCGCCGCACAAGGGCTTTCTCGTTTTTATTCGTCACTAAGAAATCAAGTTAACAGTAAAAATAACGAGCGTGATAAATACGTACTTAAATTAAAAGAGCCTGAAACAAGCCTAGACATGGCTCTGTTTGAGCGTGGCAAGATAGTTCAGCCCTCATCTCCAAACTGGACTGGTGATGTATTACCACGTCGCTTTGAAAGCGGAACAACATTAAAAGACGTGTTATCAGACTACGCTCGAAATGAAGAAATTGAGCTTTATTGGTACCTCAGTAAAGATTATGTCGTTAAAGATCACTTTCGTGTTGATAGCAACTTTGTGTCCGCTTTATATCAAGTGGGACGTGCTATCAACGACGACTTTGAAAATGAGGTTTATACCTTCTTTTGTTTCAAGCAAAGAGCGGCTGTTATTACAGAGCTGCCCTCTCCTTACATACGCGAAAACTGCCGCCGCTTAAGAAGCTAACACTTGCTGCCAAGCACTTTGTACCAAACTTATATGCTCTTTGAGCTCAGTGCGCGGCGCACATCGACCTTGCTGGTTTAAGCTCATGACATGATAACGAGAACGGTATTCAATGTAAGCAGCCACTAGCTGATGTTGCATTTCAGAATCAATACAGCCAAGCTTAGCTGCATCCTCTAAAATACGAACATTATCAGGCCAAGTCGTTAACTCTTGATACTGCGGGGCATATTTTAAGACTAAATATTGTGTAATAAACTCAATATCAGTCATTCCACCATGGTCTTGTTTTAAGTCAAATAATTCACTATTACCTTTCGCTAAGTGATTGCGCATTTTTTCACGCATTTCTATGACATCTTTTTTCAATTTTCCATCATCACGTGCTTGGCACAAAATAATTGCTCTGATCTCATCAAATCGAGAATGAAGCGACGCCTGCCCATAAATCATTCTCGAGCGAACTAAGGCTTGATGCTCCCAAGTCCATGCTTGGGTTTGTTGATAGTGATAAAAGCTTTCTAGGTTTATTGCCAACAGCCCTGACGCTCCTTCAGGCCTCAAGCGTGTATCAAGCTCGTACAAAATGCCAGATGCAGTGCGTGTGTTAAATAGATGCATTAGACGCTGTGCTAATTTTAAATAGAACTGTCTTGAATCAATCGCCTTATCACCATCGGTATAACTACTACCATCGTGATTATGCACAAACACTAAGTCTAAATCAGAGTCATAACCTACTTCAAAGCCACCTGTTTTACCGTAAGCAATAACCGCGAAGCCTTTTTCTTGTTCTGTGGTATTGGCTGGTTGGCCAAAACGTGCAACACATGCATGCCACGCGATGTTCACAGCCTGCTCTACAATCGCTTCTGCCAACGCCGTTAAGTGGTCACTCACTTTCATTACATCAAGAACACCTGTCGCATCCGCTGCAGCAATTCGCAGTTGGTGTGTTTGTTTAAATTGGCGTAAGGCTTCCATTTGCAGCTCTAAATCATCGTATTCTATACGAAGGAAGTACTGTCTTATTTCGTCTTTATAAGCCGATAACGGAGTAGGCTTATAAAGTACTTGGGGATCAATCAACTCATCAAGCAAAATTGGGTAACGAGAGATATGTTCACCTATCCATTTGCTGTGACAGCACAAAGCAACCAGTTGATTTAACGCGCCAGGGTTTTCATATAAGAGCTCTAAATAAGCTGTACGAGAAATGATTTTATTGAGCACTTGGCAAATCATAGTGAAGGCATCACTACTGGCTTTACTCACTGTCAATTGCTTAAGCAGTAAAGGCATCAACTTGTCGAGAATATCTCGCCCACGGCTACCAACTTTTGCTTTTGTTAAACGTGTTTTAAAATCATCAAGTGCCTGTTGCCACGCTAAATTAGCATCATCCATCAAGGACACATCGGCCATTTCCCACGCACTAATAAATGCACTTTCACATGGATCAACGTTGTCACTTTCAAAGCCAATTACCTGCTCAAACTCACTGTGTATTGAGGCCATTGTTTCATTAATCGCTTTTAGGCACTCATCAAAGTTGGCTTTGTTAAGCAACACACATAAGCGTTGCTGGTCTTGCTCATCATCGGGCAATGTTTGAGTTTGCTTATCATCAAATATTTGTAAGTATTGCTCAATACGACGCAATGTGAGGTAATTATGCCTAAGCAGCGACGCTTCTTTAGCGTCAATAACCTGATTGTTAGTAAGCTCTTGTAAGGCTGATAAAAGTGATTGTGTTTGTAAGTTTGCCTCACGGCCACCACGCACCATTTGCAATGCTTGCACCACAAATTCAACTTCGCGGATACCACCAGCGCCCAGTTTTATATTGTTAGTTAAACGCTTCCGGCGCACTTCTTGAGCAATCATCTGTTTCATTTTTCGTAAAGATTCGATCACCGAAAAGTCAATATATCGACGATAAACAAATGGTCTTAATAACTCATAGAACTCAGCCCAATAGCTATTTTCAGCGCCTATCAAACGCCCTTTTAGCATGGCATAACGTTCCCACTCTCGGCCTTGCTCTTGGTAATAATCTTCCATTGCATTAAAGCTCATTACCAAAGGGCCACTTTCACCAAAAGGTCTCAAGCGCATATCAACACGGAAAACTTGGCCGTTAACAGTGGTTTGGTTGAGCGCCATAATTAATTTTTGCGCAACCTTAGTGTAAAAAACTTGCGCTTCAATAGAACGGCGTCCACCTTGAGTTGGCACATCTGTTGGGTAAGAAAAAATGAGATCGATATCTGAGGAGTAATTTAACTCCCCTCCCCCAAGTTTTCCCATGCCTAGTACAAGCATTGGAATAGCATTTCCAAACGCATCTGTTGGCATGCCACTGACTTTTGCAACTTGTGCGAATGCCCATTGATTCGCACAATCAATTAACTGCTCAGCAAGTGCAGAAATATAAGCGATACTGTCTTCAATTGGGTTATGGCAACAGACATCTAAGAACGCAACCTTAAGCCAATATTTCTCTCGGTATAATCGCAACTTGGCCATCGCTGCGGCATCATCTAACTCAGTAAAGTCATCATCAGTAAGTGGCGGCTGCGGGTTACGGCAAGCCAATGTGCTTTCATCTAGCAACCAATCTTTCAAGTCGGGTTGAGATTGTAAGCAACTCCAAGCGAAGTCACTCAAAGACAGTAATTTAGCAATCAACGGGTCTACAGGCTGCTCAGGGTACAAACCGTTAAAACGAGTTTGTCCTAATTGATAAAGCGCGTCAGGAAGCGGTTGTGAATTACTCATTAAATACTCTCTTTTAACTTATCAATAACCGTACTAGAATGATTATCAAAGAATTATTTAGCAGGGATCTGCATGCATTATTTATCATTATCTAACACTAGTTTAGTCGCGATTGCTATTAGTTTTGCTGTAATTTGCATAACCATAGTACTTCTTCGTATCTTAACGCAAATTAAAGCAAAACAAGCGCTTAAAGAAGAGCTCGCACAACATGATAATTTTGCAATGGGGATTAGCTTTGCCAGTGAAATTCTCGTCGTGATTGCGACCATTGCTTATATTTTTGATGAAATCAGTTTAAGTGCGGCTCAATCAAATCCACTGAAGGTGGTCATTTTAATCGCTTTGTTATTTACCTTCATTAAAGTGGGCCATCTCATTCATCGCAAGTGGATTTTATATCGCTTTAACGAAGAAGCCGCTATTTTAAAGCAAAATGTCTGTGCTGCTTTGGTTGACTCAGGCATGTTAATCGCAAACTGTATTATTAGTTTAGGCCTTTATAATTGGTGCCATACTCAAGGTTACAGCAGCTTACTAATAGCCACTGTTAGCTTTTTTGTATTACAAGGCATGTTTGCCCTGGATAGTAAAATTCGCGAGTACCGCTTTGCTAAGGCTAACCAAGGGGCTTCTTTACAGAGCAATTTTAACCTTGAAAATACCTCTATTGGTATTCGTTATGCGGGCAAATCCATCGGCCTTGCCTTAGCGGGGTATGCTGGTCTTGCCAGTGCATCATTTATTAGTGGTAAGATGGTAGAAAACCTATTTACGCTAGTCTCTCATTGCGGTGCTATGTGGGTACTGTTATATGTTTTGAGCTATATCATTAAATATATTTCATTACCGAATATTAATACATCGTTAGAGGTGGATCATCAAGATAACATAGGTATTGCCTGTATCGAGTTTGCCGTTTACGGCGCGATAGGCTATCTACTAATTAGTATGTTTTCGATTTAATATGGAAATACATAATAAGTGAGGCAGTATGCCCTTTAAAGTTAATAATTATTTGTTAGTTGATGTCGACAATGAGTTTAGTCATGCTTTTACGCATCATTATTTTGCAGGTAAAGGCGGCTCTACGTTAGTCGTTGCGGGAGCGAATAGCCGGCACATGGTTAAACTGATGTTTGACGAGCTAATAAAAGATTATTGTTACTGCGACTTTAGTAATGAAATAAGTGTTTCCGAATTGGCAAGTTACCTGCATGAGCACCATGATATAAAAGGCGTTTTAATTAACCATACTGACTACCAACTTGCCGATGACGCTCAAAAATTTATTTACAACTCGCTGCATAAAGTACGCTTTTTAATACACCAAAATGAGCAAGGATTTAATTTTATACCTTGCCCAGACGCCGCTCATATAAACCACTTATCTTGCCAAACAGACATCGCTCAAACGACAGCCGACATTCTTACATTAAGTGAAGATTTAAATAATTAATTGCACCCATCGCGCTGTATACTTACCATATTGCTAAATTATTTGATAAGCGACATCCAATGCGAATTCCTCATATTTACCAACCATCAGCAATTTCTTTAAACACCCAAGTAGCACTTGATGATGATGCTGCCGGTCATATCGGTCGAGTACTTCGCATGAAAGCTGGAGAAAAAGTCTCTATCTTCAATGGCGAAGGCGGAGAGTACTTAAGTGAAATTATTGAGGTAAGTAAAAAGAGCGTGATTGTAGAGCCGCAAGAGTTTATCAATCATGATGTAGAGTCACCGCTTAAAATTCACTTAGGCCAAGGAATTTCACGTGGCGATAAAATGGACTTTACTATTCAGAAATCTGTAGAGCTGGGAATTACTGAGATCACACCTATTTTTAGCCAACGCTGTGGTGTCAAACTAAGCGGTGATCGTCTTGCTAAAAAACATCAACAATGGCAAAAAATAGCGATTGCTGCCGCAGAGCAATCTGGTCGCAACTTTGTGCCTGTCGTACACCCGCCTATCGATATAAAAGAGTGGTTAGAGCAAACAAGCGATGCTCTGAAACTTACTCTACACCCACGTGCTGAACACAGTATAAAAACCATTCAAGTCCCAAGCGAGGGGGTGCGCTTTTTAGTTGGCCCAGAGGGTGGGTTTACGGATGAGGAAATTAATATTGCTAAGCAACAAGCTTTTGTCGATATCCGCTTAGGCCCGCGTGTACTGCGTACTGAAACCGCTGCGCTAACAGTACTCAGCGCACTGCAATTGCAGTTTGGTGATTTAGCGAATTGAAAACCATAAAAACACCCATATATTAAAGTAACCGACACAGTGTAGTCATTCTATTCTAAGGCAAAAACATGGCAATTAAGTTAGGCATAATCTCTGATCCAATTAGTGGCTTTAATATTAAAAAAGACACAGGCTTCGCAATGATGATGGAAGCGCAAAAACGTGGTTACGAACTTTACTACATGGAAATGGACGACCTATCGCTACGTCAAGGCCAAGGTTATGCAACTGCATCAAAAGCACGTGTTTTCGATGATGTTAATCATTGGTATGAGCTTGAAGAAAAATCAACAATTGCCCTTGCCGATTTAGACGTTATTTTAATGCGTAAAGATCCGCCTTTTGATACTGAATATATTTACGCGACCTATATTTTAGAGCGCGCAGAGCAAGCTGGAACGCTCATTGTTAATAAGCCGCAAAGCCTTCGCGATGCAAACGAAAAGCTATTTACAGCATGGTTTAGCGAACACACGCCAGATACATTGGTAACCCGCAGCCAAACAGACATTCGTGCATTTTTAGCTGAACATAAAGATATCATTTTAAAACCGCTAGATGGCATGGGTGGTGCGTCAATCTTTCGTGTCAAAGAAGACGATGCCAATATCGGTGTAATTTGCGAAACATTAACCGAGCATGGTAACCGTTTTGCCATGGCACAAAATTATATCCCAGAGATTAAACAAGGCGATAAACGCGTCTTGGTTGTCGATGGTGAAGTCATGCCATACTGTCTTGCTCGTATACCACAAAACGGTGAAACACGTGGTAATTTAGCCGCAGGTGGCCGTGGTGAAGCTCGCCCAATAAGCGACTCAGATCGTAAAATCGCAGAAGCCGTCGCACCAACACTTAAAGCAAAAGGTCTCATTTTTGTGGGACTGGATATCATTGGTGACCGCTTAACCGAAATTAATGTAACAGCACCAACCTGTGTAAAAGAGATTGAAGCAGCTTATGACATTTCAATCACTGGCCACTTATTTAATGCCATTGAAAGAAAACTGAGCCATACTTAATTTAAACAACAAAAGGGGCGACCTATGCAGTCATTAGAGAATCACTTCTTAATTGCAATGCCTAGCATGCAAGACCCTTTCTTTAAGCATGCTGTAACGTATATTTGTGAGCATAATCAAGATGGTGCAATGGGTTTGGTGATTAACCAACCCATCAATATCACAGTGGGTGAGTTACTCGATAAAATTGAGATCGATAACGATAAAAGCCAAGATGCGGCAAGCCTTGCTGTCTATGCCGGTGGCCCAGTAAAAACAGACAGAGGTTTTGTACTGCACTCCCCAAAGCCAGGCTATGCTGCAAGCCAAAAGCTTAGTAGTGATATTATGATCACCACATCAAAAGATGTACTGGCAAGCTTAACGACAGCAGAAGCACCCGAGCAATTTATTATTACACTGGGTTATGCCGGTTGGGATCAAGGTCAGCTTGAACAAGAACTACTTGAAAATTCGTGGCTGATCATCAAAGCAGATCCTGAGATCATCTTTAACACCCCAGTAGAAAAGCGCTGGGAAAAAGCAGTCTCAATGCTGGGCTTTGACGTCAGTCAGTTAAGTTCCGAAGCTGGTCATGCCTAATTTTTACCGTCTTATTTTAATTGATTCATTATGACAAAAAGAACGTTTAAGCCTGTAGGCGAGCGAACCGTTATGGGCTTTGACTTTGGTACCAAAAGTATCGGTATTGCCATCGGCCAAGAGTTAACAGGTACGGCATCAAGCCTACAAGCAGTCAAAGCCAAAGATGGTATTCCTGATTGGCAGCAAATTAAAAAACAAGTGGATGAATGGCAACCTGACCTTATGGTTGTTGGCTTGCCGCTCAATATGGATGGCACCACACAAGAAGTGACGTTCAAAGCGAAGAAATTTGCGAACCGCCTACATAATCATTTTGCTATTCCTGTTGAAACTCAGGATGAACGCTTAACCACCGCAGACGCTAAAGCACGCTTATTTGAACAAGGTGGCTATCGCAACTTAGGCAAAGGGAATGTGGATAATATGTCTGCTGTGATTATTCTTGAGAGCTTTTTTGAACAATTTTACGGTGATTAATCTGTACTGTTAATCACGGTGTAATCGTTTAAGTTAGGAATGAAGCCTGCCTCTTTGTAGGCTTTTTCTATTGCCCCCTGTTTACGCAATTGCTTGAGCCCTGCTTGCAGCGCAGCATACGCTTGGGTTGCATCAGGGTGATGCTTAGAAATAATAAAATGACGGCTATCATTGAGCTGTAAGACTATATTTGGCACCGCGACTAAACGAATGTCTTCCAAATGATATTGATTTTTGAGGCTTGGCATCAGTGGCATCATCACAAAATCAACCCACTTCATAGACACCATACGAACTTGACTCAACCACTCGTCTTCTCTCAGCAGCTCTTTTAATGGCAGCGCAGACAAGGTTTGCCAGTCTGTTAGCCATTTAGGTGTAGATACAGCAGTCAACGATTTGAAGTCTTCACGTTTTTGTAGTTTTAATACACGATGATTAGACGGTGAAGTAAATACACCAGCATAGTACTCCCCCTTACGAATAACCGCATCAGAAATATAAACATCTTTAGCGAGCTGCTCAGCATCAAGGGACCACACACTATCAAAACTAATCAGTAACTTACCGTCTTCAAGTAACTTAGTCTTACGAAAGTTCACATTCCCTGTATGGTAGCTAAACGACTTAGTAAAGCCACCCAGCATCAAAGCTTGCTGCGCGATAATCATATCCACCACATCACGGCGGATATATGCCCCAGTAAAGTCTTTCACTTCACTGGGCTGACGATCATTTAAGAAGCGATTATAATCGTCATACACATCGTCACGGATAAAAATAACGATATCATTTAAGTTGCTTGCTTTTGTAGGAAAAGCACTCAAAATAAAAAGAACGCATGCTATTTTTATCCGCATCAACATCAGCTATTACCCTTTTCATCAAGGCCGTCAATAGTCACACCTTGTAAAAAGCCTGCCCCTTTTTGCTCGTTATTTTGTAACTTGATCATCAAGCGTAAATCGTTTGGCGAGTCAGCATGATGCAAGGCATCGGCATAATTAATACGCTGGTGTTTATAAAGCTCAAACAAGGCTTGGTCAAAAGTCTGCATACCCATTTCTTTTGATTTCGCCATAGTTTCTTTAATTGAACCAATATCACCGCGTTTTATAAGTTCAGCGACCATAGGAGAATTAAGCAAGATCTCGATAGCAGCCACACGGCCTTCCCCATCCGCTGTTGGCACTAGTTGCTGTGCAACAATTGCGCGTAGGTTCAGTGCTAAGTCGTATTTTAACTTATCGTGTTTTTCTTTTGGCACTAAGTGCATGATACGGTCAATGGCTTGGTTGGCATTATTAGCGTGTAGCGTTGCGACACATAAATGCCCTGTTTCAGCAAAGCTTAAGGCATATTCCATGGTTTCTTGTGAACGAATTTCACCAATTAAAATAACATCAGGCGCTTGGCGTAATGAGCTTTTCAACGCTGACTCAAAGCTTTCAGTATCAAGACCTACTTCGCGTTGAGTAATAATACTTTTTTGGTGCTCATGCACAAACTCGATAGGATCTTCAATAGTAAGAATATGTCCACGTTGATTACGATTTCGATAACCTAAAAGCGCAGCAAGCGAGGTTGACTTACCGGTACCGGTCCCCCCTACAAACAGCACTAAGCCTCGTTTTGCCATTATCACATCGGTAAGAATAGACGGTAATCCTAAATCGTTTACATCAGGAATTTGCGTCACAATTCGGCGAATAACCATACCCGCTTGGTCTCGCTGCCAAAATGCAGAAACACGAAACCGGCCTTCTTCTGTTGCAATAGCAAAGTTACACTCTTTTGTTGCGTGAAACTCATTACGTTGCTTTTCGTTCATCGCAGACTCAACCATAGCCAGTGCCTGCTCATCAGATAACTTATCGTCGGTCAGCGGCTGCAATTCACCGTTAATTTTGGCACTAACAGGTAAGCCACTGGACACAAATAAATCGGAACCATTCTTGTCGATCATCACCTGTAAAAAGCGATTTAAAGGTATTGTCATAATTAAGTGCTCCGTTAGCCACCAAACTGAGTTTTATCTTGCGCTTTAGCTCTAGCATCTGCTGTAGTAACAATGCCGTAGTTCACTAAATTACCTAAACATTGATCCATCGTTTGCATACCATGTGATGCGCCAGTTTGAATCGATGAGTACATCTGTGCAATTTTATCCTCACGAATAAGATTTCGAATAGCAGGGATCCCTATCATAATCTCGTGCGCTGCCACTCGCCCACCCCCTACTTTTTTAAGTAATGTTTGCGAAATAACGGCACGCAACGATTCTGAAAGCATTGAGCGCACCATGTCTTTTTCTTCACCTGGGAATACATCGATAATACGGTCAATAGTCTTTGGTGCAGATGTGGTATGCAAAGTGCCGAACACTAAATGACCTGTTTCTGCGGCCGTCATGGCTAAGCGAATCGTTTCTAAATCTCGTAGCTCACCCACCAGAATTACATCAGGATCTTCACGTAAGGCACTACGTAAAGCATTAGAGAAGCTGTGAGTATCACGATGAACTTCGCGTTGGTTAATAAGGCTCAGCTTATTGTCGTGAACAAATTCGATTGGATCTTCAATCGTTAAAATATGATGGTGCTTGGTCTGATTAATGTAATCAACCATCGCTGCTAAGGTGGTTGATTTACCTGAACCTGTTGGCCCAGTGACTAAAACCAAACCGCGTGGGTTATCAGCAATGGTCTTAAATATTTCCGGTGCACCTAAATCATCAAGTGTTAACACATCACTGGGGATTGTACGAAATACAGCTGCGGGTCCTCGGTTTGAATTAAACGCGTTAACACGAAAACGAGCAAGATTAGGTACTTCAAAAGAAAAATCCACTTCGAGATTTTGCTCATAGTCCTTACGCTGATTATCGTTCATAATATCGTAAACCAGACTGTTTACATCTTTTTGTTCTAATGCTGGAATATTAATACGACGAACATCGCCATCGACGCGTATCATAGGTGATACACCCGATGATAAGTGTAAATCCGAGGCCTTATGTTGCACACTAAAGGCCAATAATTCGGTAATATCCATTTATGACTCCACAACCAACTGATAATTATATGGTTACAATAGCAGAACGACTTACATCCGCCTACGCAAGAATAACTCAAGCGGCAAAAAATAATCACCGTGATGAGCAAACTATTAGCTTACTCGCTGTTTCAAAAACCAAGCCTGTCGCTGATATCATCTCAGCCTATCAACATGGACAACGCCTATTTGGTGAGTCCTATGTGCAAGAGGCCGTTGAAAAGGTAGCTGCACTGCAAGACTACAACGAGATAGTCTGGCATTTTATCGGCCCTATTCAATCAAATAAAAGCGCACTTGTCGCCGCTAACTTTGATTGGGTACAAAGTGTTGACCGAACAAAAATAGCGAAACGCCTGAATGAACAACGACCAACCGATAAAGCGCCACTCAACGTATTAATTCAAGTTAATATTAGTTTAGAAGAGGCAAAGTCAGGCTGCCACCCAGACGAGCTAATGACGCTGGCTGAATTTATTAGTCAGTGCGACAATTTATGTCTACGTGGTGTCATGGCTATCCCTGCAAAAACCGACGATAGCCAGCTACAATTACAATATTTTGAGCAATTAAGCGCTTGCTTTGATAAACTAAAGGCCCAATATCCCCAAGTAGACACCTTGTCGATGGGTATGAGTAATGATGTTGAAGCAGCGATTGCCGCAGGTTCAACTATGGTACGCATTGGCACGGATATATTTGGCCAACGAAATTAAAAGGTGATAACAGACATATGTCAGATAAAAAAATCGCATTTATAGGCACGGGTAACATGAGCTACGCCATTATTGGCGGCATGGTAAAGAACGGTTTTGCAGCTAAAAACATCATTGCAACCAATCGCAACCAAGAAAAATTAGCGAAGGTTGCTGCTGATTTCGGGGTGCAAACAACCGCGGACAACAACGCGGCACTTCGCGATGCAGATGTGATTGTATTGTCTGTTAAACCACAAATGATGGGTGATTTATGCCAATCATTCCAAGATTCAGGCATAGACTTCAGCGATAAACTATTTATTTCTGTGGCCGCTGGTTTAACCGTACAACGTCTTCGTGAAATGCTAGGTCAAGACGTTAAAATGGTCCGTTGTATGCCTAACACACCATCATTACTTGGTCGTGGTGTGTCTGGTCTATATGGCGCTGGCGAAACCGTGCAAGAGCATGAATTTGTACAACAAGTTTTTGAATGTACAGGTATTGTTGTGTGGGTAGAAAACGAATCGCAAATCAACGATATCATTGCGGTAACAGGTTCATCTCCAGCTTACTTCTTCTTATTTATGGAAGCGATTGAAGAAAAAGCCAAAGCACTTGGTTTTAGCGATGACGATGCACGCCGTTTAGTACAACAAACCGCGCTAGGCGCAGCCGAAATGGCGCTTTCGCAACCAGACATTAGTATTTCTCAGCTACGTGCCAATGTTACATCAAAAGGCGGTACAACCCATGCAGCTGTTGAGCACCTAAAAGACCAAGGTCTTGTAGGTACTGTTGCAGATGCAATGGATGCCTGTATTGCTCGTGCAGAAGAAATGGAAAAAGAACTTTAAGCTTACTTTTTTGAAGGTAAAACTATGCAAGCCATGCAATTTTTAGTTGAGATTATTTTTGATCTCTTTTTAATGGTGGTCCTTTTACGCTTTTGGTTACAAGCGGCAAAAGCTGACTTTTATAATCCTATGAGCCAGTTTGTGGTAAAAGCCACTTCATTTGCTGTTAACCCATTACGTAAAATCATCCCTGGGTTTGGTGGCTTTGACATGGCTTCTTTACTACTTGCTTATTTAGTGGCAGTAGCAAAAATAAGTGTCATTATGTTGATGTTTTATGGCGGATGGTCAGCAGCACCTGTCTTTGTTTCGGCATTTATGACGGTGATAAAAGAAGGCTTAAACCTGTTATTTTGGGTTTTAATTATCCGTGCATTACTAAGCTGGGTAAGTCAGGGCTATAACCCTATTGAAGCTGTTTTCCATCAACTAACCGAACCTATGCTGCGTCCGATTCGTAAAGTTATTCCACCATTAGGGGGCTTAGACTTATCGATTCTGGTACTCATCATTGGTTTGCAGTTTTTACAAATCCTGTTAATGGATTTTATAGGCTAACGCCATTTGTGAATTAAGAGGCCGCTAGGCCTCTTTTGTTAAGTGAGATATTCCATGAAGCAAATTATTCTTTTTACCTTCCTCTGCCTAAGTTTATTTTTAAACTTTGCTAAGGCGAATGAACAAACAGGTGCTCAATTTAAACAGCTTGGCCCTTGGGAGGTTCACTATATTGCCTTTCCATCTACCTTTATTCAGCCTAATATCGCCAAAAATTACGATTTAGACCGTAGCCCAAGCAAAGGGGTTATCAATATTTCGGTATTAAAAAACAGCGACAAAACAGCACAAACAGCGACCTTAACAGGCACCGCACGCAATTTACTTGGTAATAGTAAACAGCTTGAGTTTAAAGAAGTTATTGAAGGCGATGCGATTTATTACTTAGCGCAAATCGACTACAGCAACGAAGAGATTTACCGTTTTAACATTGAAATCAATAAAAACGGCCAAATACAAACACTGAAGTTTCAGCAAAAATTTTACATAGACTAACTCTCATATGAACAACACCTTGGTTTTAGCCACGGGTAACCCTGGCAAAGTAAAAGAGCTGGCAAGCATGCTCAGCCCGCTTAATATTAACGTGGTTCCACAAAGCGATTTTCAAGTACCAGACGTGCCAGAAACAGGCACCACATTTGTTGAAAACGCCATCATTAAAGCGCGTCATGCGGCGAAAATCACGGGTATGCCAGCCATTGCCGATGACTCGGGGCTTGAAGTAGATGGCCTAAATGGTGCACCTGGCGTTTACTCAGCACGTTTTGCCAAAGAAGGTGCTAGCGATCAAGATAATATCGACAAACTATTAAAAGAACTTGCTGATAACCCTATACGTAGCGCACGCTTTTGGTGTGTATTGGTACTAATGCGCCATGCAGATGACCCAACGCCACTTATTTGTAGTGCAAGCTGGGAAGGCGAAATCACCCAAAGCCAAGACGGTCAAGGTGGTTTTGGTTATGATCCGGTGTTTTATGTGCCTTCTGAGCAGTGCACCAGCGCACAACTAACTAAAGAGCAAAAGAATGCACTGAGTCACCGTGGTCAAGCTCTTAAACAACTCCTTGCGCAATTGCAGCAAAAAGGCGGCCTGTGAATTTACCGCCTTTAAGTTTATATGTGCACGTTCCTTGGTGCGTGCAAAAGTGTCCTTACTGTGATTTTAATAGTCATGGCCAAAAAGGCACGATCCCCGAAAAGGAGTATGTTCAGCACCTAATTGATGATCTCAAAGCCGATCTACATTTAGTGCAAGGGCGTAAAATCCACAGCATTTTTATTGGCGGCGGCACCCCGAGCTTATTAACGGGTGATGCTTATACTCGCCTACTTAGCGAAGCCGACAGATTAATAGGCCTAAGCGATAACTGTGAAATCACGCTTGAAGCAAACCCTGGTACAGTCGAAACAGGCCGTTTTAAAGAGTATGTTGGTGCTGGCATCAATCGTATTTCGATTGGCGTGCAAAGCATGCAAAACGATAAGCTAAAAGCGCTAGGCCGTATTCATGGTGCCGATGAAGCAAACTATGCGGCTGAACAGGCTCACCAAGCAGGATTAAACAGTTTCAACCTAGATTTAATGCATGGGCTTCCAGGGCAATCTCTTGAGGATGCACTGAACGACCTTAAAAAAATTATTGCATTAAATCCGCCACATATTTCTTGGTACCAATTAACCATAGAACCCAATACACAATTTGCCTCGAAACCACCGACGTTACCCCAAGACGATATATTGTGGGATATCCAAGAGCAAGGGCAAGCATTGCTAGCCGAAGCAGGTTATGAGCAATACGAAATTTCAGGCTATGCAAAACCTGGCTACCAATGTCAGCATAACTTAAATTATTGGCGATTTGGCGATTATCTCGGTATTGGCTGTGGCGCCCATGGTAAAGTCACCGACAT
Organism: Pseudoalteromonas sp. 68 DY56-GL68; assembly: GCF_041414825.1. NCBI lineage: Bacteria > Pseudomonadati > Pseudomonadota > Gammaproteobacteria > Alteromonadales > Pseudoalteromonadaceae > Pseudoalteromonas > Pseudoalteromonas sp. 68 DY56-GL68. Next base: position 123,478 of record NZ_JAOCZL010000008.1, read on the forward strand.
AAAAACTGGGGTTATCACTCGCACTGAAAAAGTCAAGCATCCTCGCGGATACATGGACTTAGCAAAGCCTTATTTATATAAGCAATGGCGCGTAGAGGAAGATGATTTAGCGTTTGAGTTTTTTATGAACCGCTTTCGCCTTGTCGAGTCATGCCCTAAAGAAGACTTATCGTCACTGACAGGTTTATCGCAGCAAAGTCTGCAGCGAGCCTTAAATACAGCCATCGCAAAAGGGCTACTAATAGATAACACAGAAACTTGGCAGGTGAGCCAAAAAGGCCATCGTTATTTAAATGACCTGCTAGAATTATTCGTTTAACAACAAAAATTAAATTTCTAACAACGACAAAGGAACTAAAATGCGTAAACTAACCTTCATCGCAGCTGCGGTCAGTGTTGCATTACTTGGCGGTTGCCAACAAATGCAAGAGCAACCGACATCAGCGCCAAGTGTACAAAGCCAGCCTGTACAAAGTGAAATAGATAAAGCCAATGCGTTTTTCGAAGACACTTTTAATCGCGATATAATGAACAGCCCTGTATCTCAAACCTATATGGGTATTAAAAAAGATTACGGCAAATGGGATGATGGTAGCGAAGAGCGTGCTTTAGCTGACTTTGAACAAAAAAAAGCAGACCTAGTCGCACTGAATGCAATTAACCGCGACTTACTTGATGACGCCACAAAAGTTAGTTACGACTTAAAAAAACAAGATCTTGAAAATGACATAGCTGATTTCAAATGGCGTTATTACAACTACCCTGTAAACCAAATGTTTGGCGTTCACTCAATGATCCCTGCTTTTCTAATCAACCAACATCAAATTACTGATGTCTCTGATGCGAAAGCATATATCTCGCGTTTAAACGGTGTCACAACGGTTATCGATCAACTAATCAAAGACCTTGAAGTACGTGCAGACAAGGGCATTATTGCACCTAAGTTTGTGTTCCCACATGTTGTTGATTCAAGTAAAAACATTTTACATGGCGCACCATTTGATTCTGGTGATGACTCAACACTTCTTGCTGACTTTAAACGTAAAGTTGCAACACTGGATATTGCCGACAGTGAGAAATCAGCGCTAATCAGCGATGCTGAAAAAGCCCTAAAAGCAGCTGTGAAGCCTTCTTACACTAAGTTAATCAACTTCTTAGCTCAGCTAGAAAAACGTGCCGATGAGCGTGATGGTGCATGGAAGTTTCCTGATGGTGAAACCTTCTATAACAACGCATTAGCACGTACAACAACCACTGAGCTAACAGCAAAAGAAATTCACTCTATTGGCTTAGCTGAGGTTGCACGTATTCATGATGAAATGCGCGCTATCAAAGATAAAGTAGGCTTTGAAGGCGACCTTCAAGCATTCATGCAATTCATGAAAACAGATAAGCAGTTCTACTACCCAAATACAGCAGAAGGTAAACAACGTTACCTTGACGAAGCAACAGCACTTATCGATAACATGAAGACACGCTTAGATGAGTTATTCATTGTTAAACCTAAAGCAGGTCTGAAAGTGAAAGCTGTTGAAGCATTCCGTGAAAAAGCAGCGGGTAAAGCCTTCTACCAACAACCTGCACCAGACGGCTCACGCCCAGGTATTTACTACGCAAACCTGTACGATATGGAAGCGATGCCAACATACCAAATGGAAGCACTTGCTTATCATGAAGGTATTCCAGGTCACCACATGCAGATTGCCATTGCACAAGAGCTTGACGGTGTACCTAAGTTCCGCAAGTTTGGTGGCTACACGGCCTACATTGAAGGCTGGGGTTTGTACTCTGAGCTAGTACCAAAAGAAATGGGCTTATACGAAGACCCATACTCTGATTTTGGACGCCTTTCTATGGAGCTATGGCGAGCTTGTCGCTTAGTTGTAGATACGGGTATCCATGCAATGAAGTGGACACGTCAAGAAGGCATCGATTATTACGTTAATAATACGCCAAATGCGACCTCTGATGCCGTTAAAATGGTTGAGCGTCACATCGTAATGCCTTCTCAAGCAACCGCTTACAAAGTGGGTATGCTAAAGATTTTAGAGTTGCGTGAAGCAGCAAAAGAAAAACTTGGTGAAAAGTTCGATATTCGTGAGTTCCATGATGTTGTACTTAAAAATGGTGCTGTACCACTTAACGTTCTAGAGCAATTTGTTGATCAGTGGGTTGCTAAAAAACAAGCCGCTTAATAGCATAATTGATTAAAAGGCCGCTTTGCGGCCTTTTTTATTACTGATAAACACGCTATAAATAGCTATACCTACCCCAAAGAATAATAATTGAGAGACTTCATGCTAAGCGCTATTGAACAACTTAACAGCCGACTCCAACATCATCAGTTAAAAGAATTACTCACTGATTACCAAGGTTTGTCGAGCGTATTGCAAGCAGCGCAGTTACAACACCTATATCAATTAGCAAATAGCAGCGAAGTAAAATACCTATTTTTACAAAATGTCGCTGCACATTTGCTCGAAGCAAGCCCACTTCCTAACGAAGCTGTCGGCTTTATTGATGATATCGACAAACTCAGTTTTTTCACGCCAGGGCTCAAATTTCAAAACGCTTTTAATATTACAGATCAACAGGGTAACAACCTATTACATCACCTGTTTAGCCATTGCCAAGCAAATAAACTCCCCTTTAATTACTTACGTTCTCTGATGTTATTTGAAAGCAATGAAAGCTTAGCTGTCGCACTAAAAGCGCAAAACCAACAAGGGTTAACCCCGATAGGATGTTACATTGCTTGTAATAACAACACACAGATGCCAGCAAAACATGAGTTTTCTGCTTTACTGGCAATGATGGAAGTAGATCAAACACATCATAAAAGTGCAAGTCATGCTTTACTCACCGCTTTAAAGCGCTTTTATGGTGTTAATAAACCAAGCTTAACAGAGTCTAAGATACTCCTGTGTGCAGCCTACTTACAAACTCCAACTAATATGATTATCGCTACACTACGCTAGGTTAATTAGTCAGATAAGTAATATTCAACGCTGGTAACGACTCGCACCTTTTTAAGCTGTGGTGTATTAGAATCCCTATCTGAAATCGAAAACTGACCTTGACGAGCTGTTTTGATTTTACCAAGTTTAGACTGTGAGTCTTTGGCAAATTTCATCGCCACTTCGCGGGCTTTTTCTGTCGCTTGCTGAACCATGGCAGGCTTTATCTCATTAAGCCCATTAAATAAGTATTGAATGCGTGTTTCGTAATTGTCTTGCACTATAGCAATTCCTTGCTTTGCCAACTGATTAACTTGACCAAGTGCGTGCTGAACTTTTTCAATATCATTAGAATAGACGATAACATTGGAACGAGCGATATAACGAAATTGCTGATTTTCTCCACCATATTCGCGTGCTTGCTTGTCAATTATTGACTGGCTACCCGTGCTAATTTCTTCATCGCTAAAGCCATTTAACTTCAAAAACGCAACGACCGCATCGTTTTTATTTTCAACACGCCCGACTAACTTTTCAAGGTTATTATCGGCATCAGAAAACTGTAACGGCCAAATAACGGTGTCTGCGGCAACTTCCATTTCAGCCAAGCCTTTAACTTGTACAGTACGCTCCATGGCTTTTACATCAAGCGCAGCACTTTTTAAAATAAAGCCCAGCCCCAATAAACCAATCGTTAATGCAATCGCGGCAATTATGACATTAAACGGCTGCGCTTTATTCATGCTTATCTCCTTGATGTAGTTCACTGTTTTTGACTCGAAAAGTCGCAGTAAACAGGTTATCTTATATAAAAGGGTTATCTTATGTATATAAACTTAACAGACCCTGAAATGTTTACAACTAAGCGCAAGCGAAGGAAATAGCATGAGCGTTAAACGTATTAGCCAATTTTTTAATCCATCTTCAGTCGCTGTCATTGGCGCGTCAAACTCACCTAATCGTGCTGGTTTTGTGGTTATGCGTAATTTGCTACAGGGCGGATTCAAAGGCCCAATTATGCCGGTAAGTTTAAATCACAGCGCAGTGCATGGTGTGCTCGCTTACCCGAGTATCGCCAGCTTACCCAAAGTGCCAGACCTTGCCGTTATTTGTACTAATAAAAACACGTTAATAGACATAATCAAAGAATTAGGTGAGCTTGGCTGTAAACATGCTGTCATCATCGCAGCAGGCCTCACCCCTGACCAAAAGCAGCATTTAAAAGACGCTGCACAGGCAGCAAATGTGTCGTTACTTGGGCCTAACTGTTTGGGGTTGTTAATTCCTCACATTGGCTTAAATGCGAGCTTTTCGCACACGGTTGCAAGTCCTGGAAAACTTGCCTTTGTTTCTCAATCAGCCGCAGTTTGCTCCACAATTCTTGATTGGGCTAAAAATAAAGAAATTGGCTTCTCGTATTTTGTCTCTGTAGGTGACTGCATTGATATCAATTTTGATGAGCTACTCGACTTTTTAGGTCGAGATGCCAAAACCAAAGCTATTCTTTTATACATTGATAACATTGAAGATATCCGCAGCTTTATTTCCGCAGCACGGGCAGCCGCATTCAGCAAACCTGTCATTGCGATTAAAACCGGAAAAACCAGTGCAGGGGCACTTGCTGCCGAGATTCACACTGGGGGTAAACAAAGCTCAGATGCAGTGTACGACGCACTTTTTCAACGCGCAGGTATGCTAAGGGTAAATGACCTTAGAGAGCTATTTGCTGCAACACAAACTCTAGCAATGCACCCTAAACTTCTAAAAGTTGAACAGCTCACTATTTTAACAAACGGGGGGGGCCCTGGGGTCATGGCTGTGGACACGTTATTGCAAAGCTCTGGTAAACTCGCGGAGCTAAGTGATGAAACACGCTCAGCACTAAATAGAGTGATCCCACAATCAGAGATGACCTCAAACCCAGTGGATATTTTTGGTGACTCTGCTCCGAGGCGTTATCAACAAGCACTCGAAATCTTACTGCAAGCAAAAGAGGTTAAAAACTTACTCATTATTCACACTCCGTCCGCGCTTGCACCGAGTGAGGATTACGCAGAGATCATTGTCGAAACCTTACAAAAAATCCCAAAAATGGCACGCCCTTATGTCATGACTAACTTTATGGGTGAAGACGCCGCGTATGCAGCACGCAAAGTCTGTGCTAACAATGCGATTCCAACATACCGCACCCCTGAAGGGGCGGTTGGTGCGTTTATGCACTTGGTCAGTTATCGCCGAAATCAAAAGCACTTAACACAAACGCCTGAATCAAATACCGATGATGCAAAAATAAATAAAGAAGCTGCGCGCGCTGTAGTCAATGAGTTTTTAGCGGAAGAACAAAGCTATTTATCAACCCACGAAGCAAGTCAAATTCTCACTCACTATGGCATTGACTGTATTCAAACTGAGGTTGCTTACACGCCAACGGAAGCAAAAGAGCAAGCTATCGAACTTGGCTTTCCTGTGGCATTAAAGTTAATTAGCCCGAGCATTCCATCAAAATCAGAAGTAGGCGGTGTGGTACTTAACCTAAATGATGCGCAAGAAGTCGAACAAACTGCCTTTGCGATGCTACTTCGTATCAAAAACACCTACCCTGATGCTCATATTGAAGGGTTTTCGCTACAAAAAATGGCACCGCGGGCTGGCGCCAATGAACTGCGCATTGCAATTAAAACAGAACCCAACTTTGGCCCCGTTATTTTGCTGGGTGAAGCAGGCACTGGGCTTGAGTTTGGGCAAGCTGCTGTAGCGCTCCCTCCTTTGAATATGAATCTGGCAAAATACTTAATTGCTGCGGCCCACGATAAAGGCGTACTAAAAGATAGAGTACTCCCTGAAAAAGTCGATAAATACCGTTTATGCGCTCTACTAACACGAATTTCTCAGTTAGTAATCGACCAGCCTGATATAACCAGTGTTGAGCTTAACCCTATTTTAGCTAGTAATGGTCAGTTTTTAGTGCTTGATGCCACCATAGGACTCAGTCGTTATAAAGCCAAGGCAAACCGTAAACGTCTATGTATTCGCCCTTACCCTATTGAATTGGTAAAAGATGTAACGCTTAAAAACAATACCCAAGCGCAATTGCGGCCAATAAAGCCAGAAGATGAACAAGCACATTTAGAGTTTGATCAATCTTTAACTAAAGAGGATAGATACAAACGCTTTTTTGGTGAGCTGCCTCAATTTAATCACGATCAACTCGCAAAAATGACGCAAATTGATTATGACCGAGAAATGGCGTTTATTGTGAGCCAAGAACAAAATGGTTCAGCGTGCACCCTTGGCGTTTCTCGGGTATTAATGGACCCTGACAAACAAGAGGCAGAATTCGCGATTGTGGTACGCTCAGACTGCCAAGGTTTGGGGCTTGGCAGCATATTAATGAATGCTGCCATTGAGCACTGCAAAAACCAAGGAGTTAAACAAATTGCTGGTATAACATTACCGGAAAATATAGGCATGATAGAGCTTGCCCGTAAACTTGGTTTTAAAATCACTCGCGACTTTGAAGAAGGCAGCATTAATATGGTGCTACAGTTAAACTAAAAAACGGATCATTATTGTGCATCGTTTAAGAAATTATACTGCCCGTGTTTTTGAAGGGAATGGTAAATACCGCAGAGTAGGTCGAGCACTCGATGTGTTCTTGATGTCACTTATCATGATCAATGTTATTGCTATTGTATTAGAGTCGGTTGGTCCTTTGGCAAAGCAATATCATCAGGAGTTTTTAACGTTAGAGTTGGTATCGGTCGCCATTTTCACCTTAGAATACATATTAAGGCTTTGGTCTTGCGTGGATAAGAGCGTGCATAAAGAAAGCCCCTTAACGAACTCTAAAATTCGCATAAAGTACTTTTTTACCCCATTAGCCTTAATTGATCTGATTGCTATTTTGCCCACTCTGTTAATGGTATTTGTGAGTGTTGATTTACGCTTCTTACGTGTTCTGAGGCTAATGCGTATTTTTAAACTCACGCGTTACTCACGTGCCATGCAACTGCTTCTTAATTCATTTCGTGAAGAAAGCAGCTCCTTACTCGCCGCATTTTTTATCATGGCAGTGGTATTAATCATTGCCTCATGCGGTATTTACTTAATAGAGCATGATGTACAACCTGAAAAATTTGGCTCCATACCTGCAGCAATGTGGTGGGCAATGGTTACACTGACAACGGTTGGTTATGGCGACGTTGTGCCAATAACTCCACTCGGGCGGCTCTTTGGTGGTGCAATCACCTTAGTGAGTATGGGCATGGTCGCAATTCCGACAGGTTTACTCGCGTCAAGCTTCTCTGAGCAATTACGTAAACGTAGGCAACTATTTACTGATGCCGTCCACGAAGCGATTGAGGACGGCCACCTGACCCCCGTTGAGCAAGAGCACTTAGAGAACTTGCGCTATAAACTCGGGCTAAGTCAGCAAGAAGCGAATAAAGCGATTCATAATGAATTAAAAAACCGTAACCGTAGCCTTTATTGCCGCCACTGCGGAAAACGCCAAGACTAGCATTTTAATCGCGCATTAGGGTTTTTATTCAGTAAATTCATCTTGCCAATGGGCGTTCAATAATGGGCTAACCGAGTCGCCAGGTACAGGCTTACTAAATAAATAACCTTGAAAATATTCGCACCCTAATTGGCGTAAAAAGTGAAGTTGAGTCTTATTTTCGACCCCCTCAGCGACACATTCCTTCCCTAAGCTGCGAGCAAGGGTTAGTGTCGAATTAATAATCGCTTCATCATCTTTATCAATACCAATATCATGTACAAAGCTCTTATCTATTTTCAACACATCGACAGGAAAGCGTTTTAAATAGGTGAGTGACGCGTAGCCAGTTCCAAAATCATCGATATAAATTCGACAGCCTAACGCTTTAAGTTTTTCCATACTCTGCTGCGCTTTATTTGAATCATGCATCATCACGGACTCTGTGATCTCAAAAACCACAGCACTCGGCGGAATTTCTGATGTATCCAGTGCCTGATGAATATTCTCAACGAGATGAGCACTTTCAAAATCAAGCGCCGATAGGTTAATTGAAACATATAACTCAGGGTGTGTTATGCGCCACTGACGAAGCTCGATCAATGCTCGAGATAAAGTTTGCAGCATAATTTTTGTGATTAAGCCCGAGCTTTCAGCGGCGTTTGCAAAATCTTCTGGTTGGTAATTATCATTACTAGGCCAACGTAGTAATACTTCAAGACCTGCAACTTGCTGCGTTTTTGCACTAATAATTGGCTGATAATAATTACAAAACTCATGCTCTTGATATGCTTTGCTTAATTGAGATTCTAAATGCAAGGTGCGTTGAACTTGCAAGTTCATCTCCTGCTTATAAAACTGATAGCTCCCTTCAACATGTCCTTTCGCATGGTATAGCGCTACATTTGCAGCTTTGAGCAATGCTTTGGTGTTGTTAGCATCATCAGGGTAAATTGCAACGCCAACACTCAAATTAACTTTAACGGCTTGCAAGCTAAGCTCAATGTGGCTTTCAACACTCTCCATCACACTTGCGCACAATGCAAGTATCTCATCTATACGCTTAAAGTCCTCTGCAAGAATCATAAACTCATTGCCGTCAAACCGAGCAAGACTATCTTGTGGACGTAGTACCTGCTTTAAACGTTTTGCAACCCGCTTTATAAGCTCGTCAGATTCTTCATGTCCTAGCGAATCATTAAAATTTTTAAAACGCTTTATATCTACATTCAATAAAGCCACTTTTGTACGATGATAATCTGCTTGCTCAATGGCGTGATTAACACGATCACTAAATAAGGTTTTGTTAGGCAAGCCAGTTAAGGTGTCATAATTGGCCAGAAGATGAAGCTCATTCTCAGCCAGCTTTTGTGCACTAATATCGGTAACAATAATCACATAGCAATCTAATTGACGATTACTGCCAGCGACTGCACTTATCTTAATGAGCACTTGACGCTTTTCGCCACTGGCAACCGCAACAACATCCTCTGCAGAGAAATGTTCACCTGATTGCAGTTTTTGCATGATCCTTAAGTAATGAATACGTGCAGATATAGATAAGCCTAATGTTAGAGAGCGGCTTGAACGAGGATCCGCAGGGAAAGCAAAGGCATCTTGAAATGATTTATTAGTAGCTCGAATACGTAAATTTTTATCTAAAATAAAGACCCAATCACGCGTTTGTTCAAAGGCTGCACCAAACAAGCGCGCGTTTTCCTCAAAGACAAGCTCACGGGTCATATTCGTATAAGTTCCAGCTACTTTCTCAGGAACATTCCCATGCCATTCAACGACCTTACCGAAATCTTTATACCAACGCCATTGACCATCCGCATGACGTAGCCGATAAGTACAATTAAAGTAACCTTTTTCAGTTGATAAAAACTCTAACCATTCAAGGCGAAATGTTTGTTTATCGTGAGGATGTATCTTGGCTAGGTAATCATCCAAGTTGACCCCATCAACCTCATAGCCAAGCTCATTCTTAAGCCTTGGTTGATAGATAATGAGGCTTTTTGATGACCAATCCCACATCCCTGAGTGGCTTCCTTCTAATGCGAGCTTAAGACGGGCTTCACTTTCTTTACTCTCTTTGTGGGCAGCAAGGAGTATTTGTTGCGTACGATTTCGTCTGTAAGCCCACGTTGCGACCAGTAGAGCAATCAGCAATATATATAAGAAAATAAAATGAGGGGCTCGCCAAAGGGGGTATTTAACTTCTATATTTAAAATCGCAGGTGGCGTTAGCTCACCTGTCAAAGGGTCTTTTGCCCAAACTTTTAAATGATATTTGCCAGCACTTAATTTAGGAAAAAGAACGCGATTATTGTTGCGAGTATAAGTTTTTTGGCCATCCCCTAATTGATACTCGTAAATAATTCGCTCTTGGTAGTTAAATGCCATCGCTGAAAAGGCCACTTCAAGGCCGATATCGTCGTGTTCAAGCACAACGCTATCAATGGGTTGCTTGAGCTCTGCTGGTAAATCACGAGACATGAGATCAAGGTTCGTAATATTGACATGATCAATTAAAGCTTGTTGATAGTGGTTATCCATTGGGTAAAAATAAGTAAACCCTTTCAGCGTACCATAGACTATTTGCCCTGATTCTAGTTGTGTGAATGCCCCACTATTAAACTCTGTTGAAAGTAACCCTTCAGCCCCTGTAAATTGTTGGAAATGTAAGTTTTCGGGGTTCAAACGCCACAAGCCTTTGTGGGAGCTCATCCAAATCATACCGGCTTCATCTAACACCATGTCATAAAGCAAAGTGCCGAGTTTATTTTTTTCTAAATCAATTGTGTAGATATGCTCATAGGTCGTTGCATCAAGACCTATTAAGCCGAAATTAGATAAAGATAACCACAATACATTGTTGTTATCGATAATGTAGGACATAACATTAACAGCGACGTTTTCATGTTGCTCAGGAACAGTATAAATTGTTGTTAAGTCAAAGGTCTGCGGGTCTACTTGATACAAAATTCCCGCATTATAAAAAAGAGGTGCATCCGGTTTACTTGATAAAGCAGGCAGAAAACCATAGGCCAAAAAAGGTTCAAACTCATTAAATTTGCCACCTAAACGGGTCACTTTTTGGCTATCAATATTATATGCAAACATGCCATAATCTGGATGGACATAAAGTAAATCCCCAGTTGGCATCAATAATACACCATGCACCCAATCATTAATTAGAACTTGCTGTTCAGGATCTGCTGTTTTGACTGGATTAGCTTGTCCTGTTGTCGGATCAAAGCTAAAAATACCACGATTAGTGTGCAACCACAGTTTACCTTTGTAAGGCATGATTTGATAAACGCTAAATTCTGTTGTGATCAGATCAACTTGATAGTTTTTTAGATATACTTCACTTTCATAGGTATCTAAATCGACGGCAGTTAACCCATTATGAGTGGCAAGCCAAAGGCGGCCTTGATACTCAGTCAGCCCCCAAATAGAGTGGTGTGATAATCCATCACCTTTAATTGAGCTAGCAACAACATTAATGAAGTTATAGTTATCGTAAGACAAGTAAAATGCCCCATCATTTTTAGTTGCCAGCCACATACCGCCAGATCTATCTTTCACTACATCAATAATACTGGTGTCAGCAAGCGTGTAACCGCTCTTTTTCAGGCGGGTATTTTTTATCAACTCTCTCGTTGCTAGGGTATAATCAAACAGCCCCTTATCTGTTCCTAAGGTCACTTTTGATTCTTGTTGAATGATTTTCCAGATATTTAAATCACGTACTAACAGCTCATTATTAAAGGCAATATCAGGTGTTGTAAACATCTTATCAAGCTGGCTAATATCGACCTTATACAAGCCTTTAACAGCACCAACTAATAAGCTTTGTTCGTTGACTACAGCGAAAGACTTCACATAATTTTGATATATGTGGGCTGGTTTATCTTGCAAATGTTCAAGCTTTCTCACTTTTCCCGAAGCAATTTGGTATACATATGCTCCGTTACTTGTGCCCATAAAAATATACCCTTTATAAGGGTATAGCTCGCGAATGACACTGCTTTTTATTCGCTCTGGAATCTCAAATAATGAGGTTACTTGCTTGGTTTCTAAGTCAAGCTTTGCAAAATCCTGACCTCGCCCTAACCAAAGCGTTTTATCATCTACCGCAACCATGCTGAATACCGATTCAATGAATATTTGCTCTTCGGTAGTCGGTTTCGGGATAAATTGCTCATATGAATCTTCGCTAGGGTCATAACGAAATAACCCTGCTTGTATTGACGCTATCCAGATATACCCTTGTGGGTCTTGATAAATACGATCAATAATTGCGTCTTCAAGCTCACCGTTGGGGCCTTTAATGTTAACAACTTCATAACCATCATAACGGTTAAGTCCGCCCTCAGTTGAAAGCCATAAGTAACCGCTGTTATCGATGAGCATGGTGTTGACATAACTTTGCGATAAGCCTTCACTTGTTGATAAACGTTTGACCTGTGCAAAGCTGATTTGACTAGATAAACAGGCTATTAGAATGGTACAGAAGATAATTCTGGATAAAAACTTAGTCATTAACGTTCCAAATTACTTACTTGGCACGGCGTCACATGTAAACTGCATTGGGACAATATCTCGATGCGCATACACCTCAAACAACGATTGCAAAGAACAGGGTAATGTTAATGTATAGTTAAACCCATTTTGTAGATAGAAATCAATTAGATTTTGATAAGCAAAAGTAAAAACGTTCCCTTTTTGTTCGGCGAGTAGAGCCTTAAGTAACTGAGACGCTACATTTTTACCACGCCACTGGGCATCAACATATAACGTTGATAAAAATAAATAGCCATGTTGATTTTGTACACGACAGGCGCCAACAATGTTTATCTCATGGTAAGCAACCCACACTTGGTCAGCTTTCGTCGCTCTACCACGCGCACCGTGTTTATTATAAAACTTATTTACTAGCGGTGTTTTTATAGGATCGAGCAAGCAAAACGTTAGCTTGGGCATTACTAACTCATTAATGACAGGTAATGCTCAAATTGCTGCTTTAAAAATGCTTGTTCAGACATGGGTCTACTATTTATGCTTGTGTACACGCCTTCTCGCGTGTTTTTACCACGCTTAATCTGGTAAGCCCAAAAAGACGCTTCATAATCTAGTTGAATTTGGTACTTTTGCTCTCTTGGCAAATTACATAAATTAAAACTCATGCTATCTCAGGAATAAAGTGACAATTTTCGCAGTATAACAAAATAAAGAAAAAATTAGCATATTAACGACGTGCCAACCTTGATTTTAAACACGCATGAAAGTAAATTAACGGCGAATTTATGCTCGCAAGGAAAGCACAATGCCAAAGTTTATCATTTATTTTTTTGCATTTGTTTTACTTTGCGTTTCTTACTCTACTCACGCTAGTTTGTTAATATTCAACCGCCCTGCTGATACACCGCAAGCACGGTATGTCATAGATTTACTTCGTACGGCTTATAAAGAGATTGGTTACGAGTTGCACATTATTGATTTTAATCACCAAAGTTCCTTGGCTGCTGCAAACGAGGGGATTCTTGATGGGCAATTAGGCCGCATTGCAGACGTAACACAAGACTACCCTAACCTCTTAAAAGTTGATTTCCCATTGTTCAACTTTAATTTACTGCTACTAAAAAACTGTCAAACATGTCGTTATAGCGACCTAAAATCATTAGCAATCCAGTCCAGCTATCCTGCTGCACAAAGTTTTTTAGATAAACACCCATTTCATGGCGATGTTATCACTGTTAGAAATATCACTGCTCAGCTAAATTTACTGACGCAAAAACGCGTTGAAGGAACCCTCTTACTCGACTTTTTACTGTCAACGAAACACCCTAACTTTGATCAGAGTCCATTTCATAAAGAGATATTAATGCCCATGCAAAGCTTTCACTTTGTACATAAGCGCCACGCGGCATTAATCCCAAAGCTGACAGCAGCATTAAAGAAGTTAGATGAGCAAGGCACAGTGCGATTTTTAAAAAACAAATATAACCTTACCGACTTCTAAAAATCGAACCCCCCCTGCTCAGGGCTAGATTGTGTGTGTGCAGCGGCATTGAGTTTTTTCTGAAGGAAGCGTTTATAACGTTGCTGACATAAAATAATGACTTTTCTTTTTTCCGCATTACTGAAGTTATTCCAATGAAATCGCTCATCACGGCTGCGATAACACCCTTTACAGTAACCACGGTTATTAACCTGACAAATTCCTTTGCAAGGGCTTGGGATTTCAAATATTTCAATTTGTTGCATCACAATTTGCCAGTAAATTAAAGGTACTGAAAGTATAGCCTGAAATTTAGTCATAAAAAAAGCCACTTAAAAAGTAGCTTTTAAAATACCTTACTCTGATTAAGATTCGCTCGTTGCAAGCTCCGCTTTACGATGAAATGGCTTTGCATACATAGCCAAGACCAAAGGCTTTAATTCTTCAGGAACTTGGCTTAAACGCGTATCAAATGCTTCAGCGTCTTGTTTATCTATTACTGCTTGTTTACAGCCACCAGCAATATAATTACCTGGATGTAGGAAAAACGAATCAACAATTTGCTGATCAATGGTTTTTGCTAATTCCTCTGGTGATTCACAACCTGATTCGATTGGTTGGCCAAACGCTAAGTGAACATGCCCTTTAGCGGTACTGAAACCTTCAACAATGCTGGCTATATCTTCACCTTGCTGCTTCACATACTGGCCATGTTGTTGCTTATGATATAGCTCTTTTGCTTTTGCAATTGCACATGGTTCATACTGATAAGAAATAGAAACAGGTACTATTTTTAGCTCACGCACATAATCAGCAAATTCTTTTTTCTGTTTACGACCTTGTAATTGCAACATTTTAAGTAGTGCAGGATCCGTTTGGTCAAAACCATCCTTCGCACGACCTTCTTTTTGCGCTATCCAAATAGAGTGGCCTTCAGCCAGTGAATCATAAATATAAGCAGAAAGTTGCGATAGCGCTTTTAACATTTCTTTTGGTGCTTTTGCCGAGCGTTTAACGATAAAACTCTTATTTAAGCGCATTAACTCAGTAATATATGGAATTTGCAGCAGGTTATCACCAATTGCGATGCGAACAGTCGGCATGTTGTGCTTAAACAAGCCCCAGTTAACCAGAGCAGGGTCAAGAACAATGTCACGGTGATTAGAGATAAATAAATAAGCTTGCTTCGGATCAAGTTTATCGATACCTGAAAATGTGACTTCCGATGTAGTACGAGTAATTAGCTTATTCAGATAATCAGCAACTTCATGCTGAACTTGTTCAACTGAGTTGGTTTTACCCCACTTTTTTCTTAACTGCTGACGTACTAATGGGCGTGTTATAAACGGAAAATAAGATAAAAAGCGTGGTAGATTATACTTAGCGATAACATCCACAAAGGCATTATCAGCAATTAAACGTGCCACTGAATCTGCAACTTCATCATCATTGTAAGGTCTTATATCTGCGTATTTATCCACACATTCACTCATAAAAACTACTTAAGTTAAAAAACGGCACGCTTAGCGTACCGTTTAAAGAATTGGCGGATTATAACTCAGGCAATTTTAAATGCGAACCGAGACGCGATAGTTAACCAATATCTTCTCTCAATTGTTATTAAAATATATTTTTATAACAATAAATTAGCTAATGCTCTTACCAGTCTGTGTTGACTTCTTTAAGCACATTTTTAACGCTAACCTCAACATTAAAGCGACCAATAATACGCCACACACTAAGCTCAACCAGTGCGGTAATACTTGATGTTCATCCCCCATCATGGGTGCCACCACAAAACCAAACTCAGACACGAGGTAATCCGTTAAAAAACCGAATAGTAATGCAACGCCTATTACACCAATTAGATAAGCAGCTACAGCGCGTTTTCCCAACTCTTTACCCACCACCCCCAGTGTTGCAATATTTGTGGCAGGGCCTGCCAACATAAACACCAACACGGCGCCTGGTGATACACCACTGAGCAACAAACCTGCTGCAATAGGGGTTGAGGCCGTCGCGCAAATATACATAGGAATGCTAATTAGGATCACCACCAGCATTGCAAAAATGCCACTCCCCCACTGACTCAAGTACGACTCAGGCACATAGGTTTGGACCAGTGCGGCAAAAAATAGACCGATAACCAACCATATCATGGTATCTTCAAGCAACTTATTACAGCTAAAACTTATTGCGCGTTTAAGTTTTGCAACCCCCCCTTCAATTTTAACGGCTTCCTTTTTGCTTGCGCAGCAGCTTGTTTTCTCAACAGCAGGAGCTTGCTCTGTACTACAACAACTTGATGCAGGCTCTTTCGCGATTGCTTGCTTGGTGCTACAACAACTACTTGTTACTTTTTCATGGTTATTATTCGAGGCTTTAGTATGCTCATCATTAATTTCACTCTCTTTACCAACTAACATACCAGCAGCAATTGCACTGCATACAGCTGCAATCGGCCTGAGCACTGCCATAAACGGGCCTAATAAAACATAAGAAACAGAAACAGAATCAACACCTGTTTCAGGGGTCGATACTAAAAAAGCCGTCGTAGCACTTTTCGAAGCGCCAGCCCGTCTAAGTCCTATAGCGGCAGGGATCACACCACATGAACACAATGGCATTGGAGCGCCAATAAGAGCAGCTTTAATTGTGGTCCAAAGTCCTTCTTTACCAAGATGACGATTCAAAAAGTCAGTAGGCAAGTAAACATTTAATAGCCCTGCTATTAATAACCCCAACATCAACCAAGGGGCAGACAGTAAAAATAACTGCCAAAAATTAGTGAGTAAGTCCATCTATATCCTCCAATGTCGTTAATATAGAACAATTTTCAGCTGGCTCTTCACCGCCGCAACATTTTTGAGCTAATAGCGATAATGAATCATAAAACCGTGTTAACTCTTCAATACGTTGAGCGACTAAATCACGTTTTTGTAGCGTCATTTCTTTAACTTCATGGCACGAATGCTGATCTTTATGAATTTTTATTTGCAACAACTCATTTATTTCAGACAAGCTAAATCCCACGTTTTTAGCGCGTAAGATAAACGACATCTGTTTAATGTCTGTATCTGTATAAACACGGTACCCTGACTCCGATCGCGAACTAGGCGTTAACAAACCATGTTTTTCGTAGTACCTTAATGTATCTGTTGAAACACCCAACTTGCGGGCAAATTCACCTATTTTCATCACCGTCTCCATTTAAAAGCTTATACGTACTATAAACCTTGGAGTACACCCTAAGGTCAAGCATTAAATTAAAAAAGGAAAGCACATGAATATTACCATCCTTGATACCGCCACATTAGCAGATACCTCATTAGATTCGTTGGCAAACTTAGGAACGCTATCTTGCTATGATTTAACAGACCCACAAGATGTTGTTTCTCGTTGTCAGGATGCCGATATTATCATTACTAATAAGGTTGTTATTGATCAAAAAGCGATGTCGCAGCTTAGCAACCTAAAACTAATTTGTGTTGCAGCAACCGGCACCAATAACATTGATTTAGATGCAGCCAAAACACACAACATTGCTGTCACCAATGTGGCAGGCTACTCCACCCCTTCTGTGGTACAGCATACATTTGCACTTATCACTAACTTATTAGGTAATACGCACCGTTATATTCAAGATTGCCAATCTGGAAAATGGCAGCAAAGCCCTATGTTCTGTCGTTTAGATTACAGTTTTAATGACATGTCAGGCAAAACACTTGCGATTATTGGTTATGGTTCACTTGGTAAAGCGGTTGCTGATGTAGGCCGTGCTTTTGGTGTTAATGTAATAATAAGTGAGCGCAAAGGGCATGCTCCTCGCGAAGGGCGTGTTAGCTTTGAAGAGGCCATCAAAACAGCAGATATAATCAGTGTTCATTGCCCGCTGACCGATGAAACTCGCGACCAAATCGCAGCTAAAGAACTCAATATGATGAAATCAACAGCTATTCTAATAAATACAGCACGAGGGGGAATTATCAACGAAGCTGATTTAGTCAACGCCCTTGCTAATAATGTGATTGCGGGTGCCGGTGTGGATGTGTTGAGTAAAGAGCCAGCAGAAGAAAATAACCCACTTGCTATTTATCAAGGTGACAACTTACTCCTAACACCTCATATTGCTTGGGCTAGTCAAGAATCAATTGCTCGACTTGTGGCTGAAATAGCACTTAACATCAACGCCTTCAGTCAAGGTGAGGCACGTAATAGACTGGTCTAAAAAGCAATTTTTTAGTCAAATAAGCTAAGTAATGAGTTCCACATTACTTAGCTAGCTCGCAAATATAAATTAAACAATTGATTATAAAGAAAATAAAATATTGGCAAATGGATTGCTATATATGAAAAAACGAAACGATAAAACAAGGGATATAACAATGAAAAAAGCACTTCTTATTGCCGCACTAACAGCACCTTTTTTAACGGGTTGTGTCATTGCCGTGTCAGATGGTGAAGCCGAAACTCACTGGGCAGGCGACTCGTCAACAAGCTGGCAAAAACACCACAAAAATAATCGTGAAGTCATTGCAAACTTAGCACTTGATACGCCTTACCAAACGGTACTCAACAAACTAAGCACACCTAACTTTACAGAGTTACTTAAACAGGACGACGGTGTATACCAAGTACTTTTTTATGCCACTCATAGCATCTACTCAGACAGCAAAACGACCAAAGATGAGTGCACTCCTTTGGTCTTTAAAAACGATAAATTAATTGGTGTGGGCGACACCATTTATAAATCACTCAGCAATAGCTAATTACTTTATGCAGGGGTAGACAAATAACCTACTCCTGCATTGTCGTCGATACTAATCGCGATACCACTTGATCACGCCCAGCCCCTTTGGCTTGATATAAACCTAAATCGGCTTCTTCAAGAAGTGTTTGCTCAGCATAAACTTGCCCTGATTCAGTGGTAGCAATACCAATACTTATTGTTACATACTCTGAATTTAAAGAGGCCTTGTGCGGAATATTCAACTTATTAACTACGTTACGTAATTTATTAGCAAATGCAATGGCCTCTTTTGCAGATGTATTCGGTAACACAGCTGCAAATTCTTCGCCACCGTAACGGGCAACAAAATCACTCCCTCGCTCGCATGAGCCAACAAGTGCATGCGCTATTTTTTTAAGGCAATCATCACCGGCACGGTGACCATAACAGTCGTTGTAACGCTTGAAGTGATCAACATCCATCAATAAAACCGATAAAGGGGTATGATCTCGTCTTGAACGTCGCCACTCCCTTGATAAGTTTTCATCAAGGTAACGTCGATTAGGAATTTCAGTTAAACCATCAATCGATGCCAACATTTCGAGTAGATCATTCTTTTGTTTGATCATTAACTGATTGCGAACACGGGCACGAACAATCGCAGCGCTAAAAGGCTTAGTTATGTAATCCATCGCACCTAACTCAAGGCCCTTGGCCTCATCATCATGGCTGGTATTTGCGGATATAAAAATAACAGGCAACATGTTTGTTGTGGTATTTTCTTTTATTTTCGCTAGCACTTCATAGCCATCAATACCAGGCATAACAATGTCTAATATTAATAAATCAACGGGTTGTGTTTTTAAAAATGTAAGTGCTTTTTCGCCACTTTCAACACAAAAAACATCGTAATCTTGTCGCAATGTTTTTTCTAAGACCAAGCGATTTAACGGATCGTCATCAACAATCAGTACCTTGGCTTTTTTCAACATTTGTAGATCCTTGTTCGATGATAAATGCAATAACTTGTTTTATTTGTCGTTGCAGCTCATCGTTTAATAACTCAGGAAGCTTGCCTTGCGTTTTAAGTTTAGCCTCACACTGTTTAGCACATGCTGACAATCGCTTAAAACCTAAATTACCAGCAGACCCTTTTACATTATGCACAACTCTAACCAGTTCTTCTGTAGTACTTAAGGTAGAAATTTCTAATAATTGCTGTGCGGCCATAGTGGCAAACTTTGACAACATAGTTAATACCAAATCACTATTATTTGCAAACTGAGTTAAAACAAAAGAATGATCAAAAAACGGTTCAATGGGTTTATCAAGTTCACTCATTGCTAAAAACAGCTTATTTGCAACAATTGGCTTTGTTAAGTGCTTATTCATACCTGCAGCGACAGATTGTTCAATATCAGCGGCTTCACTATGAGCGGTTAATGCGTATATAGGCATCTGCTCTTTTGTGAATGATTGCCTTATAATTCGTGTCGCCTGACAACCATCCATCTCTGGCATTTGAATATCCATAAAAATCAGATCTGGGGTTAAACTCGCAGATAACTCTATTGCTTTTGCACCGCTATCAGCACAAACAACAGTAATATTAGCCTGCTTTAAAATACTTTTAATAATATTTAAATTAAGTGGATTATCATCTACCGCGAGCACTAATAGACCTGATAAATCTGTAGTTGATGGTAGTAACGGGCTGCTTTTTTTGACGGTCTGTGTGGTTTTATCAAGCTGTAAGCAAAAGCTAAATTCACTGCCCTTACCCTTTTCACTTGTGAGTTTAATTTCCCCGCCCATCAATGCAACTTCATATTTAACAATTGCTAAACCAAGTCCTACACCTTGATGAGAACGAGTAAGCGACTCGTCTCCTTGCGTAAATGCATCAAATAATCGGCTTTGATCAGTATCGCTAATACCAATCCCCGTATCCTTAACCACAAAGCAAATAAGTTGCTGCTCATCAGACTGTTCAACTAAAGTAAGACTCAGTTTTACACTGCCATGTTCTGTAAATTTAGCCGCATTGGTTAATAAGTTTGCGAGCACTTGCTGTAGACAAATTTGATCACCCAATAAATTTGCATTAATACTGTCATCACATTCGACGATAAACTCTAAATCTTTTTTACTACAAAGAGGCGTTGCAATCCCTTCACAGTAATCAATTAAGTCAGCCACACTAAATGGTGCCTTATTTAATTGCACTTGTGCACTTTCAACACGGGCAAAATCAAGCATACGATTAAGTAGTGACAACAAACTATTTGCTGCCGACTTAGCTTGCGATGCGTAGCCTCGCTGCTCTTGCGATAAACCTTGTAAAGCGATTACATCTATTAAACCTAACACCGCATTAAGGGGCGTACGTATTTCATGACTTAAATTCGCAATAAAACGACTTTTAGCTAATGTCGCTCTCTCCGCATCATTCTTTGCCTGAATTAAATCTGTGACATCTTGCACGTGCAAAACATAATAATCAGGGGTTTGTTCATTATCCCATACCAAGGAGACACTTATTTGCAACCAACGCTTTTGCTCTTGTTGAGGTAAGCTAAAGTGATAAACATTTTTCTTCTCACTATGAAGCTGCTCAAGTGTTTGCGTTAATTTTTCTAGTGATTGCTCAACGAATAAATCAGCCAACATGTACTGACTGGGTATATTGTAGCTTTTCTGCATTGAAAATATCTGGCGGGCGGCTTTGTTAGCCTGCAACACTTGATAATCTAGAGATAATAAAATAACCCCATTCGCAGCATACTCCATGGCACTTTTGAGCTTTGCCTCTGAGCTTTGCAACGCATTAAGTGCTTCATGCTGCTCTGTTATGTCTCTACCAATGGTCATCGTACCTAACAGTTGCTGATGCTCATTATAAAATGGCGCAATACTGAGGTTGTATGTTTTATTATCTGTGACTAAGCGCTTTTGATAGACTTGGCGCTCAGTTAACACTTTTTCTTCTAATAAATTGAGCTCAGTATTATCTTGATTTGTGTTAGTAAACTTTTCACCAACGAGTTCTTCTTGTGGCATGCCTACGTAACTTTCGTAAGCTTTATTACAACCTAAAAAAACACCATAAGTATTTTTAAAATAAATGAGATCTGGCACATTGTTAAGCATAGTGTTTAACAAGGCTAAATGACGTTCTTTGGCATCAATACTACGTCGTAATTGCTCTGATTTTACTTGAACTTGTGAATCAAGTGCCTTATTGGCTTCTTGTAAAGATGTAACCAGCTCTTCATTACGTTTAAAGACCTGCTTAACTCTGCTGAACCATGGCTGCCAATCTGTCGGTATACGATAATGTAAAAGCAGGTTACTGTTCTCATTATGTTGATCTAAATAGCAGATTAAGTGTGTCATGGGCTTAACAAATATACGTTGGCTCAACCAAAAAACACCACTAAACATCATTATTAAAAAGACGCACAAAAATATAAACTCTAAAAGAATATCGTAACGAATTGGCTCACTAAGCGCCTGTTTAGATTCATAAAAGCGGGTGTAGATGGGCAAGTTGTCTGAGGGCTGAACTAAGTAGCTATGAGATTTTTTTGTGGGCCGCTTAGTGCCAATAATCATTGGTTCAGGCCAATAATCACCGGCACTGACGACACTATTTAAACGCACGTCAGAGCTGGCTATAACTTGGTTATGTTGATTTATAAAAATATACTCACCCTGCGGTGGCGCTATTTTCTGCAACCAATTTGAAATTGCTTCTAAATCATAAATTAAAATGATGTAGTCATGGCTTGTGGCGGTTCGCTTTTTACCAATTGCAAAATAAGCACGCTCATTCACAGTAATGACTTGGCTTGACGAAAGCGTGTTGTCGTTCAATTGCTGTGGTTTAAGTTTATTGTCGAGTATTGTCGTTAATAAGGTGCTGTCTGCGGTTGAGCGCCGCTTGGTATAAGCAAAACCTTGCTCATTAACATAAGCAACCGCTTGTAAAGATTGGATAAGTGAGAGCGTGGTATTGAAAGAAGGTCCTAATGCAATAACTTGGCGCCACTGTTCAAGTGCATTAGATGTTGAAGCAAACTTACCTTGTCCAACTATTTCACCTACTTCGTCACCAACTGGCTGATAATAATAATGCTCAAATTGGTTTACATCTTTGGTCCAGCTTGGGTCGAAATCATACGATAATGGCTGCTCGTATAATACAAACATGGTATCAATCAGTCCATCGGCTGCACTCATTGCATGGCTCAGTTGAGCTGAAATATTGCTAAAGCTGCTGTGACGATTCTCAATTGCACGTTCAAGTTTTAAGTCATACAAATGCAAGCATAAGAAAAATGCCACTAGCAATGGCACAATCAATGCGACAGTGATAGAGCGGTAATAACGTTTAAGTGGTAAAAAGTTCACTAGCTTTAAAGTACCTTGCCTCGGAACTTTCTAGATTAACGAGGCAAGGATCTGCTGGCAAGTTATAAATTTTCTTCAGCAAAGCTTGCCAAGCGACTACGAACAACACCATTTAAGTTTACGGTGGCACTTCCTTCAAAATCTTTAAAGCGTTCAACAATGTAAGTTAAGCCTGAGGTAACTGGAGTTAGGTAGTTACTATCAATTTGCGCCAAATTACCTGAACATATTAGCTTGGTTCCTTCACCACAACGCGTAATAATGGTCTTCAATTGTGAAGCCGTTAAATTTTGGCTTTCATCTAAAATCACCCCCGAATTGATATAATACTATCATACCCTTAATAAACTTGAACAAAAAAGTTTTTACACACATACTCTAGCTAAGAATCAAAGGTGAACGAAAATGATACTTCGAAATACAACAAAAACTAAAATAATTAAAGCATCAGTCAACTTTGGAAAAGGAATGTCTTTTCACCTCGATAAATCAGGGCAACCTATTAAGACTGAAAAAGGCATCAGAACTCACTCATATAGGCACGATAAAATAGAACCTAATTTTCCAGTGCTATATCACCCGACTCGCTTCACCGAATGCCAAGAAATGAACTTATTTTTAATGCACCGCTTTGAAGGTCATTTCAGTCTCAAAAAGAATCAAATAGACAATGAGGCTTTTAGTGACGCTTATCATGCCAGCCAACCGGGAAAGCCATTAGATGTTAAGTCTGTTTGCAGTATAGCTAAGCACTTAAAAGCTTTCTTAGATTGGTTGGATAAAGATGATGCATCCTATTTTGAAGTAATAACTGCACCACTTTCAAAACAATCTGTAGATGATGATATTTCTAGGTTACCTGTGTGGAGATATCACAAACATTTATGTGAAAGAGTCGAAACCAAAGATAAGTCTAAACGCATAAGCTTTAACAGCGCTCAAGAACGAATTAGAGCTGTTAAAGCATTCTATATATGGAGCCATAAGCGCGGGGCTATAGATAGCCTCCCCTTCTCACTTGAATACAAACAGGTACGTATTAAATCGAAAGCTAAATCAAGTGTAAGTTCATTGTTTCAATTACCTACTAGCAACACACGTTCTGGAGGCTTATGGAAGTGGGTTAGTAATTTGAGCATTCCAAATACATTGAAACAAAAGGAAGACTCACCCGAAAAAGATCTACAACCATATTCTCCAAAAGAACTTAAACAGTTGCTGGAGACGGATACGGCTCAAAAAGAGACTTATAAGCTTTATTTGCAATGTGCTTTGCTAGGTGGACTTCGTTCTTTTGAGATTTCAGCCATCGACCAGAAAGACCTTTTTGATCCTGATGAAAAAGAAAACGAGAAACGTATTCCAAAATTGAACATTGTACGAAAAGGACATAAGCCAGTGAGATTAACAATAGCGCGAGTTCTAATGAAGCTTTTGTACAATCACACTTTGACAATTCAAAATATGAAGCGACGTACCAAACATGAGACTAATCATGGTATGGACAATAGTGAACATCCGCTTCCTTTGTTTATGAATAGTTCAGGATCGCGGATAAGCGAAGATACACCGGGGAATACTATTTCCATAGTTAGAAAAGAACAAAGGAAGCAGGGATTAGAAATACTATTACGCACATTCCATGACTTACGCGCTACCTTTGCTACTTATGTCGCTAAATACCTAATTGACAAAGGTGAATCGGAGAGTTCCATCAGACAGACACTAATGACCTTGATGAGTCACGAAAGTTTTAAAACAACCAAACGTTACATCGACTTTGCCAAAAGTGTAGCAGTGGATGCATACGGAGCAATGTCAGAGTGGGTGAAAGATATCTACGGTGATGTTGACGAATTACTGATGCGTGAGGCTGAAGATGCAGCAGCAAGTTAAAACGCGGAAGTCCAATCGTATTCCTGCTAGATTTAAACCTCATTCAATTGTTCTAGCCAAACAGTTAGACGTTTTATTTAACAGGGCATATGACAAAGAAAACAATATTAGCGCAGATGACGACACTGCTATTTCAATGAGTCGCTTGCGGAATGCTTGTGTCAGTTTACAACACACTCTTCCTCTAGCCCTTAATAAGGTTAGTACAGATACTGCGACATCAATTCAAACTTCGGGATTAAATGCTCTATCAGACTTTGAAATTTGGCAAGAACTGGAATACTTTTGCATTAATGAAATAAATGATGTCAAGCTACCTAGTTATGCTACTCGTATAGAAGAAGCCTTAGAAAACTTAGCTAAGTTTCATTTTTATGATAACGCTATCAACGCTCCTTTTAGGCTAGTAAATGGGGCTACTTCAATCGACATAACTAAATTATTCGAACTTGAATTCCATCAAGTAAAAGAGATTCGTAAATTACTAAATAAATATCTGGACTATCTCGTCCTTCCAGAATTAAGCCTCAAAGATTCTTCTATTGGGGACAATATCCTCAAAACTGCGACAGCTATTATAAATCTTTGTCTACATGATACTTTTAAGAATACTGAACGCGTCAAACTGCCATTATTGGCAACATTACAGGATAGGGAATTCGTTTCATCATTTATATGCAATCACAACTTCCGTACTTTTTTAAAATTTATACTACCCGATGTGTGGGGTAAAGCTAGAGTCAATCAATTTAAAACTGAAGCCGAAGTAATAGGGTATGCACAAAGCATATCATCCAAATTTGGCAATGAAGTTGATGCTTTTTTGAAAAATCAGATAGCAAGCGCTTCGGAAGCTAATACAACAAGAGTTAGATCCTCAACTTTATCATTTCCAAGGTGGTTGAATAGTGCTGGTAGCGTAGCATCACCAATAATTAAGCTGCTTAGTGAGCGTGGAATTCAAGGGTTTGCAGAAAATGGCCTTCAGGGATTTAAATACCTTTATAAGCATTACCAAGAAGAAACTCAAAATAACCAGCAGTTTTTACTGCTACTAAACGCTGCATTGGACCTTTACCACTTTGTTACGGGTGAAAAAATCGCAAAGGAAAGTTTATTACCCTACTCATTGGGCTATTACCTTAAAGAAAGTGACACTACCGAATGGCAGAAGCATGAGTGGGTATATGACAATGCCTATAAATTTTATCAAAACCTAGTCGAATACCATAAAGTTTTTACAAAGCGAATTGATGGCGAGAGCATAGGTATCGTCACTCTCAAAGGTTACATAGGTAGTATGGCTAGAGCATTGAAAGAAAATGCATCATCATTAACAGATGAACAAATGAAGCTTATTGCCAGTCATGGGGTTCATGCTTTTGTTGAAAATAACTGTGAGATACTAAAGGCTATAAGAGAGGCAATTCAACTAAAATCAAAACAAGGCGATTTGTCGGTTTTTGTTGGTAATCAATATCAGAGCGCTATCGACAAATTACTATCGTTTTATGGTCTAGATACTATTAAAAGCTTTCCGGTCAACACCGAATTAACTGCACAACATCAAGAGCAACTATCTCAGAATCAAGATAAACTCTACTCATATAGAGAAGTAGTAGAATTAGCATATTACATAGAAAAAGGGCTTTCTGAGACCTTACTCACAATTAAAGACAAAGTTACACTTTATGCAGCAAAAGTCATATTGAAAACTGGTTGGAATTCAACTCCTACGCTAGAGCTTGATACTGACGACTTATTTTTCTTTAACACGCCATTACATTCAAGTAAAACTCCTGCTCTTCGTTTATTTAAACGCCGAGCTAATTATCAAACTCAATGGCATAAATTTGAAATTAAAGCCGAAGATCTAGAAAAAGAAGGCGTCTTATACGGCGACGTTGTCGAACCAGTAATATTTGATATTAAGGCTGCGACTAGACTTACGTCTATTTACCGCCCTTCTATTGAGAACCTATCAAAAAGAATTTTTGTTTTTCCCAAAGTAAATAGTATTGGAGAAGTAAAGATTCAATTATTAACAGCATCACGTTTCAAGACCACTATAGATAGGATATTGACTGAGCTTGGGTGTGATATCGTATTTAATTCGCAAAAGATCAGAAAATCAGGGCTTAACTACATTTACCGAAAAGTTGCCAAAGAATTTAAGTGGTATCAAAAAGCTGGCAAGCACTCTTATGAAACGTTCTTGCGTCATTATTTAATGCAAGATAACAAAGATGTTGCAATGACAATCAACAGAGCGACAAAAACAATGGCAGACTATTTTGTTCGCGATGTTACCGACAAAGTAATCATTTTGCAGACTCCACCAGAAGACGGTAAAAAAGTCCCGAATGGCACATGCATTAACTCAAAAGATAAATCCGCAGTAGTGGCATTCGAATCTCAAAACAGGAAATTATTAGACCAGCGAGATACAAACGAGCATGCATGTGCCGACTTTAACGCATGCTTGTGGTGTCCGTTCTATCGCTGTGTTGCTGACGCATTGCATGTTTGGAAACTTTTGTCATACCGGGATTTTGTTGTTGCTGATATGGAAAACTCAGCCGCAACATTTGACTCTGTAACAGAGCAACTGGAAAACATAGAGCAGTTGAAAAATAGAGTTAACGAAATATTAACTGATATTGCCAAGCTTAATGCTCAAGCTGTGATTGATGGAAAAGAATTATTGAGAACAGAGGGTATTCATCCTCATTGGAAAAACACAGGTTTGCTATGACCAAAGAGATAACTAAAACAAAACTACTTGATATCGCTGTTGTAAAAACACATACAGGTCAAATCACTATAAAACCTTTGGTTCAGGTGTTAGAAGATTTTAAAGTTGATGATACTAGCGCTTTTAATTCGATTGCTTTGTGGGAAAACAGAGCATTGAATATTGCTAAACATGGCACTATTCACTTTGGCGATGACACTTGGATAAGCTATGAAGAAACGCAAAGAAATGTGAATTTTAAAGGTGTTGATGAATTAGCATATCAAATTCGAATTTATTCACTAATTAAACTCACACATGGTGATGTTGTAGGCGGTAAACCTCTAAAAATCTCTACACTTCAAAATGATGTAACGTATCTAAATTTAATTGCAGCCTTCTTAAGACAAAGAGGTTATCACTCATTTCATGAGTTGGAGTTCAAATCTGACTTAGTTATTAGGAATCTCATAAAAGACTATTTATATGAAGTCGGGAAAATAGCTATTTACAGACAATCACACTCATTTACTAAACTATTTGACGTGCAACGAAGCTTTCGTCTTTTTGGCCCTAAGGTGTGTAGTGTTTTTATTAATGTGCTTAACCAACTAAACGAGTTACACCATCCGAGACCAGTCACTTATTCGCACCCTGTCATTCCTACTAAAGTAATGAAAAAAATTCTGAAGTTTGCAGAAAAAATAGTTGAAAACTCTAAGGATAAGATAGAACGATGGCTAGAATTAAATGCACGCTTAATAGATAGTTTACATGAAGGCTCCATTGAACCACCGCCCAAAATGAATACAGGTGAGCTAATAGCAAAACATGTAAGAAACTTACCCAATGAAGAGGAATTCATTCAATTATCCGAAGAATTAGAAGATTTAAAATTAGCCACATACATTAATATCTTGGCCTATACAGGTATGAGATATAACGAAGTACTTACATGCAAGGTTGGCTGTGCCAATTACAAAGATGATATTTATTACATTACGGCAATTATGACCAAAACCGACAACAGTAAGGTTGAGATGGAATGGTTTTCAAACGCTGAAGTACATGAGTGTGTTGGTATTTACGAAAAATATGTGATCGGTATGCAAGAAAGGGCAAAAGCTGTACTTTCTTCATGCAGAGCCAATATAACAAGTAGTCAAGCACACAATTTGAAAGAAGGGTTAGAAAGAAACCGTCTTTTCGGGGTTTCACATAGTAGCTGTAGTGTTAGTTTTAGCGATGCTGGGCGATTCACAAAATTTGAGGTTAAAAACAGTGAAAACATTGAGCTTTTTGACTTAACTCTAGACGATGATGATATAGCAGAGCTTGAACGCCTTGAATCTAACTACAAAGAAGTTAGAGGAGAGAATAGAGGTGTCCCATACGAAGAAGGCGATACGTTTAGATTAACCGCTCACATGTTTCGACATACGTTGGCCTACTTTGTCATTGCCAATAAATTAGGTGAGCTTGATGATATTAGATATCAATTTAAACATTTAACTAGCCTAATGACGTTTGTTTATACTCGAAGAGCATTTTTGGCCTCAACAACTTTAATTAAAACTACTGAAGAGTTTAATGAGATTTTAATTGACCGTGTTGCAGAAGAGTTAATAGATGAAGCCGAGTCACAATCACTTAAAGGTGGTGCTGGTGAGCAAATTAATAAAACATCTAAAGATCTGATAATAGGTATTACTGATAGTCAAAGTAAAGATTCGACTGTGATTAAGCAGATCCATTTCAGTTCAATTGAAGAACTGAAAAAATTTCTCGTCAAAAATATTAAAAACATACGTGGCTTACCTACGGGGTACTGCACTGCGGGAGAAGCTTGCAAGATAAAAGGAGCAGGAATCCCTAGTGGCTGTGTGTATTGTGGTAGTAAAATCATTACCAAACGCCACAAGGTCAATTGGCAAATAATAAAAAAAGAAGCAACGCAGAAACTAGAGGCATATGCGGCATTAACCAAAGAAGAGCAAGAAGATTACGAGCTATTTGCTATTCACTGGAAAAATAATATAGCAGCAGCTGACTATGTATTAGATGAAGGCAAAGCGCATACAAACCAAGGAGAACAAGCATGAGTAGCGCATACGATGATATAAAACGTGCTTTTGAAGAGATGAAATCTGATGGCAGCAAGATAACCAAAAATGCAGTAGCAACGAGAGCTAAAAGAAATATTGCAAATCTATCTAAAGAAGAAGAAAAATGGGTAAAGTTACGAGAAAATATTGAAAAAGCTCAATTAACTTGGGAAGAAAAAAATAAAGATAATTTAATAAAACAACTCAGAACAAAGGTAGCCGAACTAAAAAGCAAGCTTGCTAAAGAAAAGCAAAAAAACGAGATTGACCCTAAGGAAATCGATAAGGATTTTGAAAAGCTACTGGTGCGATTACAAGAAATGTACGCTGAAATAGATAAGCTCAAACTGATTAATGCTGATTTAAAAAATCAACTTCAGCACTCAGGGCAACATACAGAAATAAGAGTGGATACGTCTACTGGTGAAATTATTGAATTAGTTTCAACGAAACAATAGATTAGATGTAGTAGCTCATATCTCATCTTACAGTTTTGTTGATTAGGTTTAGACTTCACCTGACAGGCAGCAAGAGCGAACAAGAGACGGTCAGAGTGATCTGGATATGTGAACTTAATTCTACAAAGCGGACGCTTAGCGACCCCGTTCATGCAATAAAATTGAGTTTAGGCAATCCGCATTAATTGTATAATGATGTCTCTGCTTCTAAAGAGTATGTTTATGAGAACCATTGGAAAACTGGCAAAAGATTTAGATATCAATGTTGAAACGATCCGCTTTTATGAGCGCCAAGGTTTAATAGAGCAGCCTCCAAAACCCGAATCAGGTTATCGAAAGTATGACGAGACACACGCTAATCAACTCAAATTTATTCTGAAAGCTAAAGCATTAGGGTTTACGCTGAAAGAAATTGAATCACTGATGTCACTAAGTAGCAGTTGCGCTGATATAGAATCGATGGGATTGCAAAAACTTAATCTCATCCGTAATAAAATTGCTGATTTACAGCGGTTAGAGAAAGTAATTCAAGATATGACAGATTCTTGCAAGGCCAATCAAGACCCTCAATCCTGCCCGGTAATAAATTCACTTAAATAGCTATTGACCCCGTACTTATGTACGGAGTTTATACTACCTTAAAAATTGAGGTAGATAGTTATGATCAATAAAATTCTAGATAAAGTAGGTTCTGGTGGCGTTTGGCTAGCCGCCCTTAGTTGCACAGCATGTTTTCCTGCGCTCGGCTCATTGGCATCTGCGCTTGGGTTAGGTTTTCTTTCACATTTTGAAGGGATAGCGGTGAACACCTTATTGCCATTATTTGCTTCACTAGCGTTGTTAGTTAATTTCTATAATTGGTATCAACATCGAGAGTCATTAAGAGGCATTTTAAGTGTCATTGGCCCAATTGCAGTATTGCTGACCCTTTATCCTTTATGGCAATACGACTGGAGCACTTACTTATTTTACTTTGGGATCATTTGGATGGTCGTAATGTCTATTTTAGATATTGTTAAGCCCATTAAGGAACCAGTATGCAAGGTATAGAATTAAAATCTAAGATAACTTGCCCTGAATGTGGATTTAGCAAAGTTGAAACCATGCCTACAAACGCTTGCCAATGGTATTACGAATGCGAAAGCTGTAAAGCACTACTTAAACCGTTCAAAGGTGATTGTTGCGTTTACTGCTCTTATGGAACAGTTAAGTGTCCTCCTATTCAAGAAGGCAATGCATGTTGCTCAGGTAAGTAGCCTAGTATTCGGTGGTTCTGTGCCAACCAAGTAATATCTTAAATGCGATTGCGATTAACACTAAACCACCAAATAGTTCAGCTTTAGACTCCAGCCATACGCCACTTCTTTCGCCGATATTCACACCAATCTAGCTAAAGGCAAACGTCGTGACGCCTATTATCAAGCAAGCTACGGCTATGTCTACCTCAAGCAATGTGATTGCATAACCTGCCGCCATTGCATCAATACTGGCGGCAATAGCAAGAACAAATAGCACACGATGAGTAACATTAGCAATATCTTCTTCAATTCCTTCAGATTGGGACTCATAAATCATTTTTGCCACCGATAAATAATAGCAAAATAAAAGCTATCCAAGGTGCATAATCTTCAATCCAAGATGATCATCCTTTACCGCTGTAATAGCCTAAAAGAGGTATAAAGCCTTGGAAAAATCCAAAATAAGCAACGGCTTTAATAAAGAGTTTTTCAGCATTTGCTACTTTTTTAGAACCTAAGCCTATGGATACTGCAAACACGTCCATACTGAGTGCTATAGCTAATACAAATACTTCAAACAAATCGATTAAACCTGAATAAAATTGTTATAAGATTACGTGACGTATAATTAGTTACTTGACTGATGTTAAACACCTAAGGTTTGCTGACAGTTGCTCAATTATCGAAGCCTTATTTTTACACCAAATTTCAGCCAGATATTCAGTAACAGTGCCAACACTTGAAGGAAACAGAATATTCCCCGCCACTTTGGCGAAAGGGCCATCAGTTTCGAGTAAAATCCTATCTTGAGGTATCCACGATATTACTTTTTTAGCTCTGGCTGAAGTAAGCATGGCTGGCCCAATAGAAAAGAAACAGCCTAGCTCGACGGCTTCTAGAACTTGCTTCTTAGTACCTAAAAACCAATGAAGAATAGAAGTACCAGCATTGGGGTATAACTTAAGTTGTTCAAGTACTTCACCTGTCGCATTAAGACTATGGATAGTTAGTATTTTGTTATCAAAGTCTTCACATTTTTTCAAAATATGCGTGAAAACCTCTAATTGATCATCAAAGTAATCAGCATAACCTTTTGAGCCATCCAGCCCAATTTCTCCAATATATCTAGTTCTATCAACTAGCTTATCGAATAGAGGTAGTTCATTTTTCCTTAAATGAGCAAGTTGAGGGTGAAGCCCCAAAGCCGTTTTACAGTGTTTTATGCCACTTGTTAACTGAACAGTACCTTCAAAAGCTGAAGGCACCGTAGTTACTGATAGCACGTAATAATTACTGCTTTTTATGTCGTTCAATACCTCTTTATGATCTGGATATAAATCAACATGGCAATGAAGATCCATCATGATGATTTATCCGCTTGGAGAAATAATTCAACCTCTGCTAATCCTCGCTTAATAGTTGATTCTAGTTTTTCTCGTATATCTTTATCTTGTGGTATTGGTCCTGACTTTCGAAGCCAAGAACGATAATTGTCAGTCTGTTTCAACCGGATAATGGCAGTTTGAACCGCTTGGAGATCATCGCGAGTATCTTTTTCTTTAATAAGACCTCTCAACCGCTTTGTCTTGTATGGCGCATCTTGTGTAAAACCAGCATGAAAAACTGACGCTCTTCGAATAAGGCAAGGTACACAATGCCCACACTGTTTATGCTCTCTGTGCCAATGACTACAAGAAACACTCAGAGGAACTGCTTTTCTAATTGCGTCTTGATCAACACATTCCGCTAACATTTCACCTTTAGTTTTGAATTGATAGGGGTTTACAAATTTGACATGAAACCCAGTGTCTCTAAGCAAAGATTCAAGCCGGCTTAGAAAATTAGGATGAGTAGTTCTAGTACTATGGCTACCAATCCGTCTTCTGGTAAGCGGTGGATTTATAGAAATATAGCCATTCTCAGGGACGACAATAGTTTCAATACTGCTATCGCAATTAGCATTTCTTAAGGCTGATATACCAAGTACCGCCATAGCTAGGAAGTTGAAGCTTCTTCCCCTCATGCTAATGTCAGTTTTACCTTCTAAATGCTTGATAATATGAGGAGACATTGAATAGGACAATTCGCCGAATGGCGGGGATAATAAATGCTTAATATCTTCCTGTTTTGCGCCATCACCACGATAAGCGTGACTAACCAAAAGCGGTTTTAAGGCTGACTCTCCGTTTAAAATGTCAATTGCACCAACTGCGCTGTCAAGACCTCCTGAAAAAAGGCAGACTGAGTTGAGTCCAATTAATGATTTTGCTTTTGCTTTCGCTTGCTCACTTGTTTTAGGAGTCGGCATCGGCATAGTTGTTTTTTCAAAAGTAAACTGCCATTGATCGCCCGTTAGAAAGTTGAGCAAAGAACTTAGTTCAGGCTCAACAGTATTCCACATATCCTCATCGGTAACAGGAACATGTAAATGCATTTTTCTAGCCCATGCATTTTCTGCATTATCCCTCAATTCAAATGTATCAGCGGCGGTAACAGCGGTTGCAATTGTTATCAGATCTATTGCATCAGCATCTACATTCAATCCCAAATCACGAACTGTTTGTAGTAGTTGTTTTGACACTAAGCTGTGCTTAGTGATGTCATTTTGATGCGTATGGAACATCTGGACAGGATGACAATCATCAGAAAAATCAGGCAAGTTAGCTGGGTCATGATTAAAATAAAAATTAGTCATCAAAGCTCTCCCACTCATCAACTGTCATGGCAATAGCATCGGCTTGAATTTTAGTAATATTTTCCTTACTGATAGTACTGGGGTTGCCATTAGTTACTTTGTCTAACTGTTCTTGTGTGATCACTTTTATTAATTCCCTTAATTCAACTTCCATTTGATGATGCTTGCTTGCAGGCTCAACGTGAAACCAAGCTCTGCCCATTCCTTCTACAACATCTTGAAATATAAGATCTGTTAAATAACAGCCTATGGCTTCTTGGATAACTTCGTCGGTAAAACTGTTAGGATCAAACTCTTCAGTATCGGGTAATGCTTCTTCTAGTGCGTAATCCAACGCAACTCTTACAGCATCCGAATCGGCATTATGAGGCGCTAAATGGCTAGCAATTTTGTCAATTGCTTGGTCAGTCGATAGCCCAGTTAGATCACCTAATGATAAGCTTTGATTATTAACCGTTACTGTGTCGCCACGCATGACACCAAGCAATCCAGAACCAGCAGTTATGCCGCTTGCTAGTCTCCGGCTAGTACTCTTACCTCCACCAGAGCCTTTTCTAGAGTAACTTTTTAATGAACGCCTTAGATCCGAAGTTGATCCACCTGTTTGAGCGTACTTACCAAATGCTCTTCTTGCACTAGCAAACCTATTTGGAGGCGGTGTTGCTGTTGGTGAACCGCCGATTTCTTGTTGAACCTTGTCATTGTCAATATCGTTACTATTGTCATTCTGATCATCTGCTTGACCACTGTCAAAGCCTGTTTGATCATCCCCATCAGTACCTGATGCAGGTTCTATCGTGACGGGGTCTCCTTGCTCTGCCCACGATGGAATTAGCGGACTCTTGTTATTCGGTCCTGTTGACGATGCGGACGTACCCATATTACTTAGTTCCCTCTAGTTCTTTTAAAATTGGATTAAGCCACCTTTGTCGGGGCAAGCTTTTTAAGAATGTAAGAAGACTTAAACAACATTTATCATCCTGCTTGGCAAGTAGCACCGCTCCATAAATGCCTGTAGGTCTTTCAGTCCAATCACCAATCAACTTAAAGTTTTCAATCAAACCATCCATGACTGACATGTATTCTTCCTTAGGAGTTGTGGTAATCGCAGTAGAGTTAACGCCACTGACCCTTACCTTTTGCTTCATTAAGTCTTCTACAAGTTTTTGAGCGGCTCCTGACATTACCGCATTAACAGCGCCCATTGGAATGCTTTCTCGACTCAGATACGCCGCTGGAGTCAAATCCACCTCAGTAAACATTGGAGGTAATTTTGACCATTTGTCAATAAAAGCTAGGTCTAGCTTCCACTCTTCAGGTAACTTAATTTCGTCAAATTCAACTTCTGAATTTTCGAGTTCCGCCAATACTTTTGGGAACCCCTTTTCCTTGTCAATTAATTCATAAAGCTTATTGGTAGCCTGAGTGCCTAAGCACCTCTCAAAAATTACCAGCTTAGTGATGGTTTTTTCATCAAGCTGCATACCTCGACGGTGAGCCGTTTTCTTTCTCATCTTCACTTGGTTCAGTAATCGCTTAACTATGCGAGGGTTGCCGTTAATGTTTGTAGATTCAGCTAATAGTGGAGCTAACTGCTCAGCAACTACAAATTTGCTTCTGAGTCCTGAATGCTTTTCGATATCGTGATCCTGAAGAAGCTCATCAACGGTAATTTGTGGTTGTTTCCAAGAAAGCCTTAATGATTCTTCAAGGGCACATCTTATCGCTTCTAACTGAGCATCTGTCACTCCGTGGTCTTGAGCGGTGAGCATCATTAAATATGCCCTTATCTCAAGAACACCGGGCCTTGGTACATGCACAGGAATTTGAATAAGCTTGTCTAAATAATCAGTTTGATGTCGTTGAGATGCACCTTTGTGATATTCAGGTACTGCCAAACGGATCATGTCTTCATCGGCGGCAATGACAAATGCGGTATTTGGTAAAAATAGAAATAATCTGATCGCCTCAAGTGTTGAAATGGCATTAAATGGAGAGCAGCGATCTAAATTATCGACATAGACAATAAGTGGCTTATCAAACTCCTTTAACAGATCAGAATATGCTTTTCGGAATTCTTTAATTTCTTTAGGAGGTGAGAATGATTTCTTATCTTTGATCAAACCTTTGTTTTTCTTCGCAACATCCTTAGCGCCATCGACAGCACCTTTTACATCATCAACATCAAGTTCACCATCGTCACCACCACTGAATAGTCCCATGATCTTCTGTATACCACCCATAGTCGGTATACCAGCTAATGCTGCACCACCATCCATTAGCAGTCCCATCAGTCTGATCTTATCTATTCGTCCAGCAAACTCTATTGCTTTTGCACTTAGATTTTTATCGTCTGCTGCTTTTTTTACTAAAGTAGATGCAATTGTTTCTAATAGCGCTGCTTTAGCGTCATCGTATCCTTGGAAAGTCCATGCATCGAAATGCACTTGTATATATTCTTGTTCATCAGTTTCCAAAGATGCTTTGGTAAGTTCAAGAATCGTGGATTTTCCAGCGCCCCAATCACCAAAGACACCTATACTAATAGGCATTAATTCCTTTTCAGTGATAAGATCTTTAATCGACTCAGCCGTTTCATTAAAGTTTAAGAAGTCAATTTTTGACTCTTTATCAGACCACATAACATCTCCTTTTATTTATTATTTTTTTGTTCCATTCTTTCAATAGTTCGATGAACCGTCGGGCGGCTAACAGAATATTTCTTCGCTAATGCAGAGATCGATTCACCATTTAATTTATCTTTATATAATTCTTTCGCTTGTTTGTCTGATAAAGCAGGCAACCTACCCATATGTTTGCCTTTAGCCTTCGCTTCTTCGCGACCTTCTGCGGTTCTGGCTTTTATAAGATCCCGCTCAAGTTGAGCGAATACTCCACATAGGTTGATCATGGCGGTGGCAAACGGATTATCATTTTTAGTATTGAGAGAGCCGTCGATAATATTTAAACAAGCCCCCTTTTTGTGGATACTTTCAATAGCCTCAAGAATAGACTTTAATGATCGGCCTAGCCGATCAAGGCGAGTAACAATTACCTCATCACCCTCCCTGATAAAATCGATGAGTTCCTTTAGCTTTTCTTCATTTCTAATGGAAGCACCTGACTGTTTTCCTTGAAATATTTTTTCACAGCCATGAGCGTCCAACTTGGACAGTTGAATATTTAAATCTTGCTCTTTAGTTGAGACTCTTGCAAAACCAACTTTCATATGTACGAAACCTGTAACTTTCGTACATCTTAACAATCAAGTGAACGAAAGTACATTAAATAAATTTCGTACATGAACGTAATAAAATATAGTTATTCGTACACAACACGGATAGAAAATGAATGACAATTCTAACTATCAAGTGACTTAATTATTCCACACGCTTCAATGGTGTTTTCAGTTGTACACAAACTTGCCATTTGTTGAAGCTCAGCTTTTAGTGCTTTGAGTTCTCTCATTCGATTGTTAACTAAGGCCAATTGTTGAGCAATGAGCTTATTAACACTTGCACAGCTTTCTTCTGGCTTATTTTTCAGTTCCATAAGGCGTTTAACATCTGTTAGAGGGATATCCAAACTTCGGCAATGCTTTATAAACTCTAATTCTTTTAAAGCCCGTTCACCGTATAACCTGTAATTCCCTTCAGTACGTTCAGGAGTTGAAAGCAACCCTTCTTTCTCGTAATACCGAATTGTTTGTATCGAACACCCTGTCGTTTTTGAAAGTTCACCTATCTTCATAAAACTTTAGTCCTAAATCTTGACTCTATAGTCACTATAGACTTTATAGTTAAGTTATCAAGCAAATAACTAAGGCCGTGCAATGAGTGGTTGTGGTTGCGAAGTCGAACTAAAAGATGCGAAACAAAAACATGTGCTGTATTGGTTGCTAGGTATTAATGCGGTTATGTTCTGCGTTGAGATTACTGTGGGCCTATATGCAAACTCAACGGCTTTGATAGCAGATTCAATGGATATGCTGGCTGACGCAATTGTCTATGGTATTGCTCTATATGCCGTGAGCCGATCTTTAAAGCATAAAGCCAATGCAGCCCTTATCAGCGGTTACTTTCAGCTGACACTCGGAATACTGGTAATCTTTGACATAGTAAGAAGACTCGGAGAAGGTGAGCCTCACTCTTGGTTCATGATCGGCTTTGGTTTTGTAGCATTAATAGCAAACGTCATTTGTTTAGTTTTAATCAGAATGCAAAGCAATGGTGAAGTCCATATGCGTGCAAGCTGGATATTTTCAGCCAACGATGTGATCGCAAACTTGGGGGTCATTGCTGCTGGTGTTTTAGTGATGCTACTTGATTCTCGCTGGCCTGACATTGTGATTGGTAGTGTGATTGCAACCCTAATTTTAAGAGGGGCTTACCTGATTATTACTGATGCGAAGAAAGAGCTGAGCAACGCAGAGTTAACAAGCGAAAACAATAGCTGTAGTGGAAGTAAATCAAAATCATGTTCTTAAAGGAGATGGATAATGAGTGCTAATTATTTAGAGAAAACACAAATATTAGACTTAGATGATCACAGCATCCAATCTCTAATAGCAGATCGGAATTGGAATACAATGGATGAATACAACACAATAGGAGCTGCTTACACCTTTGTTAAAGATGAGATTCAGTTTGGTTACAACCGCAGCGATGATATATCTGCGAGTGAAGTTTTAGCGGATGGCTATGGACAGTGCAATACCAAGGGAAACTTGTTAATGGCTCTATTCCGAGCGCTTGGTATTCAGTGCCGATTTCATGGTTTCACGATTGACCAACAGCTTCAGAAAGGCGCTATTCCTTCTTATGTATTTTGGCTTGCCCCAAAATCCATTATCCATAGCTGGGTAGAAGTGCTCTATGAAGGTAAGTGGATCAATTTAGAAGGCTTCATTCTCGACGAAGCTTACCTAAGTTCAATTCAATCCAAATTCAGTCAAGCTAAAGATAATTTTTGTGGTTATGGAATAGCTACTACCGGCATAAGTAACCCAGAGACGAACTGGGTTGGTAAAGATACTTATATTCAAAAAGAAGGCATACACGACGACTTTGGCTTTTATGACTCACCCGATGAATTCTATGCTGAGCAGGGAACCAATCTAACGGGTATTAAACGTTGGGCGTACCAAAACTTTATCCGTCATATCATTAATTGGAATGTACAAAGGCTTAGAAGAAAAAATGTAACCGCCGAGGCTCAACATGCATAACCACTCTCACGGTCATGATCACCCTCACAATGATGAGGACGCTTCGAGACGCATTGGCTGGGCTTTTTTTCTAAACCTCACGTTTACCATCATCGAATTTATCGGAGGTTGGTTAACCAATAGTACGGCAATCATGGCAGATGCTATCCATGATTTAGGAGATAGCATCTCCATAGGCACCGCATGGGGATTAAATAAGCTCAGTAACAAGCCTGCCTCTAGCCAGTTTTCATATGGTTACAAGCGCTTTTCATTGCTTGGCGCATTGATTAACGGTTTGGTATTAACTGTTGGTTCTGTTTTTATACTAATTGAGGCCATACCAAGATTAGCTAACCCCGAAATGCCTCAAGTCGAAGGAATGCTTTTATTAGCTATTTTTGGCATGGTGGTAAACGGTTACGCTGCCTATAAGCTAAGTCATGGAAAGACCTTAAATGAACGAGTTTTAAACTGGCACTTGCTTGAAGACGTTTTAGGTTGGATAGCTATATTTATTGTATCAATCGTATTGATGTTTGTTGAATGGCCCATACTCGATCCTATTTTATCAATTGGGTTTACCCTTTTTATTTTATTTAATGTTGTAAGAACACTGAAAACGACACTTATGCTCTTCTTGCAAGCGACACCAGATATTGATCTTATTGAAAATATTAAATCGAAAATAGTTTCTAAAGCCATTGTGGGTGAAGTACATCACTTACACATCTGGTCACTTGATGGTGAACACAACGTTTTAACCGCCCATATTGTTTTAAACACTGAAATATCTAACGAAGAGCTGAAATCGTACAAGCTAGAGTTGCGACAGGAGCTTAAAGAGTTTGATTTTGCTCATACAACAATTGAAATAGAGTTCATAGACGAGCAATGTCGTGACGCAAGCTAAACGATAGTGTTAACATTGGCATAACTAAGAGATAGTTGAAACGAAATGAATATTAAACAATTCCCTGCATACATCATGATAGTGCTGATATTACTTCAGTCATTTTCTGCTGTGGCAAAAGTTGCTGATGTTCATATTGTTGATTCCGAGCATATAAAAACCGAGCATGTTCATGCTTTAGATGACCACATTTCTTCTGAAAAATTAATACAATCATCAGCAGATAATGACCAACACAACCCCGCTGATTGTCATCATTGCGGACACTGCAATGGCTCGCATGTACAGTTTGCTACGCATGTTTACATCAGTAGAGACATTGATTTCAAATCAAGTCAGGTATTTGATTATTTAAAAGTAGTCATTGAAGCTCCCCCTTCCAGATTACTTCGACCTCCCAAAAGTTAGTCCTTTTATTTAATTGGCGCGTTAGGCGGTGAAGCCAACGCTCGTTTCATAAAATAAACAGGACAAAATATGAATATGTCTTATTTTAAGGCCCCCGTACTTGCTTGGAAGAAAGTAAAACGGTTGCTTCTGTTGTCGTTTTTAGTGACAACTAATAATGTATTTGCAAATGACTTAACTGTTGATTCAGTTTCATTGTCAGAGGCAATACAACGAACACTTGCAAACAACCCACAGCTAACAGCTTTTAAATACAAACAAAAGCGTTTAGACGGCGAGTTAGCTACCGCAGGGTTAAAACCTGAATATAACGTCAGCGCTGAATTGGAAAACTTTGCAGGTACAGGTGATGTATCTGGATTCAGCGACGCTGAACTTACCTTATCAATATCTTCCGTGGTGGAATTGGGAGATAAGGTAAATAGCAGAAAGCTTTATGTTAATGCCCAACAGCAAGCAATAGCTGTTGAAAAAAGAATACAAACACTCGATATTTTGGGTGAAGTAGCAGCTCGCTATATCGATGTTTTGACGTTACAGCAAATCATGCTCGTCAATGAAAATGCAGAAAAGCTAGCACGAGAAACCTATCAAACTGTCTCCAAAAAAGTTCGTGTTGGTTCGGCACCGTCATCAGAGCAAAAACGAGCTGATGCAGCTTTAGCAACAGCTCGACTAAAGACGCTAACCATTTCCAAGCAGTTAGAGGCCAGTGTTCGTAAGTTAGCTATTATGTGGGGAGAACAATCACCGCAATTCTCTCGTGTATCAGGCGATTTATTTGCACTTCCCAAAACAATATCACTCGAATACATCATGGCTCAACTTTCTCAAAGTCCTCATATATTAGCTTATGCAGAGCAATCGAGAATTCAGCAAGCTCAATTACAATCAATCAACGCACAAAGCCACGCTAATATAACGTGGAGCGCAGGTGTGAAAAGACTTGAAGGTAGCAATGAGACTGCGTTGGTTGCAGGAATTAGCGTCCCTCTGTTTACGAGTGATAGAAATAGAGGCAGCTATCAATCTCAAAAAGCAAAACTCGATGAAGTTGAGCAGCAACGGAAAGCCAGTGAGCGAGCAATTTACAGCCAATTAGCGACATTTTATGCGGCTCAGGAAGAGGCTCGCCTTACGGTTGAAACCTTACAAACCAGTATTATTCCGCCTCAAGAAAGTGCTTTGTCATTAGTGCAAAAAGCCTATTCGGACGGGCGCTTTAGTTATTTAGAGCTAGTTTCAGTTCAAAAAGAGCTTATTGAGATGCAATATGCGCTTATTTTTGCCGCAAGTGAGGTTCACAAACAAAGCGCCTCCATTGAGTCCTTATCAGGCATTCCATTAATTTCTTCCGGCAATACAGAAAGCCAACTTTCAAGCTTTATTGAGAATTAATCATGAAAAAGAAAAATATATTAAATTCACCAATCAGCCTTTTCAAATTAATGCTTGTTGCTGTAATTGGTTTCACCTCCATCACGACCTCAGCCAGTGAAGAACACAAAGATGAAATAGTCTCTATGTCTGTTGAGATGGCTAAACAAAACAGCATTGAAACAGTAGCAGCAACTAGCGGTGTTATTCATAACGAAGAAGTTGTATATGGAAAAATCGTTGCCGATCCTGCCTCACTTGCGCACGTTAACGCTAGATTCGATGGTGTTATTAAGGAAGTAAAAGTCAATCTCGGCGAAGAGGTCAAAAAAGGTGAAACGTTGGTAGTGATTGAATCCAATGAGAGCTTAAATCAATATTCGATAAAAGCACCAATGTCTGGGCGTATAGTCGCTAGGCAAGCCAATATTGGCGAGCTTACAAATGGTGAAAACTTGCTGACAATAGCCAATTTTGACGTGGTTTGGGCACAACTATCAGTGTTTCCTACTCAGCTAAGTAAGGTTAACGCTAACCAGCAGGTGCTAATTCATAGCACTGAATTTAATCAAAGTGCGCAAATTAGCTATTTAACACCATCACTAAACGACAAGCCATACTCATTGGCATTTGTAAAATTGGATAACAAAACCAACAAGTGGCCGCTTGGCACTGTAATTAAAGGTGCGGTTACGACCAGTCAACACTCTGCTCCAGTTGTTGTGCCAAAAGGAGCCATTCAAGAGTTTGAAGGCAAAGATGTTGTTTTTATTAAAGAAGGCAATGAATACCACCCTAGCGCCGTAAAAACTGGCGCTTCAGACGCTATCAATATTGCTATCATCGACGGTTTGAACGTCGGCGAAAGTGTGGTTGTAAAGAACAGTTATCTGCTAGTTGCTGATCTAAAAAAATCGGAGGCTGGACATGAACACTAATCTCCGACCTTTTTGTCCTCTACATATTGGCTTCAGTATTATCGAGGTGAAAATATGATCGCTTGGATACTAGAATTATCTATCCGTAGACGTGGTACTATGTTGCTTATGGCCTTGTTTATCATCGCTTTAGGAATATGGAACTATCAGAAGCTACCTATTGACGCTGTGCCAGATATAACCAATGTACAGGTACAAATAAACACGCAGGCTCAAGGTTATTCACCTTTGGAAACAGAGCAACGGATTACGTTTATCGTCGAAACGGGCTTGGCAGGTTTACCTAAGCTGGATTATACCCGTTCACTTTCTCGATATGGCCTGTCGCAAGTGACTGTTGTGTTTGAAGAAGGCACAGATTTGTATTTTGCCAGAAACCTAATCAATGAGCGACTTAGCGCAATTAAGGAGCAACTACCGTTTGGCATTGAACCAGAAATGGGACCAATTGCTACGGGCCTCGGTGAAATATACATGTACAGTATAACTGCCGACGAAAGTGCAAAGCAGAATAATGGCTTACCCTATGATGCGATGGCGTTAAGGGAGATCCATGACTGGGTAGTGAAACCACAACTTGCATTGGTTAAAGGGATTACGGAAATCAATGCAATTGGTGGCTATAAAAAGCAATACCATATCAATCCCGATCCGTTAAGGATGTTGCACTTCGGTATTACCAGTGAAGCACTATCAAATGCAATAATGCGAAATAATGCAAATCAAGGGGCTGGATTCATCGAAAGAAGCGGACAGCAAATTCTTGTTCGTTCACAAGCTCAGTTGCAATCTATTCAAGACATCCAAAACGTCATTATAAAAAGCGACGACGGCACACTTGTAAAAGTTAAAGATGTCGCCGAAGTTGCGATAGGAAAAGAGCTAAGGACAGGAGCTGCATCACTGGAAGGCAAG
Source organism: Pseudoalteromonas sp. 68 DY56-GL68 (assembly GCF_041414825.1). Classification (NCBI taxonomy): domain Bacteria; kingdom Pseudomonadati; phylum Pseudomonadota; class Gammaproteobacteria; order Alteromonadales; family Pseudoalteromonadaceae; genus Pseudoalteromonas; species Pseudoalteromonas sp. 68 DY56-GL68. The sequence continues at coordinate 166,968 of NZ_JAOCZL010000008.1, forward strand.
GAAAGTGTGATTGGCACCGCAATGATGCTGGTAGGAGAAAATTCACGCTCGGTGGCATTGGCTGTTGGTGACAAGCTTAGTGAAATCCAAAACAGTTTACCTCAAGGCGTGTCCATAGTTCCCTTATATGACAGGACAACTCTGGTTGATAAAGCAATTAGCACCGTACAGAAAAATCTTATTGAAGGTGCATTACTGGTTATCTTCGTATTGTTCCTATTACTGGGTAACATACGCGCCGCTTTGATTACCGCCGCAGTAATTCCTTTGGCAATGTTGGCAACAATCACGGGCATGGTTCAAAGCAAAGTCTCTGCGAATTTAATGAGTCTGGGAGCCTTAGATTTTGGATTGATTGTCGATGGCGCGGTAATAATCGTTGAGAACTGCATTAGGCGGTTAGCAGAAAGCCAAAAACGAAATAGTTCTGTCATTTCCCTGAAAGAACGCCTAGACATTGTTTATTCTGCTACCAATGAGGTTATACGACCTAGTGTTTTTGGCGTATTGATCATAACGATTGTCTATTTACCTTTGTTTACCTTATCGGGTGTCGAGGGCAAAATGTTTCATCCGATGGCCGCAACGGTGATAATCGCTCTATTGTCTGCAATGGTATTTACCTTCACGCTAGTCCCCGCTGCGGTTGCTTTATTCTTGAAAGGCAAAATCAGCGAAAAAGAAAGTCCAGTAATTGTCGGCGCTAAGTCAGTTTATAGTCCTGTTTTGAAGTGGGCTTTAAAACTACGTTGGCTAGTTGTTTGCGGCGCTGCTTTACTTGTGACATTTAGCATATTACTTGGTAGTAAATTAGGATCTGAATTTGTTCCTCAACTTAATGAAGGTGACATTGCACTGCACGCGATGCGTATTCCGGGCACGGGTATTGACCAAGCTGTAGAAATGCAGAAGGTACTTGAACAACAAATTATGAAATATGATGAAGTTGTTACGGTGTTTTCAAAAACGGGCACAGCAGAAGTTGCGACAGACGCGATGCCGCCAAATGTGACTGATACTTTTCTGATATTAAAGCCGAGAGAGCAATGGCCCGACCCTAATTTAACGAAAGAGGATTTTGTTGAAAGGCTGGAAAAAGATCTCAGCTCTATTCCCGGCAATAATTATGAGTTTACTCAACCAATTCAGATGCGATTTAACGAATTAATTAGCGGAGTAAGAGCTGATTTAGGGATTAAGCTCTACGGTGATGATCTATCCCAACTTGTCATTTCTGCACAAGAAGTTTTGGCTACACTCAATACAATTTCAGGTGTTGCTGATGCGCGGCTCGAACAAGTTGATGACGTGCCTATCTTTACCGTTAACCCCAAGCCTGAAGCATTAGCGCTATACGGGTTGGATGCAAGCGACTTACAGTCTTGGTTAAAAACAGTCGTGTCAGGTGAAGGCGCAGGGTTAATATTCGAAGGTGATCGTCGATTTGAAATTGTAGTTAGATATCCTGAGCTGTTGAGAGCCAACCTTGATCAGCTAGGTAATTTGCCAATCGCGACAGAAAGTGGTGAGTTTGTACCTGTAAGCGAAGTTGCAGAGTTAAATTATACGACAGTTCCAAGTCAAATAAGCCGAGAAAATGGTAAGCGACGAATTGTAATTACAGCAAATGTTAGAAACCGAGATCTAGGCTCATTCGTACAAGAGGCACAGCAAAAAATTCAACAAAATGTTGAATTGCCTGCTGGTTATTGGCTTGAGTACGGCGGAACATTTGAGCAACTTGAGAGTGCAACGCAAAGATTATCCATCGTAGTACCTGCCACATTGTTTGTAATTTTGACACTGCTTGTCATAGCATTTAGTTCAATAAAAGATGCCCTGATCATATTTAGTGGTGTGCCTTTAGCACTTACAGGCGGCGTATTGGCTTTGTGGTTAAGAGACATGCCTCTTTCAATTTCTGCTGCTGTTGGATTTATCGCTCTTTCAGGGATAGCTGTATTAAATGGACTGGTGATGCTGTCATTCATTAAACAGCGATTACTTGAAACAGGAGAGCTAATAAACTCAATTATCGAAGGTGCAACTATCAGGCTTCGCCCTGTATTAATGACCGCTTTGGTTGCTAGCTTAGGTTTCATTCCTATGGCATTAAACGTCGGAACTGGGGCTGAAGTTCAGAGGCCATTAGCAACGGTGGTAATTGGAGGGATTATTTCCTCTACTTTACTTACTTTAGTTGTTTTGCCTGTTCTATATAGAATTGTTTACAGTAAATACAAATCTTAACTTTAATTTAGAGGCTTCTCGTAATGTTTTCGAGAAGCCTTTTGTTAAGTTACTTTTGCTCGTTCAGGTGTGTAAAAAGACCTATTTAAAACTAAATTACTTTTAAGACGCCGCGATACATTTGTATCTGACAATGAAACTCATGCTCTCCCTGTGACAAGTTTAATAAGGTAATTTGAGTAATTTCATTTAACTTAAGCTGTTCGCTTATATCCAATGAAGGAATAAGCATTATTTCAGCGCAGGGGGATTGCTCTTTATGACCGTTATGAACGCACGTCATTATTGCTAATTGCGCAGATTATGAATGAAACTGGTAAACGGATTATCATTTTTTGTACTGACAGAACCATTAATAATCTTTGAACAATCGCCCCGTTTGTGAGTACTTTCAATGTCCTCAAGAATAGACTTTAATGATCGGCCTAGCCGATCAAGGCGAGTAACTATTACCTCATCACCCTACCTGATGAAATCGATTAGCTTCTTTAACTTTTTTCATTTCTAACCGAAGTACCAGACACATTGCCTTATAATATTTTTTTACAACCATAATAGCCCAACTGAACAGTTGAGCATTCAAATCTTGTTCTCTAGTAGATACTCTTGCAAAACCACTTTCATGTGTAGGAAACTTTTAGCTTTCGGACATGAACGAGATAAAAGATCAATATTCGTTCATTTAAAAAGTGAAATAAATGACAACTCTAACTATCAAGATTAATTCTTCCACATGCTTTAACTGTGTCTTCACTTGTACACGAGCTTACATTTGTTGAAGCTCAGCTTGTAGTACTTTGAGTTCCCACATTAGATTGTTAACTAAAGCCAATTCCGCCTGTGTCTATCACAAGTTCAAAACTCAAACTCTAAATATAAGCTGATTTGATCTCCTTCAAAGAAGATTTTTTGCCCATAAACTCTTACACCGAAATGTGTAGATTAGTACTGATTCACAATAATTGCGCTGAAATTGAGTCAATCGTATTACAAATACTCTTATTGATACTGGCTCATTACTTGCAATTTTTCGAGAACATGACCACATGTAGAGAATAATAGGCTAACAGTGGGAAATATTTACACTATCAATGTAAGGATTACTTATGAAATACTCAAGATTTGCTGCAATGATCATCACCTCAACCATTGCTATGTTTGTCATGATGTATCTCAACACTTACGCAGTATCACATATATGGTTTAGTGAAACGCGTATCTATATGGCGTTGTATATGGGAGCAGGTATGGCAATGATCATGCTGGCCTTTATGCTTGGCATGTACAGTAACAAGAAGCTCAACATGGCTATTTTTCTATTGGCGACAATACTGTTCGCCATATGTCTTTATCTTGTTCGCTCTCAAAGCACAATTTCTGACACTGCCTACATGAAAGCGATGATTCCTCATCACTCCATTGCTATTCTTACTAGTGAGCATTCAACTTTGGAGGATGTACGCGTGCGTGAATTGGCAAATGGTATTATTAAAGCCCAACGAAAAGAAATAAAAGAAATGGAATGGCTGATTAAGGATATTTCTGAAAATGGAAAGGTCAGCTCACAAGCTCAGGCTGAGCAACGACCGCTCCCAAAGTTTGAAGGCACACTGAACAAAGGAGACTAAGATGACTAAGACAGCTACCCTGTACAGAATGGTCACTGACGAACATATCTGCCCCTATGGTTTAAGGTCGAAAGATTTGCTGGAGAGGCAAGGGTATGATGTAGAAGATCATAAGCTCACGTCAAGACAACAAGCTGATGACTTCAAAGATAAGCATGATGTCAAAACTACGCCACAAACCTTTATTGAAGGAAAGCGTGTCGGAGGATACGATGACTTAAGAGAGTATTTTGGTAAAGATGAAGCAGGTCAAACTGGCACAACCTACACGCCAGTTGTAGCCATTTTCTCGATAGCTGCACTTCTTGCTGTCGCATCTCAACATTTTGCTTCCGGCTCATTTATCTCCATCAGAACACTGATGCTATTTATAGCTTTTTCAATGACGCTCTTAGCGGTGCAAAAACTGAAAGACCTATACAGTTTCACAAATTCGTTTATTACTTATGATTTACTAGCGATGAGATGGATAAGATATGGTTATATTTATCCCTTCATTGAAGCATATGCAGGTATTGGTATGGTTGCCCAACTACAGCCTCTCGCAGTGGCACCATTTTCATTGTTTATCGGCACAGTTGGAGCAATTTCAGTTTTCAAAGCCGTTTACATTGACAAACGCCAGTTAAAGTGTGCCTGTGTAGGCGGCGATAGTAGTGTGCCACTTGGATTTGTATCGCTATCTGAAAACTTATTTATGATCGCGGGAGCATTGATTATGCTGCTGATGTAAAGGTATAGCTCTATTCGGCGGCTCCTTAACTGTTAAGATTAGACCTAGGATGCCAGCCCACACCTTTCTAATCCATATGTAACATTTTTTCTGTCGTACTGGCATCAAGATAACCAGAACTGAGCAAACAATCTCAAAGGTTGTACAAAATAACACTAAAGCTTTTTCATTAAGTTTTATTGTTATGCTCTTGTGGTGGCTTTCGCCACCACTTTATTAGTTTTCAAGTTCCACCATATCTTTCGCTGCAATGTCACCAGACACTAGCTTTACAGTTGCGAAATGATCATTCACAATTTTAGTAATTTGTACCGTTCCTACCTTTTCGATAGTGTAGGGATCGTCACCTTCACTCAATACTATTCTTTCATGGAATCTAATAACACTGTATTTTTGCCCAACCTCTGCGCCATGCTTAGCACCAATACAGATTAGAGTTCGATTATCAGAACTTTCTACTACCTGACCTCTCATCATGTATTTATGATAAAAAGTGGTATTAGAACAACCCACTAAATATAAACCGAATGTAAGCAATAAAAGAGCTTTTATATAGGGTGTTTTCATCACTGTTACCTCATTTGACTAACTAATTATCTATACACTTTTTTATGAATTCATTTGTTTTTCCGGCCAGCCCCCGAAGGTGCTTGATGACAACTCCAAGGCTTATGAACAGAGTTATCTTTGATGTTCTGATCAACAAATTTATAGTAACTTTCTTTAGTATGTGTCCACCAATCATCATGAACATCTGCGCCATACTTACGGATTACCTCCTCAATCCCATCAAGGCTTACGTTTGCGGCATCATAGGCAAGGTGTATTTCACCTTCTTTGATGTTGTAACTAACTTCATCTATACCAAAAAGCTGATCTATTTCTTTTACTAACTCGTCACAGCTTTCTTCTGTGACATTGCTAAGCTTTAGATTTCGAACAACTAAATTTTGCTCACTAACGCCAACTCTATGATCTAAATCGCTCATAATTTTTCTCCTAATGTTTGTGTGAATGCTGTTGATTGCTATCTTTCATTTCTTCCATTTTCCGGTTCATCTGCGGCATCATGTTCTCCATCATTTCTAAATGATGTTCAGTCATCTTGATTTGTTGATGCATTGGCATTTCTTCCATATTTTTGTGCATGGATTGCATCATCTTCATCATTGAACGGTGATGTTCAACCATCATCTGCTGTTGCTTGTCAGGATCTTTTTCAGTTTTAATGGCATGGACTTCCTTTTTCATTTCCATCATTTTTTTATGCATTTCTCCCATGTTCTCATGTGGTATTGTCATGCCTTGATGCATATCAGCTTTGTTCGCACCTTCATGTTTATGCTCATTGTTTTGGGCAAATGAGCTAGTGGTTATCAGTAGTGAACTAATAAATAAAATTGATTTAGTTAACGTTTTCATGATTTTTACCTTCTACACTTTTATTAAAACTTGGGATCCAACTTGGTGTCGATTCCATATACCTGTGGTACTCCGAACCAAATTCAGCAATCGCCTGTGCTTCTTCGCGTTTCGCTAGCTTGACGTAAACAACGACTAAGATCGGAAACATCGCAAGTGTTGGGATTGTCGGCCACTGCAATAAAAAGCCGAACATGATTAGAATGAAAGCTACATACTGTGGGTGGCGACATCTTGCATACCATCCAGTTGTAGCCAATTGATGATGTTTTTGCGCGTGATGCAATACATTCCATGCTGAAGACAACATAAAGAAACCTGCAACAATAAACACCATACTCACTATATGAAATGGGTCCCAATGGGCATCACCTTGAAATCCAAAGAAAGTATGTAATAAATGCCCATTTTCATGCGCAAAGAAATTTACTTCTGGATAGGTCTCCGTCAGCCACCCCGACAGAAAATAGATAGTTAAAGGAAAGCCATACATTTCAGTAAATAGGGCAACAATAAAGGCAGAGAACGCGCTTAGACTTCTCCAATCAGTTGATGTTTTTGGTTTGACAAAACTAAAGGCAAAAAAGATAAAAATTGCTGAGTTCAGTATCACCATTGACCATAAGCCATAATCATATGTTTCATTCATCACTGCTCTCCTTTTTATGTGATTCCTTACGTGCCTTTTCTAAGCCTTGTATGTAGCCATCGCGATAGGCTGCATTTTTATCCGTGAGTTCTTGAAAGCTCTCTTCCTTTTTTTCATCAGGCGCATGTGAATGATCGTGACCATGTTTACCATGACTGCCATGCATAAATACGTGCATCAAGGGGCATAGCAATAAAATCAAGTAGGGAAGAAATTGCAGCGTATGTTGACCATGCTCAAGCACTAAGAAGTAGGTCACTGCGGCAATAAGTGCCAGTGCAGCCCAGCCTGTAGGTGTTGACCAAAAATTAGGGTGTTGATTTTTCATATTGCCCTCCTAAACGACTTTTAAGACACCGCGATACATTTGCATCTGACAGTGAAACTCATGCTCTCCCGGTGACAAGTTTAATAAGGTAATTTGAGTAATTTCATTTAACTTAAGCTGTTCGCTTATATCCAATGAAGGAATAAGCATTGTTTCAGCGCAGGGGGATTGATCTTTGCGTATAAACTTCAAGGTAACAGGTTGGCTAGCAGACACCTGAATTGAGGATGGGGAATACACGCCATCCCTCACTTCAATGAGTACTTCATTACCTTGAACGATTGTTTTATTGGGTTTATATAGCCAAAACCACCAAACAATCAGCGCGATTAACATTAAGCCTAATAAGTTAATTAACATCATCGCTCTTCTCCTTAATGCTCTTTTGCTTTAAAAAAGCGAAGTCGATTTGCATTTGACACCACAGTCAATGACGAAAACGCCATTGCAGCACCTGCAATTACAGGGCTAAGCAGAATGCCAAAGAAGGGATATAGAACCCCCGCAGCAAAAGGAATCCCAGCTACGTTATAGACAAACGCGCCAAACAAGTTTTGTTTGATATTTCGTAAAGTAGCTTTGCTTACCGCTATGGCATCGGCAAGGCCATGAAGTGAACCACGCATTAGGGTAATGTCAGCACTTTCGATAGCTACATCAGTCCCTGTGCCTATGGCGAAGCCAACATCGGCTAACGCTAGCGCAGGAGCATCGTTGATGCCATCTCCTGTCATACCAACAATTTCGCCACTGCCTTGTAGCTCTTTCACCTTGTTGGCTTTATCTTCTGGCAGCACCTCAGCAAGAAATTCGCTAATACCTGCTTTTTTGGCAACAGCGGCAGCGGTTTCCTTGTTATCACCTGTTAACATGATGACGCGTATACCATTAGCCTGAAGCCGTTTGATAGCAGAGATTGAGTCTGACTTAATGGGATCTGCGACAGCAATGATTGCGGCAAGTTCACCATCTACAGCAAAGTACATAGGTGTTTTGGCTTCTTTGGCTAAAGACTGGGCTTTTCCAACAAAGCCTGTGAGGTCTATGCCTTTTAACTTCATTAGTTTATCGTTACCAAAAAGCAGGACTTTATTGTTACAGTTTGCTTCTACACCAAAACCCGTAATAGCATTAAACGATTCAATTTTTAGTAACTCAATATCCTTATCTAAAGCACTTTCAACAATCGCTTGCGCTAAAGGGTGCTCTGAGCCGCTTTCTAAACTTGCTGCAAGCTGTAGTACGTCTTTTTCGTCAGTAGCTTTTGCTAAAACAATATCGGTTACCTTAGGTGCCCCTTCAGTAATAGTGCCCGTTTTATCTAAAATCATGGCAGTGATTTTAGAGGCGGTTTGCAGTGCCTCACCGTTGCGAATAAGTACTCCGGCTTCTGCTGCTTTTCCTACTCCCACCATGACAGACATAGGCGTTGCCAAGCCTAAAGCACACGGGCAGGCAATAATAAGCACAGTAGTTGCTGATACGATAGCAAAAGCAATTGCTGGCTCAGGGCCAAAGTTAAGCCATGCTAACGCACTTAACACCGAGATGATCATGACTACAGGAACGAAATAGGCGGAAATAACATCGGCCAAGCGGCCAATCGGCGGTTTTGAATTTTGCGCTCGTTTCACCATATTGATGATCTGTGCAAGCGCCGTGTCTTTACCAACGCGTGTCGCTCTAAATAAAATCATGCCTGATTTGTTCAAAGTACCAGCGACAACCTCATCTTCTTCGGCTTTTTCAACAGGCATAGGTTCGCCTGTCAGCATGGACTCATCAATAGAGGTGTGTCCTTCCAATACAACGCCATCTACGGGAATTTTTTCACCCGGCTTTACTTTCACAACATCATGAAGCAAAACCTGTTCGATACCTATCTGAACCTCTTTATTATCACGAACTACAGTTGCCGTTTTGGCCTGCAAGCCGATAAGACGTTTAATGGCCTCAGAGGTTTTACCTCTGGCTTTTATTTCTAATGCTAGACCTAAATCAATTAAGCCAATGATCATGGCGGTAGCTTCAAAATAGACATGTCGTGCCATCAATGGAACGGCGTCAGGTGCAAACACAACAACCATTGAGTACACCCAAGCTGTACCTGTTCCCAAAGCTATTAGTGTGTCCATATTAGCGGAGTGGTTTTTAAAGCTTTTCCAAGCGCCAACATAAAAATGCTTACCTGAAAAATACATAACACCAAAAGTTAAAATACCGACAACCAGCCAAGACATGCGTTCAAGGTTTGTTTCAACTGTCATTTCTCCAACTACAATGCTGTAGATCATCAAAGGAACGCCGAGTGAAAGGGCAATAAACGTATCGCGCATTAGCTTTTTGTAATATGCCCAATCCGCCGCCTCTTTCTCGTCAAGCGCATCTGTTGCTGAGCTATCATCAATTGGCTTCGCGTTATACCCCACTGACTCAACAGCTTTGATCAATTCTTCTGTCTTAGCTGTCCCAGAAACTGTTACAGTCCTATCAGCAAAATTCATTTCTGCACTGACGACTCCATGAGTTGCCTTTAACGCCCCTTCAATTTTGCCTACACAGCTAGCACACCCAGCGCCTTCAATGATGAGCTGTTGGCTTTGTGATGTTTTTTCCAACGTATTCTCCTTACTTTTACACGAAGAGGATTGAGTTTTTGCCTGACAGCAACAGCCTGATTCGGTTTCTATATTTGTATTAGTAGTTACCATTTTTCCTCCTATGCCTTTTTAATTTGTTCAAAGTTTTCGATGAGATGACAAACCATGTTTGCAGTCGGCGCTTTGTCTTCCATTTCTTCCCATTGAGAAAGCGCTGAAGACATTTTCCCTCGAAGTGCCAACATTGCTTGAAACTGTTTTTCTGTTTCTTCAAGCCGCTCTTTGATGAGGCTTCTGACTAATGGGCACGCACTTGTACCATCTTCAGATTCATTAAGAATTTGCTTGATATCAGCAACGGAAAAACCAAGATTTCTGGCACTTAAAATGAACTTAAGTCTCGATACTTCTTTATTCGAGTATGACTTGTAGCCGTTCACTGACTTAGCAGGTTTTAACAGTCCCAATCGCGTGTAATAGCGCACCGTATCAGCAGTCGTTCCAAGGCTTTTTGACAGTTCTGCTACTTTCATATTTACTCCTTAGTTTTTCACCTAAGTTTGTACTCTCACCTACAGCTTAGACCTGTGTCTAAGACACAGGTCAAGTACTAATTCTAGTGAATAAGCTAAAAAATAATTTTTTGGTAAAAGAGAAATCTCGGCCAAAATCGACAGCATTAAGTACTGTAAATGGCAATAGTTTGAGAATTTTCATAGTGCCTTCAAAATATCGTACTAATCGTTCAAAACAATTGATTATTTAAATCAATGAATAAGTCATTCTATTTTTGATGGGAGTGGCGAAAAAAAGACGCACTGATCCCGTGATTAGCCAATAATTGGTGGACGATAAAGTAAGAGATGGATACCAGATTTTGGTAGAGGTGTACGCTGTAGAAATAGCTCAGAGTAAATATTGCAAATACCTTCCTCTTGCGCTTGCACAAGATAGGGATTTAAATGAAAGCTTGAACAAAATCCCCCCTCACAACAAACACAATCACTAGCTTTACATTTTTCACAGACTTCATCACCATGACGGTGTTTAGAGTCTTGCGAGTTTACAGTGTGATAGTGACTATTGTCATTCATTGATTGATGGTGAATATTTTTGCTTCGTTGCATAATATGCGTGTCGGAAGATCCATTTTGATGTTCTTCACAATTCATTGGCTTAGCTGTAGCAAAACTATGCTGCGTAAGCAACACAGTTATTATCACTATTTTAAACCACCTGAAAAGTCCAAACATTATCATTCCTTCTTTAGCTCCTACAATATTAGCCACTTTATAAAAATAATTTTATGATCTTGATCAACCTTTGAACTAAAACCTAAACTTTTTACTTTTTTAAACAGCTTAAACTTAACAAGTATAAAAGGGGTGTCTGATTTATACTCATGAGATTGAAGCCAAGCATGAGCACCATAAAAAAAATAAAAACCCTACGCTCATAACTAGGTATTGAGTAAGGGATCATTTTTCCAATTGTTCAGCTTTAAGCGCAGTACTTTGCAACAATCGGTTCTATCCCGAGCACACCCAATTCCCGTTCATCAAAAGTGATAAAATAGTCTATTGTACGTCTTTCAATGGCGATGTTTTTTGGCTTGACTCTTTAACCTTTACCATTCGCCAACTTTACTTCTTAGCTGATATTCCACCTTGATAGGTATACACCAGACTGGCACAGACTGAAAACAAGAAGTAGCTTACTATTACTGCTCTTAGTTCTTTCCAAAAAAACTATTAGCTAGGCCTTTCCTAACATAACTAAAATGGTTTAAATCCCAAAAAACAAAAGCTACCATCAATATAGTTGCGGTAGCTCTCATCAAGTCAATATAGTATTTCTTCACATCAGAGCCAGAACTTGATACCTGCAACAAAAGCAGTATCACGAGTACTTTGCCCATTTAACTTCGCAAATTCGGCTGTATTACCAAATTTATTTGTCCACTCAACGCCAACATAGGGAGCAAACTGGCGGGTAAACTCATAACGAACCCGAAAACCAATAGCACTGCTAGATAAGCCACTACCAAGGTTATTTTGGACGTCATCCTTACCGTAAAGCGTCAACTCTGCTCGTGGTTGAACAATTAACTTTTGAGTAAGTAATAGCTCATACTCAGCTTCGATCGAAAATGCACTATTACCTTGCTCTCCTAAATACGCAGTCATATCAATTTCAAACCAGTAAGGGGCTAGACCTTGTAAACCAAAAGCTAGCCATTTGCGGTTTTCACCTTCGTTATTGTAATCAAGTCGAATACCAACTTGTGTATCCCAATAAGCAGATATTGCGTGGCCCCATAGAAAATCTGTTTGGTTCTCCTCTAAATTACCTTCGCTAAAATCTCCCTCAGTTTTGATGACTAATCTATCAAAAGTAGTGCCATACCATGCCTGAAAGTCAAAAACACCTGCGTTTGTTTGCTCATTATATTCAAGACGATCCCCTAGTAGCGCGTAAAATGAATGCTCATCTGCCAAAGTCAGTCGTTTGTCGCTATTGAGTGCATAAGGACCTTCAGTCAATGTTGTACCTGCGGCATAAGCATGAGGGTCTCTAGCATCTTTAGGTGCATCTCCACCTTGTGCTTGCATTTTAGAATCACCCATCTCAGTCATCTCATCTTTTGCAGATACAGATACACTTATAAGGGGCAAACCTATTAATAATAGTTTTAACGTATTGGTTAGTATTAATTTTCTCATGATACAACTACCTCTCTAAACATACCTGCATCCATGTGGAATAATAAATGGCAATGCCATGCCCAGCGACCTACGTCATGAGGTGTTGTTAAAAAACTAATTCTTTGCGCTGGTTGTACAGGGATAGTATGGCGACGAACCTGTACATCACCTTTTTCATTCTCCAAATCGCTCCACATACCATGCAGGTGCATTGGATGTGTCATCATTGTATCGTTTTGTAAAATAACTCTTAAACGTTGATTATGCTTCATGTGAACTGGCGTGCTTTTTCCAAATTCCAAGCCATCAAATGACCAGCTATAACGCTCCATGTTTCCAGTTAAATGTAATTCAATTTCAGCCTCAGGCTCTTGCTGGCTTGTAATTCCCTCAAGAGAATGTAAATCTGCAAGTGTTAAAACACGGCGTCCATTTTTACGTAAACCTATACCGGGATCATCAAGGTTTGTTCTAGGCATATCAACACGCATATCAACAGAAGCTCCATACTCTGTTTTTGCATGACGCACTTTAGTGCTAGCAACAGCTAATGGGTTTTTAGTCATTCCATGTTTACTATGATCCATTGCCATCGCTCCATGACCCATTGCACTATGATCCATTTTATTAGAATTCATGCCCGACATACCTGCCGTATCAGCCATTGTAGAATGCACACTATCATGGGTCATATTGCCCATCATATCTGTCATCGTTAACCACTCAACGGGGTCTAAAGAAGGTACTGGTGCATCAACGTTAGGTGCCATTGATAAAGTACCTTTAGCATAACCTGAGCGATCCATGCTTTGTGCAAAAATCGTATATGCGTCATTTTTTGGCTCGACAAGTACATCATAAGTTTCACCGGGACCAAATCTAAATTCATCTACTGTCACAGGTTCAACATTTTGTCCATCAGCTTGTACAACTGTTAACTTCAGCTCAGGTATTCTTACATCAAAAAACGTATTGCTAGAACCGTTAATAAATCTAAGCCTAACCTTTTCGCCAGCTTTAAACATTCCACGCCAATTTGTCAAAGGCGCACAACCATTCATTAAAAAAGTCATTGCAGATGCTGATAAGTCTGCAAGATCTGTAGGGTTCATTCTCATTTTATTCCACATTTCCCGGCGTTGTAGCGCATTTGAAACGCTGCTATTTGAAATGTCATCAAAAAACTCTGGAACAGTAGGTTGATTAAAGTTAAATACATCGCTCTGTACTTTTAACTTGCGAAACAAATCCATTGGGTCATCATCAGTCCAATCAGACAATTGGATGACATGCTCATTGTCAGCACTAATAATATCCTTTTCTCTTGGCTCAATAATTAATGCGCCGTACATACCTGTCATTTCTTGAAAACCACTGTGTGAGTGATACCAATATGTGCCGCTTTGTTGCAGCTTAAATTTATAAACAAAGGTTTCACCCGGCATTATACCTTTAAAGCTAATACCCGGTACGCCATCCATTTGATACGGAAGAATGATCCCATGCCAATGAATTGAACTCGGCACTGATAATTTATTCGTTACCCTGATAGTAACGTCATCACCTTCTCTGAGGCGCAAGGTAGGAGCTGGTATTGAGCCATTGATTGTTGTAGCCATTCTTACAACACCTGTGAAGTTTACTGGTGACTCATCTATCACCAGATCTATGACTTCCCCACTTAGTTCGGGCGCAGTACCTGTTGAAGTTCCAGCAAGCAAAGATGAAGCTGCATGAAGAACACTTGGAAAAGCAGCTAATACACCGCCAGCAGCTAATCCTTGTACAAAGCGTCTACGTGGCGTAGAAACTTGATGTAATGGATTGTTATTTCTCATTTTACTCTCCGTTGTTTGAACAATAAATTAATGTGACCAATGAATGTGCTTAATCTTCCATTCACCATTTTGTTTTTCCAGCACCATCGTTTCCATGCCTTGATAATCGCGTTCAACACCTTTATGAGTACCTGTAGTTTGACTGCGCGACGCAGAGATAGCGGTATTTCCAAGTATCGTCACTTGATGTTCAAGTGTGTCGCTCTTCATCGCTGCTAAATACTTCATATCCGACAACATATGATGATGAGCATATTCATCAGCGCTCCTTTCAACGCGGCCTCCCTCGAAAATGGTGACATCATCCGCTAACTGCGCTCTAGCCTGTTTTTGATTGCCAGTTTCAAGTGCTTGATGAAATGCCAAAACAACTTTTGCGGCTGGGGTATCTATACCTTTAAACAAACCTTTGTCTTTGTTCTTATCACCATGAGCGTTTGCTGCGAAACTAAACGTCATTAATAAAACGAGTAATATATTTATTGTTTTCATTTTCATTCTCTCTTTTAGGTTTTAATTTGCAGGGCCAACAACACTAGTAAGCCCAGCCGTTACAGATAAAATGGCAAAAGCTACTACCATTTCTATCGAGATAGATTTAGATAAAGCCTCTCTGCCTTGACTATTTTTAAGTTGTGGAACGAGTATTAGTTTATGTTTAGCAGCAAGTGCCAAAATAGACACTACAAGGGCCAATTTAAACAACAGTGTTTGTCCGTAACTTGAGCTTATTAGTGCATCAAGACTTCCGACCAATTGAATCACGAGCCAGAGGCCTGCTACCAACAATAGGCTCAATGTAAAACTTGCTTGTTTGCCAAAGCTTTCCATCAGCAAATGAAGTTCTGCATAACTTAGCTGATGGCAAGCCTGTTTTAGTGGCAATAACGCCCCAAACCACCATGCCATAACGAGCACATGCAAAATAAGCAAGCCTTTTTCAATTGTGCCTAACTCAGAAATATGACCCAGTAACGTGAATGAGTATGCAAGGATTAATAAACTCAACATTAAAGCGCTTTGTTTTAAGTACGAGTTCACAGCGAGTTTGAACCTTAAAGCTAAAGCGATTATTGCGGTAACTAGCCCAAGCGCTCGAAGCAAAGCTCCAGTGCCGACAGAGGAGTCCCACATAATAGCCAATATATCAGCGTCTATCGCCCCCTGAATTCCCTCTTCTGCCATTGCACCAGTACTGGCAAAGAACCAAGTAATATTAGCGATCAAAGCCATAACTATATAAGTTCTTGTCCACGTTAAATTCGCTATTACAGCATTACTATGAGATTCATTATGCTCAAAAATTTGTCTGAAAAATGTATAGCCGGCAATACAGGCAAAGCCGACGTAAAATACAATTTTTGACAGTACAATGACTGTATTCCAGATATACATTTCCATATCAATCACACAGCCTTACTAATGAACCATAAAGCCGAAGCTATCTTTCATTTTATGTCCATCTTTACCTAAATAGGTCACATCAACGATATAGTTTGTTGGAGCTAATTTAGGTAGTTCCCATGAAAACTCTCTGGAAGCTTCTTTTGATGGTTTAAAGTCAAATTTAATATTTTCACCTTTTTTATTTTTCAACGTAACTTTAACTACACGTACCTCTTTGCTAAATCCCAATGTCAATTTTTCTGGAGTATTCATTAGCATTGCATTATCAGCAGGCACGCTTTTTTCAAGATGCACATGTGCAAATACTGCACTACTAAAAACAACACTGATTATGGTTAAAAGTTTAATTAATGTTTTCATATATACCTCTATTTATTTAATGGATTAACGACTAAATTTATCTTTGAAAATTTGATTACTTGGAATCCCAGCATCTGTAATTATTTTTTCCACTTCACTCATCATTGCTTCTGGACCGCACAAGTAAAACTCAGCCAAATGCAGTTCTGCTTTTTGGTTCATATACGGCAGAAGTACTTTTTGAACATAGCCTGAGTGCCCTTGCCATTCTTCTGAAGGATTAGAAAGAGTAGGAATATAAGAGAAGTTTTTATGCTTCTCACTCAGTGACTTCAATTCATTATGGTATAGCAAGTCATCTTCAGTTCGCGCACCATAGATAAGAGTCAAACCACTTTTATCTTTATGCTTTTTCAACTGTTCAAAAATAATAGACCTCAGTGGTGCAAGTCCTGAACCCGCACCTATAAACACGCGACTAACTTTTTTATTTGAAGTGGCATAAAAATCAGAAAAAGGGCCTCTTGCAGTTATCGTTTCACCTACTTGGAGTGAACCTAAATAACTTGAACCTATTCCTGCTTTAAAACCATTCTTTGCGGTCTGCCAACGGATATTAAACATTAACTCATCAGACTCCTCGTCAAAGTTAACTAATGAGTAGTGGCGAGTTACACCGTTATGAGAAAATTTTCCATGATAGTAGCTATCCCAGTATTTTTCATAGCACTCTGGCATATCATCTGGACGTAAGCTATTCATCCCTGCTGGCACATCAAATTGCATATATGCACCAGCTTTAAATGCCAACTGTTTGCCTGATTTCAGCTTAAATTTCACTTCCTTGATAAAAGGAGTAATGAAATTAGTCGCAACCACAACTAGCTCATGATTTTCAATATTGCGATCAGTATTAACTTCAATCGAACTAATTTCAGAGAACCTATGCTGACATCCAAGCCGATAACCTTCCTTAAGTTGCTCCTGAGATAAATGTTCCTGTTCAGATAGTGTGATAGGTAATTTAGTTGAACTTAAGAACACGCATTTGCCACAAGTACCGCCACCACCGCAACCTGAAGGAAGGTATACATGTGAACTAGCTAGCCCTTCTAATACAGTTGAGCGACCAACTGCTGAGATGTCAGTAATAGTATTTTCATTGGAAAACGTCACTGCCACTTTTTGCCTGTTAGTGCCCCAACCTAGCTTCAGTAAACCACTTCTATACTGTTGTATCAGCCAAGTAACACCAGTAATTGAAAGGAATAGCGTTGCAAAAGCAAATGCAATGATCAACCAATGGTTAAATCCTCCAGAATTGCCATAGTCCATAAAGTGAAGCTTCATCATCAGATCTTTCAATCTGAAATCATCATTGGCATGGCGAAGTACTTGACCTGTAATACTATCTAAATAAATAGTTGTATTGTTCTCATCCTCAACGGCAACTTGCCACATAGGATTTTGCTGCCTTACGTGATCAGAAAACGGAGGTTGAGATAACACTGGAGTAGTTAACTTACCCTGTCCTGAGTAGGAGTTTTTTGCCAAAGTTAGTACTTGTTCTTCAGACAAATTAAATGGCTTTCCTGTTACAGCATCAAATAGCTTTGAGTGGCGCTCTTGATAGCTATGCTGCCCCTTATCGAACACAAAATGATAGTAAGGCTGATGTAAAACCCATATAAGGTTTACTTCCTGCGGAGCATTACTAGTAATGTCTTTAATAGGGAATAGGTCAAAGCCTGTAATGCTACCTTCATGATGAGAATGAACTCTAAGTTCATTACCACTGGCTTTACTGTGATCCATCAAATTGAAGTAAAGGCCCGTTCCCAACCAAATAAGCAGTTGTAAACCAACAAATAAAGAAAGCCACTTGTGTATCGTTGTATTTAACTTAAATAGTCGCATCAAATGACTCTCTTTTTATTTGGGGAAAGCACTCGGTAATAAGTCAATACTGCGCCAGTAATTGCTCCCATTAGACCTAGAGTTGCGACCAAGAACAAAAACCAGTTTGATACGTTTTCTCCATCATAGTAATCCATAATGTGGAACCGCCACATCCAATCAAACAATCGCCAGTAATCATGACGCTTGGCAACAAGTGATCCTGTTTGTTGACTTATATAAAATGTCGGTGTGGAGAATTGCTCAAACGTCACTCTCCAAACAGGTAAATGCCTTGGGGACAACTCAGCAGGCAAGTTTGTCGCTGACTTAATCAACCTTATGCTGTCGATTTGATGATTCAGCGCATAATGGTATTGTGCGATTTCTTTAGCCTTGGTTTCATCTACAAGGGCCTGAACAGCTCCAGTTTTAGCATCTATTGCTACTTTTCCATTTTCTCCATTAATAAAAGAATACAAAGGACGGCCCATACTTTGAGTAAGTGTAACTTGGCTAGCTTTAGGATAATCCGCAGCTAGCTTTACAATGGAGTAATCCATACTTGCTAAATCTATTTTGGCTTCCTCACTCTTAGCCAAGGTTTCGCCGTGTATATAGTGAATATCCATAGTCACCATATACACGCCTGTAATAGACCAGAAGAGGAATTGTATTCCGACAAATGCCATTAGCCATTTGTGATATTTTCTAGCCGTGCTAAGCATTATTCTCAGGCTCCACGTTAGAAAGCTCTTTGTTAAAGGCATTTACTTCAGGCTTTTTAATGATTGAGTAAATTGCAGGGAGTACAATAAGCGTGAGCAGCACAGCACTTGTCATTCCGCCTACCATAGGAGCAGCAATGCGGCTCATGACCTCAGAACCTGTACCAGTACCATATAAAATAGGCATTAAACCTATAATGATTGTAGCTACCGTCATCATTACTGGACGAACTCGTAAGCCAGCACCGTGCAATAATGCATCTTGATATGCATCATCTGAGATGAGTTCTGCTCGCTCCACCGCTTTTTCCTTAAGCTCAGCAAGTGCTTGATTAAGAT
Source organism: Pseudoalteromonas sp. 68 DY56-GL68 (assembly GCF_041414825.1). Taxonomy (NCBI): domain Bacteria; kingdom Pseudomonadati; phylum Pseudomonadota; class Gammaproteobacteria; order Alteromonadales; family Pseudoalteromonadaceae; genus Pseudoalteromonas; species Pseudoalteromonas sp. 68 DY56-GL68. The sequence goes on from NZ_JAOCZL010000008.1 coordinate 185,791, forward strand.
AAACCAGCATTATCACGCCAATCTCAACCGCAACACCAGCTAGAGCGATAAAGCCCACACCAACAGCTACTGAGAAATTAAACCCTTCTAGATACATCAACCATAACCCACCGATCATTGCCATCGGCAAGGTAACGATAATGATAGCCACTTCACTAAACGCTCTGAAATTCAGGTAAAGCAGAATAACAATAATGGCGAGTGTTAAAGGCAATACATAGGTGAGCTTTTCTTTCGCTCTTTCCATATATTCGTATTGTCCAGCCCAAGTAATTGAATAGCCTGCTGGTAATGTCAGGTTATTTGCTAAGTGTTCTTTAGCATTTTCAACATAAGTACCTACATCAACGCTATCAATATCAATGAAAGTCCAACCATTGATTCTGGCATTCTCACTTTTAATACCCGGTGGGCCATTCTCTACTCGAATATCAGCAACATCACCTAGTGCAATGCGTTGACCACTTGGTGTTACAACAGGTAATCGTGCTAGCTGCTCAGGAGAATCTCGATAATCTTGCGGATAGCGCAGATTAACAGGGTAACGCTCTTGACCTTCTATCGTTTGTGTCACATTCATACCGCCAATCGCAGTAGAAACTACTTGTTGGACATCTTCGATATTTAACCCAAAGCGACTTGATTTATCTCGTGAAATATCAACCTTGATATATCGTCCACCTGCAACTCGTTCAGAGTAAACTGACGCTGTGCCTGTCACTTCTGGCAAGAGTTGTTCTATTTGTTGGCCGATATCCTGAATTACATCAAGTTCTGGTCCGGCGACTTTAATACCGACAGGCGTTTTTATACCTGTAGCTAACATGTCAATGCGGGTCTTGATTGGCATGACCCAAGCATTGGTTAAGCCCGGAAATTTAACCAACTTATCAAACTCAGCTTTTAACGACTCAGTTGTCACGCCTTCTCGCCACTCCTCCCGTGGCTTCAATTGAATAAAGGTTTCAATCATGGTTAGAGGCGCAGGGTCAGTTGCGGTTTCAGCTCGTCCTACTTTACCGAATACATTTTCAACTTCTGGCACAGTGCGAATAAGCTTGTCCGTTTGCTGCAATAACTCTCTTGCTTTACCGATTGAAATGCCGGGATATGTAGTAGGCATATACATAAGGTCGCCTTCATCCAATGGCGGAATGAATTCACTACCAATTTTATCGACAGGCCAAAAACCAACGATAGTCACTAATACTGCTGCGACTATTGTCAATTTTGGAAACTTCATGACTTGCTTTAAAACAGGCATGTAGATAGCAATCAATAATCGATTTAATGGGTTTTTCTTTTCAGAGACGACTTTGCCTCGAATAAAGTAGCCCATCAAAACAGGCACCAATGTTATTGCCAAGCCTGCTGATGCAGCCATTGCATAGGTTTTTGTATAGGCGAGCGGTGAAAACATTCTTCCTTCTTGCGCTTCTAAGATAAACACAGGTAAGAATGAGACAGTTATGATCAGCAAGCTAAAAAATAATGCAGGGCCTACCTCACTCGCAGCCTTAGCTACAATTTGCCAACGGTTTTCATCTGTTAGTGGTGTTTTCTCCATATGTTTATGCATATTTTCAATCATCACTATTGCACCATCAGTCATCGCACCAATAGCAATAGCGATACCGCCTAAAGACATAATATTGGCATTGATGCCTTGCATATACATGATGATGAATGACACCAATATACCTAATGGTAGAGTAACAACTGCCACAATTGATGAGCGAAGATGAAATAGGAAAGCAACACAGACAATAGCCACGACCGCAAGCTCCTCTAGCAACTTGCTCCAAAGGTTATCAACAGCACGATCTATTAACTTCGATCTGTCATAGACAGGGACAACCTCCACCCCCTCTGGTAAAGAAGATTTGAGCGACTCAAGCTTTTCTTTTACCCCATTTATGGTTTGTTGAGCGTTTTCACCAAAGCGCATAACGACAACACCACCAACAACTTCGCCTTCGCCATTAAGTTCTGCGATACCACGGCGCATTTGAGGACCAAGGTTAACGTTGGCAACATCACCAATACGCAACGGCGTGCCTTGTTCGTTAATACCAAGTGGAATTTTCTCTATATCACTAACTGATTGAATATACCCCGTTGCGGTAACCATATATTCAGCTTCAGCCATTTCCACAACGGATGCGCCAGTTTCTTTGTTCCCTTTTTGTAAGGCTATTTGTATTAAACTTAGAGGAATATCGTAAGCTCTCAATTTGTCAGGATCTACTTGCACTTGATACTGCTTAACCATACCACCAACGGCGGCAACTTCGGACACGCCCGGAACAGTTTGTAGTTCATACTTTAAGAACCAGTCTTGAATGCTTCTTAATTGGCTTAGATCATGGTTTCCAGACTTATCTGTTAAAGCGTAAATGTATACCCAACCCACACCTGTTGCATCAGGTCCTAATTGAGGTTTTGCCGAATCAGGCAGGCTTGATGCTACTTGGCTTAAGTATTCAAGTACTCGGCTTCTAGCCCAATACAAATCAGTATCATCATCAAAAATAATGTAGACGTAGGAATCACCAAAGAATGAGTAACCACGAACAGTTTGCGCCCCCGGCACTGATAGCATCGCTGTAGTAAGTGGAAATGTCACTTGATCCTGCACAACTTGTGGTGCCTGTCCCGGATAACTCGTCTTAATTATCACCTGCACATCAGAAAGATCTGGGAGTGCATCTACTGGCGTTTTTTGTAATGAATACAAACCACCAAACGCGATAATTAAGGTAATCAACAAAACAAAGAAACGATTGCCGATAGACCATCTAATAATTGATTCAATCATTATTTTTCTCCCACTTAATGATTAGAATGATCAACAGCAGCTTTATTTTCCTTGCCGTGTTGTTCATCTGATTCAAGAGAGATTTCAGTGATAACTAAGTCATCCCTAACCTCAAAAGTGAAAGTGACATTATCACCAACATTGAAATCAACTATTTCTATATTGTCCGCGACGATAAAATCCATCGTCGCAGCAGGTCTATCCCACTTCTCTATTGGGCCTCGGCTAATATTTAGAATCCGTGTATCAATATCAATCGCATTAATTAAACCTGATACTGTTGCTGATGATACTTCTTCACTCATATCAGCAGGCTCACTCATGATATGAATTCCAGTAACTTCATATCCACCCTCTTCGGTTTTGCTCACTTCAAAGTGCAAAGATTGACCAGACTTCAGTGAATCAATATCTACCTTTTCACCTACATCGAAGTCCATTGTCATTTCAGGCCAATCCCAAGCCTCAGCAGGACCATGAGTAATATTAACCATACGATGTCCCGCCATGACGCTGTTGATTTCGCCTTCCATCCAAACAGAGCTAGGCACTTCGTCATGAGTCATTCGTTTAAAATCAGAGTTTTTACTTGATTCAGAATCAATCAAGAATTGAGCAGATGTCACCACAACATCATCTTCATTAAGACCCTCTAAGATTTCGATACTATCGATATCAACCCGGCCAATTGTCACTTCGATAGACTTAAATTGCCCATCCCCCAAGGCAAGTACAACTCTGTCTTGTTTACCTGTGCGAATGACGGCTTCTTTAGGTACGAGTATCGTGCTATCAGCTTGATTAGCGTGAATAGAGACTTGTGCAAACATGTTTGGTTTTAATTGATAGTCTGGGTTGTCAAACTTCAGTCTCACTCTGAGTGTGCGTGTTTTACTATTCAATGTTGGATAAACATAATCAACGACACCAGCCCAGTCCTCTCCGGGTAAATAATCCAGTGTCATTGATACAGGCAGTCCTTCTTTAATTAAGGCTGCGTCACGTTCAAACACTTCTGCTTCAACCCAAACTTGATCTAGTTGACCAATGCTTAATAAGGTGTTTCCCGGCTTGACATAAAAGCCTTCTCTAATCTTCAAACCGTCAACAACACCTGCTTGTGGTGAATAAAAGGTGATGGTTTGCTGAACTTTTCTAGTCTTTTCTAGCTTTTGAATGAAATCTGCTGAAAGCTGTAACGCTTTAAGGCGATCTTTCGCCGCCGAAATTAAGGAACTATTGTCGCGCTTTAAAGCTATTAAAAGTTCTTCTTGCGCGTTAACTAACTGAGGAGAATACAGTGTATAAAGAGGCTGCCCTTTCTCTACAGGGTTACCTGCCGCTTTGACATAGAGTTTTTCAATCCAACCATCAACACGTGGGTGGATATGAATTAGCTTATCTTCATCATATTGAACGTAACCAACCGTTGATATTTCAGTATGCATATTTTTCAGCTCAACAGGTGCAGTGCGAACCCCTAGGTTATTCACTACATGAGGCGCAATTTTTACTGCTCCGGGACCAAAATCATCACCAGATGATTCTTCCTCATACACAGGAATTAAATCCATCCCCATAGGCGACTTACCGGGCTTGTCCCGGCGGTAATTAGAATCCATCGGTGCAACCCAATACAGAGGCTTTTTCTCTGCTGATGTTGTTTCATCTGTATTACTGTTTGACCCTGCACCTTGATATAAGCTCAATACTCCTGCGCCTAGCGCAGCACCAATGATGATGGCAATAATTGTTTTAGTATTCGTTGACATTATTTTTCTCCAAATTGCTGATTGGATAAGTGCTGATTAGTTTTGTGTGAAGTTTGCATCGACTTATGTTCAGCATTTGAGTTAGATTGAGAACGTGCAAAGAAATAGTTGATACGAGCAACTGTTTTAAGTGCGTCAACATCAATTCTTAAGGCTGATATTCTGGCATTTAATTCTGCGATTCTTGCTCGAACAACTTCGGCAAAATCGCCATCATCATTTGTGTAAGCTGTCAATGACGCTTCTGCTTGGTCATGAGTTTGTTTAAGGAGTTGTTCTTGATAGATAGATTGCCTATCAGATAAACGCTTAAGCTGTCTAAGCTCCTTTTCCACCATACTGATCATTTGCTTTGTCAGTAATAGTTTCTCGGTTTTAATAGTCTCTGAATCTGCAATAGAAGCTGCAACTTGCTTATCTTGTCTGTTCTCGGTGAACAAGGGTAAATCAAACGTTACTCCAACAGAAAATAAATCAGCTCGGCTATCACCAGAGGGCATATTGTCCCGATAGGCATAACTAGCATTAACACCCCATTGCGGTTCATATTGCTGTTTAGCTAACTCAACTGCTTTTTCTGAAGCTTTGCGTTTTATATCAATTGCAAGTATGGCTGGGTGATTCGAAAGCTCCTGAGCCAATAGATTTCTTGAGTAATTAGATGCTTTTAGGACTGTTGAATTGTTCAAATGAATTGCAGGCAACTTTTTAGAAACCCTAAACTCTAATGGTTGCGTATCAAAGTTAAATGATTCATTCAAGCCAGCAGCATCGTAGATATGAAGCCACTCATTAAGGCGAGCGATTGTTGTTTCTAGTTTCTGCTTTTGCGAAGTTAATCGGTCATCTAACTGCACGATTTCCAATTGAGCACGAATAACATCTTGTTGTCTGGTTTTACCAACAACATTTGAGTAGCTAGCTTTAGTAACTTCCGCCATCTGCTCAAAGAGCGCCCAATCATCTTCAATCAATTTAATAGTTTGTTGGGCTAAGTAAGCATCTAACCAAAGTTGTGACACTTGGCTTTTCAACTTAGCTTTACGATCCTCTCGTAACAGTGGAAATTTCGTGGACTCAATTTGTAACTGGTCTTTCTTGATCTCTAGACTGTCGCCTCTCGGAAACATTTGAGAGACGCCAACCTTTAGCTGAGTCATTCCTTCCTGATCTAAATCCCAAGTATCTGTTGGTAAATTCATTATCCCTAGCGATACTTTCGGATCAGGCAAAGTACCTGAAGCAATACTTCTATTTTCAACTGCACTTTGTTTCAATCGGCTACCATGAAGCCAAGGATCATTTTGCTGAGCTAAGGTGATAGCTTGTTCAAGCGACACTACTTTCTCAGCTTGAGCTGAGAATACAGATAAGCCGAGTATTAATGCAGTTGAAAGTGAAGTAAGGTTTGAAGAGTTCAATTTCATTAGAATTGCTCCTCGTATGTCTTAACTTTTGCATAGACTTTGCTCGTTCCATCTTTAAATAGAATTAACACGTTGTATGGCATAAAGCGGTCATCGACTTCCATACCGGGAGAGCCAACTGGCATTGCTGGAACTGAAAGCCCAATCGCATTGGGATGTTCTTCTGATAAGAACTGCTGAATAAATTTAGCTGGTATATGACCTTCAAAGGCAAATCCATTTCTACTCACTGCCGTGTGGCATGAACGGTAATTAGGTTTGATACCATACTTAGTTTTGATGTTGCCGATGTTTCGGAAATCTTTGGAATGCGCAACGATCCCTTTGTCTTCAATATGAGTTATCCATTTTTTACAACACCCACAAGTAGGGGTTTTATAAACGATTAACTCCAAAGGTGTTACGTCGTTATTGTGTGCATGGTTATGTTCGTTGGCGTTTGCAAACGCAGGTGAAAGCAGCATTACTACTGCTATTTTTAAATACTTATTGATCATTTTTGCCCCCAGACATCGCTGGAAAATATCTATAGCGCTACGACGCTATATTGACTAACAGAAAAATTAATTACATGTGCGCGAAATTTAGACGCACTAATCCTGTATTAGGCAAAAATTGGTGGACGATAAAGGGAAGTGGAAATTGAATGAGGTTGTTTAGATTGCAGAGCAGCTACAGATTCACGCAATATTTGAATATCTGTCGAGTCAACACTGGAATTTAGGACTGTCGTAGATGAGCAAGCATTTGCAGGACAAATACATTCAACGTCACAACAATCTTCTGATTGACCATTACTGCTTTTATTCATATCACCATGATCCATGTTCATGTTCATGTGTGATTCGTGAGAACCTGATGACATTTCGCAAGGCATAGCAGAATACGCAAATGCTTGCCCTACAAAGGCAACCAGCATAAGCGTTATTACTAAGACTTTTGAAAATGCTTTAGACATAAAATTCTCATAAAAATATACATGGTCTATGCTAATACAAATTTTCGAATAAGTAAATTGATGTCATGTAAACATTTATGAATATTTGACTAACGTCAATTTTTTCAAAGAGGTAAGTGACAAATAATATGAATTAGTGTACAAATAATAATCTCATCAGACTTCTTATCTTCGCTATTCAATGGCTTTTATTTTGAGACTTAAGTTGCTCTCTCATTTCTAAAACTCGATCTGCCGAATAAGCTCCTGCTCTCATAACAACCAGCTCAACAAACGAAATATCAATTAACTTATGGTCAGCATCAATCACATAACAACTCCCACTATGTGTGTATATTTCTAACTTATCCTCATCAGCAGATTTGCTAACAATCTTTGAAGTCACGATTTGCTGAAATGGCCGAAATCTGAATGTTTCATCGTCAATAACAACCCCTGACAAAAACTCCCCAAGAAATGATTTTTCAAAGTCTTTATAGTCATAGACCGAGAGTATGTAAGCATCCTTTAAATATGTTTTGTCCATTTGTTACTCCCTACTAATAGCCAGCAGGGAGCATTTCTCGCAACTCTAATAGCTCATTTGGAGAGTACATACACTCATGCATTAAATTGAACTCAAATACATCTACATCAAACTTTTGGGGTTCTGCATCTAAGATATAAAAGTCAGCACCAAAAGTTCTATATTCAAGACCGTTTACTTCCATGACTTTCGTGGAAAACAAAGCCTCACCTTTTTTACCGTTCTTACTATCCTCAGCAAAAGTAGCGTAAAGCACCTGTTCAACCTTATCTTCTAAGTCAGATTTAATTGAGATAAGTGTTGCGTTAGTTAGTTTTACTCTTGGTCTCATGCTTGTGCTTCCTTCTTATCTTCTAGGCAAAACGGGCGGAAAAAACTAAGGTACTTAACTCCATTAACTTTTAGTAAATTGTTGTCAGCATCAAAATGTGACAGAACGCTAGACTGATACAACGAAATATATTTTTCATAATCGATGGTGTTAAAAAAATTGGTATCGACACGTCGTGCATGGAAAACAAGAGCTTGCTGATCGATACGAACAATGAACTTTTGATCACCATCTAGATTTTTAACCTGTAGACATAAATCAGGTTTGTGCCAATCAGATACAAAGGAAGGAATCAGTGGGAAGCCATATACCAAATAGCGCATACCTTCGATTTTGAAGGTTGTTGGATTGAACTGAGCCTTATTTACTTTGCCGCTACGGAATAATTCAAGTGTCAACACCAGCCAGTGCTCATGCTTAGAAAATGTATTTCCTTCAGAAATACAGCCTTCGAACTCACTATCATGGTTTACATGATTGATGTACATGTATTTTTTAATGTCATTCAAGGAAAGCTTTTCAACCGGAAACTTTGAAGCTATGAGCCTGAAATAACAACCATGAACTTTTAAATCTGCATATTGAACTATCAACGGATCATCAAAAGCATCGAAATATGGTCGCCACTCCAGCCTAAAGTCAGCACCAGTGTTTACAATAAACTTGGCATCTTCTGGCAACCCTAATACTTGGTATATCACTGAAACTAACTCTAATGTTTCGATATCTACCAGCATCAGGCTTTCAATACGGTTTGCCATTGACTCAATTTCTTTATGAAGCGATTCAATAATTTCTTGATCATCGTATTCATTGATCATTAAGTATTTCAGGGAATCGTGCTTTAGAATTGAATCCAGTTTTTTCTGTTCAAATGCTTCAGTGAGGCTATTATGGGTATCAGAAAAATGAGGGCAGTTATAAACACCTCTAGCCCACAGGCCTTGGGCGTAAAGATCAGGAAACTCTAATAACTCAGCAAACTCTTTTGCTTGTTTATTGAGTTTATTCTTTAATTGATAAAGTGAGATCATTTAGTTCTCCAAACAACTTTCTAATAAACAATGGCCTACCAACACATTGCTTTATTTATTGTTCAAATAACCAAATTTTTACGGATGCTCCGCTTCACTGTTCACGTTTTTCAAGGCGAAAAACATGTGTAGGCGTAGGCTGTCCGTTCAGCCTTCTTATTATAATATCGCCAAAAAACAAAATGACAACTTACGTATTTGTACAACTTTAGGTAGATATTTTGAGTTTGAACTCTGAAAAGCTAAGCCCAAACAAGGATACGACCATCTCTTCATTTATATTGGAGCCGGGAAATTTTTTTTCAAAATTTCCAATAATGCTATCTAGGTGGCTAGCTAATATTTTTACTAAAAATATTTCCGAGTTTGGTGAGAGTGCAGACAGTGCTATCATTGGGTTGTCAAAGGATTCAGCTTTTATTTTTACTAGTAAATCGCTGTAACTGTCACAGCCATATAGACAAATAGCTGCCCCTTCTTGGGCTTGTCCAAGGGGAATAGTTAATAATTTAGATAATCGTTTTGCCTGCCTTTTTATATTTACTAGCAGGTCTTCTTTTTTAAAAGACATCAATACACCAAAAAACGGCAACGCTAGGCCACGCACCTATGTCACTCAGTTTTTATGTGAATATTTAATCTTTTAGTTCAGAGTAAATCCATTTCGTCCTGTTTTCGTGGGAACGGGCTTCTCTGAAAAGCCACTGCAAAAAGCAGTGGCCATTGTCGCAATATTATAAGGAAATGTGAATGGTAGTTTGATGCCTACATATTCTTTTCAGTGAATTCAGCCAAGCTACTACGCTCTACTTCATCAAAAATCAGCACTGATCCTTTTTCATAATGACGAAACACATTAACAGCCGCACTTGCACCAGAAGAAGCAGGTGTTACAAACTTATCGTCAATCTGGGCTAGGTTGCCCAATACGATTGTCCGACAATTTTTCCCACCACGGCTTAACATGCCCTTGATTTGCGCTCTAGTCATGTTTTGAGCTTCATCAATGATTAAAACAGCATCGTCTATTGAACGGCCACGAAAATAAGCCATGCTAGTAAATTCTATATTGGCTTTTTCAATCACATGCTCGACTGTAGCGTAGACATTTCCTTCATGATTATCATCCGAGTGCATCGAAATTAATGCGTCAGTAATACCTGCCAGAAGAGGCATTGATTTTTCAGTTAAATCCCCCGGTAAGAATCCCGGATCGTCGTCCATAAAGTCTCTGGAGCGCACCACAACGATTTTTTTGTACTTTTTCAACTCCAATACTTGATGCAGCGCCGAAGCAACTGCCAAAAAAGTTTTTCCGGAGCCAGCAGGACCAAGGATGATATTTAAATCATAGTAAGGGTCTGTTAATTGGCTTAAAGCTACCGACTGACGCTGATTTTTAGGCAAAATGCCCCATACTTTTTCTTGTTTACGAGGCAATAGCTTTGTGAATACCTCAGTATCTGTTACTTCTGAAATTCGCCCAATGTGTCCAGCTTCATCGTACCAATACATGTTTGGCTGAACTTCATCATTAAATAGACTTATTGGGAAAGTATAAACTTCTCCTGAAACCTTGAAGTCTTTGTCTGATTTAATTCGATCAAAAAGATCTCCTTTAAAGGCTTGTACCCCTGTGTATAAAAGATCAATATCTGATATTTGATTATCTACGGCAACGTCTTCTGCCATGACCCCTACGGTTCGAGCTTTCAAGCGCATATTAATGTCACGGCTAACAATTATTACGTCTTTATTGAGTTCTTTTTGAAGATATAAAGCATAATTAATTATTCTGTTATCAGCATCACTTCCTATCCCGTGCTTTAACTCCTTAGCCAGATCCAATTGAGTGTCAATTCCAATGAAAAGCTTTCCTCTCTGGGCTGTTTCGGTAGATGGTAAAGGAATACCTATTTCCATTTCCTCGGCTGTATGTCCATTTATAATGTCTTCAAGCATTCTAATGCACATACGGGCATCGGCACTTACCGATTTATTAGTTCTTTCTTTCAGGTTATCAAGCTCTTCAAGGACAGTTAGACAGATGTAAATATCATCTTTGTAGCTAAAAATAGATTTTGGATCATGTACTAATGCAGATGTGTCTAGTACACGAGGATTTCGATTATCAATAGAGCTTTTCATTACGCAGCCTCCCAAAAGATTGAATCGTTGCTAGGCTTTGTGTTGTACTTTTCTTGTAAATTACAAATTTTGAGTAAAGGTTTATTGTTGAGAGACTGCTCAGAGTAGCTAAGGTAATCAATTTTTTTGGAAATTCTTTTTACTTTTTCTACAGGCCAATAAAAACAAGGGGGTAAAAACTTTAAAATATCCCCAATTCGGGGTTGTAAAATCACCACGGCATTTTGAATACTACGACCACGCATAAAGTTCACCGATTTAAATTGCACATTGGCCTTTTCCATAATGTAATTACGACTCGAAATCGGATTTTCATCACCTTTATGTAACACTTCTAGCGTGTCTGTGATAGCAGCCAGCCAAGGTGCCATCTTCTCTTCTTCAGTTCCAGGTAAGAAGCCGATAGATTCCGCAATTTCAGGTGTGTTACGGGTGACTATAACTTTATCATAAATGCCTTTTTCAATAATCATTTCAAGGGCGCTGGCAAGCGCAAGTAGTGTTTTACCACAGCCTGCAGGGCCAGTTAAAATAACCAACTCAATACTTGGGTCAAGTAAGGCATCGAGCGCCATACCTTGATAAACATTTTTTGGTTTTACTCCCCATGCCGTGTGGCTCATCAAGCGCTCAACACTGATATCTTTTAACGTGATTTGTTTATCATCATAACTTTTTACTCGCGCAGCAAAGTGATCGCTACTATCAAGAATGTATTCATTACAAAATACGTCACTGATGGTATTTTTTGCTACATGGTGATAAGTGTCCCGCCCTTGTTGCTCAGTTTCGCACTCTCCTACCTGTTGCCAAAAATCGCCTTCTATCTTTTTATAGCCACTGGTCAGTAAGGCAATGTCATCAATTAGCTGATCTGTTCTGTAATCTTCAACAAATTTAAGCCCTGCCCCTTTGGCTTTGAGTCGCATATTGATGTCTTTCGTAACAAGCACCACCTTGCTGTCACTGTGCTGTTTTTGTAGATGCACCGCACAATTGATAATACGGTGATCATTTTCGTTACCTGGTAAACCAGAAATACTGTCCGCAAATAAGTGGTCGTTAACAATAATAAGTCGACCTCGGGACTGAACTTTCGCTTTTTTATTACTGGGTAACGCCACCCCCTGTAACATTTGCTCTGGGGACGCATCTTTTAACACTTCATCTAAACCACGAATAGCAACACGAGCATCACGGCTGACATCATGTTTTCTATCTTTAATGTGGTCGAGCTCTTCTAATACTGTCATGGGGATAACAACATCATGTTCTTGGAAAGATAAATAAGCGAGGGGTTCGTGGAGTAATACATTGGTATCGAGCACATACATTTTACTATCAAGGTTCGAAGCTTTTTCCATAGCACTTTCCTTACGTTTTATGATTTTTATGCTATACCCAAGTAACTAAACAAACGGGAATTGAACCTGTTATTTATTTGTTAGGTATATACTCAGTTTAGTCTATTTGTAGCAAAAGTCCTTTTTATGACAGCTAAAATTACAATTATTTAAGTGATTAAAATACATACAAATTCTATCCCAAAAAATGACTTTAAATGATTGACTAAATTTAATTGTATAAGGCGAGTTTACTGCCTTGAAGTACCAAGACGATACAGGTAACATAGCCGCCTTTTTTCTTCATAGATGAGACATATATGAATTTTTCCTTAGGTCAACGTTGGATCAGTGATACAGAGTCAGATTTAGGATTAGGCACCGTTGTTGCCCTTGAAGGCCGTCAGGTCAGCATTTTATTTCCTGCCAGTGGAGAAAACCGTGTTTACTCTTTAACTGAAGCGCCTGTTACTCGTGTCGCATTCAATCCAGGTGATACTATTCGCAGCGTTGAAGAATGGGAACTTGAAGTTGAGTCTGTTGAAGAACAAGGTGATTTATTGTGCTACCACGGTATTCGCACTGATAACGGTGAGAAAGCACAATTAAAAGAAACCTTTTTAGATCACTTTATCAAATTTAATAAACCACAAGACCGTTTATTTGCCGGTCAAGTAGACCGCTTTGATCGTTACACCCTTCGCTACCAAACTTGGCAACACCAGTTTGAGCGCCAACAATCGCCACTTAAGGGCTTAATTGGTCAACGTGCCAATCTTATTCCTCACCAGCTGTATATTGCTCAAGAGGTGGGTAAGCGCTTCGCACCCCGTGTATTACTTTCAGATGAAGTTGGCCTTGGTAAAACCATTGAAGCGGGCATGATTTTACATCAGCAAATCATTACAGGTCGCGCAAGCAGAGTGTTAATTGTCGTGCCTGAAAACTTACAGCATCAATGGCTTGTTGAAATGCTACGTCGTTTTAACCTACGCTTTTCTATTTTTGATGAAGAACGCTGTGACGAAGCATTTGCAGACTCGCCAAACGTATTTGAAACCGAACAGTTAGTACTTACTAGCCTTGAGTTTTTAAGCAAGAAAAAGCGCTGGTTTGAGCAAGCTACACTGGCTGACTGGGACTTACTGGTCGTTGATGAAGCTCATCACCTAAGTATTAATAATGGTAAACCAAGCACTGAATACCAACGTATGGCAGAGTTGAGCCAAGACATTCCGGGGCTTATTTTACTAACAGCGACACCCGATCAACTTGGTCACCGCAGTCACTTTGCACGTTTGCAATTACTCGATCCTGATCGTTTCTACGACTACGATGCGTTTGTTGAAGAAGAAAGTAACTACAAAGATGTTGCCGAAGCAGCCAACCAACTCCTTGCTGAAAAGGGCTTGGTTGATGCATCACGTAACGCGTTAAAAGCACTCTTAAAAGAAACAGACATCAGCGAATTACTTGCAAGTGCAGAGCAAGGTGATGAAGCTGCCCGTAACGAAATTTTATCAATGCTATTAGACCGTCACGGCACGGGACGTATTTTATTTAGAAATAGCCGTAGTGGCATCGATGGCTACCCTAGCCGTAAACTTCATGCTTACCCTATGGCAATGCCAAAGCAATATAAAACAGCCATCTCAGTTTTGGGCAATATGGGAGGTATTCAAAACGCAGAACTAACCGCTTTGCGTGCACTGTTTCCTGAAAAGATTTTCCAAGAGTTTGAAGGCGAAAATGCCAGCTGGGGGGCATTTGACCCTCGTGTTGATTGGCTAATCGAGACATTAAAAACACTTAAGCACGAAAAAGTCTTACTTATCTGTGCTAAAGCTGAAACTGCTATTAGCCTTGAACAAATTTTGCGTGAGCGTGAAGCAATCAAAGCGTCTGTTTTCCATGAAGGAATGTCAATCGTTGAGCGTGACCGTGCGGCAGCATTTTTTGCCGATGAGTACGACAGCGCGCAAATTCTGCTGTGTTCTGAAATTGGTTCAGAGGGACGTAACTTCCAGTTTTCGCACCACTTAGTATTATTTGATTTACCTCTTAACCCTGATTTGTTAGAGCAACGTATCGGTCGTCTTGACCGTATTGGTCAAACCCAAGACGTAAACATTCATGTGCCGTATTTCGAGAATACCGCACAAGAAGTCTTATTACGTTGGTACAACGAAGGCCTTGATGCGTTTGAAACAACCTCAACAACAGGCCAAATGCTGTATAAAGAGTTTGGTGAAGAATTACTTGAGTTTGTTGGCTCTCATAATTGTGACGAAGAAGAGCTTGAGCCACTTCTAGAGCAAGTTGCTAAGCAAAATGCTCAGTTGCGAAAACAAATGGAAAGTGGTCGTGACCGCTTATTAGAGCTGCATTCAAGTGGTCAAGGGCGTGCTGAGAGCCTAGTTGCTGACATTGAAGAACTGGACGATCAATTCACGTTGCCAAGCTACATGATTAATGTGTTCGACACCTTCGGCGTCAGCCAAGAAGACAAAGGTGAAAACACCATTATCTTAAAACCAACAGAGCACATGCTAAACCCATCTTTCCCATGTTTGAAAGATGATGGCATTACAGTGACGTTTGATCGCAGCACGTCGCTTTCGCAAGAAGACGCGCATTTCATCAGTTGGGATCACCCTATGGTGCAAGGCAGCTTAGATATGATTTGTGATGATGACTTTGGTACTGCGTCTGTGGCGTTACTGAAAAACAAAAAGCTACCAGCCGGTACCTTCTTTGTTGAGCTTATTTTCATTGCTGAAGCTATGGCACCTAAAGCACTACAAGTGGGGCGTTTTTTACCACCTACACCTATTCGTATTTTGCTAGACAAAGGCAGTAATAACCTAGCTGACAATGTTGCCTTTGACGCGTTTAACCAGCAACTATCAGCCGTGGGCCGTCAAACAGCAAGTAAGTTAGCCAGTGCTTTACAAAGTGCTATTCACCCAATGATCACCAGCGCACAAGGCATGGCACAAACAAAACTTGAGGCACTACGTGCTGAGTCGTTAGAGAAAATGCAAACAGCACTTGCTGAGGAACAATCGCGCTTAGCCGCTCTTAAGCAAATCAATCCGAATATTCGTGATGAAGAGCTTAACTTTTTTGATAAACAGCGCAGTGAACTGACGACTTATATCGAAAAAGCCCAAGTTAAATTGGATGCAATTCGTTTGATTGTGGTTTCGCACTAAGCTTTAGGCTGACAATCATAGACGCGGTGTGCTTTCACATCGCGTTTTTTTATGAACGTGGAGTTACCTTCCGAAGCGCTACCATCAACATTTGTGTAACTCTCTCAGCTCCTTTAAAATAGCGCTCTAGAAAATCATCGAGGCTGGCTGTGTTACTCAATTATAATCCCCCAATGACACCTTATTTAAGTATTGTTTATCAAGACGATGACTTGCTTATTGTGAATAAACCAAGCGGCTTACTCACTGTACCAGGGAAAGATCCAAAACACGCCGACTGCCTAATTGCTCGGGTTAATCGCGTATTTCCAACAGCAAAAATTGTACACCGCTTAGATATGGCAACCTCGGGAATTATTTGCTTAGCAATGCACAAAGAAGCGCATCGTAATTTAAGCATGCAATTTCAAGATAGAAAAACCGCTAAACGCTATATTGCACGCGTGTTTGGTAAACTCGAACAACAAACTGGCTCAGTGGATTTACCACTTATTTGTGACTGGCCTAACCGTCCAAAGCAAATGGTTGACCATGACAATGGCAAACCTTCACTAACCCACTTTAAAGTGCTTGAGCATGAAGACAATGCAACTCGCGTAGAGCTCACCCCTATTACTGGTCGCTCACATCAATTACGTGTTCACATGCTGTCTTTAGGTCATCCAATTTTAGGGGATAGACTGTACGCCCACCCAGCAGCATTAGCGATGGCGCCAAGACTGCAACTGCATGCAGAAATGCTCAGTTTGGCTCACCCAGTCAATGGTAAAGAAATGGTTTTTGAAGCCACGCCTGAGTTTTAACAATAATATTGCTAAATATTTAGCATGAGGTGCCGATAGTCTAATTAGACTTCAGTTAGGGTATCGGCATGACTTTAAGAGTATTAAATACATTACTTTACGCCACCAGTTTTGCGTTTATAAGCAATGTAAGTGCACTCGACTTCATTAAACCAACACCTTGGTCAAGTATCGTTAGTAACGATATTCAACGCTTTATTCCTGATGGTGAGGTACGTACCTTGCTTGCTGGTGATGATGAGTTTATCAGTCTTTATCGTCAATCGATGGCTGCCACTCAACGAGGTGTGGTTTTAGTTATTCCAGATTGGCAGCATCCGCCTACCAGTAATACAGGCCTAAACTTTCTACGTAAACAGCTTAATGACTTAGGTTATGCAACTCTTGCCATGGCGATGCCTGATATAGATTGGCATCCTGCTGACACTGATACACAATCAAGCGATACGCAAAGTGACACTACGACAGAATCAACAGAGCCAAAAGAGCAACCCCCTCACTTTGTCTCTGCAACTCCGACAATTAGTGATGCTGTACTCAATGACTATAAGCTCAAACTAATTACTCGCTTTAATGCGCTCTATAATAATGCCTTAGATGAACAGGGGGCTATTATCGTCCTTGCACAGGGTGCCAGCGCGGGGCTATTAATTGAACATTACGCCAGTTTCCCAAATACCAGTGTGAACGCATTCATCAGCCTAAGTGGTTATTTACCTAATAGTGAGCGCAATCAAAACCTTAACGCAACACTATCGACAATCAGTCCACCGCTACTGGATATATTTTACAGTGAAGGGAATCAAGACATAATACACAGTGCTCATGAGCGAAAGCGCTGGGTAAAACGCCATGCAAAGTACGATTATCGTCAAAGAGAATTGTTTGGCTTACCCACTGAGCCTGAGCAACACGAGCGGCTGCTCAAAGAGGTAGACGGCTTTCTACGCCGCCTTTTTTAAATATTCGTACGCAGCTTGAATATCCTGACTTTTCTTTACTGCAACTTCCATCATATGTTTTGGTAGACCCTGTGACACAAGTTTATCTGGGTGATGCTGCGCCATGAGCTTTCGGTACGCAACTTTGATATCACGCGAAGTTGCATCATTGCTTAATCCAAGCAATGCTAAGGCTTGGGCACGGTTCATGCCATTATTCGGTGGCACTCGATGGCCTTGTTGCTCATTGTGCGTGCTGCGTTGTTGATTTTGCTGCTCATAAAAGCGTTGTTGTTGCTGACGAAATGCAAACTCGGCTTGATAACGTTTAAGTAAAAATGAAAACTGAGTACGAGATATTCCTAATTGTTTGCTGACTTCTTGCAATAAATGCTTTTCTTGCTCTGCAAGGTGACCATCGGAAAACGCCATTTGAATTTGTATTTCTAAAAATAGTTGTAATAAGTCATGGCGGCGGGCGAAACGCTCTTTAAAATCATGAACCGTTTCTTTTAGTGAAAAGTCACTTTCTTTACCACTTCGAAACGCATCTTGTGCTTCGCGACGCTCATCACCTGACAAGTTCATCTCATCCATAAACAAACTAGCGGCACGAATGTGAGTTTCACTTACTCGACCGTTTGATTTAGCAATGTGCCCCATCACAGCAAAACAACTCGAGAAGAACAATGCTTGGCGTTCGTTAATATCATCGCCTTTAAACAAACCTGAAAAGCCCCCCGCTTTATCAAAGTCTTGTTTTAAGCTGCGATCAAACATATGACCAAGGTATAAACCGAGTAAAGCACCTATGAATTTTCCAAACATAAAGCCAAAACAAAAACCCAGTACTTTTCCCCACATCGTCAATGCATCCTCTTTAAAAATCTTGAACAGCTAAGCGCTGATTTAACTCATCGAGCCTAGCTGGCGTGCCAATATCATTCCATTGACCAATATACAGCTCAGTTGACACGCGATGTTCAGCTAATCTTTCACGTAAAATAGGACCTAACGCAAGCACCCCAGCAGCAAGGTCTTTAAAAAAGTCACTATGATATCGGCTAATTCCAGAAAATGTATACTTCTGACTCTCAGGGCTCATGTGGCTCAACGCAAAGTCTCCTGCAGGGTTATGGCTTGGGTTTTCAACCAGTACGATATGCGCCTCACCAGAGTGCAAATGTAGCTGAGTTAATGAGCTAACATCATAATCAGAAAATACATCACCATTTATCACCACAAACTGCTCCCCAAGCAAAGGAAGCGCGTGGATAATTCCCCCAGCGGTTTCAAGCCCGCCTTCGGGCTCTTGGCTGTACTGAATATTCACACCAAAAGCAGTTCCATCACCAAAGTGACTTTTTATTTTATCGCCTTGCCACGCAAGATTAATGACAATATCTACAATACCTGCTTGGCGTAAATTATTAATATGGTGCTCAAGTAATGGCCTATTAGCAACCTTGAGCATTGGCTTTGGTAGGTGCTCGGTCAGTGGCATCATCCGCTTGCCACGCCCTGCAGCTAAAATCATTGCTTTCATTTTATCTCTACCGCTAATCGCTTTTCAGTTAAAGGAATAATGATTGTTTCCATCCATTCACTTAATGTTTCAAGCTCAGGGTATTCTTTACTTACGCTGCTAATGTATTTAAGGGTGGGCAGTACATTATTCAAATAACCTGACTTACCATCGCGTAATTTTAAGCGGCAAAATATACCTGCGGCTTTTAAGTGACGTTGCACACCGGTTAAATCAAACCAGCGTTTAAATGCTGAAAATGGTACGTCATTGATAAGTTGCTGCGCGATAAACTCGTCATAAGCATAGTGTAATAAATAGTCGAGTTCTTTTTCTGGTAATTGAAAATAGCAATCTCTTAATAAAGATACGAGATCATAGCAAACAGGTCCTTGCACTGCGTCTTGATAATCAATAATCGCCCACTGCTGGCCGGTACGCATAATATTACGGCTGTGAAAATCACGGTGCACTGTTACTTTAGGTTGTTCAAGGGCATTATTTATTAGTAACTCACATACTCGCTGCCACATGCTTTGCTGCTCATCCTGCATCGTGTAACCAATAAATGCATCGACTAACCATTCTTTAAATATGCTTAGTTCAAACTGTAAAAATTCACTATCAAATACTTTCATATGCTGGGCTGGCGGGATTTGAGCCCATTGCGCACTTAATTTTATTAAGTGTTTATAGTGTGAGGTGCGATCATTATCGCCCAGTAAATCAGCTAAGTGTGTATTACCTAAGTCACTTAATAAGAAAAACCCTTGCTTCTCGTCTGCTTGAAGAATTTTTGGTAATTTAAAGCCATGCTTAGAAAACACTTTATTAAGTTCAATATAAGGTGTGTTATCTAATTTATTTGGGTCTGAATCCATGACGATATAGCTATGATCGCCCGTATTTACACGAAAATAGCGGCGAAAACTTGCATCACCAGTAATGGCGGCTAACTGATATTCATCCTCTTTAAAGTGAGGATTTAAAAACTGCTGTAAACTTTTATAACGATTCATTTAGTAAGATATCTATTTTTCACTAAGTCAATTACTGTATTTGCCATTGTTTTCCTTTATTATGTCTAGCTTATATCCAACCAAAGAGCATTAAGGTCATTAAATGAGCAAAACCTGGGGCATAATGATGCTAAGCGTACTTAGCGCACCATCGTTCGCCGAAACTGAACTGACACACAATTTTTGTGGCACTTCAATGCAAACCAGAGCTTGGCAACCGCTCCCAGGCCTTGAACTTAATATGATCGATATCAAATCTGATGATATTGAACTATTGGGCACCCAAAGCGCAGAATTTACCGGCAACGTAGATATTAACACCCTAACGATGAATTTGTCCGCACAAAGTGCACTGATTGACAAACAACGTGGTCTACTTAATGCAACTGGGCCTATCGTCTATCGCGATAAGGTAAGCCAAATTAACAGCTCGGGGCTCAATGCTGATTTAAATAATTCAGAGTTAAGCTTACTGGGTGCAGACTATAAGCTCACCGACCAACTTGGTCATGGTGGTGCAGAAAAACTAACGGTTAACCAGTCTGGCCTAAACCTGATGAACGCAAGCTTTACTACCTGCCCTGGTGAAACACCCGTGTGGACAATCGAAGCTGATAAAATTGATCTATCAAGTGATGATGGCTGGGGCGAAACCCATAATACAGTTCTGCGTGTGTTTGATACGCCCGTTTTATACTTACCGTATTTTACGTTCCCGTTAGATGATCGCCGTAAGTCAGGTTTACTCACACCAAACTTCTCAAGCTCAGGCCGTTACGGTATTGAAACCATCACCCCTTATTACTGGAATATAGCGCCAAATTACGATGCGACGATTACCCCACGTTATATGTCTAAACGTGGTTTACAGATGATTGGTGAGTTCCGCTATCTGACTGAACATAACAATGGCTTAGTTGCCGTCGAATACTTAGATAAAGATGACGAAGAGCCGAATGTTGACTCACGTTATTTATTCCACTGGCAACAACAAAGCTACTTTGGCGAAAATTGGCGTGGTGCAATCGATGTAACTAACGTCAGTGATGATAATTACCTAACAGATTTAAATTCAAGCTATGCAACGCGCACAGATACTCAGCTTTACCGCACAGGTTCTTTGACGCATTTAGGAGAAACATGGCGCACCAATATCAAATTACAAAGCTTTGAGGTATTGGGAGATCATAAAGATTCATACGCCGCCTTACCACAAATCAGTTTCTCGCAAACTGATGCCTACGATTTTTATGGTGTCGATTTGACCCTTGATGGCGAATTAAGCTATTTCACCAATGATAATGCTGTGATTGATGAAGCAAGCCGTCTTCACATTGAGCCCAAAGCAAGCTTAGGTTATCAAGAATATGCATGGTCGTTTTTATCTGAGGTCAGTTTACTGCATACAGAATATAATCAGCATGGTGATTTGAGCGGTACTAATTTTGATGAAAAAGTCACGCGTACCCTGCCAAAAGTCCGCTTATACAGCCAACTAAACTTTGAACGTGAAACCGCTTTTTTCTTTAAAGACGGTATACAAACTTTAGAGCCACAGATTCAATATTTGTATACACCCAATAAAGACCAATCAAATATTGGCCTGTACGATACCACTAAATTACAAGACGACTTTTTTGGTTTGTTTCGAGATCGCCGCTTTTCAGGTATCGATCGCATTGCAACAGCGAACCAATTTACACTCGGTGCAACAACTCGTTTATTTAGTAGCGATAATGAAGAAGTCTTTAATTTTAGTGCGGGTCAAATATTCTATTTAAGCGACGAAGCAAAACCAACATCTCAAGGATTAGGCACAGATACCAATTACAATGCCTTGTTTGCAGCGCAAACCATGTTACATTGGCACCGTCGCTGGTATTTGTCTGGTGGTATTCAATATGACACCGACGGTAAAGAAATCATCCAATCTAATGTCACATTAGATTATAAAGGTGATGATAAACAGCTTGTACAATTGAACCATCGCTATGCAAATGATGTCTCAGGCAATACAATCGAACAAGTTGGTTTATTTACGAGTATTCCACTAACAAAAGATTGGCAATTTGTTGGTAGCTACCACCGCGATTTAGAAAGTGGTCGTAGTATTGAAGTTTTCACCGGTCTTCAGTATGAATCGTGCTGTTGGGCGTTTCAAATTACAGGCCGTCGCCAAATCGAAACTGATTTGAATCAAGCGATAGGCCAAGAACAAGCTACTTTTGATACCAGTATTGGTTTTAATATTGTATTAAAAGGGCTTGGAAGTAAAAGCCGTTATGATGCGCAAAAATTATTACAACAAGGTATTTTTGGCTATCGTAGACCGTATTTTCTTAATAACTAGTACCGCAGTACTATTAGCAAGAGTATTAGAAAAAATATGAATTTTAAAAAATTATTTGCATCTGCATTATTAACAGTTGGCCTATGCCAAAGTGTCTTCGCCAAGCCTGTCGAAATTGACAAAGTAGTTGGCGTGGTTAACCAAGGCGTAATTTTACAAAGTGAAGTCGACACAATTATTAACCGTGTTAAAGCGCAAGCAGCAGAACAAGGCCAAGAGCTTCCTTCTGATGACACCCTGCGTATTCAAGCAATTGAGCGTTTAGTAAACCAAGCGCTTATGATGCAACTTGCCGAGCGTATGGGTCTTGAGATTTCTGATTCTCAACTTGATCAAACCCTCGAAAACATGGCGCGTGAGCAAGGCGGTAGCATCGCTGATTTACGTCGCACGATAGAAGCGTCAGGTGAAAGTTTCCCTGCTTATCGCGAAGAAATCCGTAAAGAAATAACAACCCAGCAAGTGATGCGTGCCAATGTAGATCGCCGAATTTATATTAGCCCACAAGAAATCGATAACCTTTTAAAAATCATGGAAACTCAGGGTAAAAATGCCGAAGAGTATGACATCGGTCATATCTTGATTGATATCCCAAGTGATGCAACACCTGATGAAATTGCGAGCGCAAAAACTCGTGCTGATAAAGTCATCGAGTTCTTAGAAGATGGTAAAGAATTCAAGCGTATTGCAATTTCATCATCAAGTGGCTCAAAAGCACTTGAAGGTGGTCAACTAGGCTGGATGAGCATCAATGAAATGCCCTCTCTTTTTGCTGAGGCAGTAAAAGGCCATAAAAAAGACGATATTGTTGGCCCACTTCGCTCAGGCGCAGGCTTTCATATAATTAAAGTTCAAGACGTACGTGGACGCCAAGTTGTTGAAACAACAGAAGTACGCTCTCGCCATATTCTTATCAAGCCCTCAATCATCTTAAGTGAAGAGAAAGCCCGTGATATGCTAAAAGGCTTTGCAAAAGAGCTACGTGAAGGCAAAGCTGACTTTGCAGAGCTAGCAAAAGAATACTCTGAAGACCCTGGTTCAGCATTAAAAGGTGGCGAGTACGACTGGACTGATCCAAGTACCTATGTACCTGAGTTTAAAAATACACTTCTTTCATTAGAAAAAGATGAAATCAGTGAACCATTTAGAACACAGTTCGGTTGGCACATTGTACAACTTTTGGGCAAACGCGTAGCAGACAAAACAGAGCTGGCAAAACGTAACCGTGCTCACCAATTACTGTTTAACCGTAAATTTAAAGAAGAAAGCTTCAACTGGCAGCAAGAAATGCGTGAACAAGCCCATGTTGATATCTTTCCGGCAGAATAAACGTCATGACAATTAGAGTAGCAATAACCCCTGGTGAGCCTGCTGGCATAGGCCCAGATTTACTTATAAAACTAGCTCAACATCAATGGGATGCTCAACTGGTTGTGATCGCTGACGGCGCGCTTTTAAAAGAGCGCGCTAAGCAACTAGGATTATCAATCGACCTAATTAAGTTTGATGAAAATCAAGCGCCAACAACGGCTCCTGCAGGGAGTGTTTATTTACATCAAGTTGATCTTGGTGCAGAGGTTGAAGTTGGCGTGTTAAATGATGCCAACGGACAGTATGTCTTAGACACGTTACGTATAGCCAGCGAAAAAAACATGGATGGCACCTTTGCTGCTGTAGTCACTGGCCCCGTGCATAAAGGTATTATCAATAAAGCGGGTATCTCATTTAGTGGTCACACTGAGTACTTTGCTCAGCAATCAAATACCGCTGATGTTGTTATGCTATTAGCCACTGAGGGCTTACGTGTTGCGCTTGTTACCACGCATATACCACTGGCTTATGTATCGCGAGCAATTACAGTTGAACGTCTGAGCAAGGTTGCCACAATTTTAAACCATGATTTACAAACCAAATTTGGAATCGAAAAGCCACGTATCTTAGTGTGCGGTTTAAACCCGCATGCAGGTGAAGATGGCCACCTAGGCCGTGAAGAAATCGAAACGATAACACCAACACTTGAGCTTTTAAATAATCAAGGTATGAACTTAATAGGGCCATTACCCGCCGATACCCTTTTCCAAGATAAATATTTATCTCAGGCAGACGCGGTACTCGCAATGTATCACGATCAGGGATTACCTGTGCTAAAATACAAAGGTTTCGGCAATTCAGTTAACATCACCCTTGGATTGCCATTTATTCGCACATCAGTCGATCATGGTACAGCTCTCGATCTCGCTGGAACTGGTACAGCTGATGTGGGTAGTTTTGAATTAGCAATCCGCGAAGCGATTAAGCTCGCCCATGAAAAAGCACAAAATCAATGACAGATAAAGTACATTTAGGACATCGCGCCCGTAAGCGTTTTGGTCAAAACTTTTTAAATGATGACATGATCATCGACAAAATAGTCACGGCTATTGATCCTAAACCTGAAGACAATTTAGTAGAAATCGGCCCAGGCCTTGGGGCTATTACTGAGCCTGTGGCTGAGCTAAGCGGCCATTTAACTGTTGTTGAACTAGATAAAGATCTAGCCGAGCGTTTAACCAGTCACCCTTTTTTAGGACCTAAGTTAACTGTGCATCAAGGTGATGCCATGAAGTTCGACTTTAGTTCTTTGATAAAAGCAGATGAAAAGCTGAAAATTTTTGGTAACTTACCTTATAACGTCTCAACGCCGCTACTCTTTCATCTATTTGAATTTGCAGACAATGTTGAACATATGCACTTCATGCTACAAAAAGAAGTGGTGAAGCGTATGGTAGCAGGCCCTGGTAGCAAAGCATTTGGTCGTTTAAGTGTGATGACGCAGTACTATTGCCACGCAATGCCAGTGATTGATGTTCCACCAGAGTGCTTTAAGCCTGCACCTAAAGTTGACTCAGCGGTCATCCGTTTAATCCCTAAAAAGCCTGAGCAACGTAGTGCAAAAAGTACCAAACTATTAAACACAGTCTGTTTAGAAGCATTTAATCAACGCCGTAAAACATTACGTAACAGTTTATCAAACCTACTTACAGCTGAAGAGCTCACAAGTATTGGCATTGATATCACGCTTCGTGCAGAAAGCCTGTCTTTACAACAATTTATTGATATAGCTAATTGGATTTATGACAACAAGCAGTAATCTGGGTTCACCTATAAAAGTTTCTGTGGAGACCTTTTATGTTGAAGGGCAATCAGAACCTGAACAGGATAAATACGTTTTTGCCTACTCTATCACTATTAAAAACCACAGTTTGTGCAGTGCTAAGCTATTGAGTCGTTATTGGTTAATAACGGATGCTAATGGCAAAGAAGTTGAAGTACAGGGCGAAGGTGTTGTTGGTGAAACTCCAACCATTGCCCCTGGCGAAAGTTACAAATACACCAGTGGCGCTGTGCTCGATACACCTGTTGGCACGATGCAAGGTTATTATACAATGCGCAATGAATTCGGCACTGAATTTGAAGCCCCCATTGACGTATTTCGTCTAGCTCGCCCTAATATACTGCATTAAGTAACAATGGCCGACTACGCAATTGGTGATCTACAAGGCTGCTATTTTGAATTTAACAGGCTTCTCGAGCGTGTTAACTTTAATCCAAGTCAAGATCACCTTTACTTAGTCGGTGATATTGTCGCCAGAGGCCCTGACTCTCTTGCTTGCCTTGAACGGCTTTACAATATGCAAGGCAGTGTCAGTATTAGTTTAGGTAATCATGACCTACATCTTATTGCCTGCCATTATTTAAACAAGCCGGCAAACCCAAAAGATAAACTCGGCCCTGTTTTTGATAGCCCTAAACGTGCTGACTATATCAAGTTTCTTCAGCATCAACCTCTTGCAATTTGGCTTGCACATCACGATACCTTTATCAGCCATGCTGGCTTAAATCCAAACTGGTCCATTAAAAAAGCGCTAAAGCGGGCACAATTTGCACAGACTTGCTATCAAGGACCTGATGCAATCCATTACTTTACTCACATGTACGAACCACACCCCACTGAGTGGCAATCAACTTTGAGTAAAGAAGCCAAGTTTCGCTATATTGTTAACTACTTTACACGTATGCGCTTTGTCGACAGTGATGGCAAGCTTGAGTTACATAACAAAACCAGTGTTAGTGACAATAGCTCAATAATACCTTGGTTTGAACACCCTAATATTTCACAATTAAAACAACACCTTGTTTTTGGTCACTGGGCTGCCCTTGAAGGGAAAACCAATAAAAAAAATGTGCATGGACTTGACACCGGTTGTGTTTGGGGTGGGAGCATGACACTCATGGAACTCGCACAAAAGAAGCATTTTATCGAAAGTTCCCACTCTTTCATCTAAAATAAACTGAAAATTAACTGAACATCTGTTAGATTTATAACAATTAAAGTAAATTTAAATTAAAGCTAATTAAATTTAAATACTTAACTTATTGGTAACCCTGCCGATAAGTTTGGATTAGTACTCTTTTGTGGAATTATTTATGAACTTGACCGTTAGACAGCGTATTTGGGGTGGCTTCATTGTCATTACGTTACTCCTGCTATTTATTGGTGGTAACTCATTGATCAGAATTACCAGTATTGATCAATCAACACAGCGAGTGAACCAGCTATCGTTGCCTGCACTAGACAAAAGTTATGAATTACAGGTCGAGTTCATTTTAATGAGTAAATCAGCTCAAGCGAGCTTTTATTCAACCTCTCAAGATGAGCTTGCAGGCTTACGCAAAAGCTTTAATGAGCAGAAAAAGCGCTACGATAGCTCATACCAAGAACTACAAGATGTTGTTAGCAACGATCCTGAACTTAAGCAAAGCAGCCAGCAAGTTGAGCAAACCTACAAACGCTTTGTTAAATCTGTAGATAACTTATTTGCCGATAAGAAAACCCAATTAGAACTTAATAAGACACTTCGCACTCAATTAGAAGAGATTGAGCTCAGTGCTGAAGACGCCAACTCAGTCGTGCTTGATATTATTGACATCGATGGACTTGAAGAAAATAACTCACGCGCTTATCAAGCAGCCAATAGCATGGAGAATAATTTTCAGTCTGTGGTAACAAATAGTACCGATATGCTAACGGTTAAAACCCACAACACCCTCGATATCATAAAAAATGAGCAAACATACTACCTTGAAGAAGTTGAGCGTAGTTTAGGTTTAATCCGCCCTGCTATTATTGATAGCAATGCGGGTTTATTTAATGATCTGAACGGCTACTACGAAGCACTGGCTAAAAATGTAAAAGGAAATAACAGCTTATCTGCAAATAAAAAGCGTTTGATTGATGCTATTGCACAAACTCAAGCTGAGCTGGCAAATGCAGAAAAGTCGACGGCAGAAGCGCTAAAGCAACTTAAAGAACTCGTAGATCAATCGACCGTGCTTGCTTTCGACTTACAACAAGATGTAAGTGGCAATGTATCTACAGCAACTATTTGGACTTGGATTGCCATGGTTATCGCAACTCTACTTGCCATTGCTGTTGCAGCGATTACCGTTAGTCGTATCACTAAACCACTTGCTGAAGTAAACCGAGTACTCGATATTGTTGCAAGTGGCGATATGACACAACGTTTAGATGATACTGCCAAAGATGAGTTTGGTGAGTTATCGCGAAGCTGTAATACACTAATCGAAAGCTTGCGTACACTTATTCAAGGCATTATCTCTCGTTCAACTCAGCTTGCGGCGGCATCTGAAGAGACTTCAGCCATCACTGAAGAATCTAGCCAAGCTATCCGTAACCAACAAGCTCAGGTTGAACAAGCTGCCACCGCAACCACTGAAATGAGCAGCACCTCACAGGCTGTAAGCAGCAGTGCACAGCAGGCATTGAGTGAAATTAAAAACGCAGATAAAGAAGCAGAGCGTGTTAAAGGTATCTCATCACAAAACAAGGCAACTATTGAACAGCTTGCTCGTGAGGTAGATGATGCATCGCAAGTTATCAATAAGCTTCATAAAGACAGCGCGTCGATTGGCGGTATCTTAGATGTAATTCGTGGTATTGCAGAACAAACTAACCTGCTTGCACTAAATGCCGCTATTGAAGCAGCACGTGCTGGTGAGCAAGGCCGAGGCTTTGCGGTTGTGGCAGACGAAGTACGCTCTCTAGCAAGTAAAACACAAGAGTCTACGCAAGAGATTCAAGCTATGATTGAATCGCTTCAGGTTGGTGCTGAAGCTGCTGTATCAGCTATGTCGAAAGGTAAGCAACAAGCTGAATCATGTGTTGAGCAATCAGATCAGGCCAATACAGCTCTTGATTCAATCACTGCTGCCGTTGCACAAGCACATAATGTTAGTGAGGAAATATCGACAGCGGCACACGAGCAACAGCAAGTATCACAAGAAATTAGCGAACGATTGGAGTCAATCGTTGCAATCGCAGAGCAAACGGCAGAAGGGGCTAACCAGACCAACATCTCAAGCTCTGAAGTCGCTAAGCTTGCTGAGGAGCTGCGCTTATCAGTTGATGCGTTTAAAGTGTAGACGGCTACTGACAATTTAGACTACTAAAAACCGTGTTTGCGATAGCAAACACGGTTTTTTTATAAATAAAATCAGGAGTATTTGATAAATGTCTCGCGAACAGCAACCATACCAATTCGCTTAATTAGCAGGCCTATTTTGAGGCAATAAAACCTCATTGATAACAAGGTAAGAATTTCGTTGTTCTCGGCAATTGCTCCTGCATTGCTCTTCCTCCTGCATCCATACAGTCGTAAATCAGAAATTTTTAACACAGATAGCAACAGGTTTAATCCCTCAAAATGATTAAGTAGTATTGTGGATTGGTATCACTCAGGCACAAAAAAACCGCAACATGTGCGGCTTTTCAAACGCTTTTATGACTTTTGGAATTAAAGTCCTGCGCGCTCTTTAATAACTGCGATAAGAGGCGAGCCACTATGATTAGATTCAGCCCAAGCAAGGTCTGCACCGTCTTCTAAAGAGCTTTTAGAAAGGTTTTTAACAATGTATTCGCCGGTATCATTTGCACCGCTTTCAATCGCGTGGCGAAGCATATTGTTACCATTACACTTTACAGAATCAATGATGTTACGAATTTTAATACGTGAACTTTTTAATTTACCACGTAAACGGCTTTTGTCGTCCGCAGCAATATACTCACAAATAGAAATAGCTAGTTGATCATTAGCTTTAACGGGTGCGGTGTACGCAACTGAAGCCGAAACAACTGCCGCAGCTAGTAACATATTTGGTAGCTTTATCATATTTTGCCCTTATGTAATACTTTTTACTTACCAAGATTGACTATTATTGTACCAATCAATCTGATTCATCGCAATAATGTTACGAATTTTTATACAAAGTAACAAAGGTATATGAGTAAGGGTTTTTGTTATCTGGTTGCTTCTGCTCTTGCTCTACAATTGTCCAATCAGCAACATTTTCGTAATCTGGGAACTGAGTATCCCCTTCTACATCCAAATTGATAAAAGTCAAATATAGACGTTCAGCTTGAGCAAGAAATTGCTGATAGATGTTTCCACCACCGATGATCATCACTTCATCTTCTTCTTTTACAAGGGCTAGCGCCGCTTCAGGCGAAGTCACAACCTCAATGCCTTCAGCTTTATATTCTGCATTACGACTAATAATAATATTTTGACGCCCAGGTAAAGGTCGGCCAATAGATTCAAATGTTTTACGGCCCATAATGACAGGTTTAGCCATTGTTACTTGCTTAAAGTGTTGTAAGTCAGCAGGTAAATGCCATGGCATTTGATTATCTTGGCCAATAATACGGTTATTTGCCATTGCAGCAATCATTGAAATTTTCACATTAAATCCTAATACTTTTTTCCTAATAACAAAAAAGGAGCAAAAGCTCCTTTTTTATTTAAAATTTTAACGTTCGTAAATGACTTCAACGTCGTAGTCATCTTCGTCCCAATCATCCCAATCGTCATCATCTTTCGATGTTGCTTTTTGATGATAAGTATCCCACTTAAATTCAACTTCTTCTTTTTCTTCTTCAGCAAACTTTTCTTTTGGCATGCTATCCAATAGCGCCATAATGTCATGACACAAGGCTTGCGTATTTTGCTTATTTGCTGCTGAAATTTGATACACGTTTGTCTCTTCGCCTATCTCCTCAGCAATTTGCTTACATAAAGCCTCAGCTTCATCTGCTGGTAGTAGATCAATCTTATTAAATACTAACCAGCGAGGTTTCTCAGCAAGCTTAGGGCTGTATTGGTGTAGCTCATTAATGATAGCAAAGGCATTATCGACAGGGTTTGAACCATCAACAGGCATCACATCAATAATATGTAAAAGTACGCGACAACGCTCTAGATGCTTTAAGAAACGAATTCCTAAACCTGCACCGTCTGATGCGCCTTCAATTAAGCCTGGGATATCAGCAATCACGAATGACTTATTAGCATCAGGACGAACCACACCTAGGTTTGGTACCAATGTAGTAAACGGATAATCTGCTACTTTCGGCTTTGCTGCTGATACGCTGCGAATGAACGTTGACTTGCCTGCATTTGGCAAACCCAGTAAACCAACATCTGCAAGTAGCATTAGCTCTAAACGTAAACTACGAACCTCACCTGGTGTCCCCAGTGTTTTTTGACGAGGAGCACGGTTTGTGCTCGATTTAAAGCGTGCATTCCCTAAGCCATGGAAACCACCTTTAGCAACAACCGTTTTTTGACCGTGTTGAGTAAGATCACCTAATGACTCTTCAGTATCAACATCCGTAATACGAGTGCCAACAGGTACCTTTAACACAAGGTCTGCACCTTTTTTACCCGTCATATTACGGCTTTGACCATTTGTGCCACGCTCTGCTTTATGAAAACGCTCAAATTGATAGTCAATAAGTGTGTTTAAGTTTTCATCAGCTTGTAGATAGACACTGCCACCATCGCCGCCATCACCGCCGTCAGGACCGCCATCCGGCACATATTTTTCACGTCGGAAAGATACGACACCGCTGCCGCCATCACCCGCGTCACAACGAATTTCTACTTCATCTACAAACTTCATGATTACTCACTTTAAGATTGGCTTATTAATAACTCTATTATACACCTAATTATATAGCTAAGCATCTTCGTACAGTGCCGAAGATGCTTAGCTATATAATCGAGTACCTTAAAACAAAAAACCCCGCAAAGGCGGGGTTTTTCAAATATCGAGATGATTACTCAGCTACGATATTTACGTATTTACGGTTTAAAGGACCTTTCTGTTCGAATTGAACTTTACCATCTGCTTTTGCGAAGATAGTGTGGTCTTTACCGATACCTACGTTAGCGCCAGCGTGGAAACGAGTACCACGTTGACGAACAATGATGCTGCCCGCTAGAACTGATTCGCCACCAAAACGCTTAACACCTAGGCGTTTGCTTTCTGAATCGCGACCGTTACGAGTACTACCAGCTGCTTTTTTATGTGCCATTTCTCAGTACCTCTAAATTAAGCGCTAATGCCAGTGATTTTAACTTCAGTGAACCATTGACGATGGCCCATTTGCTTACGAGAATGCTTACGACGTCTAAATTTAACAATCTTCACTTTCTCACCGCGACCGTGTGAAACAACCTCAGCTGTCACTTTACCACCGTTTACGAACGGTACACCGATCTCGATTTTCTCACCATCAGCAACTAAAAGTACTGAATCAAATTCAACTGCTGCACCAGTTTCAACGTCTAATTTCTCAAGACGAATTGTTTGACCTTCAGTCACACGGTGCTGTTTACCACCACTTTGGAAAACCGCGTACATAATTAACTCCGTCTGTGCGCCCTCAAATCGACGCAACTAAAATATTCTTCAATAGGGCGCGAAGTTTACGCTAATGCGCAAAAACTAGCAAGCCTCTTTTTCGATAAAATGAATAAAAAATAGCTGCATTGAGAGCAATTCAATATTTTCCCTTATTTTATCCTAAAAACGCCTCTTGCCAAGCGCTTTTTACGATCTTGTGACAATTAAATTTCAGTCACAAAACCGAGTCACCGAGGTAGTAATACCGATTACTTATTAAACAAGGTGATAAACTTAACTCCACAAATTTTGCCCTAAATAAAAAACTTTAAGGTGTTTTTTTGGTGAATCGTCACAAAATATCGAGCAAGCGCAATTTTTGATGTACAATCAGCCCCGTATACCCATAAAAATCGGCTCGGAGATCAATGGATATAAAAGCTATCCAGACGTTAATTGAAAGTGAAATGAATGACGTCAATCAACTAATACACGCCCAAATGCGCTCAGACGTCGCATTGGTAAACCAGCTTGGCTTATATATAGTAAACAGCGGCGGCAAACGTGTACGCCCTATGTTAGCTATTTTAGCGGCAAAAGCACTTGGTTATGAGGGTAAAGACCACATTACGCTTGCCACCATCATAGAGTTTATTCATACCGCAACCTTACTACATGATGATGTTGTAGATGAATCTAACCTGCGCAGAGGAACACCCACTGCTAATGCAGAGTTTGGTAATGCAGCCAGCGTATTAGTAGGTGATTTTATCTATACTCGTTCATTCCAGTTAATGGTTGGGCTGGGTAAAATGCCTATTATGCAAACACTTGCAGATGCAACGAATGTCATCGCAGAAGGCGAAGTACTACAATTGATGAACTGTAATGACCCTGACACCACAGAACAAAGCTATATGCAGGTTATTTACAGCAAAACCGCTAAATTATTTGAGGCTGCTACCGGTTTAGCCGCCATTATCACTGAGCAAAATCAACACACCCTTGATGCCTTAAACTTATACGGCATGCATTTAGGCACCGCCTTCCAGCTTGTTGATGATGTGCTTGATTACAATGCAGATGCCACGCAACTTGGTAAGAATATTGGTGATGATTTAGCTGAAGGTAAACCTACCCTACCGCTAATCTACGCAATGCAAAAAGGCACACCAGAGCAAGTTAAGCTAGTACGCGAAGCCATTGAGCTTGGTAATGGTATGGACCACTTAGAGAGCATTCTAACGGCATTAGCTGATACTAAAGCCCTTGAGTTTGCGATGCAAAAAGCAGAACAAGAAGCCGACAAAGCGATTGCTTGTATTGCCTTTTTACCAGATACACCGTACAAGCAAGCACTTGAGAGTTTAGCCCGTATCGCCGTTGCACGGGATCATTAAACTCAATTTATTCGAGCCACAAAAAAGCCTGCAATTGCAGGCTTTTTTACTATTGAGGACATCGACTAGAGAATATCCCCATTTTCATCTGGGTATTAACCGTTGATGAAATCAACACCTTCTTGGATGTCTTTGTTAAGTGTCGCTAACATATCATTCTTAGCTTGCTCTTCAAAAGCACTTAACTCACCGTAAGAAAGGATTTCTTCAACACCGTTTTTACCTAAACGTACTGGGTGTGCGAAGTATGCTGCGTCGCCGTTCTCAACTGCAACGTATGCGTAATCAACAACTTCTTCACCTTGTAAGCCTTTAACTAAAGACATACAAAAACGAGCTGCAGCTGCACCCATTGAAAGCGTCGCTGAACCGCCACCCGCTTTAGCGTTAACAACTTCAGTACCCGCATTTTGGATACGTGGTGTTAATGCTGCAACTTCTTCGTCGGTGAAAGTAACACCTTCCACTTGAGAAAGAAGAGGAAGAATAGTCGTACCTGAGTGACCACCGATCACTGGAACTTTAACGTCTGTAGCGCTTAAACCTTTAAGCTCAGCAACAAATGCTTCTGAACGGATCACGTCAAGTGTTGTGATACCGAATACACGATTCGCATCGTAAGTACCCGCTTTTTTGAATACTTCAGCAACGATTGGCACAGTACCGTTAACTGGGTTAGTGATGATACCTACTAACGCTTTAGGGCAGTTTTTAACGATGCCTTCAGCTAATGTTTTGATGATACCTGCGTTTACGTTGAAAAGGTCCGCACGGTCCATACCCGGCTTACGCGGCATACCCGCTGGGATAAGAACGATATCACAACCAACTAAAGCATCGTCTAGGTTGTCAGCACCAAAGCCTTCAACTTTAACGTCTGTTGGGATGTGAGAAAGATCAACCGCTACACCAGGAACAACAGGGGCAACATCGTATAACGATAATTCAGAACCTGCAGGTAAACTTGTTTTTAATAATAAAGACAATGCTTGGCCGATACCGCCAGCTGCGCCTAAAACAGCAACTTTCATTGGAATTCTCCGTAATTTGAGGTAGGAAATACTTGTGGCCCTAAAGATAATGAAATTAGCGACTAAAAACAAATTTATCCTGCTTATTTCGCATATAATTTCGACCATAGTTGTAAACTATGCTGTAAAGTGTCTTCATTTGGCCGACAAATTCAAACAAATACTGCATAAGTATGCATAATTGTGTAGAATTACCTCACATTTTATGAATAAAGATACGACAGCATGCAACCTCAAGATAAACAAGAAGCACTAATCAAAGCGTTTAAATCGTTATTAAAAGAAGAAAACTTCGGCTCACAAGGCGAAATTGTAGATGCATTAAAAGAGCAAGGCTTCGATAATATCAGCCAGAGTAAAGTCTCGCGCATGTTGAGTAAATTTGGTGCGGTACGTACTCGTAACGCGAAACAAGAAATGGTGTATTGCTTACCGGCTGAAATGGGCGTACCAACAGCGAAAAGCCCACTACGTCAGCTTGTTATTGACATTATGCATAACGAAATGATGATCATCATTCGCACCAGTCCAGGTGCTGCACAGCTTATTGCACGTTTACTTGATTCATTAGGTAAAGCAGACGGTGTGCTGGGAACCATTGCAGGTGACGATACTATTTTTATTGCCCCTGCAAAGGTCTCTGAAATTGACGTTACGCTTGAGCGTGTTCGAACCTTATTCGATACAGTTTAAAGTTGCTTTAGAAAATTCACTGACGGGGCGAAAAATGCCGATCCCATATCAGCTTGTGTGAAATCAAGCCAATGATCATAATGCTCGCCCTGCCCTAAACGACTTTTCAGTACATGTTCAAACGAGTCACCTTGCGCGGCACACGACACCATAAGTATGCCCTGTTTGTGAACGTCGCCAAATGGCATACTCTGATTGAGTAATAGCGGCTGACCATGCTCGTCTTTAAGCTCTGATCTCACTGCATGGCTCGTCTCAATTGCCGGCACAACCAAGGTATTATCAAGGCGAGTACGCCCCATTATTTGCTCTTGTTCTGATAAAGACAAGTACTGCCACACCGTTAGGTCGTGGACAAACCGCTGCACATGAATATAACTACCTTGATCTTCAAAATGTCCTGGTTTATTGACTAGTGCCGTACTGCGTTTTTGTCTTCCGTGGGGCGTGTCGCCGGCGTAGATAAAACCATTAAAATCTCGCCCATCTAAAAAACGAAAATTACGAACTTGCTCCACCAGTTCAACATCCGGTGTAAACAATTTTAAAATTTGCAGAGCAAATAAATGATTGACGTCTTCACGGTCAGAGCGGATTTGCACAAATAAATCGAACGGTTGTACGCTTACAACATGTTCACTGTGTGTGACATTAGGAAAGCTCTGTAATTGACTTGGAATAAACTCAGGCAATATATGCGGCCAATATTGCGCCCCAACAGCAACAACACAAGACAGCATAGCCTCAGAAAACTGATCAGAAAATTCGTCTTGTATTACATTTACACGCTTTAGTTTTTTTCGTAATGACTCATCTTGGCCATCATAGACGTTAAAAAACAGGTGCAAACCATGTAAGTTTGCTTCAGC
This sequence comes from Pseudoalteromonas sp. 68 DY56-GL68, assembly GCF_041414825.1. Classification (NCBI taxonomy): domain Bacteria; kingdom Pseudomonadati; phylum Pseudomonadota; class Gammaproteobacteria; order Alteromonadales; family Pseudoalteromonadaceae; genus Pseudoalteromonas; species Pseudoalteromonas sp. 68 DY56-GL68. The sequence goes on from NZ_JAOCZL010000008.1 coordinate 221,738, forward strand.
ACAAATCCCAGATTGCGCTTGCGCCATAGTGAATCCTTAGCTATTCATTATCAGGCACACAATCAACAATTTAGGATTTCACATCATGTTTAATCTCGAAAAAAATTGACCGTGTGCGGCATTATTTTTATTTTTACTGGCTGTTCGACCGAGAAAACGTGGTCTTGCTCTGCGGCCACTTCGAGCTCCTGCCCTGCAATATTAATACGGTACACATAACGCGTGCCGATAAAACGTCTTTGCAAAATAGTTAAGCCTTGAGCATCGCCATTTTCTGCTTTACACAATTGAATATGATGAGGGCGCACATAAATTTGACCTTGTACGCAATCATGGTTACCTGCATTGATTGACGATACAACCCCGAACACCGTCTCATATTCAGTTGCGGTTAATGCTTTTGCCGTTAAGTATATGCCCGTACCAAGAAACTCTGCAACCACCTTTGAGTTAGGTTGGCTAAATAACTGCTCAGCAGAGCCTTGTTGGGCTATTTTTCCACCATGCATAACAGCAAGTGTGTCAGCAAAGGCAAACGCCTCTTCTTTTGAATGGGTAACAAATACCGCAGAAACTTTTTGCGCTTTGATAATTCGACGTATGTCGGCAATCAGCTCAAACCTTACTTGGGTATCAATATTTGAAAATGGCTCATCAAGAAGTAACAAGCTTGGTTTATAGGCAAGTGCACGGGCAATCGCGACACGTTGCTGTTGACCACCTGAGAGCTGGTGAGGATATCGCTTGGCACAACCATCAAGCTTAACTAAAGTGAGCATCTCGTTCACTCGCTCACGTTTTTGCTCTTTACTCATATTGTTGAGACCAAACGCAATATTGTCACTCACTGTAAGATGAGGAAATAGCGCATAATCTTGAAACATCATGCCGATATTGCGCTTTTGGGGTGCAACAAAAAAACCATTATCGTTCACAACATTAGAATCGATACTCATGTAACCTTGCTCAGGCTGCAAAATTCCCGCGATTGCTTTTAGGGTTGTGGTTTTGCCACAGCCACTGGCCCCTAATAAACACACTATTTCGTCTTGCTTTACATTGAGGTTTAACCCACTCAAGACTTTAGTGCCATTATACTGATAAGCTAAGTCTTTAATTACTAAATGGCTCATGAGTGATTTTGCTCCATCGAACGATTAACGAAATACAAAGGAATAAGCCCCACTAAAACAATCAATAACGCTGAAATTGAGGCAAGCTCCAACTGCTCATCACTAACATACTGAAACACATGGGTTGCCAGTGTTTCAAAGTTAAATGGCCTTAATAATAATGCGGCGGGCAGCTCTTTCATGCATTCAATAAAGACTAACAAGCCAGCGGTAAGAATGCCGCGTTTTAACAAGGGTAAATGAACTTTACGCAAAGTTTGCAATGGCCCCTTCCCCATTGATTGGCTTGCCATATCTAACGACGGGCTGATACGTAAGAAGCTGCTTTCAAGTGCCCCATGCGCAATCGCATAAAACCGCACAACATAAGCAAATATCATCGCAAATAAAGTGCCACTCAAAAGTAACCCAGGCGATAAGCCAAAAGGCTCAAGCCAGTTATTTAATGCATCATCTAATTGAGTTAGAGGCAACAATACCGAGATGGCGAGCACGGTTCCTGGCAGAGCATAGCCAGTACTTGCTAAACGCCCTGGGATCAAAGGGTAAGCGTGTTTAGCAATCCGCTGATAAAACAAGACCAGTAAGCTCAGTAAAATGGTTACAAGGCTCACCACAATCGCTACTTTAAAACTTTGCCAAGCGTAATTAAAAAATGCCCCATTCCATGCTTCATCCGCATACACAACGGCGTATTTAACTAACACCCCAACCGGCAAGATAAAAGCCAGTACCAGTACGACTGAGCAAGCTAAGCTTGCAGCCCATGCAGCACCGCCTTTTAAGCGATAAAGTGTTGCGCTATTAACGCTAGATTGACGCTCATACACAGCTTGATTGCGACGGCTAAAGCGCTCAACCATGATAGTTAAAAATAAAATGAGCAGCATAATACCCGAGATTTTCGCTGCAGCTGTTAACGAGTAATAACCAAGCCACGTATCGTAAACAGCAGTCGTGAGTGTGCTCACGGCAAAGTAGTTAACTGTAGCAAAGTCGGCCATTGCTTCCATACTGATCAAGGTAATACCCGCGACAATCGCACCGCGTCCAAGCGGTAAGCTAACTCTTAAAAAGCTTTGTATTGGCGAAAGTCCCATAAGCTGACTTGCTTGTACTAATTTAAATGACTGTTCTCTAAGTGCCGTTTTGAAAATCAGAAATAAATAAGGATAAAGCACCAAGGCAATCATCACGATCGCCCCAATTAAAGTGCGAATATCAAAAAACCAGTAATCATCCGGTGATTGCCAACCAAACCACTCTCTTAAGGCTATTTGCACAGGCCCTGCGTAATCAAGTAGGTCAGTGTAAACATAAGCAATTAAATAGGTAGGCATTGCTAAGGGCAGCATTAACGCCCACTCAAACTGCTTTCGCCCAGGAAAGTCACAATAAGCCGTTAACCACGCTAGCGGCAACGCAATAACACAACTTAAAAGCCCCACTCCTAGGATGAGCAATAACGTATTACGGGTATAATCCCACAGCACCGTATCGAAAAGATGCTGAAATACATCCGAATCCCCCTGTAGAGATTCAAATAACAAAAAACCTAAAGGTGTAACAAGCAGCAGGCCAATTAGCCAAGCTAAAAGCTGCCAACGCGACAGCGAAAACTTCACATGCATAAGTGGATTAATACCAGATAAAATAAAAGCTGTTAAAAAACAGCTTTTATAAAACGAGGTGTGTTCTCGTTATAAATCAAACTTCACTTCATCAATCAGCTTCAGTGCCGCTGGACGATATTTACTAATTTCATCGAGTGGAAGACTATCTTCTTTAAACTCACCCCATGATGCAACCATCTCAGATAATTCAACCCCATTTTTTACTGGGTATTCCATATTGACTGAGGCATACATATTTTGTGCCTTATTGTCGGTCATATACTCAATCAGTTTCAAGGCATTTTCAGGGTTTTTGGCGTATTTCGTCATTACCACGCCCGAGACATTAATATGTGAGCCACGATTAGTTTGGTTAGGAAAGTTAATATGAACGGCTTCTGCCCATGATTTTTGCTGTTCATCTTGCATCATTTTGCCAAAGTAGTAACTGTTACCTAAAGCGATGTCACACAAACCTTCTTTTACGGCTTTTACTTGAGCACGGTCATTACCCTGAGGCTTACGAGCAAGATTCGCCTTTACACCTTCCAGCCACTGCTTTGCTTCTGCCTCTCCATGATGAGCAATCATAGAAGCTACTAAGCCTAAATTATAGGGATGTTTACCCGAACGTGTGCATAGCTTACCTTTGTATTTAGGATCAGCAAGGTCTTCATAAGTTAGCTCAGGTAATGCCCCAACACGTTCTTTAGATGAATAAACATTACGAACACGCTTTGTAAGCGCAACCCATTGTCCATCACTATCACGAAATGTACTTGGCACATTAGCACTGACAACATCGCTTTGAATCTTTTGGGTTAAGTTAAGATCTTCTAACTGAATAAGCGCACTAAAATTTGAAGTGAGCACAAGATCAGCCTTGCTGTGTTTGCCCTCGCGCTTCACACGCTCGATGAGTCCTTTTTTCGCAAACACGACATTCGTTTTGATACCTGTTTGCTTGGTAAAATCATCTAAAATAGGTTTAATCAAAAAAGGCTGACGAAACGAATATATATTTACAACATCAGCTGCAAACACAGGTGTGCTTATCAAAGCTGTTAATAATACTAAGGCTTTCTTTCTCATTTTATAACACCTAAATAATAACGATTCTCAAGTATTTTACCTAGACTGAAGCGAAATTACATCTGTTTTACTCACAATCAAGTTATGCCTATCGCTATTTAGGAATTTACCTGTAAGACATATCTCACCTGCATGACAGTTATTGAGTAAAAAGCGCAGGTTAACACTGCAAATAAAAAAGCAAATAATTGAAAATAAAGGAATTTATATTTATTGCAATAAAATAACGCTCTATTTATGCATGATTTTAACCTACCAAGGCTTGGCTAACTCTCTATAATTACTTACATCAACTAAGCAAGACGCTTAATGAGTAAACGGAAAAAATACATTACTCATAACCGAGGATTTAGGTTCATAAGGAAATAAAGGAAACAAGGACAGGCTCAGGAAGAGTAACGCAATGGAATGACAACCTACGGACAGCATCAGGATGATGTGGAAAGGCATAACAACAGGATGTTGTTATACAGGACGTTAAAAAGTGGAACAAGGGACAGGCTGTAAGGGCATCGCAACGGAGTTGCTAATAAAAGGATAGCGTTAGGATGACGCGTAAAGGACAGGTAAAGAATTTACCAGCAAGGATGTAAAGGACTAAAAAGGAAGTAAGGCAGAATTGCCTTAAATTGCACAGAACCAACAAGTAAAGTGCAATAGCATGGATTGGCAAAGTTTATGGAGTTGATTAGGTTCAATTGCAGGATGCAAAAAATTAAGAAGATTCCGCAAGCGCGACTAGCGATAGTACGCGCTTTTCTTTTGCCTAAAATTAAGTAAAGAGTTATTACTCCGGTCGCCCCTTATTTCGCTTACCAAGCAGGTAGGCATCTCTAAACTTAATAAAATGTTGCTCAAGCTTTTGTGTAGCGTCTTTCTCACCAGCAAGGGCAAGCACCATAATAGCCACCTCAGCGGTGCCTAGTTGATGTTCATGTGGGGCAACACGCAATCGGTAATCCGAGAGCTTCTCTGGGGTAATTGAAAGAACAGGCAAATTATCTAAATAAGGACTTTTACGGATCATCTTCTTTGCTTCGCGCCAAGTACCATCTAAGAAGATAAACAATGGACGCCTACCTTCAACAGGAATTACTTCGGTGATCACGCGCTCTTCATCGTCTACATCGCTGGCAGGAAAAATAACCATAGGCTGATACTGAGGATCTGCCAATAAACTTAATAAGGCTTCATCGGGGGTGGTTCTATCCCATTTAAAGGCATGATTATCTGGCACGATTTCAGCAATTAAACGGCCAGTATTTGACGGCTTAAAACTCTCATTATGGTACATAAGTAAGCAGACTGCCGCATTACACTCGGCCTGTTCAACCCCTTCACAAATACAATAATGCTCTGCAAGCAGACAGCGCTCACACCGTGTTAGCTTTGCGCCACGAGCTTTAAATTCACGACGCGACTCAGCCATTTGTTTTGCGCGAAGTTCTAAAACGGAGTTATTGGAGATTGTAGCCACTGCATTTACCAGAAAGTTGAACGGCGCGTATTGTAGCTAAAAATAAGGGGAATAGAAATCTGTGATTAAAAAACAAAAACCCAGCCAAAGCTGGGTTTTTAAAACGATTAGTCAAAAGAACTTACTTCTTTTTAACTGCTTTTTTGTTTGGAAGGTCAGTGATTGAACCTTCGAAGATTTCAGCAGCTAGACCGATTGATTCGTTTAACGTTGGGTGAGCGTGAATAGTTAACGCTAGGTCTTCACCGTCTGCGCCCATTTCAACTGCTAAGCCGATTTCACCTAGCATTTCACCTGCGTTGATACCAACCATCGCACCACCGATAACACGACCTGAATCTTTATCGAAGATTAGCTTAGTTTGACCTTCAGTGCGTGCTGAAGCGATTGCACGACCAGAAGCAGCCCAAGGGAATACAGCAGTTTCGATGCTTAAGCCTTGCTCTTTCGCTTCTTTCTCAGTTACACCAACCCATGCGATTTCTGGATCTGTGTATGCGATTGAAGGAATGCACTTAGGATCGAAGAAGTGTTTCTGACCAGAAATAACTTCTGCAGCAACGTGAGCTTCGTGAACCGCTTTGTGCGCAAGCATAGGTTGACCAACGATGTCACCGATAGCAAAGATGTGATCAACGTTTGTTTTAAGCTGCTTATCAACATTGATGAAGCCACGCTCATCAACATTAACACCTGCTTTGTCAGCATCAAGTAATTTACCGTTTGGTGTACGGCCAACAGCAACAAGTACTTTGTCGTAACGTACAGGTTCAGCCGGAGCATTTTTACCTTCAAATGTTACATATAAACCGTCGTCTTTTGCTTCAACGCCAGTTACTTTAGTAGATAGCATTACGTTAAACTTGTTCTTAACGTATTTTTGGTAAATCTTGATAACGTCTTTATCAGCAGCTGGAACTAATTGATCAGCAAACTCAACGACATCGATTTCAGAACCTAGTGCACGGTATACAGTACCCATTTCAAGACCGATGATACCACCACCTAAAACAAGTAGTTTCTCAGGTACGTCTTTAAGTTCAAGCGCGCCAGTTGAATCGATTACACGGTCATCTTCAGGGATGAAAGGTAAGTTAACAGGCTGAGAACCCGCTGCAATAATAGCATTATCGAATGTGATAGTTGTTGTACCGTCTTCACCTTCAACAGCAAGTGTGTTGCTACCAGTGAACTTACCGTAGCCACTTACTACTTTCACTTTACGCATTTTAGCCATGCCGTCTAGGCCGCCAGTTAACTGACCAATTACAGACTCTTTCCAATCACGGATTTTATCTAGGTCGATTTCAGGCTTACCAAAAGTAACGCCGTGAGATGACATTTCTGCCGCGTCATCAATCACTTTAGCTACGTGTAAAAGTGCTTTTGAAGGAATACAACCCACATTAAGACAAACACCACCTAATGTGTTGCGAGATTCTACCAATGTAACTTCTAAGCCCAAGTCAGCAGCGCGGAAAGCCGCAGAATAACCACCAGGACCACCGCCTAGTACAACAACTTGAGTTTTTAATTCGTTGCTCATGCTATTACCTTAAATGTTTGAACGGGACACTGCCCTAAGTTTAACTGCCATGTTTCTGCAAGGCAGAAAGGGAGAGCAGATATCTATACCAAGATTGTTCTATAGCAAAGATTGTATCATTGCCAATGGTAAAAATCCCAGCAAAAAACAACTTGCTGGGATTTGATTCTTATAAATTATGAAGCGATTACATCACAAGCTGGCGAATATCGCTCATGTAGCTTGCTAGCGTCACAGTAAAGCGTGCTGCTAAGGCACCGTCAATTACCCTATGGTCGTATGACATTGATAATGGAACCATTAACTTAGGCTCAAATTCTTTGCCATTCCACTTAGGCTTCATCTCTGATTTAGAGACACCTAAAATTGCGACCTCAGGTGCATTCACGATAGGTGTAAATGCTGTACCACCGATACCACCAAGGCTTGAAATTGTGAAACAACCGCCTTGCATATCAGATGACGTTAGCTTGCCATCACGTGCTTTAGCCGACACTTCCATTAACTCACGAGAAAGTTCAATGATGCCTTTCTTATCAACATCTTTGAATACCGGAACAACTAAACCGTTTGGCGTATCAACGGCAACACCGATGTTGATGTATTTCTTCAAGATTAAGCTTTCACCATCTTCAGACAGTGAAGAGTTAAACGTTGGGAATTCAGCAAGGGCTTTAGCCGCCGCTTTCATCACAAATACCAGTGGCGTGATTTTAACACCGAGTTTTTTCTTCTCAGCAAGGGCGTTTTGCTCTTTACGAAATGCCTCTAAGCTTGTGATATCCGCTTCATCAAACTGTGTAACGTGCGGGATTTGCACCCAGTTACGGTGTAAGTTAGCACCTGAAAGTTTTTGAATACGAGAAAGTTTCTTCTCTTCGATTTCACCAAATTTAGCAAAATCAACTTTCGGCCACGGGATAAGACCTAACTCACCGCCACCAGCATTGCCTTTGCCAGCATTACCTGATTCAACTTGCTTAACTAGCTCTTTAACATAGTTTTGCACGTCTTCTTTGACAACACGATTTTTACGACCTGTGCCTTTTACGTTTGCTAGGTTAATACCAAATTCACGCGCTAAACGACGTACAACAGGCGATGCATGAGCATACGCTTTGTTATCAGCAAACTCTTCTTTGCTTGCTTTAGCCGCAGCTGGTTTTGCAGCAGGTGCAGATTCAGCCTTTGGTGCTGGTGCTGACTCTTTTTTAGCTTCTGGCGCTGCTTTAGCACTGCCAGCAACTTCAAATACAAAGATAAGAGAGCCAGTTGATACTTTATCGCCCGCTGCTACTTTAATTTCTTTAACCGTACCAGCAAATGGCGCAGGTACTTCCATTGATGCTTTATCGCCTTCAACGTTTAAGATTGATTGATCTTCTTCAACCTTATCACCTACAGATACCATCACTTCGGTAACTTCAACTTCATCACCGCCGATGTCAGGCACATTCACTTCTTTAGTGCTTGATGCGGTTTCAGCTGGCGCTTCTTCTGCTGGTGCAGACTCAGCAGCAGGCGCCTCAGAGCCACTTGATGCAGTTTCAAAAACGAAGATTAAAGAGCCTGTTTTCACTTTATCGCCTGTCGCGATTTTGATCTCTTTAACAGTACCTGCAAATGGTGCTGGTACTTCCATTGATGCTTTATCGCCTTCAACGCTTAGTAAAGATTGCTCTTCTTCAACTGTGTCACCTACCGCAACCATGATTTCCGTTACTTCAACTTCATCATCGCCGATATCTGGTACAGTTACTTCTTGTGACGCTGAACCTGAAGATTGCTTAGCAGGCTCGGCTTTAGCTTCTTCTTTTGTTTCAGAAGATGCAGAAGCTTGTTCTTCACCTTCGAAGATCATAATAAGTGAACCGGTTGTCACCGTGTCACCTTCAGCAACTTTAATCTCTTTAACCGTACCTGCTTGTGCAGCAGGTACTTCCATTGATGCTTTGTCGCCTTCAACCGTTAATAACGATTGATCAACCTCAACCTTATCACCAACGCTAACAAGGATTTCGGTTACTTCAACTTCATCGCCACCGATATCTGGTACATTAATTTCAATACTCATTGGAACCTCTTATGCGTATAGCGGGTTTACTTTGTTTGTGTCGATGTCGAATTTCTTGATTGCTTCAACAACCACAGACTTTTCAACTTCACCACGTTTAGCAAGCTCAGATAATGTTGCAACCACAACATAGCCCGCATTAACTTCAAAGTGACGACGTAGGTTTTCACGGCTATCCGAACGACCGTAGCCATCTGTACCCAATACTTTATAGTTGCTGCTTGGTACAAATGAACGAACTTGCTCAGCATAGTTCTTCATGTAGTCTGTTGCTGCAACAGTCACAGAGTCACCTAATACATTGGTGATGTAAGCAGTTTTTTGCTCTGCTTCTGGGTTAAGCATGTTGAAACGCTCAGCGTCTTGACCATCACGTGTTAACTCATTGAATGAGGTTACAGAGAATACATCTGAACCAATGCCATACTCTTCGCTCAGGATCTGTGCTGCTTTACGTACTTCAATCATGATAGTACCTGAACCTAGTAACTGCACTTTTGCTTTATCGCCAGCGACAGTTTCAAGTTTGTAAATACCTTTACGAATACCTTCTTCTGCGCCTTCTGGCATTGCTGGTTGATGGTAGTTTTCGTTCATCAGCGTTAGGTAGTAGAACACATTTTCTTGATCTTCACCGTACATGCGACGGATACCGTCTTGCATGATGACCGCTACTTCGTATGCGAACGTTGGGTCATAAGAAATACAGTTAGGGACTGTGTTAGCAAGAATGTGGCTGTGACCATCTTCATGCTGTAAACCTTCACCGTTTAATGTAGTACGACCTGCCGTAGCACCGAGTAAGAAACCACGTGCCTGTTGGTCACCAGCCATCCACGCCATATCACCTACACGTTGGAAACCAAACATTGAGTAGTAGATGTAGAATGGGATCATTGGTAAATCGTTAGTGCTGTATGATGTTGCAGCAGCAACCCATGATGACATTGCACCTAACTCGTTGATACCTTCTTGTAGTACCTGACCTGATGTTGCTTCTTTATAGTAAGAAACGATGTCACGGTCTTGCGGCGTATAGTTTTGGCCATGCGGGTTATAAATACCGATTTGACGGAATAAACCTTCCATACCAAATGTACGCGCTTCATCAGCAATGATAGGAACGATGTTTTTACCAATGCCTTTGTCTTTTAGTAACACGTTAAGTGCACGTACAAAGCCCATTGTTGTTGAGATGTCACGCTTTTGCTCTTCAAGTAGTGGCTTGAACGCATCAACTTCTGGCAATGTTAAGCTTTCAGAAAACTTAGGAATACGCTTAGGTGTGTAACCTTGTAGCGCATCACGACGAGCGTGAAGATACTTGTACTCTTCAGAGCCTTCTTCAAGTGTTAGATATGGTAAGTCTTTAATTTCTTCATCAGAAACTAAGTCTTGTAGACCTAAACGTGAACGTAGATGCTCAACATGGGTCATATCCATTTTCTTAACTTGGTGCGCGATGTTTTTACCTTCAGCCGCTTCACCCATGCCGTAACCTTTTACAGTTTTAGCAAGGATAACCGTTGGACGGTCTTTGGTTTCTTCCGCTTTTTTGAATGCAGCGTAAAGTTTTGATGGCTCATGACCACCACGCTTAAGTGCGAAGATTTCTTCATCAGTCATATCAGCAACAAGTGCTGCTGTTTCTGGGTAACGACCGAAGAAGTGCTCACGAACGTATGCACCGTCTTTCGCTTTATATGTTTGGTAATCACCGTCAATGGTTTCGTTCATTAACTGTAGTAATTTACCTGTTGTATCTTTAGCAAGTAGGATATCCCAACCACTACCCCATACAACTTTAATTACATTCCAGCCTGCACCTTTGAATAGGCCTTCAAGCTCTTGAATGATCTTACCATTACCCATTACTGGGCCATCTAAACGCTGTAAGTTACAGTTGATTAGGTAACATAGGTTATCTAGCTTCTCACGCGCAGCGAATGAGATTGCACCACGTGATTCTGGCTCATCCATCTCACCGTCGCCTAAGAAAGCGTACACACGTTGGTTTTTAGTGTCTTTTAAGCCACGACCATCGAGGTATTTTAAGAAACGCGCTTGGTAGATAGATGCAATTGGACCAAGACCCATTGATACCGTAGGGAACTGCCAGAATTCAGGCATTAATTTAGGATGTGGGTATGAAGGAAGACCTTTACCATCAACTTCTTGACGGAAGTTATCAAGCTGCTCAGCCGTTAAACGACCTTCAACAAATGCACGGGCATAAATACCAGGAGAAATGTGACCTTGATAATAAACTAAGTCACCGCCATCTACATCGTTTGGTGCTTTGAAGAAGTGGTTAAAACATACTTCATAGAATGCAGCAGAAGACTGGTAAGAAGCCATATGGCCGCCTAAGTCTAGATCTTTTTTCGACGCACGTAATACGATCATGATCGCATTCCAACGGATGATTGAACGAATACGGCGTTCAACATTTACATCGCCCGGATACGCCGGTTCTTGATCTACTGGAATGGTATTAACGTAGTTAGTAGTTGTGCCAGTAGGCATATCAACACCGTCTAAACGGGCTTGCTCTAACACTTGCTCAAGTAAAAATTGAGCACGTTCTACACCTTCTTCACGCACAACAGATTCAAGGGCTTGTAACCACTCTTGTGTTTCTAGCGCGTCTACGTCAATTTTATTGACTTCAGACATATGGAGGTTTCCTTATGTTTAAAATACTAATTATTTTAATAAATCTTAAATTAAGTAGTTAACTAAACTTAGCTAATCACTTGCTTAATGTTGTTTGGTGCGTCTTAAACTACGTTCAATCCGCGAATGCTCTTTGCCAGCCTCAAGTAAGGCTTCTTCGATAAAGGCTAAGTGAGCATTACTAGCAAGACGTGCCTGCTCTGGGTTTCCTTCTATAACCGCATCCATCAAAAACTGTCTGTGCTCAGCAAGCTTTTGACTAATATGTGGTTTTTTTAACAATACAGTTAAATTCTGTAATACATTTTGTTCAAGCAATGCCTGCATACCACGTACTAAATGCAGTAATACAACATTGTGTGATGCTTCAGCGACACTAAAATGAAAAGCATTAATTGCTTTCGCTTTTTGTACAATGTCATCATTCACAAGCGCAATATTGTCAAAACTCTGTTTTACTTTTTTGAAATCATTCGTCGTGCCGCGCATCGCAGCATAATAAGCAGCAATCCCCTCTAGTGCATGACGAAATTCAAGTAAATCAAATTGTGACTCGGGATGTTTACTAATCAAATCAAAGAGTGGATCAGTAAGCCCTTCTTCAAGCTGATTTTTTACAAATGTTCCGCCACCCTGACGGCGCGTTACCAAACCTTTCGCTTCTAGCTTTTGAATCGCTTCGCGCAAAGAGGGACGCGACACTTCAAACTGTTTCGCTAACTCACGCTCAGGAGGCAACTTTTCGCCTGGTGCTAACGACCCCTCAAGAATCATATTCTCAAGTTGTTGTAAAATTACATCAGATAATTTTGCAGCTTTAATTTTTAAAGACATTTATCAACGTCCGCATTGTTTAATGCTAAGCCCACTAAATACAGGGTGTTTAGCCTTGCGCCTTGACCAAAAGGTAAATTGGTCATACCAAATTTGGTGCATACGGTATCAAAAAGCCGTATTTCTGTCAATTTCACACCCTTAGCGACTAGTTACACCCTAACTTAATTAGCCTAAAGATTAAACAGTATGGAATAAAGTGACTATTTCGGAAGGAAAAATAAATAAAAAAGAAATGGTCAGACCAGATGGTGAATTGCAAAAATACGAAATAAACCTGCTTGTAGCAACGGGTTTACCCCGCGACACCTCGAAACAAATGACAAAACCATGCGCGATATAAAATCGCGACTACGCTAAACCACCAAACAAGGTCAATGCGGCGATGATCACTAAAAAGAACAAGACGTTTCGTTTTACTAATTTCATCATACAGGTTGCTTCATAAGTACAGCCAAAATGTTGTTGCTCAATTTGTTCGGCTGCAAGGGCTGTTTGCGTCACTACTTTGCGGTTGCTTACTGAAAAATCTAAAACATACTTAAGCCAACAACTGGTTCCCTTATTAAAGTTACCAATTACTAAGTAACCAAAGCTCGCAACACGTGCAGGTAACCAATCAAGCCAAAATAGTAATGTGTGAATAAGTTTGAAACGCTTTGCATAAATTACACGATGGTCATCCCGTACTTTATCAGCATAAGTACGTACTAAAGCATACAAAACAGCACCTGGCACACCTAAAATGACAAACCAAAATATCACTGCGCAATAAAACCGAAAATTAAGCCATGCTAATGTTTGGCCGAAGGTTTCGCCTTGCGGCTCATCTTCAAGCTTCTTTTGCCCGATTTGTAGTGCATATAAACTTGCCGCTTCAAGGTCATTGCGCGTTAATGCATTTAAGTACGACTTATAAAGTGCTCGTTGTTTTGAACAGCCAAAACACACCAACAACACCACAACATTAATCGCTAATTGCCAAATAATTGAATCAGATAACTGAAAAACAATGGCAATTGCAAGTACCGGCAACATCAGCCAAATTAAAAAGCCAATTGGAGAGTAAAATAACCCCTTCTTCGACAGCTGCTTATTTGAAAGCGTTAGGTAACTATTTGCATAATGACTAATTTGCCAATAATCAGCACGCGCGCCCAAACGCTCTATGACTAGCGCAATAATGATTGAAATTAAGATCATCTTGTTACCTATTTCCTTTAAAACACTAAATCAAAATAATATTGCCAGTCGAAGCTCTCGCCTGGATCCGTCTTGCGACCTGGAGCAATATCGCAATGCCCAACAATGCGTGAGCGTGTAATAGCTGGATACTTATAAATTAACGCCTTTGTTAGTGATTGTAATGCATTATATTGTGCTTGGGTATAGGGGGTTTTATCTGTTCCTTCAAGCTCAATCCCCACGCTAAAATCGTTACACTGCTCTCGTCCTTCAAACATTGACACACCAGCATGCCAAGCTCGCTTTTCAAAAGGCACATATTGAATAACCTCACCTGTACGGCGAATAAAACAATGAGCCGAGACCCTAAGCCCCTGTAAATCACTAAACGTTTCATGGGCATTGCAATCAATACAGCCCATAAATAAATCATCAACATAAGGGGTTAAAAACTGCCCTGCTGGCAATGAAATATTATGTATAACAAGCAATGAGACTTCACCATCTGGGCGTTCATCGCAATGGCTAGATGAGCGCTGTAATACCGTGTTTAATCGACCTAGATCATCTATATACATACTAAAAACTAACCATGACAAGAAAGTTAAACAGTGTAATGGCTTAACAACCTTGGGTCTAGTTGCCAAAAACAAGCGAGCCTATATCTTCTAATCAAGAGTTAAACATAGTAAAATTTTGCTAACTTCTTACTACACAATGAGCTTTGACATGTCTGTTCCCCACTCTTTAATTAGCCAGTTAGTTAAACTTGCGCTAGATGAAGACCTTAATTACCAATCAGCAAATGACGGTGATATCACCGCACAGCTTATTCCAGAAAATGAACAAGCCAATGCCAAAGTTATTACTCGCGAAGACTGCGTGTTTTGTGGTAAAGACATCATTTTAGAAGTGTTTAAACAGGTCGATGAATCTGTAAAGGTGGATGTGTTAGTCAACGATGGCGACACCGTTGCAGCCAACAGCACCTTATTTACAGCCAGTGGTTCTGCCCGCGCGATTTTAACAGCCGAGCGTACAGCACTTAACTTTGTGCAAACACTCTCAGGCACAGCCACAACCACAGCACATTATGTAAAAGAACTTGTTGGCACCACAACTCAATTATTGGATACCCGAAAAACCATTCCAGGCTTACGTGCACTACAAAAATATGCAGTAAAATGCGGTGGCGGCGCCAATCATCGAATTGGATTGTTCGACGCATTCCTTATTAAAGAAAACCACATTGCGGCTTGCGGTGGCATTGATAAAGCGGTTGCTCAAGCTAAATTGAATCACCCAAGCAAACCTGTTGAGGTTGAAGTTGAATCTTTAAATGAGCTTGAGCAAGCCATTGATGCTGGCGCTGATATCATCATGCTTGATAACTTTAGCGTTGAGCAAATTCAACAAGCAGTGGTAATAACTGACAAACGTGCCAAGTTAGAAGTGTCTGGCAATATGACCCTTGAAACACTGAAAACCTACTCACAAGCAGGGGTTGATTTTATATCAAGCGGCGCACTTACAAAAAATTTACAATCAATCGACTTATCAATGCGTTTTAACGCCTAATCCTTCTTTATTTGCGTATTTAATCTTTACCTAATTCGTTGACACCGTAATAAAAAAAGCATTAAATACGCAAAAAGCCTGAGCTGGTAACAAAAAATATATATTTAATTAGAACTTTGAGACTGTATAAGCCAACTCACTCTGCAGTAAAGTAAAGATTTCAATTAACTCAACAAGTTATAACAAAACAATTTTATTTACACGTTATTACAGAGATCCACTTAAAACGTGATCCGTCTCAAACTAAAGTAGGAAAGTTCTGAAAAACCAGCTAGCTAGCGGGAAAACAGCTTCCAAAAACATTTATAAATGCTAAAGTAAATTTACATACGCTGAATAAGCAAAAATTTAGGATAGTCTGTTCAAAAACAGGCTGTTTGATTGAAATTTTAAGTAAAACTGTAAGATTTTTTCTGTAGATTAAGCATTAATTTTACAATGCTGAACCAACAGCTAAACTTACAACACATCATATCCTTTAGGAGAGGAACAAATGACACAACAAAAGCAACAGGGTTTCACCCTAATTGAATTAATGATTGTCGTAGCAATCATCGGTATTTTGGCTGCAGTAGCATTGCCTGCTTATCAGGATTATACAACAAGAGCAAAAATGAGTGAGGTAATTACTTTTGCAGGTTCAGCTAAAACCGCTGTCAGCGAGTGCGCGATTACTACTGGTGCCTTAACATCATGCAACACAAATGCTGCGGTAGGCTTAGAATCTACAGCTACGGACATCACATCTACTTATGTAGAGTCTGTTACAGTTGGTGCTAATGGACTAGTTACAGCAGCAATTCAAGGAACTGGTGTTACTGATTTAGATGCTGGCTCAATAACCTTCACACCGACTCAAACTGATGGCAGTGTTTCATGGGTTTGCGCAGTGAGCAGCGCAGCTCTTAACAAATACGTACCACAAAACTGTAGAGCTGCGGCAGCTCCTTAATCTCTTATAACGATATTTTATGTTTAATTTTAAAAAGGTAGCTTCTTTGCTACCTTTTTGATTTACTAATGGCTTAAAATAATGGCAAAAAAAAACCAAGACGCAAGCTTAGACATTTTTCAATGGATAGGGGTCAGTGCTCGTGGTAAAAAACTCGAAGGTGAGCTATCAGGGCAGAGTATTGCCTTAGTCAAAGCACAGTTGCGTAAACAAGGCATCACTCCATCAAAAGTAAAGCGTAAGCCAAAACCTTTATTTGGTATAAAAAGCGTCCAAAAAATTACCGCCAAAGACATTGCTCTTATTACCAGACAAATCGCCACTATGTTGATGGCTGGCGTCCCCTTAATACAATCTATCGAAATGATTGGCTCAGGCGCTAAAAACAAAAGTGTTGCCAAGCTTATGGAAGGTATAGGTGACGAAGTTAAAGCTGGCATCCCCCTGTCTAAAGCCCTTCGCAAACACCCCCGCTATTTTGATGATTTATATTGCGACTTAGTTGCCTCAGGTGAGCAATCGGGTGCCCTTGATAAAATATTTGACCGTGTTGCGCTTTATAAAGAAAAAGCCGAAGCGCTAAAATCCAAAATTAAAAAAGCCATGTTTTACCCTATTGCGGTGTTAGTGGTGGCTTTAATTGTGACCTCAATTCTACTTATTTTTGTAGTGCCGCAATTCCAAGACATTTTTAACGGTTTTGGCGCAGAGCTTCCTGCTTTTACCTTGATGGTGATCGGTATTTCGGAGTTTATGCAAGAATACTGGTGGATGATACTTATCGCGCTAGTTGCTTTTGGATATGCCTATAAAGAAGCCCTTTTAAAAAGTAAAAAACTCAGAGATGCCAACGACAGAGCGATATTAAAGCTCCCTGTTGTAGGTATGATTTTAAATAAGGCAGCGGTTGCGCGCTACGCACGGACACTCTCAACCACCTTTGCAGCTGGTGTGCCATTGGTTGATGCCTTAGACTCAGCGGCAGGTGCCTCGGGCAATGCTGTATATCGCTACGCTATTTTAGAAATTAAAGCCGAAGTGAGCTCAGGTAATCAAATGAACTGGGCCATGCGTAACTCTAAAATATTCCCCGACATGGTTGTACAAATGGTCGCTATTGGCGAAGAGTCAGGCTCATTAGATGGGATGCTTGCCAAAGTCGCAACGATTTACGAACAAGAAGTTGACGATGCGGTCGATGGCCTTTCGAGTTTACTTGAGCCTTTAATAATGGCTGTATTAGGTGTACTTGTTGGCGGTTTAATTGTGGCTATGTACTTACCAATTTTCCAATTAGGTTCTGTTATCTAGTTACCATTTGGGTGTAGTTAATTGAACGCGATATAAAATCGCGACTACGCCCTTGTAGCAACGGGTTTACCCCGCGACAATTTATAAAGCGTATTGGTACTGATAACACAAGCGCGATATAAAATCGCGACTACGCCCATGTAGCAGCGGGTTTATCCCGCGACAATTTATAAAGCGCATTGGGCATAGCAACTTAAACGCGATATAAAATCGCGACTACACCCTTGTAGCAGCGGATTTACCCGCGATAATTTATTGCGCTTGTAATGCACAAAAAGTTTTAGGTAGTTTAATGCAAAATTTCTTTCTTGATATTGCCACTGTTATGCAAAGCCAACCGTGGTTTTATTTTTTAACTGTTGGGCTGGTTAGCCTGTGTATTGGCAGTTTTTTAAATGTGGTAATTTATAGGTTACCACTGATGATGAAACGAGAATGGCAATCGGAATGCCGTGTTTTATTAGCTGATGAATTACCATCTCAAAATACCACAGAGCAAGCACCATTTAATTTAGTTAAACCAAATTCGACCTGCCCAAAATGCAAAGCACCTATAAAGGTATGGCAAAATATTCCTGTTATTAGTTGGTTGTTACTTAAAGGTCGCTGTGGCAGTTGTAAAACAGCGATTTCTGTTCGCTACCCAATCATAGAAATGCTCACTGCAGGATTAAGCCTAGTGGTGGCATCGCTTTTTGGTGCGACAGAACTTGCTCTACTTTATATTTTTATTACTTGGGTGCTTATTGCTTTAACATTTATCGATATCGATCATATGTTACTCCCCGACCAGCTCACTCTTCCACTGGTGTGGCTTACTCTCATTGCAGCAGTCATGGATATCACCATTGCCCCTTCTGACGCCATAATTGGCGCAGCCGTTGGTTACTTAAGTTTATGGAGTGTTTATTGGTTATTTAAATTAGCAACCGGTAAAGAAGGTATGGGATATGGTGACTTTAAGCTTTTAGCCGTATTTGGTGGTTTACTAGGTTGGCAATCAATCTTAACCATTGTGCTGCTTTCAAGTGTGGTGGGCGCAATCATTGGTATTGCTCAAATTATTTTGCAAGGTAAAGATAAAACGACCCCGATTCCATTTGGTCCTTACCTTGCGATTGCTGGCTGGGTTACTTTACTGTGGGGTGAACAAATACAAGCTTACTACTTTAGCTATTTGGGTCACTAACTATGGCAAATTGGGTATTAGGGTTAACTGGCGGTATCGGCTCAGGTAAAAGTGCAATTAGTGCGATGTTCGAAGATCTATCAATCACGGTGATTGATGCAGATATTGTTGCCAGAGAAGTCGTGCTACCAGGTTCACAAGGGTTAAAGCAGATAACAGCCCATTTTAGTGAAGACATTTTAACCTCAGAAGGTACACTAGATAGAGCAAAACTTCGTGCGATTATTTTCGAAAATGAAGCCGAGAAACAGTGGTTAAATGCTCTAATGCACCCACTAATAAGGGAGTCGATGCTTACGCAATTAGCGCAGGCCACCAGCGATTATGTGATACTTGTTGCTCCTTTGTTATTTGAAAATGGTCTTGAACAGTATTGCTCACATACTTTATTAATCGATGTGCCAGTTGATGTGCAAATAGCCAGAACAACGGCCCGCGATAAAGTATCAATCGAACAAGCTAAGCAAATTATCGCATCGCAAATGTCGCGCGAAAATAAGCAACAAAAAGCAAACGACATTTTAGATAATAATCGCCCATTAACTGAGGTTGCCAATGATGTTAAAGCACTGCACCAAGGCTATTTGCAGTTAAGTGCCATGAGTTAACATGGCGTGGTTTTAACCTCAATAAAAGTTAAGAATAAATAACTAGCACAACTTATAAATAACTGACTTTATAGTGAATTTATTTGGCTATTTTGCCGAAATAGACAAGACTCATGTTACACCCTTCTTTTTTCTGATAAATTGTGACAAAGAAAGGATCAACCAAGGTGCGCAATGAATATTAACTCACCGTTACTTAGAAAATTTATTACTCTTGGCCGTATTGACGCAGAAACAGTAAAACTCAAGCAGCGTGAATACAACTCTACGGCTGAGCTTATTTCTAAAAGCTGCCAGATTGATGGCCATGAGCTTGCGGAGCAGTGCACCGATCTTTTTCGCGTTCCTTATTTCGATATTAAAGATTTTGATGTCTCGCTTATCAGTGAAGAGCTGATAAAAGAAAAGCTAATTCGCGAGCATCACATTCTACCGCTCATTAAAAAGGGCCGTAAACTTTATATTGCAGCCTCTGACCCTACTGACTACGGTGCATTTGAAAACTTTGAATTTAGTACAGGGTTATCATGTGAGGTGGTGGTGGTTGATTACAACCAGTTAGAAAATAAAATAGAACAACTGCTGGATGCAACGGGTGGTTTGCACTTAAGCGAAGACGAATTTAAAGAACTGGGCGATCTTGAAACTGAAAAGCCTAAAGATATTTCAGGCAGCGATGAAGACAAAGACGATGCCCCTATCATCGTCTACATCAATAAAATATTAATGGACGCCATTAAAAAAGGTGCATCCGATTTACACTTTGAACCTTATGAACACCGCTATCGAGTGCGCTTTCGTATTGATGGTATCTTACATGAAATGGCCAGTCCGCCGAATAGCTTAGCAAGTCGTTTATCAGCACGTATCAAAGTAATGTCTCGCTTAGATATTGCAGAAAAACGTAAACCTCAAGATGGTCGCATTAAACTAAAAATAACAGAGCGAAAGAGTATCGATTTTCGTGTCAGTACCTTACCAACTCTTTGGGGCGAGAAAATCGTTATGCGTATTCTCGACTCATCAAGTGCCATGCTCGGTATTGATGTACTCGGTTATGAACCAGAGCAGAAAAAACTCTACATGGATGCCCTTGAGCAACCACAAGGTATGATATTGGTAACCGGCCCAACGGGTTCTGGTAAAACCGTATCGCTTTATACTGGTTTAAATATTCTGAACCAGCCTGAGCGCAATATCAGTACCGCCGAAGATCCTGTTGAGATCAATCTTGAAGGCATTAACCAAGTGCAAATCAATCCAAAAGCAGATATGACCTTTGCCAATGCCTTGAAAGCCTTCTTACGACAAGATCCCGATGTGGTTATGGTCGGTGAGATCCGTGACCTTGAAACTGCTGAAATCTCAATCAAAGCAGCGCAAACAGGCCACTTGGTTTTATCTACTCTGCATACTAACTCGGCACCAGAAACCTTAACCCGTTTATTAAATATGGGTGTACCTGCGTATAACGTAGCAAGCTCAATTAGTCTTATCATTGCGCAGCGTCTAGCGCGTCGCTTATGCCCTAAATGTAAAACCCCAGAAAAGCTCCCCGATGAAGAGCTTATTCGCCAAGGCTTTGATAAAGACACATTAAGTGAAATTCAATTATTTGCACCTAAAGGGTGCGACAGTTGTACCGAAGGCTATAAAGGCCGTGTTGGTATCTATGAAGTCATGCAGATCACACCTGAAATAGCACAAATTATTATGCGTGGTGGTAATTCGCTTGAAATTGCAGAGGTGGCGCTTAAATCTGGCTTTAATAACTTAAGACTGTCGGGGCTAAAAAAAGCAGCAGATGGTGTTACCTCACTGGCTGAAGTAAATCGTGTGACGAGTTTTTAACTCGTGACTCGATTCTCACGCTGAGCTTTAGTAAGATCACCTAAAATGCATAAGCTTAATTGAGAAGAAAACCATGCCAACAGTTGTAAACTGCCCAACATGTAAAGCAAAAGTCGAGTGGTCAGAACAAAGCCCGCACCGCCCTTTTTGTTCAAAACGCTGCCAACTTATCGACCTAGGTGAATGGTCGTTTGAGAATAATAAAATCTCGAGCCCTATTAGCAATGCCAACGAGCTAAACCAAGATATGATTGAAGATATCGAAGCCATGCTTGCTAAAAATGACGACTCGTTTTTTAAAGAATAGTTTTCAAGCTCAAAATGTAAAAAATGCGGCATTTAAGCCGCATTTTTTAATTATTTACTGTCTGAACGTTTATCTTTGCGCTCACCACGTGGACGATGTTGACCTTTCTTGTGGCCTTTTTTACGCATATGCTTTTTAATTTCTTTATAGCTTTCACGCTGCTCAGCATTAAGAACTTGCCAAATAGCATGCTCTGATTTTAGTTTAATCAAAGCAGCTTGTTGTGTTTTTTCTTCACGCGCTTTAATCAATTCCATTGCTGCATTTTCATCAAACGCTTGGGTTGCAAGAAGCACATCCATCTTTTCTTTGTAAGCTGCGCGATTAGCTTTCATGGTTTCTTTATCACCATGCAGTGCTTTAAATTGCGTTTTTTGCTCAGCAAAAATAGCTTTTAGCTGCGTTTGTTGATCTTCAGTCAATTGTAATTTATCGATACCACGCTCAGATAATAAAAAACGCGCGTGTGGGTTCATGCCACGATGCATATCCCCTTTTGCCATAACAGGAGTTGCAGCAACACTGGCTGCTGCTAAACCACAAACAAATACGAATTTAGAAAGCTTATTTGAAATAGTCATAATCATTACCTTTTGTTGGGTTGTGCTCAATGCTTGTTTTGAGCTGATGAGTTAACTATACAAAGTTCAATGCAAAGGAACGCAAACCAGTGTAAAGGTTATGTAAAGATTCACTTTTACACAATTTACTAAGTAGAATAACCTTATAGAAACGAATAAACAGGTGTCAGAATGAAACTATTAATGATCGACGACGATACAGGGTTGTGCGAACTACTCAGCGAGTACTTAACCGCACAAGGGTTTGCAGTAGATTGTTTTCATGATGGTGCTGAAGGCTTAGCGCACGCTCTTAGTCACAATTACGAACTTATTTTACTTGATGTCATGCTCCCATCTATGGACGGCTTTGAAGTGTTAAAACAACTTCGTCAGAAAAAGCTCACGCCTGTTATAATGCTGACCGCTAAAGGCGAAGACTTCGACCGTATTTTTGGCTTAGAGCTCGGTGCTGATGACTACATCCCTAAACCCTTTAATCACAGAGAGTTACTAGCTCGCGTAAAAGCGATAACTCGTCGTATTGAACACATTAATAGCTTATCGCAGCAGCAAACAAGCTCCCTAAGTGTAAATAGCATTCATATTAACCTTGCGACTCGCGAAGCCTCTGTGAATGAAAACACATTGAGCCTGACAGGCACTGAGTACGAAATTTTGGCCATGCTAGTTCAGCATGCAGGAGAAGTCATAAGTAAAGAGCAAATAAGCGAACAAGTGCTCGGCAGACGCCTTGCTCCCTTTGATCGCTCAATCGACATGCACGTCAGCAATATTCGCAAAAAAATTGCTGAGCATGTAAATAATGAGCGTATTAAAACAATGCGTGGTAGCGGCTATGTGTTGATTCAAGGCGAGTAATATGAAGACACCTGATTGGTTTAAAAAACCACGTCATTATTTATTTTTAAAGATTTTTGCTTGGTTTTGGGTAACGGTTATCGCCACAATTACCACCTTGGTATTTTTAAGCAAATTAACCAGCAACGTGGGTAATGATGAGCTTCGCGGCCCCATGCTTAAAAACTTGCAATATACGGCAAAAAGTATTGAGCGTATTGTGGCTAAACATGGCAAATCAACACAAGATGTCATTTCACATCCCCGCCTATCGAAACACAAGTTATTGTATTTAAATGGTGAAGTGCATGGTGTAGAGATGCTCAGTGAGCCTATTTCTAAGGACATAGACTTAAGTTTATTAAACTTTACCAAGCGTATGTCACCGCAAATTATCTTTACCGATGAATACCAAGCTTATGGGCCTGTAAAAATCGATGTGCCAGAGGGAACATTTTTCCTTTATGAAATAGATGAAAAGCGTAAAAAGCCCTTATTTGTAGGTCTTTGGCTTATGCCAACGTGGTTAAAAATCATTATTGCGGTAATCGCCTCACTTATGTTGAGCTTTTTCTTTAGTCGCAATCTGATAGCCCCTATCAACAGCCTCAAAGAAACAGCCAATAAGCTTGCGCATGGCGACTTAACGGCACGTGCTGATATCTCAAATTCACGACAAGATGAGTTGGGCGTATTAGGGCGCGACTTTAATACAATGGCAACACAGCTTGAGCAATTAATTAGTGCGCAAAAACGTTTACTTGCAGATATTTCTCATGAGTTACGTTCTCCGTTAACGCGTCTTAAAATGGCAACAGGCCTTGCACAGATGCAAGCAGAAGATGCACAACAAGCCTATTTAGAGCGTATTGAAAAAGAGGCGAATCAGCTTGATAAAATGATTGCAGATGTTTTACAGGTATCTCGCCTTGAAGCAAAAAGTCAGACTTTATCGCTAAGTACACAGTCGATACAGGTTATTATTGATCATGTTTTAAATGATGTTCGCTTTGAGGCAAACCAGTGCAATAAGCACCTCAGCGTTGAAGGAAAAATTGAAAAAGAAGTGCCTTGTGATGAAACACTCATCGCCAGTGCGCTTGAGAATGTGCTCCGTAATGCAATTAAATATGCCACTCAACACATTCATCTAATACTGTCTGAGTCTGATGCGATTTACATTACCATTTGTGACGACGGTAAAGGGGTTGATGAAGCCAACCTTGAAAGATTATGCGAACCTTTTTTTCGTCAAGAGCATGCCAGGGATAGAAATACAGGAGGTACAGGTTTAGGGCTTGCGATTGCCAAAAATGCAATTTCAGCCCATGATGGTACGCTAATACTCGAAAACCAAGAACAAGGCGGGCTTTGCGTTAAAATTCGCCTGCCAATAAAGAGCTAAGTATGTTTTATAGTGATGAAGCCAACCTTGCTAATAACACAACCAAAATAAACACGTTTTTTTCAGAGCAGTTACAACAAGACTTTTTAACGACCCGTCATGGCACTTTATACTATGGATTTGCAATTCCACAGCAAGCAACGACAGCAATTATAATTAGCAGTGGTCGTATCGAGTCATTATTTAAATATAAAGAGCTTTTGTGGGAGTTATACAAAAATGGTTATGCCGTCTTTATCGTTGACCATCAAGGCCAAGGACGTTCTTACCGCCTTTTAAAAAACACACATAAAGGCTATGTAAACCGTTTTAGTGATTACGCTGACGACTTTGCTACATTTAACGAAAAAGTGGTACAAACACACTGGCAAGGCAAACAGGTTTTACTTGGCCATTCTATGGGCTGTGCAATTGCTTATGACTTTTTGTCCCGTTATCAACATACATTTTCAGGGGCATTTTTATCAGCGCCTATGTTTGATATTTATACCAAAGGCACCCCAAAACCCCTTGCTAAACTTGCCGCGAAAATAGCCTCTTTAATTGGCCTTGGCCGCAGTTATGCGTTTGGACAAAACAATTATTTACCTGTCGACTTTGCCGTAAATGAGCTCACAAGCAGTGAAGTGAGGTATAAGCAGTTCAGAGAGCTTTATTTAGCAGAGCCTGATTTACAATTAGGTGGCGTGACCTATGGCTGGCTAAACGCCTCTTTTGATTTCATTGCCACATTAGTAGACAGAAAAGTGTCGATCCCTCTTTTCATTGCCAGTGCAGAGCAAGATACCGTTGTTGATAACGCCGCACAATTTGCGCTCACACATAGGCAAAAAAAAGCACGCTTAAAAAGCTACCCACATGCACGTCATGAGTTGTTATTCGAGCGAGATGAGATAAGACACGCTGTGCTCACTGACTTTTATCAGTTTTGTGATTCACTGTAAGGTGGCTTTTTAACAACAGAAAGCGGATCTAAGTGCATTAATATGTCCATTTCACAGTCGAAATAAGCCTTTATCATCGCCTCCACTTCATCTGCGACTTGGTGTGCGCGAATAAGGGGTAAGTTGTCTTCAAGCTCTAAGTGCATCTGAATAAATTTAATTTTACCCCCTTGGCGTGTACGAATATCATGCGCGCCAAACACCTCTTTATGGCTGTTTACAATACTCAGAATTTCCGCTTTTTCTTCATCAGGTAGTTCTTTATCCATTAAGTGGTCGGCACTGTCACGGGCAATATCCCAGCTGTTATAAAGTAAGTAAACAGCCACACCAATGGCAAAAAGGGGATCGGCATAAGTCATGCCATACTTAGCTAACACTATCGCGATTAATACCGCGAGATTAAGTATTAAATCGCCCTTGTAGTGAATTGAATCTGCCTTAATAGCGATTGACTCAGTGTGATTAATCACCTTGGTTTGCACAAATACCACAACCAAGGTACACACTATCGCAAATAGGCTCACCCAAATACCTAAACTTGAGTGCTTTAGCGTAACAGGGTTGATCAGCCTTTCTATACCATGAAATGCTAAGAAGCAGCCAGAGCCAGCAATAAAAGCAGCTTGTGCCAGCCCCGCAAGAGCCTCTGCCTTGCCATGACCAAAACGATGATCATCATCAGCAGGGCGCAGCGCATAACCAAGTACCAAAAAGCTCATTAGGGATGCTGTGATATCCATCAATGAATCAGTTAACGAGCCCAACATAGACGCAGAGCCAGAGGCTAGCCACGCCCAGCTCTTTGCAGCAATCATCAAACTCACCATCATAATCGTAACAAGACTGGCGGTTCTTACCCAAAACTCATAACTACGATGTTTCACAACAACTTACCTTTAGATATTATCAATCTTGAGTATATCATCTTTTTATTCTAGTTCGTGTATACTCAGCTGCAGATCATATTGTTTAAAAATGAGATTCAAATGCTTGATATTGTGTTGTACCAACCTGAGATCCCACCTAATACAGGTAATATCATTCGCTTATGTGCAAATACAGGCTACGCTTTACACCTTATTGAACCACTTGGGTTTGAATGGGATGATAAACGTGTAAAACGCGCAGGACTTGATTATCATGAATTTAGTCATGTGCAACGTCATGCCTCTTTCGAAGCTTATCTTGAGAAGTGCCAGCCTAACAAAGTTTATGCTTGCACAACAAAAGGCAGTCAGTTTCATCACCAAGCTCAATACCAACCTGGTGATTGTTTAGTATTCGGCCCTGAAACTCGGGGCTTACCTGATGAACTAATTCAATCTTTGCCTAAAGAGCAACGAGTACGTATTCCAATGCAAAAAGACAGTCGAAGCATGAATTTATCTAATTCAGTGGCTGTATTTGTCTATGAGTCTTGGCGTCAGCTGGGTTTTGTGAATGGTCAATAAGTTATTGAAAAGCGTATCTAATAGAATTTCATTAATTTTTTAGCACGACCCTTTTTTATGAACTAATCTAAATAAGTTAAGCCTGTTCCTAAAGACGAGTCTAGATGCGCTTTTTTACTGTTTTATTCAGCATAACTTTAATGATGCAACATTCTGTTAGCGTTGCATCATCAATCGCATCAAACGTACCTAACAGTATCCCCATTTTACTCTTCCTTATCCTACTGGCCATCATTGGGCTTTTTATAGCCGTTATTTATAATCAAAAAAGCCAAAAAATGATGTTAATTGATGCGCTTTTATCACAGTCGAAAGATGCGATTTGGGTTAGTGATGAGCACTTCAAAATAATTGAGGTCAATAATACATTTTGTGAAATTTCGGGTTATCGTAAAGAAGATGTCATGGGCAAGGAGTTTAAAGCCCTCACTAAAGATGGCCGCGATCGGCAACTCGAACAAATGATCCAACAAGAGTTAGTGCAGGATGGTTATTGGTCAGGTGAAATTTGGAACTTACGCAAAGATGGTCAACCATATGCACTTGATTTGTGTATTACCAAAGTAGCAACACCTAAATTTCCAAGGCAGTTTGTTCGCTATGTAGGTTTGTTTGCTGATGTCACTGCACGTAAAAACCATGAGCGAACAATGCTTAGGCTCACCACAAAAGACACGGTTACAGGGTTATCAAACCGCACTATTTTTATAGAATCGTTAGATAAAGCAATCAACGCCTGCAATGACAAATACCCAAGCCTCCTCATTTTATTTATAGATCTGGACAACTTTAAAAAAATTAACGATTCTCTTGGTCATACAGTAGGTGACATGCTTTTAAAAGAATTCGCTTGTAGACTAACGAATGCACTTAACTCAGGTTTTACTATTGCTAGATTAGGCGCTGATGAGTTTGCCATTTTAGTCCCTCCCTACCTTTACTCCGATAAAACCATTTTCTTTGCCAAAAAAACCGCTGATTTAGTACTTCGACAATTTAAAACTCCTTTTATGCTTGATGGTTTCGAAACATCTCTCTCCGCTTGCTGTGGAATCGCAATCTACCCTGAGAATGCGTATAACTGCGAAAACCTAATGCGCAGCGCCAACAGCGCCTTAAATCATGCAAAAAAAATAGGCCGAAATACATATCAGTTTTTTGATAAAGAACGCCATACCCTCGACCCAACAGAGCTCACAAAAGAAAGTGCGTTATTCAAGGCTATTACTAACAATGAGTTCGAACTTTATTTTCAGCCTAAGTATGACGCTCAACACAACCGTTTGTATGGTTTTGAAGCCTTAGTTCGTTGGCCCCAAGAAGATGGAAGTTTAATTAACCCTGATGAATTTATTCCTTTAGCGGAACAAAATGGCGCGATTATCCCCCTTACCCAACTACTACTCGCGCAGTTACTAAAACAACTCGCAGCTTGGCGGCATCAAAATCTTGCCTTTGGAAAGGTCGCGATTAATATTTCTGCCTTACACTTTCAGCAAAGTAATCTAATCGATACATTAGTTGATAACTTAGCGAAGTTTGATGTACCAGCATCATGCTTAGAGCTAGAAATAACCGAAAGTGCCATGATGGAAAACCCACAATTTGCAGAGCAGCAAATGAGGCGTATTAAATCGCTAGGTGTACAAATAGCACTAGATGATTTTGGCACGGGACATTCATCGTTAAGCTATTTAAAGCGTTTTCCTATCGATACGTTGAAAATTGATAAGTCATTTGTCAGAGATATTGCTAATAATGAACAAGATAGAAATATCACAGCAACAATTGTCCGCCTTGCAAAGTATTTGAACATTAACGTTGTTGCTGAAGGAATTGAAACACAAGAGCAGGCGTATATGCTGCACATAATGGGGTGTCACTGTCAGCAAGGTTACTACTACAGTAAGCCACTCAAGGTCGAGCAGGTCAATGAGTTCATCAAAAATAAATTGGCTAAGCAATTAACTTAAAAACAAAAGCGCGATATAAAATCGCGCTTTTTAATGTCTATAGTTGCTATATATGGTCTACTCAGATTTTTGTTCACGTCCGAGTAGCGCCATTGCTGCTTCTTTTACATTTTTGTTTTCGTACAACACTTTGTAAATTTGCTCAGTGATTGGCATTTCAATACCAGTACGCTCAGCTAACAAATACACTTCTTTAGTATTTCGATAACCTTCAACCACTTGACCAATTGATTTTATAGCAGCTTCTACCCCTTCGCCTTTGCCAAGTGCTAAGCCAAAGCGTCGATTTCGAGACTGATTATCTGTACAGGTTAGAATCAAGTCACCTAGCCCTGCCATCCCCATAAAGGTATCTGAGCGAGCCCCCAAAGCACAGCCTAATCGACATAACTCCGCAAGGCCACGAGTGATCAGGGCTGTTCTAGCATTGGCACCAAAACCAAAGCCATCCGACATACCGGCACCAATCGCAATGACATTTTTAACCGCACCACCGAGCTGAATACCAATAAAATCGTCATTGTTATACACCCTAAAAGAGCGCCCACAATGCAATAATTCGGCAAGTTGCTTTGCAAAGTCACTGGATGTTGATGACACAGAAATTGCAGTAGGTAACCCCATCGCCATCTCTTTAGCAAAAGTAGGCCCAGACAACACAGCAAGCGGCATATCATCGCCTAATTCCTGCATCGCAACTTCTTGCAATAAGCGTCCTGTATTTGGCTCCAGTCCTTTAGTAGCCCAAGCTACTTGGGCACCTTCTTGCAACCATGGCTTTATCTGCTGTAGTGTTGTAGCAAACGCATGGCTTGGCACAACCACAAGAATAATCTTGCTGGCCTTAACCGCCGTTTCGAGATCAGGTTCAAGTGAAAGGGTTTGTGGAAAATCCACATCAGGAAGATAACGTTGATTCTTTCGCTCAGCTGCAAGCGTGGCAACGTCATCGCTATTTCGCCCCCACAAAGTCACTGGGTGACCATTTCTGGCAAAGCAAATAGCAAGGGCGGTGCCATACGACCCCGCCCCTAAAACTGTAACAGCTGATTGTGCTGTAGTCATTGCTTATGCGTCTGCTTGAGCCTGTTGCTCTTGAGCTGCACGTTGTTGCATGTACTGAGCAAACAATGCATCAAAATTAACAGGCGCTAAGTTAAGTTGTGGGAAAGTACCACGGTTAACTAAGTTTGAAACTGCTTCACGTGCATACGGGAACAATACGTTAGGGCAAAATGCGCCTAGCATATGTGCTAATTGAACTTCTTCAACTTCACCAATAGTGAAAATACCCGCTTGTTGGATCTCACATAAGAAAGCTGTTTCTTCACCGATTGATGCAGTAACAGTCAGAGCAAGAACAACCTCAAAAACACCTTCTTCTAACTTATTTGAACGAGTATCAAGATCTAACTTAACTTCAGGCGTCCATTCTTTTTGAAAGATAGCTGGTGAGTTTGGTGTCTCAAAAGAAACATCTTTTGTATAGATACGTTGAATTGTGAATTGAGCACCTGCTTGTTGTTCTGCTGCTGCGTTCTGGTTTTCTTCGTTCATTGTAATTCCTAACTTGTATTCGTTTTTATAATAAATTTTAAGCGTTCAGCTTAGCGTCTAATAGACCTTGTGCTTCTATCGCCATCATGTCGTCGCAACCGCCAATATGTTCATCATTAATAAAAATTTGCGGCACTGTATAGCCACCATTGGCTTTGTCGATCATTTCGTCACGACGTTCAGGATGCTCACCAATATCAATGTTCGTATAACTTACACCTTTACTGTCTAGTAAAGCTAATGCGCGTTGGCAAAAAGGGCAGTACGCCTTGGTGTAAAGAACAACGTTACTCATAATAAATCCTCTATTGGGCTGCTACGTGATGCTATTAGCGACCGGTTGTCGTTGGTAAACTGGCCGATTGCCAAGCACCCATACCACCCGATAATACATATACACGTTCAAATCCTGCTTTATGCATTGCAGTTGCGATACCTGAGGCGGTCATGCCCGTGCTACATACTAGTATAATGGGTTTACTCTTGAACTTTTCAAGGCTTGAAAAATCAGATTGTTTTGCCTTTTCTGAGCTAAGGTGTGTTGCACCGGCGATATGACCCGAGTTAAATTCTTTTTGAGCTCTAATATCAACAACTTGGCCATCTTCACGGTTAATCAACAAAGTCACTTGTTGTGGATTAATTTGACGAATTGCTGAAAATTTACTTTTAAACCAGCTACTGATAAGCATTGCCACCAATGCAAGCCAGATAATGCTCAATATCGGATGATTACCGACAAATTCAATGTATTGATCCATGCGTTTTCCACTAAGATATCTACGACCACGGCGACTTACCATGGGGTTATTAAAATATGCCACGCAAGTATACGTGCTTGAATCGAAAATACTAGAGCGTGAAATATTTTAATATGACATATTGATAGCTGATCAAAACCATAAAACACGGTATGCTAATGGTATATAAGTGCCAATCTTCAGGAGCGATAATGACAGAGCATAAAAAACCATTGGTATTAATGATCTTAGACGGTTGGGGATACCGTGAAGACACTGAAAGTAATGCAATACTTGCTGCTAATACCCCTGTACTCGATGAACTTTGGGCAACGCGCCCTCATACACTCATTTCAGGGTCTGGCCTTGATGTTGGTTTACCACAAGGACAAATGGGTAACTCAGAAGTAGGTCATGTTAACTTGGGTGCTGGCCGCATTGTCTACCAAGATTTTACGCGTATCACTAAAGCGATTGAAGATGGTGAGTTCGCTCACAACCCTGCTCTTGTTGAAAACATCGATAAAGCAGTCAATGCAGGTAAAGCTGTTCATATCATGGGACTTTTAAGCCCAGGTGGCGTTCATAGCCATGAAGATCATATCGTTGCTACTATCGAGCTTGCAGCTGAGCGCGGTGCCAAAGAAGTATACTTCCATGCTTTCTTGGATGGTCGTGATACGCCACCACGCAGTGCTAAAGCCTCTATTGAGCGAATTGAAACACTATTTGCAAAGCTTAACTGTGGTCGCTTAGCAACCTTAGTGGGTCGTTACTATGCAATGGATAGAGACAACCGCTGGAATCGTGTCGAAGCAGCTTATGATGTTATGGTGAGTGGTATTGCTGGTCACAGTTTTAGCGACGGTGTTAGCGCACTCGAAGCTGCCTACGAGCGTGATGAAAATGATGAATTTGTCGCGGCTACAACAATTGTGCCTGATGGCCAATCAGCAGTAGAAATTAACGATGGTGACACAATTATTTTTGCCAACTTCAGAGCTGATCGCGCTCGTGAAATGACCCGCGCGTTTGTTGACGCTGACTTCAATGGTTTTGAAAAAAAGAAAGCCCCTGCTCTTAGTGGTTTTGTAATGATGACAGAGTACGCTGCCGATATTAAAGCCCCTGTTGCATTTGCACCTGAGCCTTTAACAAACGTTTTAGGTGAATGGCTCGAGAAACAAGGCAAAACGCAACTGCGCATCTCTGAAACAGAAAAATATGCACACGTCACCTTTTTCTTTAGTGGCGGCCGTGAAGATGAATTTGTTGGCGAGACTCGTGAATTAATTCCATCACCACAAGTGGCTACTTACGATCTGCAACCTGAAATGAACTCAGAAATGCTAACCGACAAACTTGTTGAAGCAATTGCCAGCGGTAAATACGATGCCATTATCTGCAACTACCCTAACGGCGATATGGTTGGACACTCAGGCGTATTCGAAGCGGCTGTCAAAGCATGTGAAGCTGTTGATCACTGTATAGGCCGTGTAATTTCTGCACTTGAAGAGCACGGTGGTGAAGCGTTAATCACAGCTGACCACGGTAATGCTGAGCAAATGGCCAACCCTGCAACGGGTCAAGCACATACAGCCCATACCAGTGAACCAGTTCCCTTTATTTACGTGGGCCGTGACGCGACACCTCACGATGGTAAAACACTGAGTGACGTTGCTCCAACAATGCTTCACTTAATGGGTCTTGAGCAGCCAAGCGAAATGACTGGCAAACCAATTATGACGCTGAAATAAACAATGAGAAAACGTATTAACCACTTCCTAAAAACTGGTTTAATACTGGCTTCATTAGCAGCAACAGGAATTGCTGCTAATGAAGATCAAACCAAAAAAGACCTATCCGAAATTCAATCAGCTTTGCAAAAATCGCAAGCTGACCTTAAAGGACAAAGGAAGTCTATTTCTGACATGCGTAGTGCACTTCGTAGCCACGAGTTAGAAATAGCTAAAAATGCAAAAGCGCTGAATCTCGCTGCACAGTCAGTTAAAGAGAACGAGCAACAACAAGCTAAACTTCAAGATAAAGCCAAACAATTAAAGCAAGAGCAAGCTGAACGTCAAGCTGTGCTAGCAGCCCAACTAAAAAGTGCTTATATGTCTGGTGGCCATGATTATTCAAAAATGCTCTTAAGCCAGCAAGACACCGCAAAAATTGAGCGCACACTCAGTTACTATAACTACTTAAATAAAGCACGAATAGCGCAGCTTGAAGAGCTTAAGGCGCTACAAATCAAAATTGCGGATAACCAAGCAGAACTTGAGCAAACCAAGTTACGTCTTGTTGAATTGCATAACGAGCAAAAGGCGCGACAACAAGCACTTGTCAGCGCGCAACAAGACCGTAAGAGCAACCTCAACAAATTACAATCAGCCCTAAAAGAAACAAAAAGCTCAATTGATTACCTAAAAGAAAATGAACAAACGCTTATCACCGCCATAGAAGAGTTAGAAAGAGAACGCTCAAAAAAGGTTGAGCTACTTGGCTTGCAAAGCAGTAAAGGTAAACTTGACTGGCCAACAAAGGGAAAAATTCGTTACAGCTTTGGACAGCGTAAGCACGGTAATATTGACTGGAAAGGCGTTCTCATTGGCGCTAGAGAAGGTAGTGATGTCAAAAGCGTGCAAAATGGTCAAGTTGTGTATGCAGACTGGTTAAATGGCTTTGGCTGGGTGATTGCTATTGATCATGGCGATGGTTTTATGAGCTTATACGGCCACGCCCAAACTTTACTTCGTGATGTGGGCGATCTTGTCAGAGAAGGCGAAACTATAGCCTTAGTTGGCCAAAGCGGCGGACAATCAGATCCTGGTCTATACTTTGAAATACGCCATAAAGGACGCGCAGTAAATCCTGTAAAATGGTGCAGACGTATTTAATTGATTAAATAGCTGCACCCTATGAGGAGCAGCTGATGCTAAACACTATTTACCCATTTAAATTATACTCTCCTTCAGCCAAGCTATACACTTGGCTGCCGTTTCTATTGCTTATAGCCTTCGTATATTTATTACTGCAACCGTCTTTGGTTAATGCTAAACCATCACTTAAAGCGCTTCATACACAACAGTTAAATGAAATTCTATTTAATATACATACCTATTATGTGGATGACCTCAAGTTACAGAATACCTTTATTACTCAACCCGATAACCAACAAATAGAAGCCTTATTTGAGCGCTTAGACCCCTACTCAAAATACTTAGATGAAACAGAACTAGACGCCATTTTCAGCAGTACGAGCGGCCGCTACACAGGTATTGGCATAGAAGTAAAAATAGAACAAGGGCATGTCGTTGTTGTTAATACTATTAGCAACTCCCCCGCTGCACTAGCAGGATTAAAAGAAAACGATAGAGTGATTGCTATAAATCAACAGCCTATCGCTAATAAAAGTATGAGTGAAATAGCAAAGCTTATTCAACAAAGCGGTCAATCAGCGGTAGATGTTTCAGTTTTACGTGAACAAGATACCCCGCTCAGTTTTTCTATCAAACGCCAACAAATCAACTTAGAAAGCGTGCATGGCTACCTTGCAGACACAGGTGTAGCCCTGTTAAGTATCAATACATTCAACAACCATACCTTGCACGATGTTGCGCGTGAGATAGCAAAAATGCAGATGAATAACGGATTTCCACTATCAGGGCTAATTATCGACTTGCGTGATAATCCTGGTGGCACATTGCAAGGTGCAATTGAAGTATCCGATTTATTCTTGGATACCGGAGTTATCGTCTCAACCAAAGGTCGATTTAATGAAGCAAATCAACATTATCAAGCTCATGATGGCGATATCCTAAATGGCGCCCCCATTGCGGTATTGATAAACGAAAACTCAGCGTCTGCAGCGGAAATATTAGCAGCGGCCCTTAGAGATAATGAACGAGCAACACTAATCGGCGAGACAACTTACGGTAAAGGCTCTGTACAATCACTCATCCCTCTAGGTAATGGCAACACAGCACTAAAATTGACGACTGCTCGCTATTACACCCCGACAGGTCAATCAATAGAAGGAAAGGGAGTCACACCTGATGTGAGTATAAATCAAACAATACTTTCAGAAATTAACCAAGACGCTATAATAAAAAACATCCAAGAGTTAGCTTTATTCAGCTCACTACTTGATAGACAAGATAAAAAACAACTCACTGCCCAGCAACTCTTAATCGTGCAGTAAGTGAGTGCCTACATGGAAAAAATAATTACAACAAGTGAAGTTATTAAAAGGGTTACTACTCGCAGTATGTTTGCCAATGTTTTGCTCTGCAAAACAAATTGCTATCGTCATTGATGATATAGGCTACCACCAACGCGATCTTGATATTTTAAACTTACCGGGGCAAGTCACTTTCTCAGTCTTGCCCCATACCCCCTATGCTCAAACGTTTGCTGAACGCGCCAGTAAAATAAATAAAGAACTTTTACTACACATTCCTATGCAGGCTCTCGATAACAGCAAAGCACTTGGACCAGGCGCTCTTACAGAATCGATGAGCAAGCCAGAATTACAAGCCACACTTGGGCACGCGCTTGCATCGCTT
The DNA here is from genome assembly GCF_041414825.1 of Pseudoalteromonas sp. 68 DY56-GL68. Classification (NCBI taxonomy): domain Bacteria; kingdom Pseudomonadati; phylum Pseudomonadota; class Gammaproteobacteria; order Alteromonadales; family Pseudoalteromonadaceae; genus Pseudoalteromonas; species Pseudoalteromonas sp. 68 DY56-GL68. Next base: position 257,226 of record NZ_JAOCZL010000008.1, read on the forward strand.
CCACAGGTGAAAGGTGTAAATAATCACATGGGATCAGAGCTAACACAGTTAACAGAGCCCATGAAATGGACCATGGAAGTTTTAAAAAAACGTGGCTTGTACTTTTTAGATAGCCGAACAACAAGTCAAAGCGAAGCACAAAATGCAGCTAACTTTTACGGTGTAGCGAATGTCTCAAGGCATGTATTTCTTGATAACGTAGTGACTACACAGCAATTGACACAGCAGCTTGAAGAACTAAAAGTTAAAGCCGAACACTTTAACTATGCAATAGCGATAGCCCACCCTTACCCAGAAACCGTTGCTTTCTTACAAAAAGCCTTACCTGAGCTAGAAAAACAAGGTTATCAACTTGTTCCCTTATCTCAACTAGTTGAAACCAAATATATTCAGCTTGCCAAAGCAGAGCAGAAGCAAGGTGAATAGTGACCAGCTCCTGCTGTAGTGAGCGAATTTAATACTGCTACGTTAGCCGCGATGTAAAATCGCAACTACAAACGTATTGGGGCGGCCTTGTCACGTAGCAGTTATCCCGCGTCATGGGTTGTACGTCCACGAGTCTATCACGCGATGTAAAAGCGCGACGACACACGCAAAAAACCCGTTGCATTGCTGCAACGGGTTTCTTTAATTGGGAGCCTGGCGATGTCCTACTTTCACATGGCAAATGCCACACTATCATCGGCGCTGTTTCGTTTCACTACTGAGTTCGGCATGGGGTCAGGTGGGTCCAAAACGCTATTGTCACCAAGAAAATTCTGTTTGATTTTCTTATTATTTTTAATTTAAAGTCTTGCGACTGAATTTAGAGCCTGGCGATGTCCTACTTTCACATGGCAAATGCCACACTATCATCGGCGCTG
>NZ_JAOCZL010000009.1:0-25203 GCF_041414825.1 Pseudoalteromonas sp. 68 DY56-GL68
ACCTGTACTAATTACCCGTGAGGCTTAACCATACAACGCCAAACGCGTTTTATGACAGCGTAACGACAGAAGTTAAGACACTAAAGTAGACATTTACTTACAATCAGCATTCCGAATTTAGTAGTCGCGATTTTATATCGCGTTTACAACACATTTTGCTTGGTGACAATAGCGTTTTGGACCCACCTGACCCCATGCCGAACTCAGTAGTGAAACGAAACAGCGCCGATGATAGTGTGGCATTTGCCATGTGAAAGTAGGACATCGCCAGGCTCCTAATTAAAGAAACCCGTTGCAGCAATGCAACGGGTTTTTTGCGTATGTCGTCGCGATTTTACATCGCGCTCTATCCGCGAATAAAGAGCCAATGACGTGGAGTAAGCTCGCGGCTACGCGATAAGCCATCCAATATAATGAGAGTGTGGCAGATACCATAAAAAGCAGGATATCCACTGCGTAGCCCACCATGGCTCCAAATAAGCGAAACCCCTTTGTGGAAATTCAGCGGCTTTTTGTGTGTCGTCGCGATTTTACATCGCGTGATGAGACTACGTGGGCGTAGATCTTATGTAGGACGGGATGAATAGGACGGGATGAATAGGACGGGATGAAGCCGATTCTATTTGGGACTAAAATACAGAGGTTATTAATAAAATGGTTGCGCTAATACTAAAGTAAAGCCACTGCTGTATGCCCGCATTATTACTGTAAAAACAAAAACGCCAGCATATAGCTGGCGTTTTTATTCAGGAAGTAAGCTCGTTATTAAGCTTTAGGTCCTGCAGATTTGATTGCTTCAGAAACGTCGTATTTTGCAAAATTTTCTGTGAAGTCAGATGCTAGCTTGTTTGCGTATTCTGCGTACTTCTCTTTATCTTCCCATGTGTTGATAGGGTTAAGAAGTTGGCTATCTACGCCAGGAACTGCAACTGGTACATCTAGGTTAAGTACGTCGATGTGTTGAGTTTCAACATCTGCTAGTTTACCTGATACGATTGCATCAACTACAGCACGTGTAGTCGGAATATCGAAACGCTTACCTGTGCCGTAAGGGCCACCAGTCCAACCTGTGTTAACTAGGTATACTTTAGCGCCGAATTCACGTACTCGCTTCATTAGAAGCTCTGCATAAACGCCTGCTGGGCGTGGGAAGAACGGTGCACCAAAACAGGTTGAGAAAGTTGATTCAATATCACTTGTTGAGCCGATTTCAGTTGAACCTACTTTTGCAGTGTAACCGCTTAGGAAGTGGTAAGCTGCAGCTTCTTCAGTAAGTACTGAAACTGGTGGTAATACGCCGCTTACGTCACATGTTAAGAATACAACGGCTTTTGGTTCGCCTGCACGGTTTTCTACTTTACGTTTTTCAACGTGCTCTAGAGGGTAAGCTGCGCGGCTATTTTGTGTAAGACTAGTATCATGGAAGTCTGGCACACGGTTTTCGTCAAGTACAACGTTTTCTAAGATTGTACCAAAGCGAATTGCATTCCAAATAACAGGCTCATTCTTTTGTGATAGATCGATACATTTAGCGTAACAACCACCTTCGATATTAAATACGCTACCTGGTGCCCAGCCGTGCTCGTCATCACCGATTAGGAAACGAGTAGGATCTGCAGATAATGTTGTTTTACCTGTACCAGAAAGACCGAAGAATAGCGCAGTGTCGCCAGCTTCACCTACGTTTGCAGAGCAGTGCATTGGTAATACACCTTTTGCAGGAAGTAGGAAGTTCTGTACAGAGAACATTGATTTTTTCATTTCACCGGCATAACGCATACCTGCCAGTAGCACTTTACGTTGTGCAAAGTTGATAATTACTGTGCCATCGCTATTTGTGCCATCACGTTCTGGATCACAAACAAAAGAAGGGACATTCATTACCTGCCACTGAGGTAAATCAGATGCATTATAAGTATCAGGTTCGATAAACATGTTTTTGGCAAAGATGTGATGCCATGCAGTTTCTGTTGTTACAACAACAGGTAAATAGTGCTCAGGGTCTGCGCCAACTTCTAGGTGAGAGATGAAGTGGTCATTACTTTGCACATGTGCTTCTACGCGAGCCCATAAGGCGTCGAATTTGTCAGCATCGAAAGGACGGTTTACGTTACCCCATTGGATTTCGTTTTCAGTACTTGGTTCTTGAACAATGAAACGGTCTTTTGGTGAGCGGCCAGTACGACGACCAGTATTTGCAACAAAAGCACCATTAGCGGCTAAAGTCCCTTCGCCACGACGGATTGCGTGTTCGACAAGTTCAGCTGCAGTTAGATCGACAAAACGAGTAGCGTTTGCAGTCATGTTTATACCTAAATTGTGTGAGATTGAACGGGATAGCTCTGGGGTTCTTATTTCCCTTAAGCTGAAATAATAGTAACAGAAGGATTAGGGATATTCGAGAGTCTGAAGGCCTTAAAAACACATATATTTGGCAAAAAACATGAATAATTTCAATGATACCGGTGTCATGAAAGAGTGGTTTTTTATGATACCGGTGTCATAAAATTGTACAAAAAAGCCGTAATAAATACGGCTTTTAATATAATATTATTATTAAGAGCTGCTTTAGTTGAAAATAGCTTTAATATCTTGCTCGTTAAAGATGTAATCCTTTAGGCAGTAATGACAGCTAATTTTAACTTCACCATTTGCTTTTACGTCTTCAAGTAACGCGTCTTGACCAAGGTTAACTAACGCAGTAATTGTTTTTTCACGGCTGCATCCACAACGAAAAGTAATTTTTTGTGGTTCAAACAACTGCGGGTTATCTTCATGATATAGGCGAGTAAGCACTGTATTTGCATCTAGGTGAAGTAATTCTTCATCCTTAATTGTGTTGCTGAGTGCTTCTAGATGCGTGAAGTCTTCTACAGATTTCTCTTTATTAACCGGTAAGACTTGCAAGAAAAGGCCTGCCGCTTTGGCAGAGTTAGTTGTCACTTCTGTTGCAAACCATAAGCGTGTTTTCAATTGCTCTGATTGTTCAAAGTAACTTTCAAGGCATTTATCTAGGCTATCGTGCTCTAAAGGCACAATACCTTGGTAACGCTCGCCCTTTGTTGGGGTAATCGTAATGACCATATAACCATTTCCGATTAAATCTTTAATTGTGTTCCCTTGCACCTCACCTTGTAGGCGCGCAATGCCACGCATATTTTGCTTATCATCGCCATTAATAACAGCATATTTTACTGGACCGTCTCCTTGTAATTGGACGGCTATCTCACCTTCAAATTTTAGGGTTGCTGTGAGTAAACAAGTTGCTACAAGTAACTCACCAAGTAGAGCTTGCACAGGGGCAGGATAATTGTGGTTAGCGATCATCTCTTGATAGGTTTGGTCTATTTGTACGAGTTCACCACGTACATCGAGTTGATCAAATATATAACGATGAAGTAAATCTTGTTGCATGGAGCATTACCTAACTTGATTTCATTTTTAACAGTTCACGTCTTTGCTTTTTATCTGGCTTACGATCAGGGTGTGGAGCAAAGAAGCTGTTGTTCTTACGGGCGATAGCATTTGCTTCGCGTTTCTCAATACTTGCTTGAGTTTCTTGGTATAAGGTTTGTGCAATGGGGGCTCCTTGGCGTTTATCAAGGATTTTTTCAATCGTGACTATCTTTTCGTCGACCCCTTGTAGTAGTTTTACTACTGCACCCACTTCGACTATTTTACTTGGTTTAGTACGTTGTCCATTATAATGCACTTTACCGCCTTGTACCATGTCTCGTGCTATTGAGCGGGTTTTATAAAAGCGTGCAGCCCATAACCATTTATCCAGGCGTACGCTTAACTCGTCTTGTTTGTCTTGCGACTGTTTAGTGTTAACTTTTGACACAATTACGCTCTTCTAAAGCTACTCAATATATAGGCAAAATTTATCATGAAACTTAATTATAAAGAAACAGTCAAAGCCTTGCTTTGAACTCCTACTCGTTAGAATCACTCTGTTTACAAAGTTTAATATATGTGCGCTTGTTGAATGAAAAATGAAAAGGTACTATAAGCCAGCTATTAGGCAGTAAATTAAAATAAGAATTAAAGTTTATGGATCAACACTTACAACAAGTTAGACAATTTTTGAATGGCCTACCACATGCCAAATTGAGTGCATTTGTAGTGCTATTAGTTGTTTTTTATATAGCATTTTTGTCATCTAAGTTGTTTTGGTTGTTATGGCCTGAGCCTAATGCAAAAGTATTGCCTGCAAATCGAGTAAGTTTGAATACAACTCGCACAGATACTGTCAGTTCTCAACAAATTATTGATCAGCATTTATTTGGAAAAGTGATTGTTGACTCAAAAAAACCTACCGCTAAGCAAACACATGTTATTAATAATGCCCCAGAAACACGGTTAAGTATCAACTTAACTGGCATTGTTGCAGTGAGCCAAGATGACCAAGCAGGTTTAGCAATTATTGAATCTCAAGGAAGACAAGAAACATATGTAGTCGATGATGCTATTCAAGGAACACGGGCTAAGTTAGCTCAAGTTTTGCCTGATCGGGTTATTTTAGATGTGAGTGGTCGTTTTGAAACATTGATGTTAGATGGCCTTGATTTCACTAAAACAGTCTCTATGCCTGTGTTGGCCGCAAAGACGGAGCCCGAATTACAGGAAGGCCCTCAGCCTTTTGATACCGAAAGAGAAATAAACCCAACGGCAGATGAAGACGTTAAAGAAGCGATTATTGAAACGCGCGAAGAAGTATTAAACGATCCTGGCAAACTATTCGACTATATTCGTGTATCGCAAGCGATGGTTGATGGTGAGCTTGTGGGTTATCGCTTAAGCCCTGGTAAAGATCCAGAGCTATTTAAGCAAATGGGATTAATGAATAATGATTTAGCTGTTGCTATAAATGGCTATCAATTAAATGATTTAAAACAGGCGATGTCGGCTATAAACGAATTACGCAATAGTACTGACGCAAGTATCACTATCGAGCGGGATGGTGAGCAAATTGATGTGCAATTTAGCCTGCAATAACTAGCTTTGGAGTTTTTATAAAATGGTTCACGCGCTACACCTCAAAAAAATTAAAAAAGGGTTAGCTAAATATGCAGCGCTTTTTTTGTTAACAGGATTATCGCTCTCAGTTTCAGCTGTAGAGTACGCTGCAAATTTTAAAGGAACAGATATTAATGAATTCATTAATATTGTTGGAAAAAACCTAAATAAAACAGTCATTATTGACCCTAATGTGCGCGGTAAAGTTAATGTGCGTAGTTATGAGTTAATGGATGAGAAGCTCTATTATCAATTCTTCTTAAATGTACTTGAAGTGTATGGTTATTCAGCGGTAGAGATGGATAACGGTATCATCAAAATTGAGAAAAGCTCTGACGCTAAAAAGTCTAATGTTCCTTTGATTACAGAAGATAATCAAGCAAGCGGCGACATGATGGTGACACGCGTTGTGCGTGTTAAAAATGTGAGCGTTCAAGAGTTAGGGCCATTAGTACGTCAATTTAGCGACCAAAAAGATGGTGGTCATGTAGCAAACTTTAATGCAGCTAACGTGATGATGCTGACTGGACATGCTGCATCAGTAAATCGTTTAGTTGAAATTATTCGCTCCGTTGACCAAGCTGGTGATAAGCGTGTTGATATCGTAAAGCTTAAATTTGCAACGGCGGACGATGTTGTTTCTGTTGTTGAAAATATTTATAAAGACAGTGGTAAGGGAAGTGTTCCTGAGTTTTTAATTCCTAAAGTGGTGGCAGACGGTCGAACCAATAGCGTGATTGTTAGTGGTGAAGCTCAAGCCCGAACTCGTGCAGTTGAGCTTATTAGTCGCTTAGATGGTGAATTAGAGAACCAAGGTAATACTAAGGTTATCTATTTAAATTATGCGAAAGCAGATGAGCTTGTTAAGGTTTTACAAGGTGTAAGTAAAACGCTTGCAGAAGATGCTCAAGGCGGCGCAACTAAAACTCGTACACGTAATCAAAACGAAACCAGTATCGAAGCTCATCCAGACTCAAATTCATTGGTTATTACTGCACAACCAGACACCATGCGTTCATTGGAACAAGTGATTGAGCGTCTTGATATACGCCGTGCTCAAGTGTTGGTTGAAGCAATTATTGTCGAAGTTTTTGAAGCAGATGGTATTAACTTTGGTCTGCAATGGATTTCAGAGCAAGGCGGGATGATGCAGTTTAATAATGGTACTACAGTGCCAGTGGGCTCATTGGCCGTTGCCGCCGAACAAGCGCGAGATAAAACAATTACAGATAACGTCATTGGCACTGAAACAAGTAATGTTACGCCAATCGAAAGAACTGTAGAAGGTGATTTAGGTCCACTTGCAACCTTACTTGGTGGTATTAACGGTTTAGCTATGGGTATTGTCAAAAACGACTGGGGCGCGATTATCCAAGCTGTGTCTTCTGATACCAATTCCAATATTCTTGCTACTCCGTCAGTAACCACTATGGATAACGAAGAAGCATCAATGATTGTTGGTCAAGAAGTGCCAATAATCACAGGGTCTCAAACAGGCTCAGATAACTCAAATCCTTTCCAAACAGTAGAACGTCAAGAAGTTGGTGTAAAGCTTAAAGTAACGCCACAAATTAACGATGGCTCAGCTGTACAGTTAACGATAGAGCAGGAAGTATCGAGTGTCAGTGGTGCAACAGCGGTTGATATTTCATTAGACAAGCGTGCAATTAAAACCACAGTGATGGCCGATGATGGTGGAATGGTTGTATTAGGCGGCTTGATTGACGAAAACGTTCAAGAAAGTGTGTCAAAAGTACCATTACTTGGTGACATTCCAGTACTTGGCCATTTATTCCGTTCAACCAGTACCAGCAAGCGTAAGCGTAATTTAATTGTATTTATTCGCCCTACAATCGTTCGTGATGGCATGAGTATGAATAAACTCAGTCATGTGAAATATAATTTCATTCGTGGTGAGCAGCATAAACAAAAAGAAGATGGGATTGATTTAATGCCATTGACAGAAATGCCAATCTTGCCAGAGTGGAATGATGCCTTAGTCTTGCCACCAACGTACGAAGAATATTTAAAACAACAAAACGCAGATGATCGCAAAGATGACTGATGCAATTACAGAGATTAATGACGAGCTAGTCCATAACGAGCCAACTGAGCACGGTGAGCTTTTAACAAGTGATGATCTTGTCAGTTTGCCAGCTAAACGTTTGCCATTTTCATATGCGCGTCGTGTTGGCGTATTACTTAGTAAAAATGCTGATAACTGGACAGTTTATTATCGTGGCGAACTAGATGTAAGTGCTTTACTTGAAGTGCGACGAATTGCAGGCCATAGCTTTACTTTAGAGCAACTGGCAGATGATAAGTTTGAATTATTGCTTGAAGCATCTTATCAGCGAGATAGTTCTGAAACACAGCAAATGATGGAAGATATTGGCAATGAGGTTGATTTATTCTCATTAGCTGATGAATTGCCACAAACAGAAGATCTCCTTGCTGGTGATGACGATGCGCCAATCATCAAACTGATTAATGCCATGTTAAGTGAAGCGATCAAAGAAGGTGCGTCCGATATTCACATTGAAACTTTTGAGCAAGAATTAGTTATTCGCTTCAGGGTTGATGGAGTCTTAAAGGAAGTATTAAAACCAAATCGTAAACTCGCCTCTTTATTGGTGTCACGTATAAAGGTTATGGCTAAGCTCGATATTGCTGAAAAGCGTATCCCGCAAGATGGTCGTATTAGTTTACGTATTGCGGGTCGTGCTGTTGATGTGCGTGTATCAACCATGCCATCGAGTTTTGGTGAGCGTGTCGTACTGCGCCTACTAGATAAAAATAATGCCCGCCTAAACCTGGAAGATTTAGGCATGACAGAGCGTAACCGAGAGCTATTTGCAGATCTTATCAGTAAACCGCACGGTATCATCTTGGTAACAGGCCCGACAGGTTCTGGTAAAAGTACCACTTTATATGCAGGTATGAGTCAGATTAATTCGCGTGACCGCAATATTTTGACCGTAGAAGATCCGATTGAGTATGAGATCCCTGGTATTGGTCAGACTCAGGTAAATACGAAAGTGGATATGACCTTTGCCCGTGGCCTACGGGCTATTCTTCGTCAGGATCCCGATGTTGTAATGGTTGGTGAAATCCGTGACCTTGAAACGGCCCAAATTGGTGTGCAAGCATCCCTAACGGGTCACTTAGTTATGTCGACACTGCATACTAATACGGCTGCCGGTGCAATTACCCGTATGGAAGACATGGGCGTAGAGCCTTTCTTGCTTTCATCATCACTATTGGGTGTACTGTCACAGCGTCTAGTGCGTACATTATGTAATAGCTGCAAAGAAGGACATGTTGCAGATGAGCGAGAATGTCAATTATTAGGTGTTAACCCATCTGAGCCCCCAACAATTTATCGCGCTGTGGGCTGTGAAGAGTGTAATTTCAATGGTTATCGTGGTCGTACAGGTATTCATGAACTGCTTGTTGTTGACGAGACAATCCGTGAGATGATTCACAGTGGCAAAGGCGAACAAAGTGTTGAAAAATATATTCGAACTCGTAGCCCAAGTATTCGCCAAGATGGTTGTAACCGCGTATTAGCAGGGCGAACGACATTGGAAGAAGTCTTACGTGTGACACGTGAGGAAGGTTAACCATGGCTGCATTTGAATACCGTGCCCTCGATGGCAAAGGAAAAGAGAAAAAAGGCATTCTTGAAGCCGATACGGTAAAGCAAATTCGCCAGACACTACGTGACCAAGGGTTAATGCCTTTAGAGGTTGTTGCGGCGGCGGAAGGTGAAAAGCAAGCTAAAGGAGCGAAAAAAACCTTATTTGGCAGCTTTTTTAAAGCAAAAATTTCGACTTCAGATTTAGCCTTAATCACTCGCCAACTAGCGACCTTAATTCAATCTGCATTGCCTGTTGAAGGGGCTGTAATGGCGGTGGCTGAGCAATGCGAAAAGCCCCGTTTAAAGCGCATGTTGATGTCGGTTCGTTCAAAGGTTGTAGAAGGATATACCCTCGCTGATGGAATGAGTGAGTTTCCACATGTGTTTGATGACCTATACCGTGCTATGGTAGCAGCAGGTGAGAAATCAGGTCATTTAGATCAGGTTTTAAATCGTTTAGCCGATTACACGGAACAACGCCAACATATGCGTAGTCAAATAACACAGGCAATGGTGTATCCAACCATTTTGGTGGTGTTTGCGATTGCCATTGTGTCTGTATTATTGGGGACTGTTGTTCCAAAAATATTAAAAACATTCGAAAAGTCTAAACAAGTATTACCTTGGACTACCGAATGGGTGATGGCTGCGAGTAACTTTGTACAGAACTATTGGTTTATTAGTTTGATCGTAATTACAGCTGTGTCTGTGGCTATCAAGCATGCTTTAAAGAAGCCAAAAATTCGCTTTTGGTTTGATGATAAAGTGCTGCACATGCCAGGTATAGGTAAGGTTGCACGTGGTGTTAATACTGCACGTTTCGCGCGAACTTTAAGTATTTTGTCGTCGAGTTCAGTACCATTACTTGAAGGTATGCGTATCTCAGGTGGGGTGTTAGTCAACGAAAAAATGAAGAGGTCAGTGCAAGATGCAGCAACTCGTGTCAGTGAGGGCGCAAGCCTTCGTGCTGCTTTACAGCAAACTAAGCTTTTCCCACCTATGATGCTTCATATGATCGCCAGTGGTGAAAAGTCCGGTGAGTTAGAACAAATGCTTGAACGTGCTGCTAACAACCAAGATCGAGAGTTTGAGAGTATGGTGAATGTCTCTTTAAAACTTTTGGAGCCAGCGATGATCGCATCAATGGCTGTTATTGTATTGTTTATCGTTATGGCAATACTCCAGCCTATTATGGCAATGAACAAGGCTGTTGGTCTTTAAATTAAGGAAGGTTAAAACGACGCATCATGAAGGTGTGACGTTTTATAATAAATATTGAAGAAAATTAGAGGTATTTTGTGAATAAACAATCAGGTTTCTCTTTACTAGAAGTTATGGTGGTGCTGGTTATCATCGGTATGATTATGTCGATCGTAGCGCCAAATATTATGGGTCAGCAAGAAGAGGCTGCAATAGATAAAGCACATTTAGATATTCAGCAAATTGAGGACGCGCTGAGTCTTTATAAGCTTAAAAATAAAACCTATCCAACCACTGAGCAAGGTCTTGAAGCATTAGTGAATAAAACAAGCATCGAGCCTATTCCTCGCCGTTTTCCTGAAGGCGGTTTTATTGAAAAACTACCGGAAGATCCATGGGGAAATCCTTATCAGCTAATTAGCCCAGGAGAAATTGGTAAAGTTGATATTTTCTCAATGGGTCCAGATGGTGAAGCGGGTACTGATGATGATATCGGTAACTGGGACGAAGAAAAGCAATAATGTGTAAACTCAGCCAGATGTTTACTCAATCTACACATCAAGGCTTACTGTTATGGTAAGCCTTGGTCGTTTGCATTTGGCTCGAGGCGTAAAACACGCAAAAGGTTTTAGCCTCATCGAAATACTAATGGTGCTGGTAGTGATCGGCTTTGTTACTAAAATGGTCGCCTATAGTTTTGATGGTGGTGCTGAAGAAGAGCTAGAAAAGCAAGCGCTAAGATTACACACCACAATCAATTTGGCATCAGAATTTGCCATATTGAATCAAGTTGAATTAGGTTTTCATTTAGATAAAAACGTATTTGAGTTTCTCGTTTTTGATGGTGAAAAATGGGTCACCTTTGATCGCGAAAAGCTATTCGAACCGGTAGAAGTCGATAACCGTTTTAAACTAACCTTAAACCTTGAGGATTTGGCTTGGGCACAGGATAACTTATTAGAGCAATCTAATTGGCGTGAGCTTATGAGTGGCGGGGATGAAGATAGTTTACTTGAACTCAAAAAGTTAAAAATACCGCAAGTGCTTATTTTATCCTCGGGTGAAGTGAGTGCCTTTCAACTTACTTACGAACTTGAGAATGCGCGAGAGCCTATTTATTTTATTGAAGGTGAGTTTATGGCTCCGGTCCAATTTCGTAGGGAGCCTGAATAGTGATTAAAGCAGCTGGTTTTACATTACTTGAAGTGATGGTTGCCTTGGCTATATGCGCTATGGCAGGTATTGCAGCAATGCAGGCAACGGGTGAGCATATAAATCATCTCGCTACGATTGAAGAGCAAACATATGCTTCATGGGTTGCTGAGAATGTGATGGTTGAGCAACGGGCTAAAGGCCGTGAGTGGCAGGGAAAAAACGGTACAAAAGGGACTGAAACACTCGCTGGTTATGAATGGTATTGGCGTCAAGATGTTGTACCTACTGCAGATAAAAGCTTTGTAAAAGTGACTATTAATATATTCACTGATGAAAAACTCGCGGATCCGGTTTATGAGTTGTCCACTTACTTAAACAAAGGTGATAAGTAGTGAAGCAACGCGGTTTTACCTTACTGGAAGTAATCATAGCCATGGGGATTCTAGCCTTTGTGGTTTTATCGACTCATCAAATTTTAGACTCAACCACAAAAGCAAAAGACGCGTCTGATGAAACAATTGCCGAGCTTAATGGTTTTCAAACAACATTTCGTTTAATGGACCAAGACTTCAGTCAAATGACGAAAAGACAAGTGCGTAATGAAGCTGGGGACTTTCAAGAAACCTATATTCTGACAGGACGGTATGTTTTGGATAGTCAGTATGATGGGATTGGGTTTGTACGCGATGGCTGGGTCAATCCCATTAACTTGTTGCCACGTTCAGAATTACAAGCTGTTGGCTACCGCGTTATTGACGATAAACTAGAGCGTGTATATCGCGTGTATGTTGATCAATTAGATAATATGGAGCCACGCTCACAAATACTGCTTGAAGGTATCGAAGACTTAAAGTTTGAATTTCTTGATGACAAAAATGAGTGGCAAGAGCAATGGCAAATAAAAGCATTGCCTAAAGCAGTTGCTGTTACAATCCAGAAAATAGAACAAGAGCCTATTCGTCGCGTCTTTTTAGTGCCGGGCGAAGGCGGTGTTGAGAGTCAATCATGATGTCCTTAAAGCGTTCAAAAGGCGCAGCACTTGTTATTGTTCTATTTATTGTTGCACTTGCGGCCATGTTGGCAGTCGAAATGAGTGCAAATCTAATGGTGCAAGTACAGCGCAGCACAAACATCCAAGGTCACCAACAGGCTAAGTGGTATGCATTTGCCGCTGAGGAACTGGCTATTAAGGCGATAAACCAAGCCAAGAAAGATGATCCTGATAGTACGAATCTAGGGCAAGTTTGGGCACAGCAAGGCGGTGTTCCTTATCCTGTTGATAATGGCACCTTAAGTGGCACTATTACTGATCTACAAGCCTGTTTAAACCTCAATGCGCTGCATGCAAAACCGGTGCAACAAAGTGGTTCATCGAACACCACAAACCCTGCACACAAAGCATTACTAGCCCTACTTGAGAATATTGAAGATTTGCCTGCTGATGAATCAGAAGAAGCGATGGCTGATAGTGTATACGATTGGTTAGATGAAGACAGCATCACCTATCGTTCGGGAGCAGAAGAAGATGAGTATTTATCGCGTAAATATCCGTATATGACCGCAAATAGCTTATTTGCGTCTACCTCTGAATTACGCTTGGTTAAAGGGTTTAACCCTTTGGTTATGGAAAAAGTGCTGCCATTCGTATGTGTCATTCCAGGCAACGAGAACTTGGCTATTAACGTTAATACCTTACCAACGGAAAGTGCAATTATTTTAAGCTCCTTGATAGACGGTTTAAGCCTGTCAGGTGCGCAAAGTGTTTTATCATCACGACCAGATAAAGGGTTTGATGATATAGAAGAATTTTTTGAGGAAGTTAAGCAACAAGGCGGACAAAATGTGGATGCCGTGAAAGACTTGCTCACCATCAACAGTGAATATTTTAAACTACAGACGCAAGCTGAATTTGTTGAGCTGCGTTTTTCGATGACCACCTTACTGCATGCCAATAATGGTAAAGTAACGATACTGGCGCGAAAATTTGGAGGCGTACAGTGACAGAAATATTGTTGATCCGTACGGGTCGAACATTAACAGATAGCCTAAATTGGCTTATTTACTCACCTACAGAACAAGAAATCATTGCTAGCGGCGAAATAGCAGCAGCGACACAATTAGGTGAATTAGCAGAAAAAGCACAATCAAGAGAAGTGATAGTGCTACTGCCAAGCGATCAGGTACAACTGAAGACTGTTGAGCTCCCAACTAAGTGGAACCGTAAGTTAGAACAAGCCCTCCCTTACATGCTTGAAGAAGAGATAGCGTGTGATGTTGATGAGCTATTTATCGCAATTGCAGAGTCAACAATGGTTGGTGACAAGCATGCGATTAATATTGCCATGGCAGACAGAGAATGGTTTGAGCAATGGTTAGCCCAGTTTAACGAACATAATTTAGAAGTCTTTAAAATACTACCTGACGCATTACTATTACCAAGCTCAGATGAAGTTAATCAACTGAGTGTGATTGAGTTAAATAAACAGTGGTTATGCAAATTAGGTGATTGGCACGTGGCAGTGGTTGAGTCTGATTGGTTAGAAGGTTATTTGACAGCTTTAAATAACCCTGATGTCATACATTACAGTCCTGCTGTAGGCTTTCCTGATACGGTTAATCTGATAGCTAAAACAGAGTCTTATGACCTTCCATTAGCATTGTTTGCTATACAGCTACCTACTACCAGCTTTAACTTACGCCAAGGCATGTATCAGTTAAAGAAGAAGTCTGCTATTTGGTGGGGATACTGGAAAAAAGCCGCTATTGCAGCAGGTGTTGCGTTAGTGTGTAGTGTTGGCGTTAAGTCGCTAGAGCTTTATAAACTCAATAGCCAAATAGAGCAAACAAAGACTCAAGTGGTATCTAACTATCAACGTGCGTTTCCCGATAAAAAAGTGCGACCGCAGTTAATACGTAGCCAGATCCGCAGTGAACTAGCCTTGTTAGATGGTGGGAGTACAGCAGGTTTCTTAGATTTAACGAGTGATTTAGTATCGATTTTCGATGAAGTAAAAGATTTTTCGCCTGAAACACTTCGCTATGATCAACGACGAAATGAATTACGGATCCGTGCTAGAGGTAAAGATTTTCAGTCATTTGGTAAGGTGAAAGCAATTTTGGAGCAACGAGGTTTAACCGTTGATCAAGGATCGCTAAATAATGATGGCGACTTTGTTGTCGGAGAGATCAAATTGCGAGGTGCAGCATGAAAGAGCAACTAGTCAATTATTGGCGTTCTTTAAAAGAGCAAGAGCAACAACTTGTGATGATTGCCGGTGCTGTTTTTGTTATTTTTGTATTAGTGATGGGTATTTTTAGACCCCTAAACAATGCAATAGAAAAAGCAGAGCAAGACAACATAAAGCAGCAAGAATTGCTTGCTTGGGTTGATGAGAGCATCATTAAGCTTAAAGCCAGTGGAAGTGCTCGTGTAACCAATGATCGCAGCTTAAGCCAAATAGTAAATAGTACGCGTAATCGCTATCAAATCACTATTAGTAAAATGCAACCAAACGATAACTCGCTTCGTTTGACAATTGACTCTGTTGAATTCAATAAATTAGTTGAATGGCTTGATGAGCTTGTTAATTCTCAAGGAGTACTTATTGAGAATTTGGATTTAAGTAAAGATGATAAATCAGGCTTTGTTCGTGTAAGTCGGTTGGTATTAGAGAAGTAGACGATGAAGAAAACAATTTTATTAGTCGCCATTTTTTTACTGTGCTTTTTGGTCTTCACTATAGTGAAAACACCGGCTGCTGTAGCGCTTGATTTAGCCGCTCCATACCTACCTAAACAATTACAACTAGGTAAAGCCAGCGGTTCATTATGGGATGGGCGTGTCATGCAAGCGCGTTTTGAAAATGAACAACTGAATAATGTGCGTTGGCAGATTTCGGGCTGGTCACTCTTTAGTGGCAAGCTCGTTGGTACAGTGCGCTTTGGTGATCCTAGAGACAAAGCTGATATCTCCGGTCGTGCTGACTTTTCATATGGTTTGTTTAACCAAGCCATAGATATCAAGAATGCAGTTTTAAGATTAACCGTTGAACGTGCAATGGCGCGTTTACAATTACCACTCCCTGTTAGTGCGCAAGGGCGTGTAATTGTTGACTTAGATGAGTACAGTTCAGGTCAACCGTACTGCGATACGTTAGCAGGTGAAATAGCGAGTCCAAACATTGATGTCAAAGGATTAAATGGCTGGTTTAGTGTTGGGCCTTTAAGTGGTCGTTTAAGCTGTAAGTCTGGTGATATCGCTGTACTAGTTGACCCTGAAAACCGCTTAGGTTTAGAAGCGGATGCAACGTTAAAAGCGAATCTAGACTTTAAGGTTGCAGGGTATATCAAACCAGAAGCAAGTCTTCCTAAAGAAGTACATGATGCAACTAAATTTCTTGGTCGCCCTGATAGTGAAGGTCGTTACCCATTAAATTTCTAATTTAGGTAAATAGTAGAAGTAATATGCAAATTCCTGAGTTTTCACCTGAACAAAGCGTGTTATTAACACACTTTCTTTCAGAGCAAAAAAGTGCCCTGTCTTTAGCGCAAACACAAGGCTACTTATTTGCTGTTATTTGTGCGCCAGAACCTCTTGATGTCCATCAGTGGCTCGAACAGGTTTGCCCAGGATGTGATGGGCAAATGGATGAACAGGTGTTGTTTGCATTTATGGCATTGTATCAGCAGATCAGTGAGCAGGTTTTTGGAACTGGGTTTAGTTTGCCTGTCAGTTTGCAGGTCAATTCAAAACAGCAACAATATTTGGATATTCAAGAGTGCCAGCATTGGAGTCAAGGCTTCTTACTTGGAGCAAAAGACTATATTGCTAAATTATTAGCGGCGCCTTTGCTTAGTGAAGAGTTTAAAGCCGCACTAGATACCGCTCATCAAAGTTTAGGCTTTTTTAGCTTATCGCAATTAGATATTGCCGCAATTGCCAGTGAATATGAACTAACAGAGGGGCAGCTTTGTCAGCAACAATACGAGTTGATGGGGGAGTTTGCAGCGGGCTTTGCTGAGTTAATTGAGGTGGTTGCTATGAACAGTCAGCTGTACAATGATGAGGGTTGGAATTAGGCTAACTACCTAATTCCAAAATAATATCAGTACAACCATTTTTGCAGCGTACAACGCCTTTTCCTGGTTGGTCTGTTTGCAAATCAAGGGTAAGAACACCTTTGCAGGTTTCACAGTATAGTGTTCGTCCCTTAGCTAATTTTTTTAGTAAGTTACGCTGCTTTGCAAATGAATCACTGGCTTTTTTATTCAGAGTCGAAAAATCCATCACTTATTTAGCCTTTCTTTCAATGCACTTGAAACAATACTACATACATTCTCTAAACGCTCACCATAAAAGTAGATGTTGATATCTTTCTCTCGGCAATAGCGTAGGTGAAATACCTGCAACTTCTCATCGGTTATGAATGTTTCTTCGACGTATTCCTGCTCAGAAGCTGACAAATTTAGTTGTGACTTAATATTATTTTTTGCCATGTTTGCGGCAGGGCTTCTGTTGACTTTGCTAGCATTGGAAAGAAAGCCAATGCCATCACCGAGTAGTTTCTCTCTTGGCTCTTTGATCAACGGGTGATCAATAGTGAATAATGCTAAAATTATAAGCACTAAAATGAGAAATTTTTTCATAGCACAACAAACTTTGATCTGAATGAATAAGGTATGGTTGCAAGTTTAATAAAATGGCCAATTTAAAAGCAAGCAGATACGATGAAATAATTTAAGCAGACATATTCGTGATCAATCCCTGAAATTTTTTAGAGATTGAGTATAATGATTTTGATGAATTGGAAATTTCAGAAATCTTTGAACGTAATGAGATGCATTCTAATTTATTCACGGATTGTCTATATCTGTAAACTACAAACATAATGTTTGAGTATTTATTTCCTAGTGGCGTTGAGGAATTTTAATGGATAAACAAATTAAGGTTAAAAATATCCCAACGGAAGTAAAGATCCAGAAACCGGAAAACGCTTCCCTTGATGATAGATTTAACCCTCGCAACCGAATATACGTAAGAGCTGTTTCCGGTTTACATCAACTATTGAGACAGCGTATTGGCTTTATTGGCATGCTTGCTTTTATGTTGCTGCCTTGGATTAACTTTCAGGGTCAACAAGCGGTATTATTTGACCTTGTTGGTCAAAAATTTAATATTTTCGGTTTAACCCTATGGCCTCAAGACCTTACTATTTTAGCGTTTATCTTGATGTTAGCAGCGTTTGCTTTATTCCTAGTGACGACCTTTTACGGGCGAGTTTGGTGTGGATACACATGTCCACAAACGGTTTGGACATTTATTTTTATTTGGTTTGAAGAGAAGTTTGAAGGCACAGCTAATCAGCGAAAAAAACTCGATCAACGGCCAATGGATTTTGACAAGTTCTGGCGAAAAACCGCAAAACATAGTAGCTGGTGGCTATTCTCATTCTATACAGCTTTGACTTTTGTTGGTTATTTCACACCGATAAGAGACTTACTTCCTGACGTATTTACACTCGATGCAACGGCTTACTCCTATGGCTGTATTGCCTTATTTGCGGTATGTACTTATGGGAATGCAGGCTGGATGCGCGAAATTATGTGCTTACATATTTGTCCATATTCACGTTTCCAATCGGCTATGTTCGATAAAGATACTTTCACGGTGAGCTATGATGAAGCTCGTGGTGAAAACCGAGGCCCTCGCTCACGTAAACAAGACCCGAAAGAGTTGGGACTGGGTGACTGTATAGATTGTAACTTGTGTGTACAGGTATGCCCAACGGGTATAGATATTCGTAACGGTCTGCAGTATGAGTGTATTAACTGTGGTGCTTGTATTGATGCGTGTGATGGAGTTATGGATAAAATGAATTATCCAAGAGGACTCATTTCCTACACAACAGAACGTAACTTAGAAACACCTGAAAATAAAACACATGCTGTACGTCCTAAGTTGATAGGTTATATGGTAATTCTTGTTGTTTTAACAGGAGCACTGGTTGCAAATATTGCGATGCGCAAGCCGATGGAACTCGATATTATTCGTGACCGAAATCAACTTTATCGCGTTGACTTTAATGGCTTGGTAGAGAATACCTATACACTTAAAGTCATCAATAAAGCACAGTATGAGCAAACCTTTAATATTGCTGTAGAAGGGTTAGATAACTTTGAATATATAGGTAAACAAACATTTACTGTTCCTTCTGGGGAATCATACAATGTGCCTCTATCTTTAGTCGTCGACCCTTATGATTTGAAAAAGCCTATGACTAAGTTTGAGTTTGTACTTTCTGTCGATTCAGAGCCTGATGTGCAGATTTCACAGCCCAGCAACTTCTTTAAGGGACAATAATTAAGTACACTGAGCACATACAATAAAAAGCGGGGTTTTCCCGCTTTTTTTATATAATGGGACGTTATGAGTAAATTTAGTTTTGTCGACCTTACGCCAGATTCAATTTTAGATGCCGTAGAAAGTATCGGAATTTACGCAGAGTCAGGGCTATTGGCTTTAAATAGCTACGAAAATCGTGTTTATCAGTTTAAAGCTGAGGATGGTTATCGTTATGTTGTTAAGTTTTACAGGCCTGAACGCTGGACTAAGGAGCAAATACTTGAAGAACATGCTTTTGCGTTTGAACTCGCGGAAGCTGAAGTGCCTGTTGTTGCGCCGGTTTGTAGAGAAGGTGAGAGTCTCTTCGAACATAATGGATATTTGTTTGCATTATTCCCAAGCGTAGGAGGGCGGATTTTTGAAGTTGATAACTTAGATCAACTCGATGTCCTTGGGCGCTTAATAGGGCGGATGCATCAAACTGCAAAGGCACAATCCTTTTCTCATCGCCCTGAAATTAGCTGCGAAGAATATTTACAGACAGCGAAAGTTCATTTGCAAGCGAGTAACTTAGTGCCTATGGCCCTTGAAAATCCGTTTTATACTATTTTGGATTTGGTTATTAACGAGACGACGGCTCAGTATAAAAATGTTGAAACAACCCGCCTGCATGGTGATTGTCACGCTGGCAATATTCTTTGGTCAGGTGATGCACTTATGTTTGTAGACTTGGATGATAGTCGTCAAGGTCCTGCCATTCAAGATTTATGGATGATGTTAAGTGGCGATCGTAATAACCAACTGTTACAGTTAGATACCTTAGTTGCGGCGTACGAAGAGTTTTGTGATTTTGATCATAATCAGCTTAAACTCATCGAACCATTACGTGCCATGCGAATGGTGCATTATATGGGGTGGCTAGCAAAACGCTGGGATGATCCTGCATTTCCACGGAACTTTTCTTGGTTCGCAGAAGACAAATACTGGGAGCAACAAATACTGGCTCTAAAAGAACAGCTTGCGGCATTACAAGAAGCCCCGTTAAAATTATTACCATAAATTTTAAAAAGATAAGTAAAGACGAGAAAACAATGTTTAAAAAATTAAAGTTAAGTCTACTCATTCTATGTTTACCTTTTGCTGCATTTGCGGCTGACTTCAAAGCAGGTAACCAGTATGAAGTATTGAAAGTTGAAAAAAGTGCTACCCCGCAAGTGACAGAGTTTTTCTCTTTTTATTGCCCACACTGTTTTAAGTTTGAGCCAGTGGCTAAAGCATTGACCGCAGCGCTGCCAGAGGGCACTGAGTTTGTTAAAAACCACGTTAACTTTTTAGGTGGGGTGTCAAAACAAACACAGAGTAACCTAAGCTATGCTTACCTTATTGCTAAGCAACAAGGAAAGGGTGAGCAAGTAGCAGATCAAATTTTTCATAGCATCCATGTTCAACGTGCGCCACTACAAAATATTAAAGATGTGAAAGCATTACTTGCAACGAACGGTATTAGTAATGAAGTATTTGATGCTGAAATCGCAAGCATGCCAGTAATTAGTGCAGAAAAAGCGATGCAAGACAAACAAAATAAGTATTCACAAATCGGTGCACTAACAGGCGTACCAACATTTATTGTAAATGATAAATATAAAATAAACTTAAACACCATCAAGAGCCAAGAGCAGCTTGATGAGCTGGTTAAGTTTTTACTAGAACAATAATTTTGGAGTGTAGAAGTAATGATTAAGTTAGTTAAAGCCACCTTATTGGCGATGACATTAGGATTGGCAGCGAATGCAGCGGCTGCACAATATGAAGAAGGTAAGCATTACGAAGCATTTGATGCGCGCGCTTCTAAAAAGCCTGAAGTAAAAGAGTTTTTCTCATTTTATTGTCCGCATTGTAATAGCTTTGAATCAATCGTTGCACAGCTAAAGCCGCTTTTGAATGACGGTGTTGCTTTTAAAAAGAGCCATGTAGACTTTTCAGGACCTCGTGATCCAGAAATTCAGTCTATGTTAGCCCAAGCTTATGCAACTGCGGCTGTGTTACCACAAAAAGATGCTTTAGTGGCTGCTGTTTTTAATCATATTCATGGTAAACGTGCACGAATCAATGAATTAGCAGATATGAAAGATATCTTCGTATCACAAGGCGTAACGGAAGCTGATTTTGATAAATACTACAATAGCTTTTCTGTACGTACGATGGCATCAAAAATGAAACGCGATCAAGAGTACTACAAACAAAAAGGCGCATTAAAAGGTGTACCAACATTCATTGTGAATGGTAAATATCGTTTAATTTTAGGTGCTGAGTCAGGTATCAGTGATGCAAAAGGTATGGCTGACCTTATAAACTATTTAGCTGATAAATAATATAAGCAAAGTATATTAATAAGCTCCGCTCGCGGAGCTTTTTTATTGGTGAAGAACATATGGAAAAAGTTTTAGTATCAAGCTGTTTACTGGGGAGTCCTGTACGCTACGATGGCCAATCGCAAAACCTATTACACCCTGGGTTAGAATCACTCAAACAACAAAAAAGGTTAGTTTCCTTTTGTCCCGAAGTGGCTGGTGGTTTACCTATCCCAAGGCCGCCCGCTGAAATTAAAGAAGATCGAGTGTTAACGAAAGATGCTGAAGATGTCACTGCTGAATTTATCGCAGGAGCAGAACAAGCCTTAAAAATTTGCCAAAAGCATAAAATTCGTTTTGCTTTACTAAAAGAATCCAGTCCATCCTGCGGGCGTAACACTATCTATGATGGCAGCCATACAGGGCATAAAGTTATAGGGATGGGTTTAACCGCACGGTTATTACAAAGTAATAATATAGAGGTGTTCAGTGAAGAGCAATTGCCAGCGCTATTTGCAGCACTGGCAGAAAACTGAACTTATTTACGTTGTAAAAATACACCAGACTCAATGTGATGCGTGTATGGAAATTGATCAAATATAGCAAAGCGTTTAACTTCGTGTGTTTTACTAAGGTGTTCAAGGTCGCGTTCAAGCGTATCTGGATTACATGATATATAGATAATATTGTCGTAATTGGCTACGAGATCACAGGTGAGTGTATCCATTCCTGCACGGGGTGGATCAACTAAAATACTCTGACAATTATAACTTTTCAGATCAATGCCTTCTAAGCGAGAAAACGTGCGTTCACCTTTCATAGCTTGCGTAAACTCTTCACTCGACATGCGAATGATATCTAAGTTATCCACTTTATTTTGTGCAATATTATATTGTGCAGAGTAAACAGATGATTTAGAAATTTCAGTTGCGAGTACACGATCAAACGAGTTCGCTAAAGCAATCGAGAAGTTACCATTACCACAGTATAGTTCGAGTAAATCATTCTCTAATGGCTCACAAAGTGCTTGTGCCCATTCAAGCATCTTAATATTTACTTTGGCATTTGGTTGGGTAAAGCTATTTTCTACTTGTTGATAAATAAGCTCTTTACCATTAACGTTTAGGCGCTCTACGACGTAGTCATTACCAATCACTTCTTTTTGTTTACGTGCGCGGCCAATAAAGTCGATGTTAAATTGTGTACTGAGTTTTGCTTTTAGTGCTTTAATTGCCTCTAACCATTCATCACATAAGGGCTTGTGATACAGCAAACTGACAAGAATCTCACCACTTAAAGTTGATAGGTAATCGATTTGAAATAATTTGCGGCGTAGGATTTCACACCCTTTTAAGTTTTCAATCATCGCCTGCATAACTTCACCGACTAAAGGCGCAGCAGGGTCAAAGCTCTCAACGCGAATTTTCTCTTTGGTTTGTTGATCAAACATAATATGAAATAGATCATCACCTTCATGCCACACGCGAAACTCAGCTCGTTGACGGTAGTGAATTGGATCAGAGCTAAATACTTCTAACTTTTCAACACCGAAACGTTGAAACTGTGAAAAGATGCGCTGCTCCTTTTCACTTAGTTGTGCATCATATTGAGTTGTATCAATTTTTATAACCGCCATGGCTGATTACCTTTTATCTCTTAGCTTTATATCGGCGCTATTGTAGGGGGCATAGAAGATTTGTCTAGTTTTGTTACTTATTTTTGGTGTTGTTTTTTTATACAGAAAACTTAAGTTTTCTAACTTTTAGCCGATAATGAGGTAATCATCACATGGAGTCGGATCATGAAAATTGGCAACCAAGGCTATATGCCTAATACAAACGTAAATAAGTACAATGGTAAGCAACCATTGCAGCAGCCTACAATTCAAAGTGCTCATGATAGCTATCAGCAAAAAGGGCGAGAGTTAGCTGCCAAAGTACTCGGCGATAAACTTGCCGCTGAGTTAGGGTTACCTGTAGTAGAAGAAAAAAAAGATAAGCCCCTGTTTGACTTTGAAGCAATCGTTAAGAATGTACTTGATTTTGTTGGCGGCGCTATTCGCAAAGCAAAAGCGGATGGTGCAGATGACGAAAAGCTTAAAAGTATGTTAGGTGAAGCCCGAAAAGGCGTTCAAATGGGAGTTGATGAGGCTTATGAAGAGCTGAAAGGTTCAAATCTACTAAATGATGATATTGAAGAAGGTATTGAGAAATCAAAAGAAGGTATCTTCAATGGTATAGATCAACTTGAGGAAAGTCTTTTTAACCCTAAGCCAGCTTCTGTATCGGTAAGCCAAGCACAGTATGTAAGTTTACGAAATAATGCTGAGTATACATTCACGACAGCAGAAGGCGATGAAGTGAGTATCAGTTTTGCAGATGCGTATACTAGCCAATCTGCCAGTGCTTATAGTAAGCGTGGTGGAAATGAAGCATTTGTAAGTGAGTCATCACAATCTCGTGAGCTTTCATTTTCGATGTCAGTGAATGGTGAATTAAATGAACGAGAGCAAGAAGCAATTAATGCGCTTATGGAAGATTTACAAGGAGTGAGCGAGACCTTTTTTTCTGGTTCATTAGATGAAGCTTTTAAAGAGGCGCAGGAACTTAATTTAGGTAATGAGCAGCTTGTTGCCTTTTCTATGGATCTTAGACAAACAAAGACCGTTGCAAGCATAAAAGGCTACGAACAAGTCAGACCTACTCCTGAAAAAGATGTGGCAGAAAAGATAGCACCATTTAACGATGACTTGAAAGAAACCTTGAATAAGGCAAATGAACTTGGTTTACAAAATCAACTTGCCGGTATTTTAGAGTGGTTAAATCAAGATAAAGAAGAAGTGAGCAAGTTAGTTGATTATACCAAGACTATGCTTGAGCAGATGAATAAGATCAACGCAGATATCGAAGAGCTAAAAGCGTAAGCTTTCTTTTTAAATAACTGCATGGCAAACTGCTGACCTTTGATTTTCAGGGGAAAGTAGTTTGTCAGCTCATATCATGGTATTTGATTCAGGTATTGGAGGCACTACTGTACTTGAGCAAATTCAACAACTGCTACCTGAAGCCACTTATAGTTACTTTATGGACAATGCACTATTGCCCTATGGTGCTCAACCGCCGCAAAAGATCATTCAACGCTTACTGGCTTTAATCCATTTCATTGAAAGTAGTGCATTGAAAGTTGATATCTTAGTAATAGCCTGTAATACAGCTTCGACCTCTGCACTCAACATCATTCGCAAGCACACTCATATTGAAATTGTAGGTGTGGTACCTGCAATTAAACCCGCTTGCTTAATAAGTAAAACAAAACATATCGGTCTACTTGCCACACCTGCAACTGTAAATAGTCATTACACTAAAGCACTTATCAAAGAACATGGTAAAAATACTAAAGTGAGCTTATATGCTTCAACTAAGCTGGTAGAATTAGCTGAAACATTGTTTCATACTCATTCATTATCTAACTATGAGTTTAATGAAGAAATAGCCTCACTTAATATTGCTGATGATATTGATGTACTTGTGTTAGGTTGCACACATTTTCCTTTATTAGCAAATACATTAACGATGCGCTTTGAGAAGCCGGTAAAGTTAATTGATTCCGGTAAAGCGATTGCCAATAGGGTAAGTAGCTTATTAATGAAACATCAATTTGACTTATCAATAGATACAAAAAAGCCGCTGCGTTATTACGCAACGGCTCCTATTGATGCTTCGCAATTAAGCATCGAGCTTATAGAGTTGACTGATCAGACTCCTGACGAAAGTTACTAGCTTCACCTTCTTGTTTTTGTTTTGCCTCACGCACTTTCAAAGTGCGTTGCTGGAATTCACTATCATTCAACTGATTGATTGCTTTGTCTGCATCGGTTTCAGCCATTTCAACAAAACCAAATCCACGTCGCTTACCAGTGTTTTTATCTTTCAATAGACGGACGTTGAACACTTTGCCTTGTTCTTCGAATAAAGCACGAACGACACCTTCATTAGCACGGTAAGGAAGATTGCCAACATAAAGTGTTTTTGTTTTTACTTCAGCCTCCTCACTTACCGGTGATGCAACAACGGCAATCACTAAAGCACCAATTAATAAACCTGCACCAAACAGCAACGCAGGGTCTAAGGCTAAGCTTGCAAATGCAAACTTAACAACGACAAAACCTAATACAGCAATAATAATAGAGAAAAGAAAAGATTTTTGATCGGGTAATTTCATTTTAGATCTACCAATAAACAGGAAATAAACATTAATTTAACATTGTGAGCTTGCTATCTTAACGTGTTAAATGAACATAGCAATGTTATTTGCATTAAATTATGAATATTGGCTTAAAAAACAGTCATAATTGCAGCATGTTTTGTTGTTTTAGGTAAATTTAGTTCGCTTTTTGAGCAAACAGTAAAAAGATCTAAAAAAAGGGTTGATCTGTTTTTGGATCTCCCTATAATGCGACCCCACTGACACGGCGGGCAGCAACGAAAGACGCTGAA
>NZ_JAOCZL010000010.1:0-95134 GCF_041414825.1 Pseudoalteromonas sp. 68 DY56-GL68
TAGCAGATGTATGGACTCCTCCCCATTAACGGGAGAGTACGGTATAAAGAAATTGCAAAACATCTTTTACCAATTAAGGAGTCCATACATGACACAGTCTAATTTAATTGCTATTGATTTAGCAAAAAACATTTTCCAAGTTGCGCAGTTTCAAGGTAATAAACTTAAATTTAATAAACAAACCAACCGCAAAGCATTGCTTGAATTATTAGTTAAAGCAAAACCATCCGTTGTTGTTATGGAAGCATGCGCAAGCGCTCAATATTTTGCACGTACTGCGCAATCTTTTGGTCATAAAGTCATATTGCTTGACCCTTTATTTGTTAAAGCATTTAGACAAGGCCAAAAAACAGATGCAAACGATGCTATTGCGATAGCCATTGCTAGTAAAGTGCCTAATGTCCGCACCTGTAAAATTCTCTCTATCGAAGAGCAAGCATTGCAATCTCTTAGTAAGGTTCGGGCGCTCGCAGATAAACAAAAGATTCAATTATCAAACCAGATACGTGGTTTACTTCTTGAGTTTGGTATTGTGATTAACCAAAGTGAGGCCGCATTTAAAGCAGCCATACCCGATATTTTAGAAGATGCAGAAAACATGCTGCCATTAGAACTAAAACATGCGCTTGCGCTGAGTTACGCTCTTTATCAACAGCAGTGTGACAACAAAGTAGAGTTACAAAAACAAATCGAGCGTATTGCAAAACAAAATGATGGCTGTCAACGCTTAATGGCACTCGAAGGAGTCGGCCCAATCACTGCTATCGAACTCCTGTCTTTTTTAGGTGACACAACACAGTTTAGCAATGGAAGAAGTGCTGCGGCGTGTGCAGGTGTGACACCACTACAGCATTCGACCGGCGGTAAAGCAAAGATAGGCCGTATACCTAAAAGACGAGGTGGAGCATTAAGGCGAAATCTATTTTTAGGCGCTCGCTCGATAGTGAGTAAATTAAAAAACAGAGAGGCCTCGACTGAAAAAGAACGATGGATAAAAAGCCTTCTGGTAAGAAAAGGGGTTAAGTGCGCGGCGATTGCATTAGCAAACAAAACAATGAGAACCGCCTATGCCTTACTTAAAAATGGAACGGATTATGAGCCGACAATACTGACAGCATAAAGTAAAAGAATAAAAAATTAGTCAGCAGAAGAATTGAACAAGCCAAGATAGAGCATTAAGTGGTGAGACCTACCCTTGATAGCCTGAAAACCCGCTAGTGTACGAAGATACCGTGTAGCAGATAAGGCACAAGGGCGCGAAAACATCAAAGTGACCGAGGTAGCGCCTCATTAGAGTCCGTATATAAGTACGCAATCACATCAGCTTAATGTAAAAAGGCTTGTGCAATCGGAGGAGTCCATATAAGCGGGTTTACCCCGCGACTTTTACAAGATAATTTACCTAAACGCTGACACCTTAGTGTGATGTAAACGCTTTTCGCGATGTAAAATCGCGACTACTTATCATTAGCTACGGTAACAGATGTTGTGACAGTGAATGAGTTAAGTTGTACTTCAAACTGTTCGACACCTTTTTCACCTTTCCACATGCGAACCAACATGTAGTCCATTTCAGGGGCAAACCAAGCAAGGGCTTGACGTTTATTGTTGTCGTATAAGCGTTTTACTTTAATTGCATCTATATTACCGATTGGCAATGAAATCATTTCTGTACCAATGACTTCAAAGTCATAATTACGCAGGTTGCCTTTTTTATCTACTAGAGGATAAGAAAGCTGCGTTTTACCTTGCTTTAATTCTTCGCGAACCTGTACTTGATACGATAAAGAGTCTTGGAAATCATCTGACCAATCGAATTTCAGCGGGTATTTACTTTGGTTACTGTTGACCTGCTTGTGAACAGGATCGAACTTGAGCGTATATTCTTTATCTGGCCCTGTTCCTGTTCGCTCCATAGCGTAACTAAGAGGTGATATTTTATGATCTTGGTAACTAAATTCGGAGGTTTCTTTTCGTGAATCAGAAAAAATCATCCATTCAATTTCACTATGATAGGTAAGTACATAGTTGCCATCGTTGATTTTTTTTAGTTCACGTACCGCTTTACCATGGGTTTCACCTTTACGAAGTACATCGTATTTGGCTTGGTATTGAGTGAGGTCGCCAGCTAAAACACTGGTAGGAAGTAATAAAGTGCCCACACATGCGAGTAGGGCACTTCGTTTTTTATTCTGGGTAATGTGCGCCGTGTGCAGGAAGTTTCTTTTTGTCAAAAACTGCATAATCTGCTTCCATCTTGAGTCGTTGTTCACTGAACCACTTGACCACCAAAGGATAGATTATATGTTCTTGTTGATGAACACGTTGCGCAAGTGTGTCTGCGGTATCGTTTTCGAGTACCGGCACTTTGGCTTGAAGAACAACGGGACCGCCGTCTAGCTCTTCAGTTACAAAGTGAACACTTACGCCGTGAACCTCATCTTTTGCATCTATTGCTCTTTGATGGGTATTCAGCCCTTGGTACTTAGGCAACAAAGAAGGATGAATGTTCAACATTTTTCCTTTAAATTTTTGCACTAAGCTAGGTGTTAGAATACGCATAAAACCAGCTAATACAACCAGATTTGGTTCAAAACTGTCAATAATGTCCATTAACTCAGCATCATAGGCCTCACGCGAGTCAAAATCTTTATGGCTAAGTACACGTGTTTGTATACCTGCTTTTTTTGCTCGCTCAAGGCCATAGGCGTCGGCTTTATTACTAATTACAGCGGCGATGTCGGCCTTGATTTCACCGCGCGCGCAGGCGTCGATGATGGCTTGAAGGTTTGAACCGCTACCAGAAATTAATACAACAAGACGACAAGGGGTCATTAGTCACGACCACCTAAAATTTCTACTTGCTCTTCGCCTGCTTTTGCATCTTGGATCTCACCGATGTGCCATGCATTTTCGCCAAGATCTTTAAGAATTGTTAAGCTTTGCTCAAGTTTGTCAGCAGGAACAACTAAAACCATACCTACACCGCAGTTGAATGTACGGTACATTTCGTGAGTTGTGATGTTGCCGTTTTCTTGTAACCAGTTGAAAACAACAGGCCATTCCCAGCTGTCGCCTTTGATTACTGCTTTTGCAGACTCAGGAAGTACGCGCGGGATGTTTTCCCAGAAACCACCACCCGTGATGTGCGATAACGCGTGAACGTCAACCTGCTTGAATAACTCAAGTAGTTGTTTAACGTAAATGCGAGTTGGCTCTAAAAGGTGATCGCCAAGTGTTTTGCCTTCAAGCTCTGCGCTTGTGTCTGCACCAGATACTTCAAGTACTTTACGAATTAATGAGAAGCCGTTTGAATGAGGACCGCTTGATGCAAGTGCGATTAATTGGTCGCCTGCAGCCACTTTAGTACCGTCGATAATTTTTGATTTTTCTACAACACCCGTACAGAAACCAGCCATGTCGTAGTCTTCGCCGTCGTACATACCAGGCATTTCAGCAGTTTCACCGCCGATTAATGCGCAGCCAGAAAGCTCACAGCCTTTACCAATGCCTGTTACAACATCAGCCGCAGTATCTACGTCTAATTTACCAGTTGCATAGTAGTCAAGGAAAAATAGTGGCTCAGCACCCTGTACGATAAGGTCGTTTACACACATAGCAACAAGGTCAATACCCACTGTGTCGTGCTTTTTAAGATCAATAGCTAAACGTAGTTTTGTACCAACGCCGTCTGTGCCAGCAACCAGTACAGGCTCTTTATAGCCAGTTGGTAGTTCGCAAAGTGCGCCAAAACCACCGATACCGCCCATTACTTCAGGACGTCTGGTTTTTTTAACTACGCCTTTAATACGCTCAACAAGTGCATTACCGGCATCGATATCTACGCCCGCGTCTTTATAGCTAAGAGACTGTTTTTGTTCGCTCACAGGTTTTCCTCAAAAAAGTTGCATGTGGGTTGCTTAGAAACGCGCGTATTTTACAACAATTGCAATGGCGCGGCTAGTTGAAAAATCACTTTAACCGACTTGACAAGGACAGTTGTCCGCTAAAAAAGGAATTAGCTATTGGGTTTTAGGCTCTTGGTTTGTTCAGAGCCTAAAACCGAGAGCCAAGTTTGGCTTAAGCTTTCGCGGTTAAAATAGCGCGAAGAGGGGCAGGGTAACCTTCGATGGTTTTGCTGGTGTCATTTGGATCTAAAAAGTCAACCAGTGATTCGTTTTCCATCCACTCGGTTTTACGTTGTTCTTCAAGTGTTGTGATTGCGCAGTCTTTAACTTGTACATCTTTAAAGCCAACACGCTCCATCCATAGTTTTAATGCCGCGGTGCTTGGAATAAACCACACATTACGCATTTTGGCATAACGGTCGGTTGGCACTAAGACTGTATGCTCATCACCTTCAACAACCAGGGTTTCAAGTACCAGCTCACCACCTGGGCGAAGCTGCGCTTTTAACTGCGCTAAAAAGTCGATAGGTGAGCGGCGGTGATATAAAACACCCATCGAAAACACGGTATCGAATGCTTTTAGCTCAGGCAGAGCCTCTACACCTAGCGGTAATAAATGCACGTTTTCATCTTGGTGGTAGTGTTTAATCGCTTGGAATTGGCATAAGAATAAATCGGATGGATCAATACCCACCACAAAATTGGCGCCTTCACCACGCATACGCCATAAGTGGTAACCCGAGCCACAACCAATATCAAGCACAGTGCGGCCTTTCAACGGTTCGATATGCGGCAGTAAACGATCCCATTTCCAATCACTGCGCCACTCAGTATCAATCTCAATACCGTGCAAGCTAAATGGCCCTTTACGCCATGGCATCATGCGCTTTAATAAATGCGTTAACTGTTTTTGCTGACCTTCAGATAGCTCATCACCGGTGCCAATTTGTACTTTATTCTGAAGGTTTACATGGTTGGTGCTTACTTCAGGTAAGTTTTTCAGCACTTTTTGCCATTTCGGTAAATCGCCGTGGCTGGCTTCTAGTTCCCAGTGCTTTAATTGACCTGGCAAAGTTTCGAGCCAGTGACTAAGCGGGCTTTGTGCAATCGCAGCGTAAAATTGGTTAAACCATTGAGACATGAAATACTCTTTTATATCGTTGTGATGATTACTTGATTGCAATCATCGAGCAGAAGTTAAAACATTGATACCACACTTGCGTTTGGCTAAAACCAATTTCGCTTAATCGGTTTAAGTGGGTAGATAAATGATCAGGGCGCATGACATTTTCGATAGCCGTACGCTTTTGGCTGATCTCAAGCTCCGAATAGCCGTTATGACGCTTAAAATCATGGTGTAAATCAATGAGCAAATTATCGCATTGCTCATCTTCACCTTTAATTTTTTCGCTAAGCAACAAAACGCCGCCAGGTTTTAAATTTGCATAAATCTTTTCAAGCACCGCTTGGCGCTTTTCAGGTGGAATAAACTGTAGAGTAAAGTTCATCGCGACCACAGAGGCATTCTCGATGGCTAAATCGTTTATATCACCCAGCGTAACGGTGACCGGCACGTCAGAGCGAAAACCTTGTAAGTGTAATTTACAGCGTTCAACCATCGCTTGTGAGTTATCGACCGCAATGATATTACAGTTATCGGTGCGAATATTACGGCGCATACTTAACGTTACTGCACCAAGTGAACAGCCTAAGTCGTATAGGTTTGAATTGCTTTGCGCGTACTCGCCAGCCAGCTTACCCATGGTGCTTACTATGGTGGCATAGCCTGGCACCGAGCGCTGGATCATATCAGGGAAAACTTCTACTACATGTTGGTCAAAGCTAAAGTCTTTAACCGCTTGCTCAGTGGCATAAATACTGTCTTTTTGCGTCACGTGAACAGTCTCTTTAAAAAATAATACCGCTATTTTAGCATTTTTAACTGGATAGTCAGTGATAAATTCAGTAGCTTGGCTAGAATTATCAATAACAAGTACAAAAAAGAGAAGTTTAATGACAAAAAGCAAAGTGATCAGTACAGAAGATATCTTATCAACTCTGTGTCATTCAGTAACCGGCGTATTGTCATCAGCAAGTGGTAACAATATTAGTTATTCTGCGATGGTGCAAAAAATTACCCGTACCTGTATGCGCCCAGATATTGGCTGTTTTGTATTGTTCGATGGTGGCTTTACAGGCCTAGTTGTTACTAATTTCACAGCGCAAGCAGCCATGGAAATCTACCATGACTATATGCGTAATATGGGGATGCCAGAAGATGAAATTGCGCAAAGCCATTTATCAGATGATGTTGCTAATGTATTAGGTGAGCTGATGAACCAAATTGTGGGCGACTTTACCTCTAAGGTCAGAGAGCAGCTGCATACATCAATCACTCAAAACCAACCTAAAATGATGGCGATTAACAAGCAGGTGCAAATCTCTGTTGATACTACCATGGATAGACCACAAGCTCGCCGTGTAACATTCACTACAGCGAAGCAAAATATTTTCTATCTAGAACTAGCAATGGATAAAACTGAATTTATCAAACTACATGACTTTGATATTTCAGAAGCCGTTGACCCAGATGACATCATTGAAAACGAAGCTAAACAAAAAGCTGAAAAGCAAAAAGCATCATCACAAGCAGACGATGCAGATGATGATTTTATGGCAGAGTTAGGGCTGTAACTCAACGACTTTAGCTTTCAGCTGTCAGGGAAAATAGAGGCGCGGTCTAGACCGCGCTTTTTATGTTTAGTGTAGGGTGTTATAACACCTTCTGTAACCAAGTTTTGTCATCCACTTTAAGTAAATTGCGCTAGTATTTTTTGAAGCCAAGAATATTCCGTTAGGAAAATTAGTTACTCTAAAGTTAAATTGCTCGGTTTGCATCAATGAAAAAATTGAAACATATAAATCGTTTTTTGAAACTTGAACCTCTCCCTTAGACTCTAAAATAGTTAAGGTCATTTTAAATGCTTCATCGGGGCTCACTGATGAAGTTATTTTACTGGATGAAATTGCTTCTGCACCTCGACATTCTGAATGCAAAGTGGTGTCACCTAGTGGCATTGACTCTGCACATTGCTCTGCTTTTACATAACCAATAAAAAGTAATAGTGAAAATAGTGCGAGAATGTGTTTAATTTTAACCTTCATGAGCTACCTTATTCTCTTTAATTGATAAATAACCACCAATTTTGCTTCAACACTATTGTTCATTCATATTTGCATGGTTATTTTAAAGCGCAAAAAGCCACTATAAATTAAGCGAATAATGATTCGTAACAGAGGGGCTATTAACACGTATCGGAGAGCATATTGTTAATTGGTTACTTAAAGATATCTACTATATTGTATTAATTTGATTAAGCTTATCATCCAACATTCATCCAATTTATGCTTTAATCACATACTCTTAAACGGATTTTATGATTGCATGAATTACTTAAAAGACTTTATAACAAAATTTGTCATAGCAATGCAAAAGCGCCCAGGTCTGATGGCTGTGTTGGCTTTTTGCAGTGGGGTTGCAAGCTTTATATTCGTTGAGCGAAAAGAGTCATTCTCGCAAGTTATTTCTATACTTTTACTTGTAAGCTGGGTTTGGTTAATTCTAGATAACTGGTTACGGGATAAAGTTGAACAGCAATTTGGTTTGGCTGTGTCTCCCAATTTTATGCGTTTTGCATTACAGGTTGTGCAGCAAGAGAGTTTGTTTTTTGCACTACCGTTTTTTTTAGCGGTAACAACGTGGGATCACCCTCAGGCTGCATTTACTGGTTTAATTGCACTGTGCGCATTTATCTCTGTTGTCGATCCGCTTTATTATAAAAAACTCGCTAAACACAGTGTGTTATTTACTGTTTTTCACAACTTTTCGTTATTTGTTGTAATCTCAGTTACTTTACCTATTTTATTTCAACTTACCACCAGCCAGAGCTTTGAAATTGCGCTCATTACAGCTGTTATCTTTACCATACCAAGCTTAGGTAACTTAATGCCTAATGCAAAATGGTGGCGTTTTCCATTACTTGTCTTGCTATTAGGAGCGCTCAGTGCAGGTTTATGGCAGTTACGTAGCTTTGTGCCGCCTGCGGCACTGCGCTTAACCGATATGAGCATGTCGTATCAGCTTGACGAACAAGCCCGTAAACCAATAGAGCCGATTCAAAAATTAACCGAGCATGCTTTACATCAAAAAGGTCTATATAGCTTTAGCGCTGTTAAAGCCCCGAGAGGCTTGAATGAAAAAATTTACCATGTATGGGTGCATAACCGTAAAGAGGTTGAGCGTATTCCATTAGAAATATCGGGTGGACGGGAAAAGGGCTATAGGGCGTGGAGTCATAAAACGAATTTCCCTGCAGATTCATCTGGCAAATGGGTAGTTAAAGTGGTTACAGAATCAGGGCAGCTAATTGGTCAAAGAAGGTTTGAAGTTGAATAAAGCGCTGCCGATTTCACTTAAACTAGGCACTCTAGTAAGGATTTTTTCCTTCACCGACTAATACACTGAATATTCTTAAATCCAGTTCTAGTTGATGGTATTGCGGCTCCATGTGACAACATAGTTGATAAAATGCTTTGTTGTGATCTTTCTCTTTAAAATGAGCCAGTTCATGTACGACGAGCGCTTTGAGTAATGGCTCAGGTGCGCGAAGTAAATCGCTATTAATGGCTAGGTCGTGTTTACGGGTTTTACCTTGCATACGAAAAGTATGGGTACCTAACGCATTGGTGACCATATCGCCTTGTTTTTTGAACGCGGCACGGCCAAAAGGCAGGGCATTTTTAAGATAACGCTTTTTTAGCTCCGTAGCGTAATTGTATAAAGCTTTGTCGCTGGTAATGTTATGTGCGTCAGGGTATTTGCCCTTTAGGTAGTTTGCAGCTTTGTTGCCATTAAATAGCTGTGACACTTGCTCAATAATATGGGGCGGGTAACCTTGAAAATAACGGCTGTAATCTTTCATATGCACTCTGAAATTAAAATAAACTGCTTTGGCTTGCTTCGCGTTCACCTATAAAAGGCGCAAGCACGGGGTGATTGTAACCTAAATCTTGGCAAAACTGTCTTGCTAAAAGTGGCGACTGGCGATTATCTGCGGTATGAAAAAATACATAAGGTGATTTACCTTCTTCGAGCCACTGGTTTATTTTTTTAAGCCAAGGTTGGTAATAGGATTTGTATTCATGCTCTAAGCTTGCAATAACAAAACGCACCAGTGGATTATTGTTTGTAGCGATTGCATGCACAGGTAAATGAGGCTTTTTCTTTTGTGCATCAATCAATGCATCGTTATCGGCGGGTACAGCAAATAAAGCGCGAGTATCCATGCTGATGCGGTCTATATTATTTTCAATCAATAGCTGATTTAAACGAATTTCAGCCTCTCCTTTTTGGAAAAAGGCAGGGTGACGAACTTCTACGCCGTAATTAAGCTGTTTTGGTAATTGGGCAATAAAGTTAGTTAGTAGTGGCAGGGCATTCGGGCCAAAGGCACTGGGTAACTGCAACATAATTTGCCCTGTTTTGGCAAAAATTGGCTCAAATAAGTTTAGCCATGCATTCAGCTCACTATTTATATTAGTCAGTTGTAATTCGTGACTAAATCGCCGATGAAACTTAAAAGTAAATTTAAAGTCTTCGGGTACTGCATCATGCCAGCGTAACAATGACTCATGACTTGGGTCAGCATAAAAGCTGGTGTTGCCCTCAACTGAATTAAAGTATTGCGCATACTCACTGAGCATGTCGGCGCTTTTACAGTGACTAGAGAGTAAATTTCCTTTCCATGCGGTGCTAGACCACTGCGGACAACCTAAATACAGCATTAAATCAACCAATAAATTGAAACTGTGCTTAGTGTAACAAAAGAAATGTTTGCTCAGAAGTCGGGGTGTATATTTAGCCCCTGACAGGCACTGCTGGCACTCGCATTTTGCGATGGTTTGGGTATAATGCTCTGCCTTAAATGATTACTTTGTATAGTGGCTTTTGCTCTCAAAATAGCGAACTCTTAAGAGCAGGCGGCTATAAGTCTTTAACTGACAGGAATACTATGCGTTCTATATATTGCGGACAGCTAAATAAATCTCACGTAGATCAAGAAGTTGAACTATGTGGTTGGATCAACAAACGCCGTGACCTTGGTGGCCTTATTTTCGTCGATTTACGTGACAGAGAAGGTCTAGTACAAGTGGTATTTGATCCGGAAGTAGAAGGATTAATGGATACTGCTAATAAACTACGTCAAGAGTTTTGTGTGCAGTTAAAAGGTGTTGTTCGCGCACGCCCTGATAGCCAAGTAAATAAAGACATGGCAACAGGTGAAGTTGAAATTTTAGGCACAAGCTTAACTATCATCAACCGTTCAGAGCCATTACCACTTGATTTTAATCAGCAAAACTCTGAAGAGCGCCGTTTAAAATACCGTTACCTAGATTTACGTCGTCTTGAAATGAGCGACCGTATTAAACTTCGTGCAAAAGCGAGCAGCTTTGTGCGTCGTTTCTTAGATGACAACGGTTTCTTAGACATTGAAACTCCAGTGCTGACAAAAGCAACACCAGAAGGTGCGCGTGATTACTTAGTACCTAGCCGTGTTCACAAAGGTAGCTTCTACGCTTTACCTCAGTCACCACAGTTATTTAAACAATTATTAATGATGTCGGGCTTTGACCGTTACTATCAAATTGTTAAATGTTTCCGTGACGAAGATTTACGTGCTGACCGTCAGCCAGAATTCACGCAAATCGATTTAGAGACGTCATTCATGAGCTCTGATGAAGTGCGTGCAATGACTGAGAAAATGATCCGCGAAATGTGGCAATCATTACTAGACGTTGACTTAGGCGACTTCCCAGTTATGCCTTACAGCGAAGCAATGCGTTTATATGGTTCTGATAAACCAGACCTTCGTAACCCAATGCAGCTTGTTGATGTTGCTGATTTAGTAAAAGACGTTGAGTTTAAAGTATTCTCTGGTCCTGCTAATGACGAAAAAGGCCGTGTTGCGGTATTAACTGTACCAGGTGGTGCTGAGCTTTCTCGTAAACAAATCGACGATTACACTAAATTCATCGGTATCTATGGCGCGAAAGGCCTAGCATGGATGAAAGTTAACGACCGTGCTGCGGGCGTTGAAGGTGTACAATCACCAATCGCTAAGTTCTTAAATGAAGAGGTGATTAACCAGTTACTTGAGCGTACTAACGCACAATCTGGCGATATCATTTTATTCGGTGCTGACAAGCGCAACGTTGTAAACGAAGCGATGGGTGCGCTACGTCTTAAGATTGGTGTTGATTTAGGCATTACTGATCTAGATAGCTGGAAACCTTTATGGGTTGTTGACTTCCCAATGTTCGAAGAAGACGATGAAGGTACACTGCATGCGGTTCACCACCCATTCACTGCACCAAAAGGTATTTCTGCCCAAGAGCTTGAAGCAAACCCAGCAGGTGCATTATCAGATGCATACGACATGGTCTTAAACGGCTATGAAGTTGGTGGTGGTTCGGTACGTATTCACAATGCAGACATGCAAGAAACAGCATTTAGAATCTTAGGTATCGAAGCGCAAGAGCAACAAGACAAGTTTGGTTTCTTATTGGACGCACTTAAATACGGTACACCACCGCACGCAGGTCTTGCGTTTGGTCTTGACCGTTTAGTTATGCTGTTATGCGGTACTGATAACATTCGTGACGTTATTGCTTTCCCTAAAACTACTCAAGCATCATGTTTATTAACAGATGCACCAAGCAAAGCAAATGCAGATGCATTAACTGAGCTTGCCATTGATGTTGTAGCGAAAGACACTGAATAATTCATAATAAACTGAATTATAAGGTTTAATGAAAACCCTAAGGTGTATGCCTTAGGGTTTTTTTGTGCTTAAATGTTTATAAATATGTTCTTCAAGGAGTGGGCATGAGCGTAAGTGGAAGCTTCATCGGTTTTTTCATTTTGATTTTAATCCCGTTTTTTGCCGTTATTAGCTATTACTTAGGTAAACGTAAAACGACAACACCTGTAATCGTCGCCATAATCGGTGGGCTTTTAGGTTTTATGCCATTATTTGGCCTAATTTTTATTGCTGTACTGGCGCTTAAAAAAGATATTGAGACGAGCGCGTGATCAAAAGTCATTCACTTTATTTTGAACAAACCTTTGAGGTTAATTTAGCGGGAGAAACGTTTTCACATTGCGAGTTTGAGCAATGTGAATTTATTGACTGTGACTTTAGCAGTAGCCAGTTTGAAAATTGCCGATTTATAGAGTGTGAGTTCAAAAACTGCAATTTAGCTGCGCTTGGGCTGAGATACACCTCACTCGAAGAGGTCAGTTTTAAAGAGTGTAAATTAACCAGTGTGCGTTTTACTGATGTTGATTGGCCGCTACTCGCCAGCCGCGCCCCTGTGAGTTTTGTTGGCTGCGAGCTTAGCCACAGCAGCTTTTTTGAGCTTAGTTTAAAGGCTTTAAAAATGCGCAGCTGTTTTGCCAAAGATGTTGATTTTAGGCATGCAGATTTAACATCTGCTGATTTTACTGACACTGATTTTCGTGACAGCTTGTTTCAACAAACAAACCTCAGTAACGCTAATTTTATTGGTGCCAGCCATTTTACCATTGATATAACTGCTAATAATATCAGCAAAGCTAAATTTGAACGCTATGCAGCTTTGGATTTATTAGCAGGGCTCGATATAGAGCTGGTGGATTAAATATTATTGCTAATTAAGGTTAAGGAAAGTTATGGATTTAAGTCCCATCACCTTAGAAGGTCAATTTGTTAAATTAGTGCCGTTAACGCTTGAGCACCGTGATGCTTTAGTAAATGCCGCTTCAGATGGAAAGCTTTGGGAGCTTTGGTTTACCTCGGTGCCCAATGAAGAACGTGTTGACGATTATTTAAGTATGGCGTTTGAACAACAGTCACTTGGTCACGCATTACCATTTGCTGTCATCGATAAACACACCGATGAGGTGATAGGCTCAACTCGCTTTTGTAATATCGACAGTAAAAACCGCCGTTTAGAAATTGGCTATACCTGGTATGCCAAGCGTTTTCAGCGTACTGGGGTTAATACTGATTGTAAAAAACTGCTGCTGAGTTATGCATTTGAAACACTTAATGTGATTGCCGTTGAGTTTCGTACCCATTGGCATAACCAGGCTTCGCGCAATGCCATTGCTCGCTTAGGAGCGAAACAAGATGGGGTGCTTCGAAATCACCAAATAATGGCCGATGGATGCGTACGTGATACCGTGGTGTTTTCAATTATTGATGGTGAATGGCCTATGGTTAAACGTAGCTTAGAATTCAAATTAGAGCAGTTATAGTATGTTAAATATTAAAAAGGCGGCGCTAATGCTCGCGTTAACCCTTAGCGGGCAAACAGCTTTTGCAAATCAAACAGAGACGCTGTTTGATACTGAGCGGGCGCGCCATATTCCAGTGACCATTACAGCAGCTGATAGCACATGCACGGTAAAGAAAAAGTGCCCCGTGGCGTTTATTGGGGCAGGCTATGGTATGGCACATACAGACTATCAATTTGCCCAGCAAGTTTTTCATCAGCATGGTTATTTAACGGTTGAAGTTGCACATGAATTAAAAGGCGACCCGAGTTTAAATCCTGAGCCGCCATACATGACCACACGCATGGAAAACTGGCACCGTGGCGTGCAAACCCTTGAGTTTTTAGCCGTAGAACTTGCAAAGCATTATCCTGCGTATGACTTTAATCAGCTCACTTTATTTGGGCACTCAAATGGAGGTGATATTACAGCATTATATGCCGCTATTTATCCTGCTAAGGTCTCTAAGCTGATCACCCTTGATCATCGCCGTATGCTGATACCGCGGAACAAACATATTGCTGTGCTTACGCTACGTGGTAGCGATTACCCAGCGGATGATAGGGTGTTATTAACTGATGAGGAGCTAGCTGTGTATCCTGTAACGCAAACTGTAATTCCTAATTCTCGCCATAACGACATGTATGATGGCGGGCCGAAATGGTTAGTTGAAGAGATGACAAAGCAACTGACGCTTTTCTTACAATAAACAGTTAAGTAGAGTTAGCGCGTTATTTTTTAACGCGCTAATAGGTTATTTATTCACGAGTTCACTAATCACCAATGGATTGTTATGAAGTGTTTTATGCACGGGGCACTTATCTGCTATTTCGAGCAAACGCTGTCGTTGTTCATCCGTAAGGTCACCTACTAGTGTAATCTTACGCGTGATTGCTTCTAGCTTATTGTTGTGTTCACAATCATCGCAATCTTGGTGATAGTCACGTGTATGATTGAGCTCAACTTTAATATGTTCTAACGGTAAGTTTTTGCGGCTTGCGTACATTCTAAGAGTCATTGATGTGCAAGCGCCAAGGCCTGCAAGTAAGTGGTGGTAAGGGTCGGGTCCTAAGTTACTACCCCCTACCTTTAATGGTTCATCAGCAAGCCAAGTATGATCTTTTGTACTGACATATTGGGTAAAAACGTGATCTTTTTCTTCAACAAGCACACTCCCATTCAATAATTGAGCCGTGTAACTTTCTTTTTCATAATCAATATAACGCGTTGCCCATGATGCGATTACCCCTGCAGCATAATCAGCATCCACTTTGTTGCTGAGTAGGTGGTCGGCGTCATCTAAACTTATAAAGCTTTTAGGATGTTTCGCTGAGGCGTAAATTTTTTCTGCCTCGCTAATATCAACGGTTGTATCGATAGGGGAGTGCATCACTAATAAAGCACGTTTTAATTTACTGATATGGCTTCGATCATACTGTGCTATGTCATCCAAAAATTGCTTTTTAATGGTAAATTCACGACCTGCCAAGTTTACTTTTGCTTTTCCTTGGCTGTTAATTTCATCTATTTGGGCTGCAAAGTTATGACTTACATGCTGAGCATCTGATGGCGCACCAATAGTCACAATGGCTTGTACTTCATTAATTTTATCAGCGGCTGCAAGCACTGCAGCACCTCCCAAGCTATGGCCAATGAGTAACTGTGGTGCTTTAAAGTTTTCACGTAAATGCTCTGCGGCGGCGATCAAGTCTTGGATGTTGGAGGAGAAATTGCTGTTAGCAAAATCACCATCGCTATTACCTAAACCGGTAAAGTCAAAACGTAACACGGCAATACCTTGTTGAACTAGTGCGCGGCTTATTCTGGTTGCAGCTGCTATATCTTTTCCACATGTAAAGCAGTGAGCAAATAGAGCGTAAAACTTTACATCGTTTGCAGGGTACTCAAGTTGTCCTGCAAGTGTTAGCTCACCGCTTTGAAATGTTATTTTTTTGCGCATGATATAAACCCTACCTTTATTTAATATTTAAGAATAGACCCGTTGAACTTGTTTTTACTTTTGAACTTTTCCTTAAATTTTTGAAGTGGTTGATCTGTATCAAAACTAAGGCGTTAACAAAACAGGAGCGGACATAAGTCCTTATTTTTTTACTTGTGTTTCTCTATCCTCGCGAAGCGCTATAATGAAGAAATGCTAAGCTTAGCACAGACTTCTAGAACCTTATTCACTGGAAAAGACAATGCAACATTTACCTACCGTTGATTATAAAGCGAGCGATGCGGCCGCTCAATTTGTTGAGTCACTAAGAAACACAGGTTTCGGTGTATTAAAAAATCACCCAATTCCTCAGTCATTAGTTGAGTCTATTTACAAAAATTGGCAAGAATTCTTTAATTCTGAGCAAAAGCACGAGTTTTTATTTTCAAAAGAAACACAAGATGGTTATTTTCCACCATCAGTGTCAGAAGTTGCAAAAGGCTTTACCGTTAAAGATATTAAAGAGTATTACCACGTTTATCCAAAAGGCCGTGTTCCAGCACAGTTAGAAGAAGAAATCCGTGAGTACTACCGTTTAGCTAATGAGTTTGCAGCTACATTATTAAGCTGGGTTCAAGCTGAAGCACCAGAAGATGTGCGCGCTAAGTTCTCTATCGACCTTAAAGATATGATTGCTAACTCTGAGCAAACACTTTTGCGTATTCTTCACTACCCACCAATGACAGGTGATGAAGAGCCAGGCGCAATTCGTGCTGCAGCACACGGTGACATCAACTTATTAACTGTTTTACCTGCGGCCAATGAGCCAGGTTTACAAGTACAAAAAACAGATGGTGGTTGGTTAGACGTACCATGTGATTTTGGTAACTTGATCATCAATATTGGTGACATGCTACAAGAAGCGTCAGGTGGTTACTTCCCATCAACGATTCACCGCGTAATCAACCCAACGGGTAAAGCATCTACGAAATCACGTATTTCGTTACCATTGTTCTTACACCCGCGCCCTGATGTTGTACTTTCTGAGCGCTACACAGCCGACAGCTACTTACAAGAGCGCTTACGTGAGCTAGGCGTAAAGTAATTGTTTAAATTTAAAAAGGTGGATTAAATAATCCACCTTTTTATTAAATGAGACCGTTTTAGAATTTTGCGCTCAGACCAAAATATAGATTACGTTCAGGTGCTGGCTCAAAGTAACCGCGTTGGCTCACATCTCTATTAGCATTTGCGTTAATACGTACATTTGCAAAATAATCTTTTGAGAATAAGTTACGTATCCCCGCTTTTATCGATACAGAAGGTGATAGCGAGTAGGAAGCGCGTGTGTTAAATAGCCAATTTTGTTTTATTTGTGTGTCGTTACTATTTTCGGCATAGAACCGACCGGTATAACTCGACTCAAGTTCAATTCGCCATTTATTATACTGCCAGTTAATTTGACTGACCCACTGTTGCCTTGGTAAGCCAGGCATACGATTTCCGTTTACATTATCACCGCTTAGTGGAGTGAAGTTATCGAATTGATAGCGAGCCAATGTCAGCGCATTTCGCCATTGCCATTGTTCATTGAGTTGCCACTCAAAAGCTAACTCAAGGCCTTTTCGGTCAGTTTTGCCAGCATTTTCAAAAAATCTTAGACCGTCAATTTCATAGGGAATTATTTCATCAGTCACTTTGGTTGCAAACAAAGTGATGTCGTATTGAATGTCACTCAACTCACCTCGAACACCTAACTCACGGCTTAAAGAATCTTGAGGTTTTAAAAATGGGTTAAAGCCTGTACCTTGTGGGTTGGCAAACTCTGTAAAGGTTGGTGATTCATAAGAGGTGGCTAAATTAGCATACCACTGATGCCTTAAACCCAGCCGGTAGCTAAGCCCTAAATTGCCATTCCACTCATGATAGTTACGTTGACCTGAACCAACACCACTTTGCGCTAAGTGAGCGTCAATTGACATTTTTAAATCATCGTAGCGTACCCCAGTGGTTAAAATTACAGCGTCGTTAAGGTGCCAATCTACAATACTAAAGGCACTCATTGACCTTGCTTCTTGCAGCTCATCAACCGTTTGCCTTGTTATTTCAGCGTTAGGGGAGACGCTAAAGCGTTGCCGGTCATCCTCTTGCTTACGTATTTCAATCCCCGATGTATGGCGAATCGGTCGTTTATTTGCTCGTAAGTCTTGGGTTATTTCAAAACTACTTCCATAAAACCAGCGATCGTAAGCAATTAAACTACTGCCAGGAAATGGCAGTTGTTGTTCAAAATCGCGATGGGTTGCAAATAGATTAATCATCCACTGGGTATTTTCGAAAGAACTATCTCGTAAAGTTAAACCTAGGGTTTGTTGCTCGACCTGCTGTCCGCTGTCTAATCGTTTAGCCATAAAAGTGGCTTGACGTTGATCTTCATTAACTTGGGTTCTTGTTAGCCCGCCTGGGTCTTCGGATGTTGGCATATCCATGAGTGATGTGATTACGGTGAGTGTTTTACTGTCGTTAATATTCCAAATAAACTTACCGCGCAAAGTGGTTTTTTCAACCTGACT
This sequence comes from Pseudoalteromonas sp. 68 DY56-GL68, assembly GCF_041414825.1. Lineage (NCBI taxonomy): Bacteria > Pseudomonadati > Pseudomonadota > Gammaproteobacteria > Alteromonadales > Pseudoalteromonadaceae > Pseudoalteromonas > Pseudoalteromonas sp. 68 DY56-GL68. Next base: position 17,797 of record NZ_JAOCZL010000010.1, read on the forward strand.
TTGCTCTCGATAGCCATTAAAGTTGAGATGGCTTGCACTGATATAGGCACTGCCAGTGTTGTTGCTGGTTCCTGCTTGTGCGTTTAACTTATATAAGTCATCACTACCGACATCAAGGTTTAGAGTGACACCTTTGAATGTTTCGCCATTTTTTGTACTGATATTAATTGCCCCTCCTGCGCCGTTACCGTATTGGACGGTTGCTGCGCCGCGAGTCACATGTAATTGGTCTATACCGTTAAGTTCAATATCATCTACTTGAGTTTGCCCATCGGGTAAAGTGTAGGGGATATTATCTACTTGTAATTGCATTCCTCTTACACCGAACGGTGCGCGAGAACCAAAGCCACGAATAGAAATACGTAGATTTTGCGCAAAATTATAGCGGTTTTGAAAGTACACACCAGGCACAAATTGCAGAGCTTCATCCAACTGTAAAGCTTCTTGTAGTTGAAATTCACGTTGCCCATCAACAAGTGTGACAGCTGCGGGAGTGTTGTAAAGCTCCCTTGGTAATCGTGACGCGGTGACATCAATAATTTCCAATGGCAGGGTGTGTGGTTGATTAGCTGCAAAAGCATCGACGGGTATTGACCAAGCGCAGATTATCGCTGATAAATACAAAGGTATTTTTTTATAATTAAGGGCCATGGTTGACCTCCTTTGTGTAAATCTTGTTGTATTTGGGTGTTTTATTCGTGTCGAAATTTAACGTGATGTCGTTGTAATTGACTGATGTTGGTGCAGCCCATGAGTTTCATATCTCGCTCAATTTCACTTTGCATCAAACCAAGTACTCGCTCAACGCCTGGTTGGCCTGCAGCTGCAAGTGCATAAAGATACATTCGACCAATCCCAACCGCTTTCGCACCAATCGACAGCGCTTTGAGTACGTGTGAGCCCCGTTGTACGCCGCTGTCAAATAACACATCAATGTCATTGCCAACCGCATCTACAATCTCAGCCAGTTGATCAAATGAGCTGCGTGAGCCATCTAATTGTCGCCCGCCATGATTTGATACCACAATACCCGTGCAGCCTATTTCAACAGCGCGCTTAGCATCTTCGACGCTGATAATACCTTTAAGGCAAAATTGACCATTCCAATACTTGACCATATCTGCGACATCTTGCCAGTTCATTGAAGGGTCTAGCATATTGGTAAAGTAGTCACCGATTGAAGAGCTATTTCCTTTCATATCTATGTGCTCTTGTAGTTGCGGGAGCGAAAACTTTTCATGCAGTAAATAGTTTATGGCCCAGTTCGGCTTACGAATAAACTCCCACATACCAGACATAGTTAACCTGAAAGGAATTGAAAACCCTGTGCGTAAATCTCGCTCTCTATTTCCACCTGTAATTGAGTCAACAGTCAACATCATGACTTCAACACCACAGGCTTTTGCACGGTCCATCATTGCTTTGTTTAAATCGCGATTTTTATGAAAATAAAACTGATAAACTTGAGGAATATCAAAATCTTTTGCTATTTTCTCCATTGATACGGTGCCTAGGGATGACACGCCAAATAGGGTGCCAAATTTTTCAGCTGCACCCGCGACAGCATGTTCGCCTTGGTGATGAAATAAGCGTTGCAAAGCTGTTGGAGAACAATAAATAGGTAGTTTAAGTTTTTGCCCCATAACTTCGGTGCTAAGGTCAACGTGCTGAACGCCTCTGAGTACATTGGGCACTAAATCACACTGATTAAATGCTTCAGTGTTGCGTCGCATGGTTACTTCATCATCGGCACCCCCCGCAATATAGTTATAAATAGGGCTAGGTAGGCGTTGTTTAGCGAGTTTTTCAAAATCATGATAGTTAACACATTGGTTTAAATTCATATTTATCAATTCCTTTTTATTTTCGATACTTTTTAAGGTTAGCTGTTAAGTCGGTAGTGATATAAATAAATTGATTGGCAGGTACATTTGTAAATGTACTTACTGTGTTTGTTTTATCAGGCCATACAATTTTGATCGTGTCAGCTTGCGAGGCCTGTCCTAAACCAAAGTGCAGGGTGGAAGGGGCGCCACTTAGAAAGCTTCCGCCTGCTTGAACTTCCTGTAATTGAGTTGTTTCGCCAACAGTAACGTACACTTTAGCGCCTAGTGCGCGCGTATTTTTTGTTGTATCGCGCAAGCTAATGGAAAGGTAACTGTCTTTACTTTCATCATTATGTCGATTTTTATAGAGCAAAGGAGCCTGTTGATGATTACTTATTACAATATCGATATCGCCATCCCGATCATAGTCGACACACGCAACGCCTCGGCCAGAGAGTTGATCGCCAATCCCCCAAAGCTTACTTTGTTCTGTAAAGGTGCCATCTTGATTTGAAATGAATAAGCGGCTGTGTGTTTTTTCAAACTCAGCCATAGCGAGTTTTAGTTTTTGATAAGCGCGAGGGTTAGCAAAGCGTTTGCTTAGCTGTTTTGGCAGATCAAAACCATTAACATGAAATAGGTCTAGCCAGCCATCGTTGTTAAAATCGGCAAAGCATGCTCCCCAAGCCCATAACCCTTTGTCTACACCCGCTTGTTCAGTGATATCTATAAACTGATTGTTTTGATTACTGTATAGACGATTACCTATCACTCCCCAGCTACCTTCAGGCTGACCATTTGGATCCCAAATACTGCTTACAAACCAGTCTAATGTGCCATTGTTATCAAAATCAGCTATGGCTGCGCCCATTCCATTTTGATCATGAATCGAGTGTTCATGCGTCACTTTTTCAAACCGTCCATTTTGCAGGTTTTTATAGACTTGGCTGGTTTCAAAGTCCGCAGTAAATAATAAATCTAGCCAACCGTCATTATTAAAATCCGAAAAATTAGAGGTAAAAGTAAAGTCGGTGCTTCCTATCAAATCAAGCAAACCTGCTGTCTCATCTTGCGCTTGAAATGTCAGCGTATTTACTTGGCTTGTGTTTTCCCATAAGTGATTAGGAAGCTGGCCACCAAGGCCAGGCCCACGCCAATGGTTGGTTAGCATATCGACATCCCCGTCTTTATCATAGTCGGCAAAAGCGAAAGACCAGCTAGTAAGCTGGGTATTCAAACCAATATCATGACTCACAATAAAGCCGTGTTGCTGCTCATTAAGATAGAGAGTGGGGCTTTGATGGTAAGGGTGTTTGTTTACTTGACTGTTAACGGAAGGTAGATGAGGGTGAAGCAAGTTTGAGGTGAAAATATCTAAATCACCATCGCCATCAATGTCCACCATCGCTGCGCCATTGGATAGCTCCTTTTTGGTAATCCCCCAAGAGCGAGTAATATCTGAAAAATGCCCATTACGCTGATTTTGATATAGTTTATCAGGGGCACCGTCACCCGTAGGAAAGAAGATGTCAGGCCAGCAGTCACCATCTATGTCACCCATAGCAACGCCGCCACTAAAAAGTAGCCGCTGCGCTGATGATAGGGTGTAGTTTTGCCAAGTTATATGGTGTTGATGACTTATGCCAGCATCCAGTGATACTTCATCAAAACGTTTTGCAGCGCTCGTGTTTTGTGGTGGGATTGAAGTACGGGATTTACAGCCAAATTCCATATCACTTAATAATAACGCCGGCTTAATATTCGCGTTGTCGAATGACATTTGCGGTAAATTACTTTCTGTGTGAGATATTCTGCTTATTGGCTGAGGCGGTGCTGTAAAAGGTTTAAACCGTGCGTTTAAACGGTGTATATCTGGCGCTTTATCCGTTTCAGTGGGGACCCATTTAGACATACACTCTTGACTATTGATGCAAGGGTCGGTGAGGCTATTTAAAAAGGCAATTAAATCAGAGAGCTGAGCATCAGATATGGTAATGCCTGATGCCAGTAAGCTGACCCCTTTTTGTTGTTCATTTTGTAATTGCTCTAGTGCACGGTGAGAATTGAGTTTGCTATTTGATAATAAGCTCGCGACATAACTTAGTTGTGGGTTGTCAGCAAAGCTGTAATCAAAATTTTGCAACGATTTGGCAGGATCAAGGTGGTGCTTAATGACCGATTCTAAATTTATAAACGCACCAGAGTGAGTGTAGGGTGCTGTTGCAGCAACATTTAACAGAGATGGTGTTCTAAATTTATAACGATCGTCGTCTTTTTGTGTAACCCCTCGCCGACCGTAGTCCTCACCACTTGGCTGTTTGCCGCGTCCTACCTGTACCGCAGCAATATTGTGAAATTTCTCGTCAGAAAAAATAGGGGGCGTATGACATTCTATACAGCCAGCACCACCTTGTTTAGCTGACTTCAAGAATAACTGTGCCCCCCGTTTTTGGCTGGGAGTCATTGCATCACTCTCTCCGTTAAGGTAATTAAACCATGGAGTGTTAATTAATAGTTGGGTTGATTGGTAGTAAGAAATTGCGGTTGCAATATTCTCAAAGGTAAAAAGCTGCTCTGGTGCGGCATATAAATCATTAAAGGCATTGCGAAATAGCTTAAGCCATTGTTGGTTTTTATCGTGCTGCTGTAATCGTTTTGTTAATTTGTGTCGGGTGTCTTCATTGGTGCTGGCAGCTGCGAATGTATAGCCTCGCATTTCATCACTTGAAACAACAGGAAAACGAGCTTGAGTTGCAAGTAAGTCTTTTCCCGCTAACTGATCTCCTTGCCATAAATTACTGTCAGGGGTGCGGTGTGGTAGGGGGGTATCCGCTTTGTTAGTATCATTTTCAAGTACAAAAATACGGCCATCATAAAACATGGCTTCTTTGTACAAAGAAGCATTAATAATTGTTTGTGAATGCCGTGCTACATTCGGGGCGCCATCTGCTTTTGGATCTGCTGAGCGTTGCCAATCATGCCAGCGGCCAGGGCCAATTATATCCTCATCATAGGGAGCTTCACCTATGGGTAGGCTAAGGCTGTCACCACCTGCTAGAAATGGGTGGTGACAGCTTGCACAGGCTACATCTTGATTGCCACTCAACGTTTTGCTAAAAAATAGCTCCATTCCTAGTGTAAACATGGGAGTATTTAAATGAGGAGCGGTGACGTCAATTGTTAACTTATAACTATCATTTAGGGTGTTTAGCAGTTGCTTAAGTGCTTGTTCTTCTTCATTGTCTTTGTTACTAGCCGCTGAGTAATTAAACAAACAAGCTGCTGCTAAAGCGCTTAGCGTGAAAGCAAGATAATAACGTGTGTCTTTCATTACTTACTCGCTTTGCATCGCAAGATCAGTACAGCTATTGCTACTGAAAAGTGCATTGTTAGCAAGACGTATTTTTAGGCTTTTAGGTGTTGCTTGTATGTGATTTATTTTAACTTCGCCTTGATAAATACTTTTTGTTTCACCTACTTCTGCGCCAATATTCCTACAATTAGGACTGTAATAAGCGCTATAGTGGGGTGTTTGCAACTGTTTGTTTTCAAATACTGTTATTACGCCTGTACCACATTCAGCCATGGCATAAATATCGTCACCTTCAGAATAAACAAGCGTGCGCTCTTTTTGTTGATCCCTTATCCAATGGATATGTTTATCTGGTGTAAGGATATAAAAGCCTTCTTGGCAGCTCACACCTGTTATAGGTTTAGCCGCACTAAGCGCTTTCATAGGCATTAAAATAATGATGATTAGGGTTGTTAAGTTGAGTGAACCTTTTTGAATATTCATGATGTTTCTCCATTATTTGGGTCTTTTGCCAAAACCAATCCAGCTATTAAATGTATTGGTTAGGATAATTTCATCGGCTTCAATTTTTAGCCCAATTGCAGGTAACCCTCGTGTAGCAGGACCAGACACAACCACGCCGCTATCTTTAGGATTAAAAACAGATTGGTGACAAGGGCACATGTAGTTTTTTTCATCAGCAACCCAGCCGGTGACAGGGCAACCGGCATGTGTGCAAATTGCTGAATAAGCGATAACACCTTGGTCTGAAAGTTTTTTTGTTTCTGCTGAGAGTAATTCACTGGGTAACTTTTGAAGTAGTATTTGGTTGTAGCGAGAGCCATCTTTAACCACATTATTTTCAACATCAAAAGGAACAACCAGCAGAGGTTTATCTAATTCTTTTAAATCCGACAGCTTAATAATTTGCCCACGTTTTGATTTTTGGAAATACGTGAGTCGATCTCCTGCTTGGGGTGGACGTCGTTCAGGTTTAGTGGTTGCATTTACCCCAGAGCTTAAAGGAAGATTCATTATTGGGATTGCGATAGCGAGATATTTTACAAAATCACGACGAAAATAATTGTCAGGGTGGTTTTGAGCTACATCGCCATCGTTAGTTTTTTGCGAGCATGGCAAATCGATGATTTTCTTTGAAAATGCATTTTGTGTCATAAGATACCTTTATTTTTATAAGATTAGCGTCTTTGTTATTTATACGTGAAAGCGAAAAGCACGCGTGCTTTTCGCTTAGTTGGTAAATTAATTAGGTAAAGCGAATACCCAAATCACGCCCCCTTCAGGTACATCAGCAATCCACTCGCCTGATTTATCTTTTTCTGCCAGCACGCTATTTGTCCAATGTGCATCCACACCGTAACCTGCGGTAATGGCAATGTATTGTTTACCGTCGACTTCATAGCTCACTGGTGGGGCAATAGCTGTCGAGTTAAGAGGGAACTCCCACAGCACATCGCCAGTTTGCGAATCAAACGCGCGTAAAATACGATCGTTAGTACCTGCGTTAAATACAATGCCACCAGCAGTGGATAGCACAGAGCCCCAATTCATGGTTTTGCCAAAGTCATGTTGCCAAACTTTTTTACGTGTATTGATATTCCACGCTTGCAGTTGACCTACTCCTTTTTTAGGATTGTCTAGGTAAACATCTAGATCGGGTATGTCGATACCAGCCCAGAACTGTCCTGAAGCAGGCTCGACATCATCTTGAAATTTACCAATAAAAGAATTACAAAGATTGTTGTTGGCGGGAACGTAGATGATGCCTGTTTCGGGGTTATAGGCTTCATATGGCCAGTTTTTACCGCCCCATAGACTTGGGCAATAATCAACGCGTTTGCCTGTTACAGGCACATGTCTGTAATCATAAGTAGGACGTCCAGTTTCTTTATCTAATGATTTAAATGCGTTATTTTTTACAAACGGCTGTCCTTCGACATAGCTAATTTTTCCCTCGTTGCTACGCTCTAGCCAATATAAATAACCATTTCGCTGGGGAGAGACTAAGCCTTTAACCGTCTTATTACCCTTTTTGAAATTAACGAGCATAGGCGCATTCATGGCTGCCCAATCCCACGAATCATTGTGATGATATTGGAAATGACCAACAATTTTGCCACTGTCGGGGTTCATAGCAATGGAGGAGGCAACGTATAAATTGTCCCCTGGGCGTTGATCACCTAACCAAGGTGAACCGTTACCCACTCCCCAATAAAGTACATCCGCTTCTGGATCATAGTTACCAGGCATCCACATGCTGCCACCACCATACTTCCATGCATCTGGGCGCTTACCTTCTTTTTTCCACGTTTCGTGTCCTGCCTCTCCAGGGCCTGGCACACTGTATGTGCGCCAGGCTTGTTTACATGTTTTAGCGTCCATTGCTTCCAAAAAACCACGGACACCATATTCACCACCCGAGGGGCCCACAAGAATCTTGCCCTTTACAGGTGTAGGTGCAGAGGTGATATATGCACCTGTACTCCAGTCGCCGATTTGTGCTTGGCAAACTCGCTCACCGGTTTTTGCATCAAGGGCATTTAACGTGCCATCAAGTCCTGCTACGTAAACCTTATCATCCCACAGAGCGATGCCGCGGCTAGTATTGTGCATAACTGATAAATCATAAGGGTTGTCGTGCGTATAGCGCCAAAAAACTTGCCCTGTTTTAGCGTCTAACGCAATTACATGATTGTAAGGCGTAGATACAAACATAACGCCATTGTTTACTTGGGCAGGGGCTTCGTGACCAGAATCTAAGTTTGTTGAGTACGTCCATACTGGCTTTAAAGACTTAACATTCTTTTTGTTTATTTGCGTCAGCTTGCTATACATCCATCCTTCGTAATTGCCTTTGGGTAGTAGCCAGTCTTTTGGGTCTGCTTCATTCAGCCTTTTTTGCGTAACTGGTTTATAGTTTTTAATTTCTTTTGTGAGCTTAGTTAAACTGGCCGCTGATGCGTGTGTGTTGATCAACATCCCAGTTAATATTAAACAGCAATTTAGGTAAGTCAGATTCAAATTTGTCATTTTTTTCATTGTAACCTCAGAAGGTGTTTTAGTTTGAATGACCTTAGTACCAAATTATATGCCAACAGTTTTTAGTAATTTCAAAGTCGTTAACTATCTGATATTTAGTTGATATTTTTCTTTTGGTGGCTATTGAGTGTATTTTTTCGTACGAAAAGAGAAACAGGTGTCGCAACTTAAATGCAACAATGAGACACCTATATGCAGAATAATTCATAGCTTGAAGAGAGGATGCTAAGAGTTTGGCGCTTGTCTCAAAAATAAATTAATGTGAGCGGCTTTTTTAACCGAGAGACATGTTTTTGTATTGCAAAATTATCATGAATAAAAATTAAAATAGGGTAAAAGGCGTATTGTTAGATTAAATTTCTGTGATAGTTTTAGAAACAAAGACTGAGGCTTTTATAGTTCCAGCCTAATGCTGCTACTTAAATTGCCCGACAACAATAGAACGGAGTAGCAAGGTGATGAAACACACTCCACAACCTATGGACGTTAGTAGTGCTCAGTCGTTTATGTCCACAGAATTTCAACTACGTAACATTCAACCATCTAAATATATCGCGCGATCATGGAAGCGAAGTTTGCTCAATTATGGCTTAGACCCCTATGCGTCTAATGAAGTTGAGGTACTTTCTTCCAGTGAAATGCGATCGCAACTCCAGCTTAGAGAGACCTTTTTAAATACGGGGAAATGCGGCCTTGTTGGTTTAGCTAATCGTATTGCCGATGCCGGCTACTCTGCAATTTTAACTGATGCCACAGGCTTAACCTTAGCAACGAGTTTATCTACTCAAGAGGAAAGTTTGAGTAAGCAATCAGGCCTACTTATTGGTGCAAGGTGGGCTGAAAACCAAGTAGGTACAAATGGTATTGGCACATGTCTTATTGAAAAAGCCCCTTTGATCATTCATAAGGCTGAACATTTTTATGCAAGTCATAAAGAGTTAAGTTGCTCCGTTACACCTATTTTTGATCCCATGGGAGAGTTGCTGGGTTGCTTAAACGCGTCGTGTATTGGCGCTGACCAAAATAAGCACCATCAGCTCATGACACTCAAAATGGTGATGTTATATGGGCGCATGATTGAAAATAGCTATTTGCATACAAGCTATAAAAACCAACTTATATTAAGTATAAAGTCGGCTGAAAGTTTTTTTGATATCACCCAAGAGCAACTCATCGCGATTAATGAGAAAGGTACAATTATTGGTGCAAATCACGCGGCATTTTTTTGTTTTATGTCTCATTTTCAATCGCATCAATCGTTGCTAGGTATTAATGTTGAGCAATTTATTGGTTTGTCTCTTGATAGTTTACTAAGTAAAACAAATGGAGGAAATAATGCGGTTAATGTGCAACTTCCATTGCTGTCAGAAAACGTCGAAATAACCTTAAAGGTGCCAAAAAGTAAGGCATTGCCATTGGCACAAGCAGAGCCAAAAGTGCAGAGTAAAACATTCACTAAACACCCGCCGATTAATGAATTGAATGGTGAAGATGCCTCTATGCAGCAGCTTGTTCGTAGGGCACTTTTGGTCGCTGATAAAGACATACCTATTATGATTACCGGTGAGACAGGAACAGGCAAAGAGGCGTTTGCGCGCGCTATTCATGAATCGAGTCCTCGTGCTGATAAACCATTTGTGGCGCTAAACTGTGCCGCGATACCTGAAACATTAATAGAAAGTGAGCTGTTTGGTTACCTAGGCGGTAGCTTTACGGGGGCACACAAAAAAGGTATGAAAGGTAAGCTTGAGCAGGCAAATGGTGGCACACTTTTCTTAGATGAAATAGGTGATATGCCGGTACAACTTCAAACTCGGCTATTACGAGTTTTAGCTGAGCGCGAAACTATGCCTCTTGGGGGGATTGAGCCTATCGCATTAGATTTACAAGTGATTTCTGCAACACACCAAGATCTAAAAACACTTATTGAATTAAAAGAGTTTCGAGAGGATTTTTATTATCGTCTTAACGGTATGGTTTTAAAGTTACCAGCACTTCGAGAACGGTCTGATAAATCGTTTATTATTGACAACATACTCGAACGAGAATGCATGGCGGTGCATGGTTTGAGCATAGCCGATGATGCAAAAAGAGCACTCGAATCTTATTTTTGGCCTGGCAATATAAGACAACTGATCAGCGTAATTAAGTATGCGGTAGCTGTGTGTGAAGGAGCTGAAATAACCATTAATTGTTTTCCAGATGATTTAATCGAACACTTTTCTTCACTAACAGATCATAAAACGGCGGGCTCTTTTAAAAAGGAAAAAGCCTTAGCTAAATTTACTGCCTGCCATGAAGAGCAATTACTAATTGAAACGCTTAAAAAACATCGTTGGAATATAACGTCTGTTTCTGAAGAGCTTAATGTGTGTCGCTCTACAGTGTATAGGAAAATGGAAAAGTATAAGATTGTTCAGCCTAATAATGCTTGCTAAGAGTGGGTTTTGTTTGCTGTCGATGTATGTAGCAAAATGTGACAATTGACCTGCGACATTAGTTTGATTTTAAGGAATTAAACTGAATACGCTTCAATGTATTTAATGCAAAAAATACTTTGAAATCAATTTGTTGTTTGTTTTCATTTCAATGGCATAGTCTTTGCCATCCCTTATGTTCGAAGTACACTTCATAAGGGAAACATAATAATGAAATTAAATAAAATAGCAGTAGCAACGTCGTTGAGTTTAGCCTGTTTTAGCGCTATGAGTGCGGAAAATTGGCTAGACAGAATTGAATTATCTGGTGGCATTATGCAAAGTTGGCAAACTGGAATGGAGGTTGAGGGGGCAGCAGCAGATCCAGGCAATGCTAAAACTGACTCAGGGTTTCATCGTTTACGATTTGGCCTCAATATTAATGCACAAGTCACGGATCAACTTTCTATTTTTGCAGAGCTTGCTGAAGAGCCGAATGATTGGAATGATGGCAGCGCGAGTATTAGTCAAGATTTAGCGTGGATCCAATACCAGATTAATCAAGATGTAGGTGTGAGGCTTGGTAATGTTGTTTCGACCACACAAAACTTTTTGCGTTATTCCGATGGCGCATCAGTGCAAACTAATCCGTTTGTGGGAAATAGCCTTGTCGATATGATCACTGCCGAAGAAGGTATCTGGTTTTATGGTGTACATGCATTAAATAATGGCAGTACAGTAACTTGGGATGGGACTATTTCAGTACCTGATTTTTTTGCGGATTTTTCAGATAATCGGGGGTACAACCTTGGCTTACGTGGTACTTATAATTTAACTAATGGCCTATCGTTTGGCGCAGGTGTTTTTTCCACCAATCACGAAATAAGTGCAGTTACAGGCAAATCTGCGGGGTCGTTAATTGCGGTTGGCGACGGCGATAATTATCAGTTTGCCAGCACAGCGCCTAATGCACGAGCTACACACCCTCTCATTGTCCCTGGGGTGGATGCGTTTATATGGCAAGCTGACATTCAATACATGACTGACACTATTTTACTGCATGCTTTGTATGGTCGAGCCGAGGACGATGTTAGTTGGGCTAATGGGCAGGGGAGTTTTCAGACTAGTTACATTGAGCAAGAGTCAGAAATGCAATTTTGGTCTATTGAGGGGCGATATACTTTTAACAAGCATTTTTATCTAGCCGCTCGCTATGCTGAGTCTGACAACGAGAGTGGCAATATCAACAATAATAATACTGCGACTCGACTCCAAGTTGGAGGAGGCTGGTGGATGAATGATTCCACCTTATTCAAATTAGAGTATGTTAGACAGGAAGAAGAACAATTTTCAGGGGGAGGAACGGCGTTATTTGGGGTTGGCGACGGCACAGAGTGGGATGGTGTTATTGTCGAAGCATCAGTTAGCTTTTAAGCTTAACTGGATGGCTTAAATGATTCAGTATTAGCCGCAACATGTGTTGCGGCTTTATTTTTTGATAAATTAACTTAGATTAGTTCTGCATATACACGACGTGCGTTTGCGTAAATTCATACAAACCGTGTTTGCCATCAGCGCCACCAATTCCTGATTTTCTGGTGCCTGCATGGAATCCCTGTATAGCTTCAAAGTTTTCTCTATTTATATAGGTTTCACCATAATTGAGTAATTCTATGGCACGCATGGCTTGGCTAAGACTTTGAGTATAGACAGAAGAAGTGAGTCCGTATTCTAATGAGTTCGCAAGTTCAATGGCTTCTTCTAAACTGCTAACGATTTGAATGGGCAGTACAGGACCAAAAATCTCTTTGCGCATAATTTCCATATCGGCATGGCAGTTAACCAACACAGTGGGTTGGTAATGGTAGCCACTGTCGGTGTCGGCTACCTTTGCGCCAGTTGCCACTTTTGCCCCCTCTGCAATAGCTTGTTCAACCATACTGGCTACTTTATTTAAGCAAGATTTATTAACCAGTGGGCCCATTTCGATATCAGGGTCTACTTGTGGGTCACCATAACGTGTTGATGCCATGGCATCGGATATTTTTCTAATAAACTCATCAGCAACCTTAGCGTGTACATAGACAAGCTCGGCGCAATTACATACTTGTCCTGTGTTGGTTATACGTGATGCTTTGATGGCACTTACTGCAAGATCTATATCAGCATCATCAAGCACAATTGCGGGTGCTTTCCCTCCAAGCTCCAAGTTTACTTTGGTGATATTTTTTGCTGCGGCAGACATAATAACAGAGCCCGTTTCTACACTCCCTGTAAAGCTAATCATGTTTATATCTTCGCTAGAAGAAAGGGCTTGGCCAACATTTCGTCCTGATCCGCATACCACATTAAACACACCTTTAGGTAAACCAACTTCATCGAGGAGTTGGGTGAATTCAAAGCAGTTATTAGGGGTTTCTTCACTTGGTTTGATGACGATGGTATTACCGGTAACTAAAGCGGGTGCCATCTTCCTTGCAATGAGAAAAAAGGGGAAATTCCAAGGTAAGATACCGGCAACAACACCTAGCGGTTTTCTGAATAGAAAAATATTTTCTCCTTTTCTATCACTGGTAATGATCTCGCCTTCGATATGTCTAGCCCAACTCGCCATATAATCGAGGTAGTCGGCAGTGAAGTTAACTTCTACCTTGGCTAAGCTCAACACTTTCCCCTGTTCTTGCGTTATCACACGTGCGAGCCGGTCAATGTTTTGCCGTATTTTTTCAGCAATTTTATGAAGGTATTGCGCACGCTCGATTGCGGGTCTACTTGCCCACTCTGGTTGTGCTTGTTTTGCTGCATGGATGGCTTGTTCTACTTCAACTTTGTCTGCGCTGGGAACTTTAGATAATACGTCTCCGTTAGCAGGGTTCATTACTTCGATATAGTTGGCTGAATGCTGCACAAACTGGCCATTGATATAATTTTGATATACTGGAATATTAGACATAGGTCATTCTCTTAAATTAGATAAAAAAGCTTCTGACACATGGATTTAGCTAAAACAGTTGTGTCGTTGCAAAGGGCATTCAGCAATCTGCGCACCATGTTTAACTATTTTTTGTTGGAGACTTCAACTGTATGATTTTTATAGTGTTTTATGATGTTCTAGTGAGGGCTTCACCGATTCACAAAGGTATACCTTGCAGCATGTGTAGCACTGCACATGTAGCATTTGTTTCACATTACCTTTGGAAAAATACACAAGGAGCGCAGCCCTAAACATGTACTTCAGGTGCTAAGGTTACATTTGTGCCGAAATTTCCTTTAATAAAATAATTCCATGCATTATTGACTATCCTAGGTATAATGCGCGCACTTCGGCAATTCAGCTGATTTTTTGAATTTGAGAGACACTATGAGTTTTGATGGCTTAGGATTATCACAGTCTTTAGTTAATGCGGTTTTAGAAAAAGGCTATGAAACACCTACGCCTATTCAAACACAGGCAATTCCTGCAATTATTGCTGGCCGTGATGTTATGGCGGCAGCGCAAACAGGAACAGGTAAAACGGCAGGTTTTACATTGCCACTCATTGAGTTATTAGCAAAGGGTAAAAAAGCAGGTGCAAACCGTGCGCGTGCACTTGTTCTGGCTCCAACGCGAGAGCTTGCTTTACAAGTGAGCGAAAACGTCGAGCAATATGCTAAGCATTCAAATGTAAGCTCATTTGTTGTTTACGGTGGTGTTAAAATTAATCCGCAAATGATGCGTCTACGCAAAGGCGTTGATATTCTTGTCGCCACACCTGGTCGCTTGTTGGATTTACATAACCAAAATGCGATTAAATTTGATGATTTAGAAGTGCTTATCCTCGACGAAGCAGACCGTATGCTTGATATGGGGTTTATTCATGATATTAAGCGCATCATTGCTAAATTACCTGCAAAGCGTCAAAACCTGATGTTTTCTGCGACCTTCTCAGATGAAATCCGTGCGCTGGCAAAGGGCTTAATTAACGATCCGGTAGAAATTTCAGTTGCAGCAAAAAATACCACTGCAAAAACAGTGACGCAATCAGTTTATGCTGTTGATAAGTCAAGAAAAACAGCTTTGCTAAGTCACTTAATTCGTGCCAATAATTGGCAACAGGTGTTGGTGTTTAGTCGCACGAAACACGGCGCTAATCGTTTGGTTAAGCAACTTGAGCGCGATGATATCAGTGGTGCAGCTATACATGGTAATAAGTCGCAAGGGGCGCGTGTCAAAGCACTTGAAGGTTTCAAAAATGGTGATGTAAGAGTATTAGTTGCCACTGATATCGTGGCACGAGGCTTAGATATTGTTGAGCTACCGCATGTAGTTAATTATGACTTACCAAATGTATATGAAGATTATGTTCATCGTATTGGTCGAACGGGTAGAGCTGGCGCGTCGGGACATGCAATTTCATTTGTAACCGCTGATGATGCAGATGACCTTTATGGGATTGAACGTTTTATTGGGCAATTAATTCCGCGTGCTACAGAGTCAGGTTTTGAGCCAACTAAGCCAGTTGCAGAAAAGCCACTTGATACACGACCAATAAAGCCTAAAAAACCAAAGAAACCAAAAAAGCCGAAAAGTCCAGATCAAGAGCAAACACAAAAGCCAAAACCTAAAACGGCAAAGCGGCCACAGCAAAATAAAGGGCAACAAGGCACAAATAAACCAACAGGTGGAAAGTCATCTGCGGCTAAAACTCAAAGTAAAAAACCTTTTAACAAGCGAACACGCGTGTCAGGCACTGCACATTCTCGTAAAAAGTCGACTGGCGAATAATATGACGATGAACCTTGAAGTGAACTTCTCACTTCAAGGTATTAATTCAAGCTATTAAAAGGATTATTAAATTACTTTAATCACCGTATTTTTATCTAATCGTGATTTTGGTAATGCCGCGTTGTAATCTTGTTCAGGTTCATGGTAGCCGATAGCAAGGGCTACTTCACAAATATACCCTTCTAATTCATCAGCGAATAACTCACTCAGCAGTTCTTTATCAACACCTTCCATCGGCGTTGAATCAATACCTAAACGCGCCACTGTGTGCATAGTATTACCCAAAGCGATGTAAGTTTGTGACTTGGTCCATGCAGCATTATTACCTTGCTCATCGGTATTTAAATCGACAAAGGCAAACGCCCCAAAGGCTTGCTCTTTATTTTCAGCTTTAGTTCGGCCGTTAGCGATATCAGCATCAATTACTTTTTCATAATCTTCACGTTTATAGCTTGGATTATAGGCAAATAAAATGGTGTGTGATGCCGCTTTAGCATGCACCTGATTAAATTGAAACTTGTTAGCAAAACTATCGTGAAGGCGTTGCTTTGCTTGCTCAGACTCAATGACAACAAATTTCCAAGGTTGAGAATTTATTGATGAAGGCGATAAACGTAACGCTTCTAAAATAATGTTTAAATCTTCTTGGCTAACGTGTTTTGATGCATCGTAGCGTTTACTTGTATAACGGCGTTGTAAGTCAGAAATAATAGGGTGTGTCATGTAATTGCTCCTGCATGTATAACATTAGGTGCAGTGTACGCCTTGCATACTTTACGATAAAGCGCATAATCAAATAAACATTATCAAAAAATTTTAGTTAATATGCAGGTTGAAGATCTCAAATTAGTCCTTAAGGTGGCGGAGTTTCGTAGTATAACCCAAGCTTCGGCTAAGTTAGATATGCGCGCTGCGACCGCGAGTGCTGCAATAAAGCGAGTAGAAGCAGCCCTTGGCGCAGAGCTTTTTGTTCGTACCACTCGTCACTTAAGATTATCAGCCGCGGGAGAGCGTTTTTTACCGCAATGCAAACAAGCATTAGCGACACTTGCGCTAAAAGGCGAGCATGATGAAATAGAAGGAGAGTTAAGGGTTGCACTTTCTTCAGATTTGGGGCGCAATATTATTACCCCTTGGTTAGATGAGCTTTTGGATGAGTATCCCAAACTCAGCATGCGACCGCATATCAGTGATAGTAATGTCGATTTTTATCGTGACTCAGTTGACTTTGCACTACGTTATGGCTCGCCATCCGACTCAAACCTATATGGGTTTAAAATATGTAATGTGCCAAGGCTGCTATGTGCAACACCAGAGTATATTGCTGAATATGGCGCGCCGACACATCCCGATGAATTAAATCAGCATCAAGGCCTATTTTATCAACTGCAAGATATCATCAATAATGTCTGGGAATTTACCAATGGAACCGAGCGTTTTAAGGTGAAAATGCAAGGCCGCCGTGCGTCTAATGATGGTGACCTAGTAAGGCGTTGGTGCGTGGCTGGTAAAGGTCTTGCTGTGAAATCATGCATAGATATCAGTGATGATTTATTAACAGGGCGGGTCGTACCTGTTATGCAAAATTACCCGCACCTTTGTGCAGAGCTTTGGCTAATTTGCCCAAGCAGGCAGTCAATCACACCTGCTGTTCGTTTAGTGAGAGATATATGTCGAGAAAAAACGAAGGCGATTCTCAATCAACTGATTGAAAAAGGCATTTTAGATAAGCGAGTACTCGATAACTAATTATTTTAGGTATAGAATGACTGAGCTTATTCGTCTTTATGATTAAGCAACATTCTCAGGGCGGGGTGAAATTCCCCACCGGCGGTATACTTATCGATGTTAAGTGAGCCCGCGAGCGCTTTAACTTTGGTTAAAGGTCAGCAGATCTGGTGAGAGGCCAGAGCCGACGGTGATAGTCCGGATGAAAGAGAATATAGTTAATCTATAAAACAGTAATTGGCTGCCCTCGGGTGGTCTTTTTTGCTGTGCCTTTCAATGTCCTGAATCTTTTCATATTTAATTTAATAGGTATTAAAAATGATGATTCAGTCTTCTTTACTAAGCCAGTTTGGCGAACCACTTGAACGCGTTGAGCGTGCTATTGCTGCATTGCAGCAAGGTGAGGGCGTGCTTGTGGTAGATGACGAAAACCGTGAAAACGAAGGTGATTTTGTGTATTCAGCACAGCACCTAACAACCGAACAAATGGCCATGATGATCAGTGAAGGCAGCGGTATTGTGTGTCTTTGTATGGGCGATGAGCGTGTTAAACAACTCGACTTACCGCAAATGGTTGAGCATAACACCAGTCAGAACAAAACTGCGTATACTGTCACTATTGAAGCTAAAACGGGTGTTACAACAGGCGTTTCAGCGGCTGATCGCGTCACCACAATTAAAGCAGCCACAGCAGAAAAAGCAAAACCAGAAGATTTATCTCGCCCTGGCCATGTGTTTGGTTTACGTGCACAAACAGGCGGGGTGCTTGTTCGTAGAGGTCATACTGAAGCGTCAGTTGATTTAATGCAGTTAGCGGGACTAGCGCCTTTTGGAGTTATTTGTGAATTAACGAATCCAGATGGCTCAATGGCTCGCTTACCAGAGGTAAGCACGTTCGCCATTGAGCACGCTATGCCTGTCGTCTCGATTGAAGACTTAGTAGCCTATATCGAGCTTAATCAAAAACAGGCGTGCTAAAATTAAAAGAAGCCACTTACGGTGGCTTCGTCTTTATTGAAGTTGCTTAATAGCGTTTTTTGCACTTTCACTTTCAGGATCTAACTCAAGGGCTCTTTTATAACTGATGAGCGCTTTTTGCTTTTCCCCAACTGCTAAATAGGCTTCACCTAGGCTGTCATGGGTATTGGCAGAGTCGGGATAATGCTGACTATTGAGTTCAAATACTGCCACCGCTGCATTTAATTTATTCATTTGCATTAATTCATAGCCAAAGTAATTAATCGTTCGTTCACGAGGCGTTTTATGATGAGTGACGAGCTCTGCATATTTTTCTTTTAGTGCAGCAATACCGCCAACCTTAAGTGCTTTGTATAGTATGCTATCAGCATGCTCAGTAGCCGCTTCATAAGGCTTTTCGTAATAAATATTGAGAAGCCCATTAGTCATGGGGGTTAATGGTGCACCACCTGTGTTATTTAAAATAACGATTAGGAGTTTATCTTCAATAACTCGGCTAATGAATGCATTAAAGCCATTAATACCACCGCCATGCTGTATTTGAGTCAAAGCTTTACCATATTGATCTTTATCTAACTTTTTAACCTCCCAGCCGAGCGCATAATCTCGTTGGTTAGATACTTGGTACATTTGCTTTTTATATTCAGCAGTCAACAGTTGGTTAGAGTAAAGAGCTTGATCCCATTTTAATAAATCACGTGCGGTTGAGTACATTGCACCTGCTGCATAAGGAATGGACATATCTAGATAGTCAGTGTTGCTATAACCTGCTAGGTTATTAGCATAACCCGATGCACGGTACTTTATTATTTTACTGTGAGAATCGTAGCCTGTATTAGCCATTTTAAGTGGTGTTAGAATATTTTCCTGCAAGACATCTTGGTAGCGTTTTCCTGTTATCTTTTCGATTACTGCCCCTAAAATAAAATAGCCTGAGTTGCTATAGCGAAATTGTGTGCCAGGCTCAAATAATAAATCATCACTACATAACAGACGAATAAACTGATCAACGCTATATGGGTTTCTACTGTATTTCTCGCCAAAGTCTTTTGTTTGTGTGTAATTACCAAGACCTGATGTATGGTTAAGTATTTGGCGAATAGTTATTTTATTAGCGGAATCTTGCCTATAATCGGGTAGGTAGGTTGCTAATGGTTCGTCAAGCTTGAGTTTGCCTTGTTGAGCTAGTTGTAGAATTAGCATCGCTGTGAACTGCTTTGTAATTGAGCCAATCCTAAACTTACTGTTTTTGCTATGTTTTATATCCCATTCGAAGTTGGCATAACCATAACTTTTTTCAAAAAGTATTTTGCCTTCTTTAGCAACTAAGACGTTACCATTAAACTGTTTATAATTATGAAACTCTTGAATAAAGTCAGCCATTTGCTGTGCTTTTTCTTTACTAAAAGCAAGGTTTGCAAAGAGCAATACTGATATCAGCATTAATGGCTTTAAATAGTTCTCTAATGTTTTCATTTTTTTCCCTTGTTGTGATTATTGTTCTATTTTATTTTTTAGGTTTAACTCCTTGTTTTTCATCTATTGAAAGTGTTTTTTACTATACGATTGATTAACTTTTATACCGTACCTGAGTTTTGGTGCTATGTCGCATTTATTTCTCTTTATATGACAAAACGCTTGGCAAAAAACTTACCAAGCGTTTTAGGTTGGGATGAGAAAGATTAGTGACTGCTTGTATGTAACTCCGCTTCAGGTGCAGCCTTTTTACCTTTTAGCTTGCTAATTAAGCGCTTAAAGTCTTCTAGTGCTACGTACTGACATGGAATTAAGATAAGTGTGATCACTGTGGCGAACAGCACACCAAAAGCGAGTGAAACCGCCATAGGGATGACAATTTTCGCTTGTAAGCTTGTTTCCATTATAATCGGTAAGACACCGATAAATGTGGTAATTGAAGTAAGTAGTATTGCTCTAAAACGACGAGCACCTGCTTGCATGACAGCTTCTTTTATCGCAACTCCTTCGGCGCGCGCTTTATTAACAAAATCAACCATAACCAGCGAGTCATTCACCACCACACCAGCAACAGCGATGATACCGAATACCGATAGGCTACTCATGGTCATACCTAAAATCATATGACCGAACATGGCACCTATCACACCAAATGGAATAACCGACATAATAATGAACGGCTGTGAATATGAACGCAGTGGAATGGCTAACAATGCAAAGATAATCAGCATAGATAAAGCAAAATCACGTATTTGCTCTGCCACACTGTCCATTTCTTCTTGAATGCGACCGGCTACATTACTTTCAACTCCAGGGTAGCTTTTCAGTAGGCTAGGTAAGTATTCATCGCGAATTTCTTTCGCAATGGCAAATGGTTCTGCTTGGTCTGTGTTAACCGCAGCCCAAACGTTTACAGTACGTTTTGCATTTTCACGACGAATACGGTTTACACCATCAACAATATTTACTTTTGCGACCTCTGCAAGGGGAACTTCTACACCGGTTGGTGTAATTATCCGTGCATCTGTGATGTCACTTACCGCGTTACGAGATTCACGAGGGTAGCGGATCATCACTTTAATCTCTTCACCGTCACGTAAGATACGTTGTGCTTCAAGACCGTAGTAGCTAAAGCTGACTTGTGATGCAACGTCTGATAATGTTAAACCAAGGCTGTAAGCAAGCGGTTTAAGCTCAAGTTGTACTTCATCGGTTGCTGATTGCAGTGAGTCATTAACATCACCCACACCTTGCATACCATTAAGCTTTTCTTTTAGTTTAGCGGCCACTTCTTTTAACTTGTTGATGTCTTTACCTTCTAAGCGGAAGCTAACATCGCCATCATCACGACCACCGTTCATGATACTGTCTTCAATGTTTAGTGTTTTCACGCCAGGCAGAGGCGGCATTTGCTCACGCCACATTGCACTTAATTGGAAGGTATCAATAGGGCGTAAGTCCGGTTCAACTAAAATAGCCATAATGCGTGCACTTGTACGACCGCGCAAACTAACCGATAAGTCGCGGATCATTGCTTGTCCATATTGCTCTTCAAGTTGCTTATCGACATCTAAAATTAGTTTTTCAATAGTTTGAGCTGTTTCGAGTGTAGCTTGTTCAGAAGATGACAGGTTCATTTCTATAGAAATTCGTGGAAAATCATGTGGGATCTTAGGGTTCGCCACAAATTTTACTAATCCACCTGCAAACATGCCGCCGCTGACAATCAATACACATATAAAGCCTACGATCACGGTATAACGGTAGTGTATGCAGTGACCAATAAATGGTGTGTAGTAATTATCAATAAAACTTTTTAAGCCATTATCCATCCCTAAGCGTAAGCGATGTAACGGATTTTTAGGATTCGCTGGTTTATTTTTCATTGCTGCTAAGTGAGCAGGCAGGATCAATTTTGATTCAATCAAAGAGAAGATTAAGCAAAGGATAATCACACCACCAATAGCTTTAGAGAAGGCTGAGCCTGGGCCAGATGCCAGCGTTTGTGGTAAGAAGGCTGCAATTGTGGTTAGCACTCCAAAGGTGGCAGGAATGGCAACGCGTTTTACGCCGCGTACTACGTTATCAAGGCTGTGGCCGTGTTTTTCAATTTCAGCACTGGCCGATTCACCGACTACAATGGCATCATCAACCACAATCCCCAGCACCAGTATGAATGCAAATAAAGAGGCTAAGTTGATGGTGATATCTAAAAAGCCCAAAGGCATCATTAAAAATGCGCCAAGGAATGAAACAGGCAGGCCCATCATGACCCAAAATGCTAAGCGTAATGGTAAGAATAGGGCAAGTACTACCATAACTAAAATACCACCCCAAACCATGTTGTCGATCATCATGTTTAGACGACCTTCAAGGTAGTAAGTTAAATCAACAATAGGCGATAGTTTTACACCAGCTGGTAACTGTGAGGCTTTATCTGCAAGGTATTTTTTAAGAACAGCGGCAACTTTGGTTATATCTTGATCTTTTGATGCATTGACTTCGAACGTCAGTGAGTTTTTGCCATTGTATTTAGAGTACTGTAAACCCTCTTCAAAGCCATCATTAATCGTTGCTACGTCGCCCAGTAATACTTGTGCGCCATCTGGAAGGTGTAATAAAGGCAGGTTTTCGAACTCTTTACCACGATACGCTTGGTTTTCAACTCGCATCGAAATATAACCATTTTCAGAGCGAATTTGACCTGCGGACATATTCGCTGAAAAACTACGCACTGCGGTTGCGATATCACGGAAAGTTAAACCATATTCACGCAGTTTATCTGGGCTAATTTCAATGCCAATTTCGTAGTTTAAACCACTATAAAAGTTGACCAAGTTGATTTGCGGTAAAGCTTGTAGCTCGTCTTTTATGTCGTTACCAAGTTCTTTGAGTTGGTAGTTGCTCATATCGCCATACAGCGCAAGGATCATCACTTCTTGTTCAAACTTGTCGCGGCGAACAATAGGGCGTTCCATCTCGGCAGGGAAGGTGTTTATTGAATCCACCTGCATCTTGATTTCATCAAGTACTTCTTGCGGGTCGTATTTTTCTTCTATTTCGACCCATGCTTGTGAAAAGCCACGATTTGAATAAGTGATTAAACGCTTTATGCCTTCGAGCCCTTCTAAAGACTCCTCGACCTTAATGGTAATTCCTTCTTCAACCTCTTGTGGCGCAGCACCTGGGTAAATTGCTTGAATGCTGATCCAATTACTTTCGAATTGTGGAAACATTTGTTTTCGAACTGACATTGCAGTAAGCAAGCCGCCCACTAAGATGAAAATCATCAGCAGGTTTGCCGCAACAGGGTTACGAGCAAACCACGCTATCAGGCCTTTTTCTCTATGTGTGGTCATGGCTTTATTCCTCTTTCAGTGCTAATTGTGTTGTAGGTACACTCAATTCAGCGTTATCGAGTTTTACAGCCATACCTTCTGTGGGATACTCAAGTGCAGAGGTAATTAACTTTTCACCATTAGCCAAGCCATTATCAGCGATCACCATGCCATTTTGCTCACGCACGATATTCAGCGTTTTGAATGTCAGTGTTTCGCCATCTTGTAATACAGCGACTTTTTTATCTTTAACTAAGTGGTGCGGTACGACAATAGCATTATCGAGGGCACGGCCTTCAATCGTCGCATTAATATATGAGCCAAAGCGTAAAGGTTGTTTTTGCTCATAAGGCGTTGCGACTTGAGCAACCAAGTAGTTCATACGGCTACGTTGGTCAACAACGCCTTCGCTGCGAACAATAGTTGCTTGCCATGTTGTTTGTTTACCTGCAAATTCAGCACTGATTGACACATTTGCACCAATGCCCTGGTTGTTTAGGTATTGCAAGTCTTTATCAGCAACTGGAAGACGAACCTCTGCTATAGAGGTTGAGCTTAAGCTACCAAAGCTACTGCCAGGGTTTACCACACTGCCTAAGCTAATTAATCGCTCGTCGATAATGGCATCATAAGGTGCTTTAATGTAAGTGCGCTCTAAATTACGTTTTGCACGTTTTACACTCGCTTGTGCAGCGCGGTAGCTTGCTAATTTTTCAGCAAGCTGAGGTTTGCGTAAATATAACTTTGACGGAATAACTTGGTTTGAGTCACCTTTGATGCGATCCCATTCAGCTTGCGCTACAGATACCTGCGCACGTTCAATTTCAAGAGCCGAACTGGCTTGAGCAAGGCCTGCTTCTGCTTCGATTAATGCTGCTTCGTAATCATTTGGATCAATACGTGCTAGAATGTCGCCTTGCTTAACAAATCCACCTTGTACAAATTGTTCAGACAGTGACACAACTTGGCCACTGACTTGTGCGACTAACTCCGTGTGGTTTTTTGGCTTCACGATTCCATGTGATTTTACATCGAGCGTAATAGCATCAAAGTTCAATGGTTTTATTGATACAAGCGGACGGTTGTCTTGTTCTGGTTTTTCGACCGGCGCTTGTTTCATTGAAGCAAACGCAAAAGCCATTCCTAGGCCACCGAGTAATACGGCGATAGGAAGAATGATTTGTTTTTTACTAGCCACGGGATAGTCCCTCACGGTTGACGGTAATTAAAATAAACTTGATAGGCTAAGCATACGCAATAAAGTGTTTACAAGGCGTTTGAAGATGTAACAAAGCATTGCACATATTACAAAGACGCTACAAAGGTTCTATAAGAGGTACCCAATGACAGATAAAATGGCATGTAGATTAGGCTGTGGCGCCTGTTGTATTGCACCTAGTATTAGCTCACCTATTCCAGGGATGCCAAACGGGAAAGCAGCGGGAGAGCGCTGTATTCAACTTGATGATAATAACCTATGTAAATTATTTGGTGATGAATCAAGGCCTAAGGTGTGTAGCGACTTTTCTGCCACTATTGATGTGTGTGGCACCACTAACGAACAAGCACTGTATTTAATTACTGAACTTGAGCAGATGACTTAAAAAAGATTAAACCTTTAACATTTTTTAACGGTTACTGGGATCAGTTGTGTTTTTTATAACCAAAGTTTTATTTATGGCATTTAATATAATTTTGGTTATGGTTCGTTAGATATCTTAGACGGTAACGCGATAGGAGAATGCCAGTCAATTGACTGGCATTGTTGTTTTTGGTTACCAAGTATAAGTCGCGCTTAGCGTGTATTGCTCGCCGCGGCCTGGGGTACCTGGAACTTCTTCAAATGATTCATCCCAAATGTTGTCAGCAGCAAAAGTGATAAACACATTCTCAAGCTGAGCTGGCGTGAATTTTAGCGTTAATTGAGTAAAGAAGGCTTCATCGTCAGAGCTACGTAGGCGGTTACTATGTTGCTTACGCCATTCGTTATCAATGCGCAGTTCAAGTACATCCATAGGCTGCCATACTGCACCTAGTGTTACACGGTGGTCAGGGTAGTTAAGCGCATAAAAGCTGGCATCAATATCAGCCGTGCCATAGTCTTCTGACTTTTCTAAATAGGTGTAACTGGCAATTAGCTCTGTGTTTTCAAACGATTTATTCGCTAAAAACTCAACGCCTAAGGTGTCTATGTCAACTGGGTTTGCAAAACGTGCTGAGGTTGCATCAAAGCGATATGTCCAATCCGTTAGGTTTTTATCTTTACGATAGAAGATAGCTGAATCTAAACGCCAAGATGATTCTTCAATCAATAAACCTAGCTCGAGGTTATCGGTCGTTTCGCGCTCGAGGTTGTAATTACTTCTAAATAATCCGCCCGTTTCACTGCCGCCAATTGCGGTGTAACCAGGCACTTGTGTTGCTTCTGCGTATGATGCATACCAAGTATGTTCATTGCCATTTTGATTAACTACTTTCAGGCTTGCATCGGCAATAAAAGAGGTATCTGAGCTATCACGGTTAGTATCATCAAATGCAGCACCAACACGAACAGTAAGTTCTTTATTAGATGCAAGGGCAGTCTTGTACTCAGGCAAGATACTTAGTTTAGTGTAGTTGCGTGAGGTAAAGTTGTTTTCAAGAGATGTTGATTCAATTGAATCAGCAATAAACTGTCCTGAGTAGTTAACTGCAAAGCTGTTATTGAGCGAATGACGACCCGACAAACCCAATGATTTAACAGTGGTTTCATGAAACGCTTCAAACATAGCTGGGTTTTCACGAGACAATATGTAATGGTCGTTATGTTTACGACAATAACCTGTTACTTCAAAACTATTGTTCTCACCATACATTTGTTTGTGGTTTAGCATCAATAGCTTGGTTTCAAGATCTTCGGTTTCGTTAAAATTAAATGGTGTGTAAAGGTTCGGCCAACCAAAAAATTTCTCTTGGCGTCCGAACATTAAATCAGTTTGTGATGAGTCACTGGCAAGTTGAATGCGCGCTGAGGCACGTTCAAAGTCGTGGTCGCCATTATCAATTGAGCCATCACTTTGCGAGTTTGAATATTCACCTTCAAACCCTAACCGCCAATCGGGCATACTTTCAAGCTTTTGGCTGTGGGCAGCATGAATGCTTAATAAGTTAAAGTCATTTGTGCCAGTGCCAAGTGAAACACTACCAGTGCTTGTAATAGGACGCCAGCCAAATGAAACTGTACCAACGGAGCTGTTCATGCCATACAGTGCGTTATCAGCACCTGTTAAAATGGCAGGGCCAGTAAGCATTTGTGGCGCAATAGGAATTTCAGCGAAGTAGTGGCCCGATTGTGGGTCGAATAAGGTACTACTGCCAACACGAAAGCCGGTATTTTCGAAAATACCTCCACGAATGGTTACATCAGCTTGTGCTTCAGCCATATTACGTGACTGCAAATCTACACGCGGGTCATATTCTAGATTTGATACAGGCGCATCAAAAGTGCCGACAGGCTCCTTATTTGCGGTTGCTGAGACTTCAACGGTGATTTGTTCAATATTGTTTGCGTCTTCTGCTAGCACTGAGCAAGTGACGAATAAAGCGGGAAGTGTAAGCTGTACTGCGCGTACCATCTAAAACTCTCTTGAATGTATTTGATTTACCTAGGGCAGTGAACACTATAGGGGCTCACTGCAAAATTGCGGCTATTGTATCTGAATCACTCAGTTATACCACTCCAACCAGATTTCAATAGGTAATAAAAAAACCATGCTGGGGGTCACTTCAGGGCGCGATCAACTAAAATGGCGTTTAGTTTTAGTAAACTTATTTTGTATTTCTGTGATTTGATTTTTGGTCTTTCTTGCGGGGAAAGTGTTTTCTAAAAAGATAGGGCGCTGCTAAACAATAAGCGCCACCCCCTAAGTAAAAAAGGAGATTAAATACATATGAAAAGGGGGTCGTCGAGAAAAAATAAATGTCAGAGTCGGTTCGGTAATCTGTAGGAGTCAAAATATAACCTTCATAGATGAATCTTATAGCAAGAGTTATTAAGGTAACTCCCGTGACCCATAAAAATAATGTAAAGGCGATTTGATTCAGTAGTACTCTAGTATCACTGATATCAGCATACTTTACTTTTAACTTTCTTTTATTTTTTAACCGCGTCATATTTACCAAAGAAAGTGATGATGAGTGCAATAAAAATGCCTATAAAACCAATGATCGAAAAAGCTAGGCTATATTCAGTTTTAATATTAAAAATATTAAGTAAGCTAGTTATTAACAATAAAGAAATACCAACGATTTTTAAAATCGTCTGTGTTTTATTTAAGCAAAACCATGCTTGACAAGAGGGACATTGATTTTCAATAAAGAGGCTGTCTTTGTTAACCTTTTTTATATCTTTAGTCGCTATTATAGTTTTACAGTTTGGGCAAGTTAATTTCATTTTATTCCTTTTTGGGTCTTTCTCTAAGACCCCTAATTCCATTTAGAGTTACTTTCAGCATCATAGCAAACTTTAATCATCACAAACAAAAAAGCTCACAATTTGCGAGCTTTTAAACGATGTGTGTTAACACTCTACTGCTGAGGTTTAGGTGGGAAGTTACTTAGAATATTAGCAACTGTCTCTTTAATTATCTCAGTGCGTTTTTCAGGTGTTTGGTTTTTTTGCAAACGACCTTCTTTTGCACCACGCCAAACTAGTTGGTTAGAAGCGCGGTCCACTACGTCTAAAATCAGTGTGCCTACTTCATACTCACGAGTAGTTGTTTGCGTGTTGTAACCCATACCCCAATAGTTCCAACGTGCGCCGTAACCGACATTAAAGGTATCAACGTCGATTTTTTTATCAACTGATGCATGGTAGTTAATAAGTACATCTGCTTGTGCCATATCAACAAGTTTCATACCGTTTTTTTCAAGCTCAGCATTAACGGCTTCACGTACACGTTTTTCCATTAACGGGCTAATTTGGTAGTTTGCAACATTCTTAGTTAGGCTCGCGTTAGGAACCCAAGAGAAAGTTTGATAGTTGCTAAAGTCTGCTGATTTGTCGTAATCCCAATCAGGGGTTTTGGCACAAGCCGCTAAAAGTAATACAGCCGTGGCGATTAATAAGTTTTTCATACTGTTTGCTCCTTGGCAAAATTTCCACTACTTATTTGATAACATAACACAAAAATAATTCAACTGAATGATTATTTATTTACTATGGCACATTTCAAAAAAAGTACTGTAATTGATTGTAAATACAGTCATCCATGACATGTTGTATTAAGTACTGTGTTCTACTTCGATCCAGTCTTTTTCGTCTACCCAGTTTTGCGCGCCATCTTTTACTGTACGAATAGGTACAATGTAGTCGCAACTTACTTGTGGTTTAACAGAAGCAAAAATAGGCACAAAACCAAAGCTCAGAGCCGTTTCGATAATTGCTTTTTGGTTTTGTGGGTCGATATCTGCCGCTTCATCAATATAAATAGGAATACGATACAGGTTTTGTTCTTGATCACTTAATAGATAGCGAATGAATAGCATGCCGCATAATAGTTTAATAGTGATACGTGTACCGTTAGAACCTGCTGAATCGATTTTTTCGAAGTGCTCAGTGTCACCAGCACGATTCACCACTTCAAAACGAATATCGAATAAGTCGGTCAGTGTTAAACCGGCTTTTTCTGAAGCAAGCTTAATTAAATGATCTTTTGCTTCGTTTACCGCAGATTCGCTATAAGGCTCTTGGCTTAATAAATCGAGGGTATCGCCTTGCTCAAACTGATTTGAGGTACTGATAATGGTATCAATACTATCAACCAGCATCTTGCGCGGAATAACATTAATTTTGAATGCTTGAAGGTTAGAGATTCGGTGCTGGCTAATTCCTTTATTAAAGCTATTCATTTCGCGGCGTAGGCGGTCTAAGTCTTCGCGCAAGCCTTTAATGGTGGCGGCGACTTCGGTTAACGCAACGCGGCCTTGACGCTCAACGGCATCACGCTCGTTATCAATGTTATGAAACGCGCTAATCAGCTTTTCGTATTTAGTAAACTCATCGTTTTCGTTATCAAATTTAGTAATACCCGCATTGTAAATATGCATGTAGGTGTTACGTACGTTGATATCAAAGTTTCGTAGCTCTTGGCAGTCTTTGTTAAAGTGATGGATGAGATCGCTTAAGTTATCAAAATCAATACTGATTTCAATCATGTATGGAGTCACTTTGCCAGAGTAAAAATCAAGCGTGTGATCAATACGTTCAGATTTAACTTGACGTAAACGGTCAGCTTGGCGCGCAAGCAAATCTTTTTTCGATTTGATAATTGAACGACGGTCGCTAATTGAGCCACTGTTCTTTTGAATGTCTTGCAGGTAGTCGTCAACTTGTTCGCGCTCTGCATTTAACTGCTCTTTTAGCAAAGTTTGCGCATCCACAGATTGCTGCATCACTTCAAATTGTTCAAAGCGTTTTAAGGCTTCTTCAGAGGCCATTAGTTCATCATATAAGGCATCTTTTTCTTTTTGCTTTTCGGCGACATTAGCAGCCACTTCGCGCTGTTGTTTAAACTCTTTTAATGAATTTTCAAGTGCAGCGAGTTGCGCGGTTAGTTGCTCTTTATTTTCGCCCGTTTGCATTTGCACAGGACTTAGTTTTTTCAGTTTAATGCTTGCGCCAGGAAGAGTCAGTACTCCGCCTTTCACGTTTGCTGATAACAGCTCTAAAAACTCACCAAAGGCATCTTCGTCTGTGATATCAACATCACCATTGCTGGTGGTGGCAAATGATAAGATATCAGGGTTTAGAATACGCGAAATTTCTTCCACTTCTTTTAAAGACAAATCTTCCCGCATACGGGTGAATAAATTGAACTCGAGGTTCTTCAGCTGTAGTTTTAAGCTCTTAATTTGCTTTTGTGTTTCGCTAATACGGTAATCTAGCGTGTGCAAGCTTTGACCTTGAGCACTGCTTAACGAATGCGATAGCGATTCATAATCTTGCTTAAGCTGCGTAAGGCTTACTTTTAAAGTGGCCTTGTTAACTAGTTCAAACTCAGATTTAAGCGCTCGATAGTCTAAAAACCATTGTTCAATTTGAGTTTGTTTACGCTCAATATCACGCGATTGCTGAATATACAGCTGTTGCTTTTGGTCAAACTCATGCTTTTCGTGCTCGATATCTTCAAGGGCAATATTTAGCTCAGTGAGTTGCTCTTGTTGATAAGTCTCAAAGTCAATCAGTGCTTGGTCAATTTTTGGCGCATAGGCAGCAAGCTTGCCTTTTAAAACCGTTTGGTTTTCAAGCATTGATTCAAGG
The DNA here is from genome assembly GCF_041414825.1 of Pseudoalteromonas sp. 68 DY56-GL68. Taxonomy (NCBI): domain Bacteria; kingdom Pseudomonadati; phylum Pseudomonadota; class Gammaproteobacteria; order Alteromonadales; family Pseudoalteromonadaceae; genus Pseudoalteromonas; species Pseudoalteromonas sp. 68 DY56-GL68. The sequence goes on from NZ_JAOCZL010000010.1 coordinate 47,977, forward strand.
GCGGCGATTGGCTCTTGCATTGACTCAAGGGCTTTCAATTCACGTTTAGCGCGATTCACTTTATCGAATGAACGTCGCCACACTTCATAAAAGTCGACCCGTGAGTTTGACATATGACGCTCAAATACTCGTAGCATAAAGCGTTTAACATCACTGGCACCTAACTTATGCAAGTTAAGGATACGGCGAAAAATTTCTTTATAAATCGCTGAATCTTGCACGTTATTAAGCGGGATCATCTTTAAGTTGATATCGCCATCAAACGGGGTTGCGCCGCCAGTGAGTAGGGCGTTTAGCTCTTGCGCTTTTAATTCAATTGGATTGAAACCTTGCTCTTTTAAGTGATTAAAAAGCTTGGTGAATTTTACAATGGTTTTGCCTTGGGTGTAGTGCTCAAGGTCTAATTTACCTTGATAGCAAAAAAACTGATGCGCGTAACCTGCAATTTTACCAAGGCCAGCAACACCAATCACCACTGGGCCGTTTGGTAAATCGGCTTCGAGTAAAATATAGGATTGATCTGACGAAAAGTAGAATTTTCGGGTTTCGTCTAAATCGTGGCCATCCCATTCTGTTAAACGTAAATCATTGATCAGTGGAAATTGCAGGGCATTAATTACCGAGCTTTTACCGGTATTATTGGGTGCACAAATTGAACTGCTTTTATCCAGAGGGATCACGCATTTTGCATAGCCAGCGGTATTTAAAAGTGCAAGTTTGCTGAGTCCGTAAAGGCTTTGGCTTTGCATTATTCGTCCTCTCCTAGGTAGGTTTCTTCGTTTACTTCCATTAATGCATCGATATAACGATAAATGGATGCTTGCAGCATAAAGCCGTTTTCTACTTCGCGAGCAAGGCCTAAACGCACCATGCGAAGGTACACGTCTTTGCGTAAATCTGAGCCTGAAAAGATTTCTAATTGATCAAACAAGTGCTTGTTGATTTGCACTAAGGTTTGCATCAGTTCAAGGTCGTTTACTTCGTCAAACAAGGCACGCATTGGATCTTTACCGGTATTGGCATAGTGCTCAATCAAGATGTAGATAGTCAGTGCGATGGCACGCGAAATTTTCCCCATATTTGGGGTACTTTCGTCACTGCCAAAATAGTAAAAGCCACGGCTATCATGTTGTAGATCATGGCCAAGGGCGTTAAATAACGCGCGATAAGCATCAATGTGTTGATCAAGCTCTTGCCACATCAGCGTGTCTTGTTCGCTAATGTGGTAGCCTGATGTGAGCTTTTTATTAATAGCTTGCAGATGCGTCAAATCATCTAAGTTAATATCTGTCATGGTTATTGCTCTGTTGCTTTTTTATCGTCAGCAATCGATGAGTTAAATGGGTAAAGAGAGAAGTGTTGCTGGGCAATTTTTATTTTTACTTTCTCTTGGCTTTGGCTAATTTCAAGGTCGCCATCGCTAATTAATTTTTGATACAAGAACAGCATTTCGTCAGCTTCTAAGTCTGGGTAGCTTTCATCTAAGAAACTAAGCAGCGGCTGAGCATTTTTGCTGGCTTTTTTAAAGCGTTTTCTAAATTGTGTTTTAACGTCGTTGTAATCAGGAATATGCGGGCTTTGATAGGCGGGCACATCATCATGTTCAGGAAGCTGATATTCATCGTGCTCAAAGTCAACTAAGCCTGCCATATAGGCCACGATATGACGTTGTTGCCCGAGTGAAAAACGCTGTGCGTCTGAGACAAAGTTAGGCTGTACAGCACTTAACATGTTATCGACGCCATTTTTACGCACTAAACCAAGCACTTTGGCCGCTTGGCGAGTAATTAGGTTGTTGCGGCGCAATTCTTCACGCAGTGGCATCAACATATCGGCGCTTTTGCGTAAACTTTCACGGCCAACTAAATGCATTTCTAAAATACGGGTACGTAATTGCTCAAGCATCCGCTTGTCTTGATATGACTTACCAAGACGGTCAATTTGCTCGATTTGCGCGCTAATTTGCGCTTCGATGGTGTTAAAGCACGCGTGGAAGTCACCACGAATATCAACCATTTCAAGCATAGGTTCAATGTATTCATCAAACGCTTCAATTACTGCTTGATAACGTTTTTGCAAAGATTGCACGGCGTTGTCTGCTTTCGCTTGCTCAACAATGTTTAATATCGCGTTTTCATTGTGGGCAAACAATTTCATTATTTTGCGTACCCGATCATCCATAATACGGCTAAAGCGACGGAGCTCGTCGTAATCTTCAATTTCACCCGCTTTGGCAAGGCGGTTGCCTAGGCGCGCTAAGTCATCAACTAATACGCTGATTTCTTGGGCAAGACCTAGGTGCTCTTCTTGTAGTAAGAAAGTCGCAAAATCAGCGATAGCACGGTTGATTTCTAATTGTGACGACTTCGCAAGAGGAATAATGATATCTTGATTCAATAAACGATTTGTTTCTTTATAAATACGTTCATTTGACCAGCTTGGCTGTTTTTGTTTTATCGCATTTTGTACGTCTTTTAAGCTGAAATCAGCCATCTTAAAACGTTTAAATAATAGTTCTAACACCCCCCAATGCTCTGTAAGGGTATTTAATAACTTTTTAGCTGGGATCATATGGCTCCAGTAAATCAAAATTTTGGTGTTAGCGTTTAGTAGTAATTTATCTAATTGAGAATAGTTTTATGACTTAGATACTGCTAGAATCCGCGCCGAAACACTCGAATTACAATTTTTACATTATTATAAAGGTTGTTCAAACACCATGGTAACCCCACTTATCCTAACCCTGATAGCGGTGGCATTTTTGCTTATCGTTATAGAGGATATTATCCATGTAAACAAGGCCAAAACGACGCTTTTTTTTGGTACTTTATGCTGGATTATCTTGTTTATCTCTCCAATTCATGGGCAAACCCCAGAAACTATCCAACATCAACTTGATCATAATATTTTAGAAATAGCGACGTTGTGGTTATTTCTTATGGCTGCAATGACCTTTGTCGCTTATTTAAACTCGAAAGGGTTTATTCAAAATATTGTGCATAAAATTATGCCAAATCAAATCAGTGAACGGAAGCTGATGTTTTTGATTGGTGGTTTTGCGTTTTTATTTTCATCGATTTCAGACAATATAACCGCAACTTTGATCTCGCTTGCGGTGGTAATGTCACTGAAGTTAGACCCTAAAAAATTAATAAAATACGCAACCTTAATTGTATTTAGTGTGAACTCGGGTGGGGTATCGCTTATTACAGGTGATGTAACGACCTTAATGATTTTCCTCGATGAAAAAGTCACTATTGGTAACTTGTTATTACTTATTGTGCCTTCGCTTGCAAGCGTTGCGTTACTGGCTGTGATGTTATCAGCAGGAATGTCGGGTAATGTGGTATTTGAAAAGCAAATGGCTCGTCGTATTGAAAAAACCGACATTACCATTGCGGTTATCTTTTTCTCGACCATTATTGCCACCTTAACTTTGAGCGTATTTTATAGTGTGCCACCGCTATTAACCTTTTTATTTGGTTTATCGCTGATGTTTTTGGTTGCGCAATTCTTGATGCGCAAAAAAGACGTAAACAAAAAAATCATCGATTATATTCGTGAGATTGAATACGACACACTGTTGTTCTTCGTTGGGGTATTACTGTTAGTTGGTGCACTGAAAGAAGTGGGTGTGTTATCTCAATTTACACATTTATATGAGCTTATGGCTCCTGAGTATGCGAACTACTTAATGGGCTTGTTGTCGGCTGCGGTTGATAACGTGCCACTAACAGCTGCATTACTTAAAGCTGACATTATTATGAGCCCTCAGCAGTGGTTGTCATTTACCTATGCGACAGGAGTTGGTGGTTCAATGCTCATTATTGGCTCTGCCGCGGGTATTATTGCGATGAGTAAAGTCAAAGCATTAACGTTTATGAGTTACTTAAAAATGTCGCTGTATTTATTAATAGCCTACACAGCGGGTTATTATGGCTCACACCTAGCGGGAAGTTTTATTTAACACTTGACAGCTAGACGTCTAAACGATAACTTTCAAAGCCTGCTTTTAACAGCAGGCTTTGTTATTTTAACCAAGTGTTAACTTAACATTCAGAAGAGGTGCGATACTTAGGTAATTAATGTGAGGTGACGAACGCCAATGACCATTAATGAGGGAAGTACTCGCCGAGAAAAATAGCTGGACGTCACGGTTATTTTTCGGTTTATGAGGCTGAATCCTCAAAACTGTCACCAAACTAGGTGGAGAGCTTCTGGCATGGACTACTCTTTATTTTCAAAGCACCCCCTTGCCGAGTTCTTCTTGAATTACTGTGGATAGTTTTCCACAAAAGGAGACGACATGAATACCCAATTAGCCGCCAACACAAAATCAGATTACGTTGTTGCAAAATTTGGTGGCACCAGTGTAGCTAATTTTGATGCTATGAGTCGCTGTGCGGAAATTGTATGCGCAGATAACCAAGTACGTATTGTTGCTGTGAGTGCCAGTGCGGGCGTTACTAACCATTTAGTTGCATTGTGTAAACGTGATTTGAGCGCTGCTGAGCGCGATGAACACATCACGGGTGTTATTGCTATTCAAGAGAGTATTTTAGCTGAGCTATCGCTTGATGCCGATTTAGCTCATGGCTTTAATGAGACTTTAAGAGCATTTCAGGTGCTTGCTACTGAAGGGGTTAAATCAGCGGCAGAGCAAGACGAGCTGCTAAGTTTTGGTGAGCGCTTATCATCGTATTTATTTACGCAAGTGTTGCGTGGCCAGGGTTTAGATGCGGTGCGATTTGATGTGCGTAAAGTATTAAAAACAGATAGCCAATTCGCTAAAGCCACACCAAACATTGCTGCAACAGCTGCTGCTGCAAAAAAACATTTAGTGCCATTGTTAGCTGAGCAAGTTGTAGTAACACAAGGGTTTATTGGCAGTGATGAATATAACCAAACAACGACTTTAGGCCGTGGCGGCTCAGATTACAGTGCGGCATTACTAGCAGAAGCAATCAACGCAAAGAGTGTGCATATTTGGACGGATGTGGTGGGTATTTTCAGTACTGATCCGCGTTTATGTGTAAAAGCTACACCTATTGCAAGGCTAAGCTTTGATGAAGCTGCTGAAATGGCTACCTTTGGGGCAAAAGTGCTTCACCCTGCTACTATTTTACCGGCAAGCCGTAGTCATATTAGTGTGTTTGTTGGTTCGAGCCGTGAGCCACAATTAGGCGGCACATGGATTGAAAAAGAAAAGTCAGAGCAGCCAGGTATTCGAGCGGTCACACAGCGTAAAAATCAAATTCTTTTAACGGTTAAAAGCCCAGAAATGCTCCTTGCGAGCGGTTTCTTAGCGCGTGTATTTACTATCTTAAGTGAATTTAATATTTCAGTTGATTTGGTCACTACCTCAGAGATCAGTGTGGCAATCACGTTAGATAACGCACCGAATGCATCACGTCCTGAGCTGGATCAAGCCTGTTTAGATAAGCTTTCTGAGTTTTGTCATGTGTCGGTTGAAAACAACTTAACACTGGTGGCTCTAATTGGCTCTGAGATTCAATTACGTCAGCAAGAGACCAACTTAATGCAAGTATTGAGTGATTTTAATATTCGTTTAATTTGTCATGGTGCAAGTAAACATAACCTGTGCTTTTTGGTGGAGCAGGGCGAGTCTGACCTTGTTGTTCAAGCTATTCATAGTCGATTATTAGAAAGCCAAGTCGCGGCATAGGTCGTTAAAGTTAATAAAAGAGCACTGCCAGTCAGTGCTTTTTTGTGCCACCACGCTTATGTCAAAATCATTCAGTGTGTTACTTGAGGCCGTGAGGTTATGTTTTTCGATTTCAGTAAACACATTTGGGCTCAAAAGTTTAGCGATAGGTTGCGATGTTGCTTTGGCAAGTGCTTCTTTCAGAGTCCAAATCCTAAAAAAGCATCCAGCTTGCTCATTTATATCGCAAAAGCCACTTATTAAATTAACTTCATTGTGATCGTAAAAATGTTTGGCGAGCTTCACAAAAGGGCGTGTTTTCGAACAGTGTTCTATATCAAAACCAAATTGATCTTGCTCAGGGTTTAGCGCTGCACCAATAAAACCACGGGAATGTGATAAGCAGGCCCAAATTGGTTCACTTACAGGAAAGTGAAGTTTCAATTTGTTGTCTACGTCATCAAATTGGCTCGAAATTGCGCAAAGTGGTGTATTTTTGAGTAAAGGAATGCTGCGTTTTAGTAAATACTTAAGTACTAAGCGCGTGGCAATATACTCTTGCTTAGCGGCTGGCATTTTGCGTTTTGTAAGTACACTGAGTTCGAATTCACTGAGTAACTTTTCAACGGGCAAGGTGCTGATATCGATACGTGAAGCATCCATAAGTACAACTTGTTTATCAGTTGAACTTAGCGCCGAATCAATTTTTAAGGTGTTAGAAAAATAGTGACTGCTCATGGTTTGTGGCTTTTACGAAACCCTACAATTAGATTTGTTTATTTTTACAGCAAATGCTCTTGTATGGGCACGAACAAACGCAAATTGTTTACGCAGTTGACTGTAATTATGGTTTAATGAGGAAAAATAATAACAGAAATGTAGATGTATGGCACAAGTTCGTGATGGCTTCCAAAGTCGTATTGGTTTTGTACTTGCCGCTTCTGGTGCGGCAGTAGGTTTAGGTAATATTTGGGGGTTCCCAACGCAGGCGGCAAACCATGGCGGCGGTGCATTTTTACTTGTTTATTTTATCGTTATTTTCTTGTTAGCACTTCCTGCTTTGTATACTGAGCTGTATTTAGGCCACCAAGCGCAGGCAAACCCAGTCAAAGCGCTATCAAGTGCATGGCAAGACACCGCACCCAAAGTGGGAGCCGCAGCCGGCTACATAGGCCTGTTTGGTGCTGTTGTGATGCTGAGCTTTTATTCAATCGTTGCAGGTTGGATGCTCGCGTACGCATTTGAGCCAATTGCCAACTTTTTTGGCCTGACTGAGTTAAGTCATTTTTTACATAGTGATTCAATGGCACGCAACTTTGTGTTTACGCCATTGATGCTTATTCTAACCGCAAGCATTATTTTAAAAGGGGTTAAATCAGGTATCGAAACCTGGTCACGCCGTTTAATGCCATTATTGTTAGTATTGCTAGTGGCTTTAATTGGCTACATAGGTACTCTTGATGGTGCAATGGATGGTTTTGCTGCTTATTTAGTGCCTGACTTTAGCCAAATTCTCGATGCGAACTTAATTATTGCAGCAATGGGGCAAGCGTTCTTTTCATTGTCACTAGGCGTCGGCTGTATGATGGTATACGGCTCATATTTAAAGCCTGATGCGAACTTACCAAAACTAACAGGCACCGTTGCATTACTTGACACGGGTGTGGCATTTTTAGCGGGTTTATTGATTATTCCGGCTATTTTTGTTGCCCAACATAACGGTGTAGAGGTATTTAGTGGCGGTAAATTGGTCGGTGAAGGGCAGTTAATTTTTGCGATTTTACCTGAGCTATTTAGCACTATGGGGCAAGTAGGCTTAGTGGTTGGTTTATTATTTTTTGTGTTGATGTCGATTGCATCGGTGACCTCAACCATTTCATCAACCGAAATTCCAGTCGCATTTTTAGTTGAAAACCACAGTATTGAGCGTAAACAAGCAACCTTATTTGTTACCTTAGTGGTGTTTATTGCTTCATCGCTGATCATCCTTAACTTTGATTGGTTATTTGGCTTAGTGATTATGGTGCTCACGCAGTACCAATTACCCTTGATGGGACTATTTTATTTCATTACTGTTGGCTGGTTATGGCAGCGTGGTAATAAATTGCATCAAGTATCGAGTGGCCCACATTATTGGTTTGCTCAGTACATTCGCTTTGTGTGTCCATTATTGATGACGGCGGTATTTGTGAACGTGGCGTTGTTGAAATAAAGTATCGAGTTGCAAGTTAGTAAGTAAAAAGGCGTGGGGTTTAAACCTCACGCCTTTTTTTAATTTAAAGGTGCTTTTGCCTTATATAACTTCGTTAGTTAATGGTAAACCTTGGCTAAGTTCGTTGGCGCTTTGTAATGTTGTGCAAGCAATTTCGCTAAGCGCTTCTTGAGTGAAAAAACCTTGGTGCCCAGTAACAAGCACGTTTGGAAAACTAACCAAGCGAGAAAAAATGTCATCCTGCATGATTTCTTCGCGGTGATCTTTAAAGAAAAGCTCTGACTCTTGCTCATAAACATCAAGTCCTAAGTGACCGAGTTTTTTGGACTTAAGTGCTTGAATACATGCTTGTGTATCGAGCAGTGCACCACGAGAGGTGTTAATCAGCATGACACCGTCTTTCATTTTTTCAAATGCCTTGGCATCAATTAAGTGATGAGTATGTTCGTTTAGTGGGCAATGCAAGGAGATGACATCACTTTGCGTGAGCAGTGTGTCTAAGTCGCAAAGTGTGTAATCGCCTTTTTTAGCGACAGGATCGCACACTAACACTTTTGCACCGAAACCATTTAAAATATTCACTAATGCTAAGCCGATTTTACCGCAACCTATAATACCGATGGTTTTTTGAAACAGGTTAAAACCCAGCAGGCCATTTAAATCAAAATTTCCTTCGCGTACTCGGTTAAAGGCTTTATGGGTTTTTCGGTTGAGTGTTAGCATAAGTGCTACACAATGCTCAGCAACGGCCTCAGGGCTATAAGCGGGCACACGACAAACCTTGATGTTGTGCTCTTTGGCGGCTGCTAAATCAACATTATTAAAACCCGCGCAACGTAATAATATGGCTTTAATACCTAAAGTGGCCATATTGGCTATGACATCTTTATCGACAGTGTCGTTTACAAATACGCATACTGCATCAAAACCATGGCATAAAGGTGTTGTGGTACTGTTGAGAGATTGCTCAAAATAACTGAGCGAAACCGACTCAGCGTATTCCGTTAGATTCCTTTCAAAAAACGGTTGTTCATACTTTTGCGCACTGAATAAGGCCAGTTTCATCATTTAAATTACTCTCTATCACCATTTTGAGGGCTTCAGGTTTAGTGCGCGGGGCATATCGCGCAACAAGTTGACCCTCTGAGTTTATAAGAAATTTGGTGAAATTCCATTTAATTGCGCGGTTTTGCGCAATTCCGCGGGTATGGCATTTTAAATAATTAAATAACGGATGCGCCTCAGGCCCATTGACTAATACTTTATTAAAAATAGGAAAGCTAACATCAAAATGCTGTTGGTAGAAAGTCTGTAGCTCCTGCCCATCTAACGGCTCGTTATGACCAAACTGATTACAGGCGAAAGCAAGCACTGTAAATCCGCGTCCTTGATACTCATTATAGAGTTTTTCAAGGCTGGCCATTTGCATTGAAAAGTTACATTTACTGGCGGTATTTACGATAAGTGCTGTTCTTCCTTTTAACGATTCAAGGCTGAAATTTTCACCGGATGTAAGCTGGGCATTGAAACGATATATACTATCCATGTTTTACCTGTGTGTTTTTAAACGGTTTAAATGAACTTTTTTTCATTCGCTTTTTAGTTATTCGATTGAGATAATGAAATTGTTACTAATTTATCACTCAAATAGGTCAGTTTTATGTCAATGAAAGTCGCCTTCATCGGATTAGGTGTAATGGGTTACCCTATGGCAGGTCACCTTGCCAACGCAGGTCACAACGTGACTGTTTACAATCGCACAACAGCAAAAGCGCAAAAGTGGGCTTCAGAGTATCAAGGTCAATATGCTCAAACGCCTAGTGAAGCTGCAAAAGGCGCTGAAATTGTATTTATGTGTGTGGGTAATGATGATGACCTACGGTCAGTTGTTTATGGCGACAAGGGTGTGCTTGCGGGCATGGAGTCTGGAAGCTATTTAGTTGACCATACAACGACTTCGGCCGAGGTAGCCCGTGAAGTGGCGACTCAAGCGAAACTACAAGGTGTTGCATTTTTAGATGCGCCAGTTTCTGGCGGCCAAGCGGGCGCCGAGAATGGTGTATTAACTGTGATGGTTGGTGGTGACGAGACTGATTTTAATGTTGTTCAGCCTGTTATGGCTGCTTTTAGCCGCTTTAGCCAATTATTAGGCGAAGTAGGCTCTGGCCAGCTTTGCAAAATGGTTAATCAAATTTGTATCGCAGGTGTGGTACAAGGTTTAGCGGAAGGTTTGCACTTTGCTAAACAAGCGGGTCTTGATGGTGAAAAAGTGATCGAAACTATTTCAAAAGGTGCTGCAGGCTCATGGCAGATGGAAAACCGCTACAAGACAATGTGGGCGGGTGAGTACGAATTTGGGTTTGCTGTTGATTGGATGCGTAAAGATTTAGGCATTGCGCTTGATGAGGCAAAGGCAAATGGCGCAACCTTGCCGATGACAGCCACGGTTGATCAGTACTATGCTGATGTACAAGCGCTAGGTGGCGGCCGCTACGACACCTCAAGCTTGTTGGCACGTATTGAAGCGTTACATAAAAAGTAACGTGATATTGTTTATAAAAAAACGCGACAAAATGTCGCGTTTTTTATTACATGCTTTGTGCGTAATTGTACAACGCTTTTAAAATATGTAGATTTTTTTCGTTATCATCATTTTCATGAGCTAGGTTTTCAAGGGTGATCATGAAATCTTGCGCACTAATTGATGGACTATCTTCACCGTGCATGAGCTTGTTTTGACAGTATTGACGCCATGTAGCCAGTTCATCTTGGCTAAGAGTTTGTGGCCAGTTTCGAGCGCGATATCTAAATAGTAAGGTGGCAAACTTTTTGTCATCGAAATCAAGCTGCATTGAGGCTAGTTGCTCAGGGCTTGCATCGCGAATAATGGCAAACTTGGCTTTATCTGCATTGCTCGTAAAGCCATCATAAAGTTGGTAGTCAGGGTTTTGGTTTTCACTAAAATCACGCTGCTCATTAAAGACTTCGGTTACTTTGTCGCGAAGTTCAGTATTCGCTTTTAAGACAGCCAAGTTTTGTAGGCACTTTTCGCGGTCAATGCCTAAACGCGCTGCGTTTTCAGGTAACAAGGTTTTTGCTGGCGCAAGAATAGGGCATTTATTTAGGTGTACGAGCTTTAAGCCTACTGGTGCTTCGTCTTCACCAAGGTCACTGTGTTTGGTATAAAGCCGAGTGCGTAACTCCTCGACCGACAAATCTAATAACACCTGTGGATCTTCAGTTAAGTTAAAGCAAATAATGGCGTTTTTGTTCACCGGATGAAAGCTCATAGGTGTAATCCAGCTAGTGCAACCTTGGCTTGCAGGGATGCGTGATGAGGTATGCACCAGTGGTGTCATGTTAAATACGTCGACTAAATCAGCGAGCGCTTTTTTAGAACGTAAGCTGAAGAAAAACTGATAAAGCTTAGGCTGTTTTTCTTTTATAAGTTTCGCAAGCGCAATCGTTGCTGTTACATCACTCAATGCATCGTGAGCTGCGGCATGTTCTATGCCATTGGCTACCGTTAGATGTTCAAGTTTAAAACTAGGCGTGCCGTCTTCTTTAAGCGGCCATTCAATACCTTCAGGGCGCAGTGCGTAACATGCACGTACTAAATCAATAATATCCCAGCGGCTATTATTATTTTTGTACTCACGCTCGTAAGGGTCATAAAAGTTACGGTATAGACTATAACGTGTTACTTCATCATCAAAGCGAATACTGTTATAACCAGCTACACAGGTATTAGGTTGGCTAAACTCGGTATGAATTTTTGCCATAAACTCAGCTTCAGGCAGCCCTTTTTGCATTGCAATTTGTGGCGTGATACCTGTGATCAAACAGGCTTCTGGATGCGGTAAGTAATCGGCAGCAGGCTTGCAATACTCAATTAACGGTTCACCAATAATATTTAAATCTAGATCAGTGCGAATACCTGCAAACTGACTTGGGCGATCTTTTTGTGGGCTAGCCCCAAAAGTCTCGTAGTCGTGCCAGTAGATTGTTGGTTGGTTTTCGTAGTATTTTGGTTCACTCATTCTGTCTCTTAGCCCTTTAAAATCATAGGTTTTGGCTGTTTTATTCTTTTTTGTTATCTATTCGAATACGTTGCAATATCTGCGTGGTGTGTATAAATTTTTTGCTAAGTGTGTATAAAATATAAAATGGCAATCAGCGACACTAAATTAAGAAAGCTGCTATATAAAAACCAAACACCGCAAGTATTATCGCATAGAGATAGTTTGAGTGTAAGGGTATCAGCTAAAGGTGTAATTACTTGGCAGTATCGTTGCCGAGTTGATGGAAAACAAGTAATTATATCGTTAGGTCGATATCCTGGGCTGAGCATTAAAGAAGCGCAAAAATACATACCTTTATTTCAGAACTGGCTAAGTAAAAAGAAAGATCCTCGTAGAGAGCCTAAGTTAATGTAAAGAGCCTACCGACATTAGCAAATATTCATCTGAATGGGTCAAATATTTTGACATGGTAAAACTTAAAGGGACTGCTAATCAGCAGGAACAATGCTAACACGCTTAAAATCAATTTTAGGTTGGGCTGAAAAGCGTGGCTTAGTAAAGCCTTTTAATCCGGTGTTAAATTTAAATGTAAATGATATAGGTGAACAGGCGAGTGTCGGTCAACGCGTTTTACAGATAGATGAAATAGCTAAACTTTGGTTTCATATTGAATCAACTAGAGCAACCCTTGCAACTAAGTCTTGTTTGCAGCTTATATTCATAACAGGGGGCCCGTCAGTCTGAGGTTCGCTTAGCTAAGTAGGAGCATTCTGATTTTGAAAATGATGTTTGGACGGTACTACCTGAAAATTCAAAAACAAATTAAAAAAGCTATAAGGCGCCCAACTTCTTACTTGATGAAAGAAATCCTGAACAGGCTTTCAACAGTTTACGGGAACTTTGAATACATGATACTAGGCAGTAACCCACATAAACCGATGACCACACATAGCATTAAACGCTATTGTTGTCGTGTTTGGGAGCACTTATTTGAAAAATACAACATGGCTAAATTTATACCACATGATGCGCGCAGATCATTATCCACATTACCCCATGAGCATGGTGTTGCGCCACATGTAACAGAAAAGATGCTCGGACATACTATGCGTGGTGTTATGGCCGTGTACAACAAATATGACTGGATGAAAGAGCAAAGGGAAAGTTACGAGCTTTATTGCAATTTAATTTTTAATAGAAATTGATTTCAGTATTACCTAAATAATAGCTTTAGTCACAGGAAACAGCTCGCTAGCTATTATGAGCTAAATAAAATGTTGTAAGGCCTACAGGCATGACTCGCTTATGTCCTATTATGAATTAACGCAAATACTCTAAAGCTTCATATTGAACAAAAAGTGGCCATTTAGATTGACTAAACACTTTCGTTAATTGATTGTTTTGGCTGCTCTTTGCGCATATAGTTATAAAATTAGCACTGAGCGCATTTTGATTCATTTAAGATTACCTAAAATTTTAGAAAAATTTGTGATGTAATAATTTAGGTTATTTGTTAAAACTATATAAGAGAGAAATATGCGCGATGAGTGTACTATTAAAATGTTAGGCGAAAATTAAAAACACAAATAAAGGAGACAGTGATGTCCAATACAAATAAATATAAGATTGGTGATATTGTGAAACTAAAATCAGGGGGCCCTGAAATGACAGTTCAGATATTGCCAGATCATAGAAGTTTATATTATAAGTGTCAGTGGTTTGCAGGTAAGAAGCTTGAATCAGGTGTTTTTCAAGAAGACTCACTAGAGGCTGTAGAGTAAGATAAAAATAATGGATGCTCAAAGAGTTGCAAAGTGGATGCTAGAAGAAATTGAAAAAAACCAGTGCATATATCAAGATGATGTAGTTGATTTCCTGGTTAAATCGGATTCTGAACATTTGCTTCGAGAAAATGCTGATGGAAACCTATCAATTGGTCGCCAAGTTCTTAATGCTTTCAAGAATCTAACTGAGTCAAATGTTGTTTGGGTAAAACCAGATAGATATTGGCGGTTTAGAGTTCCAGAAGATGAACTAGGTCGAGAAGCTAGTGGTTAATCGCCTAACAAGTTCGCTCACAAATACGCGCCTATACGCAGGCGTTTCCCATAGAAATTCTCAAGTGAAGCTTACTCAATACAGCCGACGACTTAAAACTTTTTTGTAATGAAACGAACTTGAGTGATCGTCCAGTTTCCGCTTAAAGAAAAATATAAGTGAAAGGCTAAAATTGACGCATATAATTGTGAGAAGGGCCGTTATCGCTGTTTATATTAGGTTTAACACTCAAACTCCAAAACACTTGTAGTTCTGTGTATTCTGATTGATTGTGTAACTACACCTTCACATTGTATTGGTCAAATCTAGTTAATTTGTATGGCTTATTGGCTGGGTTTGCCGACAACAAAAGGTTATTAGTTAAGTCGGCTATCTTACAAACAAACTGACCATTTAAGCATGCAACGATTACATCGTTTTGTTGCACATTTTTGGACCAATAAATAATTAACAAATCACCTCCACCATAAATTCCCAAGTCTTCTATACTACGGCCACTTTTGCGGCTTATAAAAGTTTAGTCCTTTGAAAAGCTCGTATCTAACGTCTGAGATAGTTCTTTAAATTTAGGGGAAGGGCATTAAACTTGTCTTTATCTACTTATAGAATCCAAACTTGGTACTCTATGGTGGAAACTACCTGCTAAGTCTAAAATGCCGCAAGGCCTCCATGTGTCGCTAGATGATGGGGGATCGTTAGATAAGAACCATTTTATCATTAGACCTCTATATGACATGCCGGTTACTCAATATTTAGAAAAGCTAAATCAGTTAGATTCGATGGTTACTCCTTGTTTTATCGGCGTACCAAATAAAGATGTAGGATAATTATGTTTTCACAATTAGAGCTTAGATTAATAAAAAGCACACTTAAAGATAGAGTTGAAAAAGAAACAGTGGAGTTTAAACAGCTTGATGAAGATAGTGATGAATATATGGAAAAGGCTAATGATTTAATAGTGCTTGATACATTAATTTCTAAAATTGAAAAATCGCAAAATTAAAGTGAATAAGTTTTAACTTGATCTGTCAGGTTTGATTGTTATAACACAGTCAAATCTGACAGTTGCACTTGTGCTATTTTAGGGCGTTCGGCTTTAACTCTTCTTTGCCCTAAAAAGAGTTAGCCTAATTGCTCAAACGGTCTTCTTTGAACAAATAGTGGACATTGAAAATTTTCTTTTGATACATTTTTTATATTTAAAATTTACAACTTTCCCCTATATTCAGGAAAATGAGCAATTTGCGCATTCTTGTCATAAGACCACTTTACCAATTTAAATTATTTTGTTAACTAGCAAAAGGTTAGCTAATTTGATAAAAACGTAGTAATCAGAAAAGTGAGCAGTTACGTGGCAGAAATATGCGCGATTTGCGCACTATTAAATTGTTAGCAATCTTCACAAATAATGGATCTATGAATGGGAAAGTACCATAACGACCAACCGATACAGGGTGGTCCCAATGACCCTGATTTACTAAATAGGCTCGACTTTGCCAACCACTTAGCAAATGTACTTCTATTGAATCATGATGATGATTGTTTAACTGTTTCTTTGGAAGGGGAATGGGGTTATGGAAAAACGTCAGTAATTAACCTAGTCAAAGGCGCTTTAAATGAAAAAGAATCTGTACCAATTATTATTGAATATAACCCTTGGTTGGCTGGCAAACCCGAATCGTTAATTCAGGATTTCTTACTTCAATTTTCATCACAGTTAAATATTCAAGATAGTTCTGATGCAGCTCTAAAAGCTGCCAAGGAATTAATAGCATATTCGAGCCTTTTTAGCGTCGCTAAGCTAGTTCCTGGTGCAGAGCCTTGGGCGTCAATTGTTGAAAAAGTATTTTCTGGGTTTGGAAATTCAGCTAAGAAGATTGCAGAGTTGAAAAAACTAGATTTGCTCGGAAAAAAGAAGAAGGTTGTATCTGCAATAGATAAAATAAAAACACCAATAGTTGTTGTTATAGATGATATTGATAGGTTGACCCCATCTGAAACATTTCAAGTCCTACGTCTCGTTAAGGCTGTAGCAGACTTTTCTGGAACATCTTTTCTATTGGCATTTGACTCAAACTATCTTATCTCTGTTTTAGATAAGAATGACATAGTAAATGCCTTCGAATACATCAACAAGGTAATACAGCTCAGGGTGCCTCTACCTGTAATTTCTGAACGAGGTATGAATGAGCTTGCTAATGTTGAGCTGGAAAATTTAAGCGATAGAAACCTAACTGATAGATTTGAAAGTGACCAAGAGAGGTTAAGCTGGGTATACTATAATTATTTCAAACACCTAATCAAAAATCCTAGGGAGCTGAAAAGATTCTTTAATCACTTGAGATTTGTTCTGGAGCAGGTTGAAGGTCAGGTTTGTTTTTCAGACCTTTTCTCGTTATCTATAATTGCTACTAAAGCCAATTCTTTATACGAGCATATTAAGAACTCGCCAGAAGCTTACATCGGTAAAAGATTTTCAAATGACGGTCTTATGATGGATAAGCCAGAAAAGGTGGTTGAGTCGTTTAAGGGTGAACGAGATTGTATCCTCAAAGTATTTAGCGAAAGAGATCGTAAATTACTTGAGGGACTTCTTGGTGATACCTTTCCGCTTCTGGATTCGGGTGGATATTCTTATTATGGAGTTTCCGATACAGATTCCGCTGGTCGAGTGTCAGCCCCTCAAAGGCTTCATGTTGCATTTCACTACAAAACACCAATAGGATATCTTTCAGATCAAGAGATTCTTGACTTTATCTCTGGAGAAATTGACAGAGCAGAGTTTCTTGAAAAAGTGATTACTGAAGACGCCGAAGATCGATTCTTTGAGATGATGACGAATTATGCGAGAGAATGCGGCGACAATAGTTCTGATATTCTGGCCAGCATTTATGATGCATTTCTTAATTCTGACAAACTAATATCCTCTCTAGAAAGTAATTATGGCTTTATGTCCAAGGATCTATATCGCCAAATGAATTGGCTGACAAATAAGGTTATATCTGAGAGTGGCAAAAAATATACATTGATCAAATATTTGGTAGGTAGGGAAAAAAGTGCCCCTTTAGCAGCCGATGTTCTGTATAAAATTAGAGATCAGGTGCACGGGAAGAACCATGATGAAAAATGGATCACCGAACAGCAGCTGGAACAACTTGAAGGTGATTATCAAGAGATGGCAATGAAAGCTCTTACTGATAGGGCATACATCAACAACCACCTTGAGTCACACATTTTCTACGAATTGAAAAGATCCTCAAAAGAAAAGACTTCTGTTTTCATATCAGAAATATTGAGCAATGATAATGGCGCAATTAGGGTGGCTGAAATAATTGGCAACTCGGGTAGTGATTCTACCAACGGGCCTTACGTTCAGATTAATGAAAAAAGCTTTAGCGATGTCATTGATTTAGAGGTACTTAGAGATCAAGTCAAGAAAGTAGATATTGGAAATCAACCAATTCATATTCAGGCAATACTAAAAAGTATTCTTGACGGAAAAAAATACTACCTCAGAGATGGGGAGCAAGGTGAACGATGGTAGCCACAATTGCTAACAAAGCGCTGCTGTCGGACAAATTTTCCGCTGCGCTCCAAATTTGCCGCAGAGCGCGGCGTTAAATGACAATGTACTATTTAGTATCGCTTAACTAGGATGAGCTATGACAAAATTTAAATGCATACAATTAATTTCATTGCTATTTTTCAGTTCTACTGTCTTTTCTAGCAATATCCATGTAGAGAAAGTATCTGATCAAGTTCATATTTTGAGTGGAAAGGAGTACGGAACTAATATTGGATTAATAACTACAGAGAATGGTTTGACCTTAATCGACCCCATGCCAGGGGATGGGCATTTACTAGAGTTAGATAACATAGTTAAGTCAATTTCCAATAAGTCCATAATTTATATCTTGAATACTCACACACATTCAGATCATACGGGTGGTAATGAGTTTTTCATAGAGCAAGGCGCAAAGCTTGTCGAGAGTATTACTACTTCAGATGATCTTGTTCATATTAAAGTGAAGTCACACTCATCGAATGACAATATTTATTACCACAAAATTAGCAATACTATTTTTGTTGGTGATGTTTTCGATACCAGTTGGCACCCAACATTTTATGCAGGTGGATTTCAAGGTTTTAATGATGCGATTGATGCAATTATGAAGCTAGGTGACGAAGAGTCTCTCATAGTGCCTGGCCATGGCGCACCAGCAAGAAAGTTGTCTTTACTAGAATTCAGAAAAAATACTTCAGAATGGATAATGAGAGTCCGAGAGCTACACCAAAAAGGGTGGGATGAAGACCGAATAATGAATGATGCTCAAGCTAAGAGTATTGTGGAAAAATTCAATTTAGGCGGTAGGTCACCATTCCTTCCCCAAGAAGCATTCAAAAGATTTGTAGAAAGAACAATTTCGGTGATAGAAAAAGAGAAAGGCATGTAATAAGGGGTTTAAGGCGGATTCGTAACAGTTGGTTCGATTCCGCTTTGCTTCATAAATTTAGCCAACTTTTACTCTCCGCTTAATGCGTTACCAATGTCTAGCCATTGCACAGATCCGTCAGTCGATTCTAACTCATTTTTGTCCAAAAACGTGTTTGAACGAACTTCCGCTGTTCGCCCACAACCGCCTGTCAGATGAAATTTAAACCTATTCATTAAAACTGTAAGATAATCAGATATGCGGACTTCCCCTGAACAACTAGACATCTAGGACTCTTGTTAATTTATTTTCATTAAGCAAAATCACAAGGAACTTGATTATGCATACCCCAATCTAATTTTATATCACTTTGCTTTTTTAGACTTGGCCGAAAAACAAAAGCTAAGTTTGGCTATACCCACACTACACTTACCTTAAATGTCAGAATTATGGCGCTGAGCTTTAAGCGCAAATAGATAAAAGGCTGACCTTCAGATAAAAGGATAGGTGGAGTGAGTGTTTTTTGTTCTCAATAAGCTTGTGAAATAACCTGTAGGTTGTTTTTTATGCTTATATAGGTAGCTGAGCGAATAGTTTTCATTCAAAACTATATGATGGCTCAAAATTTGCTTGTAAATGGCATCTTTATTTATACCTAAATATGAAGGAACAAAAAAATGACTTTATCTACTTTATTACTATCTACCTTATCTTCAACTGCTTTACCTGCACAGTCTTTTGATACAACTAAACTTCAAGGTACTGGTGGGATCGTAATAATTAAAAAGAAGAAAAAGCAAGAATACCAATTAAATGGTACAGGTGGTATTGTTATCATTAGAAAAAATAAGAAAGAAAATTAAAATAAATAAACCAGCAATTTGCTGGTTTTTTTATTCATTTCATTTTACCCTTTGAATTCGTTTAGAGGGTGAAAAATGCTTGAATCTATTCAAAATTTGTACAATAACTTGTTAGTTGCAACCGAGGATCATCGAGTTATTTCGCTCCAAGCTATTATAGCGACTATGTATGTTTTAGCACTGGCCTCTTCATTGTATCGAGCACTTAAAAATAGAGAACACTTTAGTGACTTTTTATCAATAGCATCTGTAGTTGTAAAATATGCACTAACTTCACTTTTGATGGAGTACGTTCTAATTTTTATAGCAGAAAATAAAAGTATAGGAAATACGCAACATATTTACCTCGTAGCATCTTTAATTAATGTGCTTAGTATTTATTTTTTGTATTACTTGCATACAAAATTCAGTTACAAGTTTGGAAACTTGTTCTTTTGTGTCATTAAGCTAACAACCCTTCTATCATTTGCTCATCTTATTTTATGGTTTAAATTGGTTGTTTTAAATATTCAAGAAGAGCACGCTTACATACACTACATTTACAGCTTTATCGTCTTATACGTGAGTATCGCACTTGCAATTGTGATGCTTTTTCCTCGTTTGCTTAAAACTAAGCTAAAGGTTTTAGTCAGTCCGAGTTGGCCCTGATAGATAAATATGTATAAATGATAACTTTGTTATATATCAGCTTTCTAGTTTCATTTATAATGCTTTTTACTGATATGTTGAAAGCTAACTTTGGGTGTATAGTAACATTCAGTTTACCGAGGGACCGTAATGCTTGAACTTATATACATAGCCATTGTCGTTTTAGCCATCATGCTGGTTGCCAGTATTTGGTTAATTTCGCGTAAGGGCATTTTTGAAGATCAGATAAGAACAAAGTCTGTTGAAGCTGTTTGGTGTACCATTCAAGCTGAAAATGAAACAGATTTAAACCGTGCTATTAAACTTTTTAATAAAGCTGAGCAGCTTAAAGGCGAAATTGCGGGGCTGATTGGTGAGTCGCCAGACTTAGAGCAATTGTCATTGGCTGATAGCTGCTGCAATTTGGCAGATAAAGAGCTGAAAGACATGTCGTTAGGCGAGTTACAACGATATTATGATCAGCAAAATAACATCGCTAATATCTATAACGAGTTATACAAAGGTAGAAATTAAAAGCCAGATTATTTGATCTGGCTTTGTATTTTGATTTCGTTTTCTATTTGCTTAACTTGAATTTTTGCTAATTGGTTAAGCGCTTCTTGTGTTTGATTATCACCTTTTATCAACCCCGCTGTTGATAACTTTTTAATGCTTTTAATAATGCCATTATTAACCGCTTGTAATAAATTACCATCCAGCGTCATCGTATTTTGGTTATGACCATTTAATACAAAATCAAAACTTGTGTCTGTCATTTTACATGCGGTATCAATGACTTCGTAGGGTGGAGTTGCACTGTCAATACAGTGCTCGCAAAACCCAGATTTTAATGATAAGTAGTTTTCCAATTCAGTATTATTTTTCACTTCACATAGCTTACATAAACGTTGAAAAATCTCGCTTATGCGCTGCTGCTCAGTGTTGAGTTTATAATTGAACATGGCAGCTCCTTGCTTATTTTTGCCTATCTTAAACGACTTTTAACTAAATCGCATTGATAAAGCGATGATTGAACTTACTTTTTTACGAAATAAACAATGCTATTTGATGATATAACCCTATTCCTACTAGTACATTAAACGGAAACGTAACCCCTAAAGAACTGAGCATTGCTAAGCCGATATCAGCATTTGGGATCGCTGCTTTTATTGCTGCTGGCGCTGCTATGTAAGAAGCACTCGCAACTAGGCTACCTAATATAACAATGGATCCTAGCTCTAACTGCAAAGCGGTGCCGACAAAAACACCTATTGCACCTAGTAGGTTAGGGGTTATGATAGCGAATAGCGCTAACCGCCATTGATGCCAAGGGATTGGGCGTAAAGTTTGCGCTGCCATTAACCCCATTTCAAGTAAGAATAGCGCCAGTACTACTTTGAAGCTGTTAGTTAATAAGCTTGTAACTTGGCTTCCTTCTTGGGTGCCGTACATCATACCAATGATCACGCCGCCAACGAGCAATATCACGCTTTTGTTGGTGAGAGTTTCATGCCATAGGGCTTTAAGTGATAAGTTTTGCCCAGAGCCATTACCTAAGCGGCGATAAAGTAATAAACCAACGATGATGGCGGGTAACTCAAGCATCACTAAATAGAGTGTTACTTCTGCACCTACATTTAACGAATTAGACTCGGCATAGGCCAATGCAACAGCGAATGTTCCGGCACTTACTGAGCCGTAATGCGCAGCAATACTTGCGCTATTTGCGATTGATAAATTAAGTGCATATTTTAAAACAGGGAAAAGTAGTAACGGAATACAAGCGCCAAGCAGTAGTACAGAGCCCATTTCAGGTAGCAATTGCCAATGTAAATTGCCATGTAATACCATTCCACCTTTTAGGCCTATAGTAAGCATGAGTAATAAACTCAATGTTTCGTAGGTTGCTTGGGGAATTTTTAAATCCGACCTTAGTAAGCCAGCGGTGACACCTAAAACAAAAAACATTACAACAATATCAGGCACTTTGTTCTCCTCTTAGTTAAAGCGCCGCTATTCTAGATAAAAATTAATATAGAAAATAATTAAATAGTTGATATCATCATATAGGTAATTATCTATAGGTGATGTATGGATCTAAGGCATATCTCTTTTCGTTTATTAGAAGTGTTTATGTGTGTTGTTAAAACACGCTCTATTAGTGAAACGGCTAGGCAACTATACTTAACGCAACCTACGGTATCGCAGCAAATAAAACGCTTGCAAGAAACTGTCAATGAGCCATTAATTGTTGTTAACCAACAGCGTATACATGTGACAGAAGCGGGCTTTGCACTTTTTCAGACATGCCAGCAAGTGTTTGGGCACTTTGATGATTACCGAGACTACTTAGCCGAGCTCAGAGGGGGGGAGCGTGGTCAATGCAAGATTGCTATTGTGAATACTGCGCAATATATCCTACCTAAGCTATTGGGCCCTTATAGTAATTTACATCCGCACGTTGAATTACCACTCGAAATTGGTAATCGTGCTGAGGTGTTAGCTCGTTTTGAAAGAGGGGAAGATGATATTTATGTTTTCAGTCATCCACCTTCGTTGGAACACGCAAAAGCTGCTCGTTTTTTACAAAATCCATTGGTTTTTATTGCGCCAAAAAACCATCACCTTGCTTTGCAAAAAAATGTAAATCTAAAAGCGTTAGTAACGGAGCGTTTTTTATTACGAGAACCTGGCTCTGCTACGCGTATGTTATTTGAAAGTGAACTACAAAGTAGGGGCTTTGTATTAAGTAATACTGTGCAGATGGCAAGTAATGAAGCTATTCGTGTATCGGTTGGCTCGGGGATGGGCTTGGGGGTTGTTTCTCGGCATGTTTTACCTGCACATGATACTTCGTTTAGCATCCTCAATGTGGCCGATGTTCAGATTGCAAGTCATTGGTATTTTGTTGTTAGAACTGACCGGCATTTATCGCACGCTGCAAGGAGCTTTTTAAAGTTTGCTGAGTTAAATCTAGAGCAATGCTTAGATAAAGCTTGGATAACAAATGAATTAAGTACGCTTAACGACAGCCTTGGTTATTAATAAAGCTAAAAGGCCATCATGACTACTTGGTTGCGGCCATTACTTTTGGCTTTATAAAGCCCTTTGTCTGCTTGGGCGAGTAATTCGTTAATGTTATTGCTGCCAGATTTATGTGTAATTATGCCAACACTAATCGATAGCTTTATTTCGTGCTGCTGATGTATAAACGTTTCACTATTAATCGCTACCCGTATACGCTCAGACAATGTTTGGCCTTTTTGTAAACTGGTGTTGGTGAGCAGTACGGCAAATTCTTCGCCTCCAATTCGTGCGATAAGATCGCCTTCCCTAAGTTGCGATTTAATTTTACTGGCGACCCACTTTAATGCTTCATCACCAGTATCATGACCATATTGGTCGTTCACTTTTTTAAAAAAGTCGATATCGATCATCAGTGCACAGAGTTCGGTTAAGTTATTGTTGGCTTGTTCTAAATAGTTATTGCTAATAGTTAAAAACGCGCGTCTGTTTAGTAAGCCTGTTAGTGGGTCTCTATTGGCCAAGTCACTTAAAATTTGCTCAGACTCTAAAAACATTAATAAGGGCCAAATCATCGCCGTTAGTGTGGTTATCACAATGTGACTCAGTAAGATGATGGCGAGTATTTGTGAGAAATCGAAAGTAAATATATTAAGCCCATCTATGACTAATAGCCCTAGCTGTAAGAGCATAATGCAAGCATGCAAAACAAAACATAGCTGTAACAGGACCAAGTGAATAATATGCTCGACATTGAGTTTTCTTAGTGCATAAGCCGCATAACTAAAACATGCAGCAATCACTGCTGTTGTTATAAGTTGATTAACTGAGTTGCTATACAAAGGTAATAATACGATTGCACTAGCGCCCAATAAATAAGCGCACAACTTTAACTTTTGTTTTTCGGATTGTGTATACGCATGTATACCCAAAATAGCTGCTAACGGAGCTGAAATTATGAGTAAGTCTGCTATGTAATGGGTTATAAATGGCAGGTCTATAAAGAGCCTTAAAGAGGCTGTAATTTGCGCTAACACAAAAATTAGACATGAGCTCCCCCAGTACAAATAGCTAGACTGCTTTCTTAAAAAATACAAAGACAGTAAAAAAGCACCAATTATCAGGTTCAATAAAATTGAGATACTAATAATGGTGGGTAGGTGCACCATATATAATCCTAAACTCACACATCTGTGTTCACATATTAATTATTATGTATTAATAGCGTTATGGCAATACGCATTTAGTTCTTACAATTTTAGACTTTCCAGTGCTGGTTTAAGGGTTGGATAATGAAAACGGTAATTATGTGCGAGCACTTTTTTGGGCAGTACGAATTGCCCATGTAGTAGTAGGTCTGACATTTCACCCATCATCAGCTTTAATACCCAACCAGGCATTCTAAGCATCGCTGGTCGCGACAGTACACTGCCTAAGGTTTGGCTAAACACATTATTACTCACAGGGTTGGGAGCGGTTGCGTTAATAGGGCCATGAATGTCTTCGTGTGTGAGTATAAATAAAATAAGTTGGATCATGTCATCAATGTGTATCCACGACATACCTTGCTGCCCATGACCGATTGGCCCACCTAAGCCAAACTTGAATGCGGGTAGCATTTTTGACAAGGCACCGCCTTGTTTAGCAAGCACGATGCCGGTTCTTAACAGGCATACCCGTGTTTTTTCTGATTCTGCTTTTGTAGCTGCATGCTCCCAATCACGGCAAAGCACATGACTAAACTCAGGGTAAATATCATTAAATTCTTCATCAATATGATTATCATTTTGACGGCCGTAAAAACCAATTGCACTACCAGATATAAAAGTATGAGGAGGTGACTCACAGCGATTAATAGCTTTGCTAATTTGCTGTGTTAGATTGACTCGACTCTCAAAAAGTGTGCGCTTTTGTGATTCACTCCAGCGTTTATTTACAATAGGCTCACCCGCTAAATTTATCACCGCATCAATGTCTTCAAAGTCGACTTCATCGAGTGTCTGTACAGCATGTACCTGATGTGTAAGCAGCACATTTGCCTGAATAGGATTACGACTAAGTACAGTTACTTTATGATGATTAAGTAAAAAAGGGCACAAGTGTTTACCAATCAATCCCGTTCCACCGGTTAACAAAATATGCATAGCGATACCCTTTTTATAAATATGTGTGTATGTTTTTTATACATAGCACGTCTGTTTTTTGCAAATTTATACGTAAAAAGACATATTTACGTTCAGTTTTCATCGTTAGATTGGTAGAAAAAATAGGTTTTATTAGCTGTTGTTTTTGCCTTGTACATTGCGGTGTCAGCATTTTTTATTAATTGTAGTGCATCACAACTATGATCTGGAGCGATTGATACCCCAATACTCAAAGAAACTTCAATACGCTGATTTGCGACTTCAAATGGTCGTTTAAATTGCGCAATTAAATGAGCGATCATCGCTTCAACATAGGATGTTTTGGCTGTGTTATGCATAATAACGATAAATTCATCTCCGCCGTAGCGGTATATATCATCGTCTGCACGGGTCGATGAACTGATCCGCTTTGCCGTTTCTTTTAAGATATCATCACCCACTGCATGACCGTAATGATCGTTTAATTCTTTAAACTTATTTATATCAATAAAAATAACAGCAACTTTACTATCTTCAGTACATAAATTGATAGCATCAATGAGTTGTGACTCTAATTCTGTTCGATTAAGTAGCCCTGTTAAATGATCGTGATTAGCCTGAAAGGTGAGCTTTGCCGTTTTTTTATGAATGATCTTGCTCATTCGGTAAAACCGCTTAAGTAAATGGCCAATTTCATCATGGGCAGTGTAATGTGTGGTATCTGGTTTCTCTCCTCGCTCTAGCTTCTCAGTATTGGTAATTAATAGATTAAGCGGTTTAAACAACTTATTTCTGATATACACAGCACACAAAACAGAAAGCAAAATAAATAGCGGGATCTGGATAGACACAATAAAGGTGATTACTTTTCTGTTATGTCTAAACTCTTTTCGTTCGATATCGAGGCGCTGTCTTTCGTCATCTTGAAAAGTGCTTATTTTTTCACTTATTTGATCCATTATTATTTTTCCCTGATCACTTTGAACGACGGATATTGCTTTTTTGATTGAGGCATCGGTATTTTGTTGCGCAAGCTCTATTGTTAGTGCAAGTTCAGTGAATTTTTGTTCAACAAGTAAGCGAATATCACTTAGTTGCTGTTGTTGTTTTTTATTATTAACAGTGAGGCTATTAAGTTCAGATAGTCTAGATTGGCTTTCTTTTATTCCAGAATAATAGGGAGCAAGGTAACT
The DNA here is from genome assembly GCF_041414825.1 of Pseudoalteromonas sp. 68 DY56-GL68. NCBI lineage: Bacteria > Pseudomonadati > Pseudomonadota > Gammaproteobacteria > Alteromonadales > Pseudoalteromonadaceae > Pseudoalteromonas > Pseudoalteromonas sp. 68 DY56-GL68. Next base: position 74,197 of record NZ_JAOCZL010000010.1, read on the forward strand.
TGCATCATGGGTGAGTAAATAGCCACGCTGGCCTGTTTCAGCATTAATTACATCATTATACAGTAGCTCCGATTCATCAATAATTAAGTGGGTGCGAGTAACAGCGTAAAGTTTTGAGCGGCCTTCTTGATCGAGATAAAACACGATGGAAGTATTCAGTAATAACACTAAAAACAGTGATGAGAGTAACAGAGTTAGCTTTAGTTTTAGTGACATCAATAAGCCATAATAAGATGAAATGAGCTTAGTTAATGATAAAGTATTGATGATGGTAGGGAATAACGCCAATAAAAGTTTAGCTGAAGGATAAAAAGGCACCTAGGTGATGAACAAAAAGAGATTTAGTGACTTTTAATTATAAAAACTAAGTATTTTTGATTGATTTGATGTGTGTTTTTCTATTTATTGGTATGCTGTTATCAAAATAAATCCAGAATTATTACCTAGGGAGTTAGGTTGAACTTTTTACGTCGATTTCATGATATTGTTTCTGATCAGACTCTTTGTTTTGAAGATAAAGTTCAGCACATCTTACGGTTTGGTTTAGATGTTTTTGCCCTCGATTTTGCTATTGTGAGTGAAGTCCGTGAACAGGTTTATACTGTATTACATGTGGTGTCTCCCAATAATGAAATTGCAGTGGGTACTCAATTTGATTTAGAAAATACATACTGCTTACATACACTTAAGGCTAATAAAGCGTTATCATTTTATCATGCGTCAAAAACACATATCGCAGCGCACCCTTGTTATATTAATTTTCAATTAGAGTCTTATATTGGTGCACCTATTTATGTGGGAAGTCAGGTTGTGGGTACGGTTAATTTTTCTGCTCCCCAGCCATCAGCACCTTTTACAAATGAAGCGCATGACTATGTTGAACTTTTTGCTCAATGGCTGGGTAGTGAATTTGCGCGAAATAATAATGCTCAAAAGCTTATCAAAAAGAATTACATGCTGGCTCAAGTTGAAGATGTTGCCAAAATCGGCTCTTGGGAATTTGATTTAACAACCAATCGTCTTTATTGGAGTAAACAAACACGCATAATTCATGAAGTAGCAGAAGATTATACGCCAAACATAGAGACAGCGATTAATTTTTATAAGCAAGGTGAAAGCCGACGCGCGATTGAAAAAGCCGTGTCAGATGCGATAGAGCATGGAGTTGATTGGCAAAACGAAGTTGAGCTTGTAACAGCGAAAGGTAAAACAATTTGGGTGTCGACCTTTGGTGAGGCTGAGTTTAATAATGGGCAATGTATTCGCCTAATTGGTACATTCCAAGATATCACTAAGGAAGTGCTACTACGCGAAGAGCTAAAACAGCAAAAGGCCGACGCTGAACGCACATTAAAAGACCGCAGTATCCTGCTTGCAAAAATAAGTCATGAATTAAGAACTCCTCTTAATGGTATTACAGGGATGCTGACAACCTTACTCTATGAAAAGTCAGAACAAAAGCGTGAAGAAAAGTTAAAAGTAGCATTGCGCAGTGCTGATATTTTATTGAATATTATTAATGAAGTACTGGATTTCACAAAAATAAATCATGGCGAGTTACAGTTAGAGCCAAGTCACTTCTTACTGAAAACCATTTTTATTGATTTAGTGTCGTTATATACCCCGTTGTTTGAACAAAAACAGCTTCGGTTTGATACAGACATTAATATTGATGATGAATGCTGGACGTTTTGCGACAACACGCGAATAACTCAAATAGTTTCAAATCTATTGAGTAATGCACTTAAGTTTACCGATGACGGTCATATTAGCATTAAAGCAACCACAACCTCAGAGCAAGATACTGTTGTACTTCACTTACAAGTAAGTGATACAGGGGTTGGTATGACAGAAACCTTTATGAAATCACTGTTTTCCCCGTTCACGCAGGAAGTAAATAAAGAGCGTAAAAAAGGGGGCACAGGGCTCGGGCTTGCTATTATAAAAGAGTTGATTGATTACATGGGTGGCACAATTAATGTGTCAAGTGAATATCAAAAAGGGAGCTGTTTTGATATTCGATTACCTTTGCAAAAAGGCACGCCACAAAATCAAAGTAACCATAGTGGCAGTGACGTTGATTTATCGTCATTAGCTTTATCGATACTGGTTGTTGATGATAACCAAATCAACCGTTTCGTGCTTTCGGCCTTTCTAGAAAAAATGGGTTTATCCGCTGATTTTGCCTGTGACGGCGTCGATGCAATTAATAAATGTAAGCAAAAGCACTATAACTTAATTTTTATGGACTGTGTTATGCCATTGCTAGATGGCCTTGAAGCAACCCGCCAATTAAGAAAACTTGCGATATGCCCTACAGATAAAACCTATATTGTAGCCTTAACGGCGAATACCTCTGCTGATGATAAAGCTGCATGTAAACAAGCGGGTATGGACATGTTCATTTCTAAACCCGTTAAAAACATATTCATTGAACAGGCAATACTTGCTGCTAAAGAAAAGTTTGATTTATAAGTAAGTTACAGAATCTTGCTTTTAGGCTTATAAAATTCCACTTTCCTAATTATTTTATCTAACCTATACTGTGTTTATGTACAGTATTTGTGGTTGTGTATGTTTGTTATTCCTATCTATATTGAAGCAGGTATTACGGGTTTTGAGTCGCCTGCGGCAGAGTACAAAGAACTTGGCTTGTCGCTTGATGAGCTGCTTATTAAACATCCCCATGCAACCTTTATAGGTTTAGCATCAGGTCACTCAATGGTAGATGCAAAAATCTTTGATAAAGACTTATTAATCGTTGATAGGAGCGTGGCTATCCAAAATGGCGACATTATTGTTGCCACTTACAACGGCAGCTTTGTGTGCAAGATTATTGATACCAATAAACGGCAATTATTATCAGCCTCAGACTTATATAAGCCCGTATCAATTTATGAAGACGACCAGTTTAAAGTTGAGGGAGTTGTAACTGCTTGCATACGAACATTTAAAAATAACAAAAGCATAAACTCCTTATGTATGCGCTAGTTGATGCTGCCGCTTTTTACGCAAGCGCAGAGAAAGTGTTTGATCCCTCCATCCGCTATAAACCGGTTGTTGTCCTAACGAACAACGATGGCTGTATTTGCGCCGTTTGCCCAATCGCAAGAAAGCTAAATATTCCAAACTTTGCACCTTATTTTAAAGTGAAAAATTTTTTAGCTAAAAATAATGTAGTGGTGCGTTCATCAAACTATGAATTATATGCCGATTTAAGTGAGCGTATGATGACTGTGATAAGCCGGTTTAGCGATACGCACCATGTTTATTCGATAGACGAGTCATTTTTAAAATTTACAGGGTTTAGTAGCCTGATTACTGATTGGCATGCTTATGGTCAGCAAATAAGGCGCACAGTATGGCGAGAAACAAGCTTGCCTGTTGGAGTAGGGTTTGGCACAACGCCAACATTAGCTAAAGCTGCAAATTATGCGGCAAAAAAGCTACCTGGCTTTAAAGGTGTGGCTGTTATCAATGACGAGATTTCACGCAAACAAATACTCAGTCAAATGGATGTAAGGCATGTATGGGGAGTCGGCTCTCGTTTAGCAAAAAAATTTAAACTGATGGGAATAGAAACAGCTCAGCAACTTGCAGATCAAAGCCCCAAAAAAATGCGTAGGTTATTTAGTGTTGTTGTTGAGCGAACGGTGAGTGAATTAAATGGTGTGGCTTGTTTAAATTGGGATGAAGTGAAGCAAGGTAAAAAAGAGGTGTTTTCTACACGTAGTTTTGGTGAGCGAGTTACAGATATCAACACATTAAGAGCCGCATTAAGTGCGCACGCAGCAATTGTTGGTCGAAAATTAAGAAGGCAGGGCTCTATAACAAAGCGTATTGTGGTATTTGCTGCCAGCTCACCACATGATAATGAGTATTATAAAAAGTCTATAATATTTGATTTTCCTGCTGCTACAGCAGATACACTCGAAATCACAAAAGCAGCCTCATTAATATTAGAAAAAATATACAAAGAGAATGTGCATTTTTATCGCTGTGGAGTCGGGGCAATTGAGTTGGAATGCTCGGCAAATAAGCAGCTAGACTTATTTACTGAAAAACAGTCTAAGCAAGTACTTATGGACTGTGTTGACTCAATTAATAGTCGGTACGGAACAGGTGCTTTACAATCAGGCAGTGAGTGTTTAACGCAGAAATGGAATATGCGCCGCGCATTTTTATCACCGCACTACACAACTAGGTGGTCTGATATTCCAATAATTGATTGTGGTTAAAACATTAAAGGAATATCAAATCAGCATTTAGAAAGTTAATGACTCGCGCACAGTTGACTAAAAGTAACTGTTGCTTCACAAGCAAGAGGCGTACTCGACTGCCAATGTTGTATGTCTGATTTGGCTGTGCAACCGATATCTTCGATAAGTAGCCGCTTATCTTGGCAAAGCAATAAAGCGGCATCTTGCTTTTGAATAACAACTTTTAACTGATAATTTTTAAATGGCGTAAGCCTGCTTTTATCGCCTCTAATTGCCGTTAATAGTAATTTTTGTGGGTCAGTATATGGCTCTGAGCTAAACTTTAGTGTTCCATCCACTGCGGCAGAAATATCTTTTAATTGCGATGCAAGATCTGCCATTTCTTCAGGGTTGTAAGTATTTGCTGAACTCGAGCAACCTGCTGATAAAACAATTGCTGTGATGAGAATTATATATCGCATTTTAAATATTCCACGCTGTTAAGTGTCCGTGTTCATCTTTGCCCGTATCCAAATTCCAGTTGCAAAGTTGAGTGCATTCTTCATCATTAAAAATATCGTTAGCGATGATGGATATAAAGTATTTAATATTTTTAACGGCTAAATCAAACACGTCATTATAGTGCATTGGACCATTAGGGGTTGCGAGGTCTTCTATAAAGCTACTGTCAACTTCGTCGTCACGAGGGTAAAGGAGGCCATTGTCAGCGGCAACATGCCTAGCCCAAGGAAACAGTCTGTATCCTTCCTCTGCGTTATTTACTACTAATTGAAAGCCACTATGCCATGCATCAAAGTTAGGTTCTGCTACTTGGGCATATTCAGTGTGTGTACTAGTTAATATGTACTGCCAAATTTTCTTTATATCATCATCAAGACAATTCTCTTGATTGGTGCATGAGCCAATATTTAACTCAACGCGGTCGGCAAGGCCAATTTCGCCTAGATTTAATCGCGACCAAATAAACGAATCTTGATTCATCTCACATTGTCTGTGTTCGGCCTGATTATGCTCGTACGGTCCTACTTTAAGCTCGACCACAGGGTGTATCGTTATATCTGCAGCAACATGCGACATGTAGCCACACAGCCATGCAAAGCATTTTTCTTTCGCCCGTCCCTCAAGGTTTTTACAATACTTTATGGCTTCTTTAATAACATCACCTGTGTTTTGATAATGCATTAAATCAGCCCACTTGTTTTGTGCAGCATTACCTAAGGCAAGATAAGGATAATCAGGAGACACGCAACCAAGCTCAATATACTTTTGATTCGTACTTAAAATTAACTTGGCTTGATTTGGAATGCTCATCCTTGAAAGAGCATTGTTATCAGTTGCTAAATTAGCCGCCGTAATATGTGCGAATGCACCAGGCATGAGTAAATCCTTCTACTTAATTATTATATTTACAACTTATAGGAGTATAATAATTAGTCAAGTTGTGAGGAGGGGTTGTTTTATAATTTGGTGATCTTATAGGTGAAGTGCGGAGTCGTCAGTATTCTTGGTTGTCTACCATTAGCTGAACTTGAGGCGTAACTCGTTCTGCCCAAGATGCGTTAACGTAACTGCTCTAGAGCTCTGCCTCAAACGAAGATTGAAAATTTTCTTTTGATACAGTCTTTATATTCAAAATTTACAACTTTCCCCTATATTCAGAAAAATGAGCAATTTGCACGATTTGCGTACTATTAAATTGTTATGCTGCAATCATAAACTTCTAGCCAAGACTGAAAATAAGATCTAAAATTAGCACTTATTTAAATGCTTAATTGGTGTTGTTATGAGACAGGTTTTAGCTGATTGTTCAGCAAGTATTTCTGAGTTAAAGAAAAATCCAACAGCTTTGTTAAACGAAGCAGATGGCTCTGCTATTGCTATCCTAAACCACAATAAGCCAGCAGCTTATCTAGTACCTGCAGAAACTTATGAGTTTTTAATGGATATGCTCGATGATTATGAGCTTGCTAAACTAGTCGAAAGCCGTCGCGGTGAACTATCTGAAGCGGTGGAAGTAGATATCGATGACTTATAAGCTTAAATTTCTACCTGCTGCCCAGAAAGAGTGGAGCAAGTTAGCTCCACCAATTCAAAGTCAGTTCAAAAAGAAACTTAAAGAACGTCTAGAAAACCCGCACGTTCCTTCGTCTAAACTTCATGGTTATGACTCAGTTTATAAGATCAAATTACGTACAGCAGGTTATCGCTTAGCCTATGAAGTTATTGATGACGAAATCGTGGTGTATGTGTTGGCTATTGGAAAACGAGATAAAGATGCGGTGTATAAAAAGTTAGCATCGAGGTTCTTATAACAGCAGCATAACACAGCGTTTAAGAAAGATTCCCAACGCATGGCATTTTTCATTCCATCGTTGGGTTTTGTGTTTACGGTGGTATGGTTAAGTTCTGTGGCGGCGTTGCTCACTACTTAACGCGGTGTTATATTTTTATCAGAGGTTGATATGGACAATCGATATTTTGTTTTAAAGTGCATTGGAATTGCACTGATGCCTATATACCATTTCTTCGGAATAGTTGCTTTCGCATTAAATCTCAATGTAGAAGAGATTTATAAGCAATCGTTTTTGCTTTTCCTTTGCCTATCTTGGATTTTATTCCTATCAGGTTTACTTAAACGACAAGTAAACTTAGAAGATGCCGCTAGTTACAAACCATATGTCAATAAAGGTATAAACCTTTACGGCATGATTGTTTTGGTATTGTTTACTTTAGTATATATTTTTGGGCGAGTCGTTTAAAAACATAACAAGCCATTGCAGCGAGGGAGTTTAGGAAACTAGCGATGATTTTTGAGCCTAAGGTTGTAAGAGTAAAGACTGATTACGAATCAGACACTACAGTCGACATTGACGAAATTACATTTGACAAAGAATGCTTAAACATCACTGTTAAATCGAATAGTTGGAGTGTAAAAGTTCATTTCGATGTTATTTATGGTTTCAGAGTGCTTGATGAAGGTGATTTAGGCGAGTTTTGGAGTGAATGTAACTTAAAAACTGGTTGGTGTTTTGAAGTAATCGACGGCGGCTGGAATGCTCTGGAAAAAACTAGAGAGCACTTCGTTACGGGTAAGCTATATCAGCCAAAGGAATATCTAATTATTGGTTTAAACGAGTGTGTTTCGGTTTTAGCTTTTGAGCAACCAAATGTAGTAGAAACATCGTCTTCTAACAAACCACTGTAGTCGCCCGCTAGCGGGCTGAAATAAATAAGGATGAAAACCATTGAAAAGAGTATACCTGCTGATATTGATTTTTTCTGCAGTAATCATCTTTGGAGCCTGGAATATAAGTAAATCAAGAACTTTTCAGGTGTTTGGAGAGATAGTCGCAAAGGCCGAAACAAATGAAAAGATTATCGCATTGACATTTGATGATGGTCCTTGGGGGGCGAAATATACCACTCAAGTGTTGAATATCCTTGAAGAGCATGATGTGAAGGGTACGTTCTTCCTCAATGGGTCGGGAATTCAACAAAACATGCAGCCGGCTATAGATCTGGTTAACGCAGGTCATCAGATAGGCAATCATTCGTACAGCCATAAAAGAATGATGTTAATGGGGCTTGATGAAGTGAGGGAAGAAATCGACTCCACCACAGCTTTAATCCGCCAAGTTGGATTTAAGGGTGAGATATACTTTAGGCCTCCATATGGTAAAAAGCTTTTTGTTCTGCCTTATTATTTGAAGTCGGAAGGAGTAAAAACAATCACATGGAATGTTGAGCCTGAAATCTATCCTGAAATTGCAAGAAGTTCTGCGTCTATCGCAGAGTATGTTGTTAAATCCTCTACTCCAGGTTCAATTATTCTTTTACACGTTTTGGGATCTAAAAACAAAGAGTCGCGAGACGCTATAGGGCCAATAATTAAGGGACTGAGAGCAAAGGGCTACAAATTTGTTACGGTCTCACAGTTGTTGAAAAATGCATAACCAACGCAAGCAGCCGACTCGCTTCGCTCCTGACTGTTGCAGGCGTTACCGAATAAATACTTTATTTGTCGAAAAATGCGCTGAAGTGGTCGTCTGCTCCTCGCTCAAACTTATCTGTTGGGCAAAATTCCAACCTCATTGTTAAAAGCATAAGGTTGTATATGAGCTGCCACAATCCATTACATGTCTCTTGCAAATTATTTATCCGAGAAGCTTTTATGAAATTCTATTGTGAGGAAGATAGGAAAGGTGCTATTAGCTATCTTCCTATATATCCCCCAATCAACACCTAATCGAAAAATAAATTTAGTTAAGTATGATGCGATAAATGTGCGATATAAATAAAGGAATGTATATTTAAGGTGCAATAAAGTAAATAGATTTCAATTTAGATAATAGAGTGTAGAAAAATGGTCGGCATAGCAGGATTTGAACCTGCGACCCCTGACACCCCATGACAGTGCGCTACCAAGCTGCGCTATATGCCGACGTTGCGAGCTATAGTACGGCTTTTTTTATAAAAATCAATACACCTTAGGTTTGTTTGCCTGTTTATTGTTCATTATTGCACGTGGTTTATATGAGGGGGCATTGGCTAGAGGTTAATCTAGCCATTGGTTGATCTCTTTATACATTATATCGCGTATAAGAGGTTGAGCTTCAGCGTTAGGGTGCAGGTTGTCATTTTGCATGAGCTCAGGGCGAGCAGCTATTTCAAGCATGAAAAATGGTAACAACTCAGAGTTCGTTTCATCTGCAATAGTTTCAAAGCTGCCAGTAAATAGTTTGGTATAACGTGGCCCATAATTGGGTGGAATATGCACTTCCATAATGGCTGTATTAGCTCCCGCTTGTTGGCTTTTGCTGATTAAATCGCGTAAGTTAGCTTGTAAGCGCTTGACTGGAAAACCACGCAGTCCGTCATTTCCGCCAAGCTCAATAAGTACATGGGTGGGTTCGAACTCGTCGAGTAGGGCATCGAGTCGTCTAAGAGCGCCACCTGTGGTTTCACCACTAATACTGGCGTTTACAAGATACACAGATTGATCTTTTTCATCGTATTTATCTTGTAACAATTTAACCCAGCCTTGCTCTTGTTTAAGGCCATATGCGGCGCTTAAACTGTCACCTAAAATTAAAATTGTGTTGTCAGCTGCTGCCGTAAGTGGTTTGATTACTAACAGTAAAACGAATATAAAACGTAGGATTGGATACATCATATGTCAGCGCTTTCTCAATTAAACATTATTCAAGTTAAAGGACTTTCTAAAACGGTCACCACGGTTGAAGGCGACCTAACCATCCTCAGTGACATCAGCTTTAATGTCAAGTCAGGTAACTCAGTCGCAGTGGTGGGTACTTCAGGTTCGGGTAAGTCAACATTACTAAGCTTACTTGCTGGGCTTGATCAGTCAACGGAGGGGAGTATCCACCTTGATGGCTTAGCGCTACATGAATTAGATGAAGAAGCCCGTGCGGCATTACGGGCAGAAAAAGTGGGCTTTGTATTTCAGTCATTCATGTTAGTACAAAGCTTAACTGCGCTTGAAAATGTTATGTTACCTGCCGAGCTTGCGGGTAGCTCAAATGCAAAAGAGCAAGCGCTTGCGCTACTTGAAAAAGTGGGGCTGAGCCATCGAGTGGGGCATTACCCATCACAATTATCAGGTGGTGAGCAACAACGTGTAGCTATTGCGCGTGCGTTTATCGGAACGCCTAAAATTTTGTTTGCTGATGAGCCATCAGCCAATCTTGATAGTAAAAATGGTAAGTTAATCGAATCACTTTTATTTGAATTAAATAAAGAACATGGAACAACGTTAATTCTGGTCACACACGACGAGCAGTTAGCTGAAAAGTGCCAACAAATTTTACACATTGAAGCGGGAAAATTGGTAACGGTAAAAGAGTCAGAGGGGGTGCAAGCGAATGTGGGCTAAACTAGCACTTAAACTGTTTTCACGTGAATTTAAACGCGGTGAATTAACGGTCATTAGTGCAGCTATTGCCTTGGCCGTACTGACCGTTTTAACGCTTTCTATGGTTACCGACCGCATAGGACAGAGTATTGCACAAAAAAGCAGTGCTTTTATCGCGGCAGATCGCGTCCTTGCCAGTAATCATGAATTACCTGTTGAGTTTTTAGAGAAAGCGCAAGCAGAAAACCTGCGCACCGCGAAAATCACTTATTTTGATACCATGCTGTTTGCCAATGATGAAATGCAATTAGGCTCAGTTAAGGCTGTATCAAACACCTATCCCCTTAAAGGGCAACTCAAAGTAAAAACTAGCTTGTTAGGAGAGGCATTTATTACCGATAAAGTACCAAACCGTGGTGAGGTTTGGCTTAGTGAGTCGGTATTTTATGCATTGAACATACAGGTTGGTGACAAGGTCGAGTTAGGTGCGGCTACTTTTGTGGCAAGTCATGTAGTAGCTGAAGAGCCAGATGCGCCATTTAATGTCTTTTCCAGTAGTCAGCGTATTTTAATTAATCAGCAAGATATTGCCAGCACTCAAGTTATTCAACCTGGGAGTCGTGTTTTTTATCGCCAGCTTTATGCCGGTGATGAAGATAGCATAAACACGTTCTATGATTGGTTAAAACCACAAATGAAAGAAAACCAGCAATGGTATGGGGTTAAAGATAGACAATCGCCTATTGCGAATAGCCTAAACCGTGCTGAGAGCTTTTTATTATTAGCCGGTTTACTAGGGATTATATTAGCGGCGGTGGCTATTGCTGTATCTGCAAAACGCTATTGCGAGCGTCAATATGACCCTGTTGCGATGATGAAAACGTTGGGGGGCAGTCGTACCACAATCCGTAAAATTTACTTGCTACATTTGAGCTTAGTCTGCTTTATGTCTGTGGTTGTTGGGCTGGTTGTTGGTTTTGTGCTGCAAAGTATTGCCAGTGATTATTTAGCACAGTCGATGGGTACAGCACTACCTGCTTCAAGTATGAAACCTTGGTTGATTGCTATTGGTACAGGGGTTATTTGCGCGGTAATGTTCTCAATTAAGCCCTTGCTAGATTTGTTTGATATTCCGCCACTTCGCGTACTACGCCGTAATTTGGGGGATCGTTTGCTTGTCAGCAAGGTTCACTTGGCAATGTCGGCATTAACTGTGTTTTTATTAATGTGGTTATTTAGTAATAATATAAAGATTACAGCTATTTTATTTACCTCGACAACGGTACTGATTGCGCTTTTATTTGGTTTATCCAAACTCATTTTTGGAGGCGGTCGTAAACTAGGACTAAGCCCTGGTAATAGTTGGTCGCTTGCGATTGCTTCAATTCAAAAACGTGCTAATGCTAATGCAGTACAGCTGATAAGTTTTGCCCTTTCTATTAAGTTATTGTTGTTTTTAATTGTGCTTAAAAATGACATGATTTCAGATTGGCAGTCGCAGCTTCCGGTCGATGCGCCAAACTCGTTTTTAGTGAATATAACAGAGCAAGAGCTTGAACCCATTACCTCTTTTTTAGCAGAGCGCGATATGCCCACCTCTGATTTTTACCCGATAGTACGAGGTCGTGTTAATGCAGTGAATGGTGAGCTAGTTGCACGTGAAGTATCACAGCAAGATAACGAGAAAAAAGATGAAGAGGCACGCTCAGGTATCGGCCGTGAATTAAACCTTACTTGGCGAGAAGACTTACCTGCTCAAAATGAGTTAATAGAGGGTCAGTGGTTTACACAAAGCTCAGTCGCAGAGGCCTCGGTTGAGGAGTCTATGCTTGAACGCCTTGATGTAAAACTAGGTGATACATTAACGTTTTTGATTGGTGCGCAATCGTTCGATGCAAAAATTACCAGTGTACGCAAAGTTAACTGGACCACATTAAAACCAAACTTCTTTATTATTTTAAGCCCAGATGTACTTGAGAGCTTTCCGGCAACGTATATTTCGTCGGTGAGTGTTAAAGCACATCAAAAGCGTGAATTTAATGAGCTGATGCGCCAATATCCAACGGTTAATGTGATTGATGTTGAAAGCTTTATTAAGCAGATCCGTTCAACCATAGAGCAGGTATCTCTTGCGATTGGTTTTGTATTGTCTATTGTGGTGGTGTGTGGTGCTTTAGTACTTATATCTCAGGTGCAAGCGAGCTTGGGTGAACGAATGCAAGAAATTGTTATATTAAGAACTCTCGGTGCAAAAGGGCGGCTTATTAAAAATGCCACCTTGTATGAGTTTTTATTACTAGGCTTAACCGCGGGGGGGGTAGCTGCTGTTGTGAGTGATATTGCTTTATTAATAGTACAACAGCAAATGTTTGACCTTGCCGGTAAATTACACCCTCATATTTGGTTAATTGGCCCTGTTGTTGGTGGTGTCTTTGTAGCTAGTTTAGGCTATTTGATGGTTGCGCGAACAATGCGTAAAAATACGCAAGGGTTACTGCGTGCACTAGGGTAATATAAAGCTCAATAATGTTTATAAAATGCCCGTGTATACGGGCTTTTTTATGTTTTGCAATTGGTTACTGGTAATTTATACAGTGCTCTGGCATTATTAAGGCTATTGAATAAAGAAAATAAATGGGTCAGTTAATTGGCAATTATTTTAGGAATTGATCCTGGTTCACGTTTAACAGGTTATGGCGTAATAGCACACCAAGGCGCTAAATTTACTTATTTAGGGAGTGGTTGTATAAAGCTAGCTGAACATGATTTTCCTGTGCGATTAAAAATGATTTATCAAGGGATCAGTCAGTTAGTTGAGCAATTTTCGCCCGATAGCTTTGCTATCGAAAAAGTATTTATGGCTCACAATCCAGATTCAGCTCTTAAATTAGGCCAAGCTCGTGGGGCGGCTATTGTTGGTGCATCTATGGCTGAACTTCCGGTATTTGAATATTCAGCACGACAAATAAAGCAAGCGGTGGTTGGCAATGGTGGTGCCGACAAATCACAAGTACAGCACATGGTTAAAAATATTTTAAAATTACCAGGCACACCACAAGCCGATGCGGCTGATGCATTGGCTATTGCTATTTGCCATGCTCACTCAGAACAAAATTTAATAAAACTTGCGGGCAGTGCGAGCAAGACCGTAAGAGGACGATTAAGGAAGTAATATGATAGGCCGATTGAATGGTTTGCTAGTTGAAAAGCAGCCGCCTGAAATTTTAATTGAAGTAAGCGGCGTAGGTTACGAAGTACAGATGCCGATGACCTGCTTTTATGACCTCCCTGCGGTTGGTGAGCAAGCTATTATATACACTCACTTTGTGGTGCGTGAAGATGCGCAGTTGTTATTTGGTTTCAATAACAAAACAGAGCGTGCGTTATTTCGAGAGCTTCTAAAAGCCAATGGTGTGGGTCCAAAGTTGGGTCTTGCTATTTTGTCGGGTATGTCTGCACAGCAGTTTGTGACATGTGTAAATAACGAAGATGCAACAACGCTTGTTAAACTCCCTGGTGTGGGTAAAAAAACAGCAGAGCGTTTAGTGCTTGAAATGAAAGATAGGCTAAAAGATTGGGGTAATGACTTATTCACGCCATTTAGCGATAATGCCATTATTGAGCCTACAAGTAATGATACGCTTGTAGCCAATAATGCAGCAGATGATGCTGTGTCAGCACTTATTGCCCTTGGTTATAAACTGCCGCAAGCGCAAAAAGCAGTAAAAGCGGTAAATAAACCAGATATGACGACTGAGGTTCTTATAAAAGAAGCTCTAAAATCGATGTTGTGAGTAAACCATGATTGAAGCAGATCGCTTAATAGATGCCAGTGAGCAAAGTAATGAAGACAGTGTTGATCGAGCCATACGACCAAAACTATTAAACGATTACACAGGTCAGCCACATGTTAAGCAACAAATGGAAATTTTCATCGAAGCTGCTCGTCATCGTGGTGAAGCGCTCGATCATTTATTGATTTTTGGCCCGCCAGGTCTAGGTAAAACCACACTTGCAAATATTGTTGCCAATGAATTGAACGTTAATATTAAAACGACTTCTGGTCCTGTGCTTGAAAAAGCAGGTGATTTAGCTGCATTGTTAACGAACCTTGAAGAAGGTGACGTACTCTTTATTGACGAAATACATCGTTTAAGCCCACAAGTCGAAGAAATCCTTTATCCTGCGATGGAAGACTATCAACTCGATATTATGATTGGGGAAGGCCCTGCCGCGCGTTCAATCAAACTCGACTTGCCGCCATTTACTTTAATTGGTGCAACAACACGTGCAGGGTCTTTAACGTCACCACTTCGAGACCGTTTCGGTATTGTGCAGCGTTTAGAGTTTTATTCAGTTGAAGATTTATCAAAAATTGTAGCGCGTTCAGCACACTTTTTAGATTTAACCATGTGCGATGAAGGCGCAGCAGAAATAGCTAAACGTTCACGTGGTACACCACGTATTGCTAATAGGTTGTTACGTCGTGTACGTGATTACACTCAAGTGAAATCTGACGGTAAGGTTAACGCCAATGTGGCAGAACAAGCGCTCGATATGATTGATGTAGATAAAAGCGGGTTTGATTATATGGACCGTAAATACTTGCTTGCTATCATCGAAAAATTTATGGGTGGCCCAGTTGGGCTTGATAATTTAGCAGCGGCCATTGGCGAAGAAAAAGAAACCATAGAAGATGTGATTGAGCCATTTCTAATTCAGCAAGGTTTTATACAACGTACTCCTCGTGGAAGATTGGTGTCCGATATAGCCTACCTTCATTTTGGACTGACTCCAGACAAATAAAAACTCAGCCTCGCATATGCGGGGTTTTTTAATCTTGAAACAAATCTAAAAAGGGGCAGTGAACATTATACCAATCCGCAATAATACTTAATCATTTTGAGGGATTAAACCTGTCGCTACCGGCGTTAAAAATTTCTGATTTAGAACAACTAAATAACGAAATTTTTGCCTTGCTATCAACGAGGTTTTATTGCCTCAAAATAGACTACTTAATTAAGCAAATTGGTATTAGCCCTCTATATTGCTAACGCAAATTATTTTAGATGCAGAATCTAACAAGCATCATACCTTCCTGCTATTTAATTCACATACAGTTAAGCTAATTTTCGGTAATGTCTTTTCGTTTTGTGTAGGCAAAAAAAAGCCCGCATAATGATGCGGGCAAACAACAAGTTGAAGGAAGTAATTCAGGGAACTACAGCCAGCTTAAAAAGGTTTTATCCAAGTTAAGCTAACTAGGCAATACGAAATAATCATATTGCAAAAAACGGAGCTTAATGAAAGAAGCTTTCAAAGGTTGTTAGCTCGGTATGTGGGTATAATACGTAACAGTGAGTTTTTCTTCAAACTAGAAAAATTTTATTTTCAGATAAAAAAAACTAATAGCAGCGTTATTTTCTATTGTTTTCTTTTTGTTCGCTTGTTCATTGTTGATTTTGTAAGTTTATGAATAAAAAGATTTTTATAATTAACGCTCATTTTGTTCAGGATTAGTTTAAGTATTCTGTGCTAGCTTGGTGAATAGTATTTTGGGTGTTTATGCGCATTATGTGAATAAACGCCGTATTTTACCAAGTTTAGCTATATTTTTAAGCACCGTGTAGATGCATTTTAGTTTTAAAAGGGAAGCCCTGCTTTTGGAGTCGTGAACAAAATGGTTAAAAAATAACTAAAGCATTTGCTTTTCACCGTTATTTGTAGCTATTTCACAGCAAGGGCGTTGTCAGTTCATAACTGACTAGATACACTAGATGTAACTTTTGACCATTATGATGGTCAACTAACACAAGTGTAATAAGTATAACAAATTATATAGAAATCTATTTTAGGAGTTTAACGTGGGATCAGGGCTTAATTTTTTAGATCTTATTCTAGAAGCCAGTGTACTTGTCCAATTAGTTATGTTGGCATTAGTCGGTATGTCGGTCATGTCATGGGCAATTATTTTTCAACGTAAAAAAGCGATTTCTGATGCACAAAATGGTGCTAAGCGTTTTGAGCAAAAATTTTGGTCTGGTGTTGACTTAAGTAAACTATATAACGAAGTTTCAGCAAGACCAGGCGGCACAACTGGTGTTGAATCATTATTTGTTGCTGGCTTCAAAGAATTTGCACGTCATAAAAAAACAACATTCCAAAGTGCTGGCATCGTTATGGAAGGTACGCATCGTTCTATGCGTGTCGCTTTATCTCGTGAAATAGAAAAATTAGAATCAAGCCTATCGTTTTTAGCAACGGTGGGTTCTATTAGTCCATACATTGGTCTGTTTGGTACTGTATGGGGTATTATGAATGCATTTATTGCATTAGGCGAAGTTAAGCAAGCTACGTTACAAATGGTTGCACCTGGTATCGCAGAAGCACTGATTGCAACGGCAATGGGTTTATTTGCGGCAATCCCAGCGGTTATCGCTTATAACCGTTTTGCAAATAAAGTTGAAAAGCTTGAGGGTAATTACATTAACTTCATGGAAGAGTTTGCCAATATTTTACACCGCCAAGCAGCTGCGCAAATAGAGGCTAAAGCGAATGTATCAGCGTAAAAAACGTCGCCCAGTAGGTGAGATAAACGTAGTACCTTACATTGACGTGATGTTAGTACTGCTTATTATATTCATGGCAACTGCGCCGCTTATTACTCATGGCGTGAAAGTTGATTTGCCGAAAATGGAAGAGTCTGATCTTGTTGATACAAAAGACACTCCGCCTATCATTGCGTCAATTGACGCTGAAGGTAAGTATTATGTAAGTATCGGCACAGATCCAGAAGCTCCTATGGAAGCGTTGGATGTTGCAGCAGTAATTAAATTACAACTGCAAAAAAATCCTGATACGCCAGTGATGATAAAAGGTTCAGGCCGTGTTTCTTACCAAGAAGTATTGCTGCTTATGGACTTTTTGAAAAACGCCGGTGTGCCGTCGGTGGGTTTAATGACTGAATCGTTTGAGGGTTAGTATGCGTGCATCAGTAATTAAATCACTTCTTTTGCACCTTGCTATTATCGTTTTTTTAGTTGCGTCAGCTAATTTTCACATGCCAGCACCTAAGGTGATGGAAGTGACACTGAACACTGCTTTGCCTGAACCAGAAAAAGCAGTATCGGCGGTGACTGTTGATCAACAAAAGGTTGAACAAAAGATTGCCGAGCTTAAAAAGCAAGAAGAAGCCAAAAAGCAAGCGGAAGCAAAACGACTTCGTGATCTTGAGCGTCGTGCTAATGATGCTCGAAAACAACGAGAGGCTGAAGACCGTCGTCTTAAAAAGCTAGAACAGCAACGCCGTGCGAAAGAAAAGGAAAAAGCAGAGGCCGAAGCACAAGCTAAAAAAGCGCGCGAAATTCAAGAAAAAGAGCGAGCGAAAGCTAAGCAAGCTGAAAAGCAAAAGCAAGAAGCCGAAGCCGCAGCAAAAGCAGCTGCAGACAAGCGTAAAGCTGAAGAAGAAGCGCTGAAAAAAGCGGAAGAAGAGCGTAAGCGTAAAGCAGCAGAAGCAGAAGCTGAGCGCAAACGTAAAGAAGCTGAAGCCGAGCGTAAACGTCAGCAAGCACTGCAAGAGCAAATGCTTCAAGAGCAGTTAGCCGCAGAGCAAGCTGCACGAAATAAAATTCGTCAGCAACAAGTTGTTAGTGAAGTTGATAAATACAAAGCGTTGATTATGGCGCGTATTCAGCAAACTTTACTTATCGATGAAAAGATGAAGAATAAGCAATGTCGCGTTAATATTCGACTTGGTTTTAATGGGCTTGTAACACAAGTTACGTCTCTTGGTGGCGATAAGTTGGTGTGTGAGGCTGCGTTACGTGCTGTACGTATGGCTGATACATTACCAGTTTCACCAGATAAAGATGTGTTTGAGCAACTGAAAAATATTAACTTAACAATTAAGCCTGAATTCTAAAGGAATGATATGTTTAACCAGATAAAAACTGTATGTTTTATTGTATTACTGGGCTTTCATGGCATTGCCAGTGCTGCACTTGAAATAGTGATTACTGAAGGTATTGACGGCGCGCGTCCAATTGCAGTCGTACCATTCAAATATCAAGGTGTAGGTCCTATCCCTGAAAAATTAAGCGCTGTTATTTCTGCGGATTTAATGCGCAGCGGTAAATTTAAACCTATTGATGTATCAACCATGCCACAGTTACCTGGTAAAGATGCTGATGTAGATTATGGCGCATGGGTAAATAAAGGCGTTGAAGCCGTACTGGTTGGTCAAGTAGAGCAGCAACCGGGTGGACGTTACTTAGTAAAGTATGAATTAATTGATGTAATTCGCGGCCAAATTACTGGCGGTCAAACAAAAATGATGGCTAACGGCAAGTTAATGCAAAGCCAAGATCATGTTTTAGATGCGCGTGAGAGTGTTATTTCTGAAAGTGGTTTTCGCCGTTATGCACATCGTATCAGTGATGTCGTTTATGAAGCACTGACAGGCGAAAAAGGTGCGTTTTTAACTAAAATTGCCTATGTTATCGTTCGTGAGGATGATGCAAAACCATATCAATTAGTTGTTGCTGACTACGACGGCTTTAATGAACAAGTATTACTGCGTTCTAAAGAACCATTAATGTCGCCAGCATGGTCACCAGATGGAACTAAGCTTGCTTATGTAACATTTGAAAACCGCCAAAGCCAAATTTATATTCAGGATTTATACTCAGGTAAGCGTGAGTTGATTACAAGCCACCAAGGTATTAACGGTGCACCTCAATTTTCGCCTGATGGTAAAAAGCTATTACTAGTGCTTTCTAAAGACCGCACAGGTGCCACAGAAGTCTATTTACTTGACTTAGCAACTCGCCAAGAAAGACGTTTAACAAACCATCGTAGTATAGATACTGAGCCATCTTGGTTCCCAAATGGACAAGATATTGTCTTTACGTCTGAAAGGGGTGGTAATGCTCAGATTTATAAGTTAAATTTAAAAACAGGCAGGGCTAAACGAATGACGTTTGATGGTGATATGAATTTAGCAGGTTCGATTTCACCTGACGGAAAAGAACTGGTGATGGTAAATCGTACTAATGGACAATACCATCTTGCTAAGAAAGAGCTAGCTACAGGTGCGTTCCAGGTACTAACAAGAACACGTCTGGATGAATCACCGAGTATCGCACCAAACGGCTCGATGATTATTTATAGTACGCTACATAACAATAAGCAGGTTCTGGCTTTAGTCTCTATGGATGGTCGCTTTAAGGCACGTTTACCTGTGCTTGACGGACAAGTGAAGGCACCAGCTTGGTCGCCTTACTTACAGTAATTTTACTGGTTTACTCAATATAGGAATCAATTCAATGCAACTTAATAAAACACTAAAAGGCCTGCTAATTGCTGTGCCAGTGATGACATTAGCAGCGTGTAGCTCTTCTTCTGATCTTGACGAAGGTGCTGCAAACCAATCTAACCAAGGTGCGGTTGAGCAAACAACCAACAATGATACAGTTGAAGTTGCAACGCTTACTCCTGAGCAACAAGCTGAGGAAGCACTTCGTGAGAAGTATGAAGCTTTACGTCAAGAGCAAATCATTTACTTTGGTTTTGATAACGCAAAAATCCAAAGCAAATACGCTGAGCTTTTACAAGCACACGCTGAATTCTTAGTACAAAATCCTTCTGTTAAAGTATTAATCGAAGGTCACGCGGACGAGCGTGGTACACCAGAATATAATATTGCTCTAGGTGAGCACCGTGGCCAAGCAGTTGAAAAATACCTACAAAGCCTAGGTGTATCTGCTAGCCAAATGTCGGTAGTGAGCTACGGTGAAGAGAAGCCTATGGTTAAATCTCGCACTGAAGAAGCGTTCGCTAAGAACCGTCGTGCAGTATTAGTTTACTAAGAAAGAGACATTATGAAGCCGAAAATTATTTTGGCAGCAATGATCTTAAGCGGGAGCACTCAGTTATGGGCTGCTCCCGCTCCTGTTTCAGAAGCTGCAAGCTCGCAATCGAGTATAGAGAAACGTTTATCTGCATTAGAGAATATGATGAAGTCTCGTAATTTATTACAAGCTGAACTTCAACAACAGCTTAATATTTTGCAAGACGAAGTAAGTCAGGTACGTGGTATTACAGAAGAGCAAAGCTATAAGCTCGAGAAAGTTTTACAGCGTCAGCGTGAGTTGTATCAGGAAATTGAAAACCGTGTCAGTCAGGCATACTCTCAACCGGCTGTGACTCAAGCTCCATCTACTGATGTTAATGCTTCTCAAGCAATCAGTTCAGATTTATCTGAAAACGAAGCTTATGAGCGTGCTGTAGCGCTAATAATGAAAGATAAGCGTTATGAACAAGCGATCCCTGAATTTCAAAACTTCTTAACGACATACCCTAATTCAGTCTACGCTTCGAACGCACACTACTGGTTAGGTCAGCTTTTAACTATTCAAAATAACCCAACAGGTGCAACTGAGCACTTTAAAGTGGTTGTCAATGAATACCCAAATTCTAACAAGCGTCCTGATGCAATGTTAAAATTAGGAAATCTGTTAGCAGATCAAGGTTTAGCTGAACAAGCACTAAAAACCTTTAATGATTTAATTAACCAGTACCCAAGTACGACTGCTGCAAAATTAGCCACAGAACGTTTGTCGCAAATGTAGATTTGACCTGATTAGACTGCTTTTTGATATAAGCGGTCTAAAATTAGGCAACTAGACATAAAAACTTAAAAAAAGAGATATTTTCTGTTGCACTCAGCATTTAAATAAGTATTATAAGCGCCCGCAGCAGGCGATTGGTAACAACAGCCAAAGTGCGGCAAAAAGAGCGGGTCATTAGCTCAGTTGGTAGAGCAGTGGACTTTTAATCCATTGGTCGA
>NZ_JAOCZL010000011.1:0-144012 GCF_041414825.1 Pseudoalteromonas sp. 68 DY56-GL68
ATGGCAAAAGAAAAGTTTGAACGCGTAAAACCGCACGTAAACGTAGGTACAATCGGCCACGTTGACCACGGTAAAACTACCCTAACTGCAGCAATCACTAACGTACTTGCAAAAGTATACGGTGGTGTAGCGAAAGACTTCGCATCAATCGATAACGCTCCAGAAGAGCGTGAGCGTGGTATCACAATCTCAACTTCACACGTTGAGTACGATACACCAACTCGTCACTACGCACACGTAGACTGTCCAGGACACGCCGATTATGTTAAAAACATGATCACTGGTGCTGCTCAAATGGACGGCGCAATCCTAGTAGTTGCTGCGACTGACGGTCCTATGCCACAAACTCGTGAGCACATCCTACTTTCTCGTCAGGTTGGTGTACCTTACATCATCGTATTCATGAACAAATGTGACATGGTTGACGACGAAGAGCTACTTGAGCTAGTTGAGATGGAAGTTCGTGAACTTCTTTCTGAGTACGACTTCCCAGGTGATGACCTACCTCTAATCCAAGGTTCTGCGCTTAAAGCGTTAGAAGGTGAGAAAGAGTGGGAAGACAAAATCGTTGAGCTTGCAGAAGCACTAGATTCTTACATCCCAGAGCCAGAGCGTGACATCGATAAGCCATTCATCATGCCTATCGAAGACGTATTCTCAATCCAAGGCCGTGGTACAGTTGTAACTGGCCGTGTTGAAGCTGGTATCATCAACGTGAATGACGAAGTTGAAATCGTAGGTATCAAAGAAACTACGAAGACAACGTGTACAGGTGTTGAGATGTTCCGTAAGCTTCTAGACGAAGGTCGTGCGGGTGAGAACATCGGTGCACTTCTACGTGGTACTAAGCGTGAAGACGTTGAACGTGGTCAAGTACTAGCTAAGCCTGGTTCAATCACTCCACACACGAAGTTCACTTCAGAAGTATACGTACTTTCTAAAGATGAAGGTGGTCGTCACACGCCATTCTTCAAAGGTTACCGTCCACAGTTCTACTTCCGTACAACTGACGTAACAGGTGACGTACAGTTACCAGACGGCGTTGAAATGGTAATGCCTGGTGACAACATCAAGATGACTGTAGAACTAATCGCTCCAATCGCGATGGACGAAGGTTTACGCTTCGCTATCCGTGAAGGTGGCCGTACAGTTGGTGCTGGTGTTGTAGCAACTATCGTTGAGTAATATCAACAGATAGAGCTTCACAGCTTATAAAAAGGTCGCCTAGGCGGCCTTTTTTAATGCCTAACAGAACGTTTTGGCTACTGCTCGATAAATTTATTGAGCTCATCTCTTAAGTGCGGGTGCTTAAGGTTATTAGTCATAGCATTCGCCACTTTACTATCACCATTGGATTCTAGCATTTGGATGCGCTGTGCCAGAGTTGTCGCTAATTGGATTTTTCCCAACTGCTTGGCGCGGAAAAACTGCGCCACTAATGCACTTGCTGAAAGATTTTTAACGTACTCATTTGCATCATTTAATAATAGCTTTTGAAAATAGTCGGCTAGTTTAGGTGAAACTGCATCTAAGTGAGATAAATTCTCTAATGCTTGAATGCGTACCTTAGGCTCGTTTGTATACTCACTGATGCTTATCATGGCATCAATGGCCGAGGATTCCTGTGTATCATCCAAGTCTCGTCTCAGCATACCTAAGGTCATTCTGAGTTGTCCATAAGCTGCTAGGCGATCATCGTCGGTATTACTCATGTTTAATAACGCTGTAAATGCATCATTAATCGATTTATTCGCGTAGTTCGGATCGGCTTTTATACGCTGTCGATAATCTTCAGGTAGTTGCCGGAACCAATTTACGGAAGGATTTCTTTTCGTTGCTTCTGCGATACGTGCTTTTTCACGCTCTTCGATGACTTGCTTTACTTTTGATTCGATAAGCGAAGGCTCAATCGTGGGCGTACTATTTTCAAGCTCGTTAATGCGTGTCTCTAAGTCAAGAATATAACCATGTAGAGCAACGAGGTTTTCTCTATCTTGTTTGGGAATAATTGAATCATCGATAGTAAAGGGAAGTGAACTAGGAGCTCGTTGCTTATCCACACTGAAATGGTTGTAAATCGTTAGTCCAAGCGCAGTGCTTGCCAAAACAAGTGCAATATTTCCTTGCCAAGTCGACATATCACATCATCCAAGTTGCTTTGTAATACCAGCAGATTAAAGCAGGCAATTAGTATTATCAATCACTTGTACTGATAAAAACAAAAAGCGCAGTGAGTACTGCGCTTTGATTAGTGATTAAAAGTTAGTGGGCTTTTGCATACGCTTCAGCTTGTTGCCAAACACGTAACATATTGCCACTTAGAATCTTTTTAATATCTTTATTGCTGTAGCCTCTATCCATAAGCCCTTGAACAAGGTTAGGGTAGCTTGCTACATCTTTTAAGCCAGTAGGTAGAGAGTCGCCTACACCATCGTAGTCAGACCCAATACCAACATAATCAATACCAATGAGCTCAACGACATGGTCGATGTGATCTAGCACCTGCTCAAGACTTGCATAAGGGAATGGATTTTTAGCACGATAAGCTGCGTCAAAATCTTTGCTTAGCTTAGTACCGTCTTTTTTCTTATCGGCTTTTGCAGATTTTAGTTGGTCATACCAAGATCCAGCTTGTGCTGTCACAAAGCTTGAACCAAAGTTGATTTGAATAACGCCGCCATTCTTTTTCAGTGCTAATAGCATGTCATCATTCATATTACGCTCAAAGCCAGGCGTATATTTACGCAGTGAAGAGTGTGATGCAATCACAGGTACTTTTGAAATTTCCATTACTTGATAAAATGCATCATCAGAAATATGTGAAACATCTACCAACATACCTATGTTATTCATTTCTTTGACTAACTCTTTACCGAATGGGCTCAGGCCTTTCCATTTACGGCGGATATCATAAGATGAGTCAGAAATATGGTTGCTCTGTGAGTGTGCAAGGGTGATGTAGCGCACACCACGATCATAAAAATGCTTAAGGTTTTTCATCTCACCTTCAATCGGCGAGCCGTTTTCCATACCCATTGCAATCGACATTTTGCCTTGTTTAAACTGTGCTTTGATATCGGCGGTTGAATCTGCAATAGCAAACTTATCAGGGGCACGTTGCACAATGGCTTCCATACTATCAATCAGCTGATTAGCAAGTTGGTAACTTTTCCCTTTGCCTTCAAATTCTAGGTTTGCAGGAATATAAATCGACATGAAAGGAGCGTTCAAACCACCTTGTACTGCGCGTGGGTAGTCAAAATCGCCGTCATCGGTGGCTTTTGTTACATCAGCCCACTTATTATGAATGCGATAAGGCACATCGATATGGGTGTCAATTAAAATAGTGTCTTTTGCCAGTTTTATGGCTTTGTCTGATGCAGTAGCCTGTTCAGCGTGTGCTTGGCTAATTAAAGCCAGCGAAACGGCGGCAACCAATGAGCTTAGTTTTTTCATTTTTAATGGCTCTTTAAGTTAAAAAGCCATTGTGAAGGGTTACAGTATAACTTACAAGTTTAGTCGTTAAACGACGCTTGATACTCAGGATCAGCTTGCAGAGCAACGAATTCAGCTTTCGATATTATTGTTACTGATTCATGTAACTCAGAAAAAAACACCATCGCTTCACCACTTTTAAGCTGTTGATGAACCTGCGCAACTTTATTTTCAATACTTACCTCTTGCTCACCATAATCGGTGCCTTCACGTAGCACATAACTTTCAATTAGGTTATATAGCGTGTCTTTATCAATTTGTTCATGAGGGATGATCATAACTGCTCTTTTTTAACGATCTGTGTGAAGTAGCTAGGCACTATGTGCTCTAACCAATAAACAGGCTTAAATGGGTTATTACCACTAATAAAGCCTACGTGCCCGCCTTTGTCTGACACTCGCAGAGTAACATAGTCACTGACATCTGTACCATTAGGCACAGCTTTTACTGATAGCATGGGGTCATCTTTAGCATGTACGATTAGGGTCGGTGTTGCGATTGTTTTTAGGTAAGGTTTAGCGCTAGCTTGTTGATAATAATCTTCTGCCCCTGAAAAGCCATGTAAGGGGGCGGTTAGCATGTCATCAAACTGCCATAAGTTATTAATTGATTTTAACTTTTCAGGTGTGAGATTTATTTGTTGCTGAATTTGTGGCAACTTTCTTTGCATTGATTTTTTCATGCGATCAAGCAGGTATTTTTGGTATATCTTGCACAAACTTTTACGAATAATTTCACACGAGGCAGACAAGTCAAATGGCGCCGATACTACCGCAGCGCCAGTTAAGTGTGAGGATTTGCCTTGTTCACCTAAGTATTTAGCTAAGACATTGCCACCTAAAGAAAAACCGACGGCAAATAATGGGCGAGAAGGAAATTTACCTTTCAAATAATTAATAAAAAAGCGCAGGTCTTCAGTTTCACCACTATGATAGGCGCGAGCCAATCGATTAACTTCCCGTGAGCAGTTGCGAAAATGCATAAGCACAACCGCAAACCCTTGCTGTTTTAGTTTTTTCATCATGCCCTTGGCATAAAAGCTATTTATATTGCCTTCAAGCCCGTGTAATACAATTGCCAGTGGTGCTTGGTCATTGTGGGGTTGTGCCCATGCAAGTTCTAAGAAATCACCATCTGGAGTGTTAAGTGTCGATAAGTTGTAACGTGTTTTATGAAAAGGGCGAAAAAAGCGCGGCATTATGGTTTGTAAATGGCGATTGCGCATCCACCACGCAGGTTTAAACTCAGGTAACATAGTTGACACTTTAAAGACAAAACAAGCGCCTATTGTAGCAAGTTTTTGCTTTTTTAGAACAGTTTAACGATTTTGGCTTATGCAAATAAAAAGCCCCTAAACAATAAAATTGGATAGGGGCTTTGTGCGTCGTGCTTAATTCTTACTTAGGAACTTCAGCGTCGTGTACTTTTTTAATGAAATACCCGACGTAAAAAAGGCATAAAACGATAACAACTGCCAAAATGCCAAATGACATAAATAAGACTGGGTCGCTAAAAAAATCTCTAAAGAATACGTTCATGGTTGTGCCTCCTAATGTCTATGGGTTAATCATAGGCTGGCTTGGCATAGCCTGACATGATCCAGATCAAGCTATTTTCCTGAAGCTACACAAGGCGATTTAGAAGTTGATTTGGATCAAGTTTGCTGAGTCTGAGTTATTAGTACTCGCCTTTATTCGAGCGAGAGCGTTATTTTATTGCTGTGAAATTTTATGGGGTAAGGTAGTGGTGATATGAGCTGGGTTTGCTAATCACCTTTATCTTATATACAGCTTTAAATTATCTGCTTTTGGGTTTGATGTAAGTGTGCAAGTATTCACGCTATCAATGAGCATTTGTTGCTGTTGTTTTTCGAGCTTTAGTTCTGCACTGAGTAATTCTTTACGAATCGTGGCGTAGTCAGCAATGTCGACTTGATTGGCTTTTAGATAGCCGCGAGCCGTGCGTAGAGGTTTTAATACCTGCTCGTCAAACTCAACAATACATAATTCAAGCTGATTAAGTTGAGATTCGTTTAAAGCAAGCTCAAGAGAGTTTAAATAATAAAGCAACAAGCACAAATTCACATTTTTGCCTTGCTGGTTTTGATAATCTAACAGCCGTGTTTGCATGCCTTCTTTATTATAAAGCCGGCACGCAAACTGCCAAAATGCTTCGCTATTAAGCGGTTTCATCGGCAAAGGCCTGTTCTTTTTCTTCGAGTTCTTCCAGCGCCATCAATAATTCTTCTTCAACGGCATTTAGTTTTGGGGTTAACTCAGCTTGCTTCGCTAGTAACTTTGTTAGCTTTGCTTTATTGTCATCATTATATAAATCATTGTCGCCGAGTGCGGTTTCAACTTCATTAAGTTCTGTTGCGTACTTATCGAGCTGCTTTTCAAGCGTGTCGATTTGCTTTTTTAATGGCTGCACTGACTTTCTAAACTCAGCTTCTAAGCGCTTTTGTTCCTTGCGGTTTACACTTGAATGAGCTTTTGTTGCATTATCTTCTGGTGTTTTCGCCGCTTCTTTATTCGCATTTAGAAGCCACTGGTAATAAGCATCAAGGTCGTAGCCAAATTGCGTGACTTCGCCGTTATCAACAAGGTAATACTCATCGGCGGTATTTTTTAGCATATGGCGGTCGTGCGATACGGTAACCATCGCACCTTCAAATCCTTGCAGTGCCATTACAAGAGCATGTCGCATTTCTAAATCCAAATGGTTGGTAGGCTCATCCAGTAAGAGTAAGTTGGGTTTTTGATATACCAACATCGCCAGCACTAAACGTGCTTTTTCACCCCCCGAAAATGGCGCAACTGGCTCAAGGGCTTTATCACCAATGAAGGCAAAGCCTCCTAAAAAGTCGCGCAGTGATTGCTCTGTTGCTTGCGGATTTAAACGTTGTAAATGCGTAACAGCACTGGCTGTTAAATCAAGAGACTCCAGTTGGTGCTGCGCAAAGTAACCAATATTTAAACCTTGATGCTGGAACACTTCGCCCGCTTGTGGGTCAAGCTCACCTGCTAATAGCTTGATAAGTGTAGACTTACCTGCACCATTTCGGCCAAGCAGGGCAATACGGCTACCAGGTACTAGGTTTAGCTTAATACTATGTAAAATAGTGATGTCGCCATAGCCCGCTTTGGCTTGGTCGAGTGTCATTAACGGGTTTGGCAGCGCAGTGGGTTCTGCAAATTCAAAATCGAAAGGAGAATCGGCATGCGCAGGCGCTAGTTTTTCCATTCGCTCTAAGGCTTTTACGCGGCTTTGTGCTTGTTTTGCTTTACTGGCTTTGGCCTTAAAGCGTGTAATAAACTTTTCTAGATGGGCTATTTGTTCTTGTTGCTTTTCGAACATAGCTTGCTGTTGCAGTAAACGCTCTGCTTTTTGGCGTTCGAATTGCGAGTAGTGGCCCTTGTAAACATTAATTTTTTGCTGATCGATGTGCCAAATTTGATCAACCACCGCGTCTAAGAATTCACGGTCGTGAGAAATCAGTACTAGGGTGCCAGTATAGGCGCGTAAAAAGCGCTCTAACCAGTATACGGCATCGAGATCTAAGTGGTTGGTTGGTTCATCTAACAGCAATAAGTCAGCGTCACGAATAAGCGCTTGAGCCAAGTTTAGGCGCATACGCCACCCACCTGAAAAGGCACTGACAGGGTTGTCTATTTGCTCATTACTAAAGCCTAAGCCATGTAGCAGTTCACCAGCTTTGGCTTCGATGCTATAACCTTGAATATGTTCAAGGCCGATATGCGCTTTGGCTTGTGCTGCGCCATCGTCATTTTTTTCAGCTTCGCGGAGTGCGATTCTGAGCGCATAATACTCAGGGTGGCCTTGCAAAACATAATCAAGCGCACTTATTTCCAGTGCCGGTGTTTCTTGTTTAACAGAGGCGATGGACCAATCTTTAGGGATGCTGCACTCACCCGCATCGAGCTGCAACTCAGACTTTAGCAAACTAAACAGTGTTGATTTACCACAACCATTAGCCCCAACAAGACCAACTTTATGTTCAGGGAAAAGTGTGGCGCTGGCTCCTTTAAGGAGTGCTTTACCACCACGAAGTAGTTCGATTTCTGAGATTTGGATCATTGAAAAATACTATGCTGAGTCCTAGTTAAGTTGCGTTATCATAACACGGATCCTATAAGGCTTCGCAATCGTATCAAACAGAGAATTATTAGGCTAAAATAGCGGCCTACATGCCACGGGAGATCACTTATGAGACAAAAAAAACGCTTTATTGCTGGTGCGTCATGCCCAGAATGTGGGGCTATGGATACCATGATGCTTTATAAAGAGCATGATGTCGAAAAAGTGGAGTGCGTACAGTGTGGCCATAAAATGACCCAGCCAGAGAAGGCTGTGCAAGCTTCAACACGTCAATTTGAGCAGGTAATTGGGGTATTTAAGCCGGGTGATTAACCCGGCCATTATTGTATGCTTAGTAATGTGGCGGAGGCGGCTCTTGTAACTGTGACATAAGAGAAGGCTGTTGCGCCTCTTTAATTTTTTCTGCGAGCAACTCGGTTTGGCGCTTCATTTTTGCCAATTGCTGTTGGTGCGCTTTAAGCTCATCATTCAATATTTCAATTGTTTCATCTTGAAACGCGACTTTCGCTTCAAGTTCCATGAGACGATCTTCAATTGTATTCATTCGATTCTCTTAAATTAAAACTTTCAGCGAATCCGCTGGAGCTTTCGGTTAATAACGCTTGGTTGTTATCAGTAAACGCAACATCTAACACCACGGCTGATTTCGGGCGACTTCCTTCACGAGGGAGTACTTGCCACGTTTGTAATTTTTTACCTGAGTCCAGTTGCCATAAATCCACGAGTCGATTCGGTGAACCGGTTGCAATTAAAGTGCCTTGATCATTAAAACGCACAGCGGTAAAAATTTTCTGACGCGCAATATACGCCAGTTTGCTAACAAGATCACCTGTAGTCAGTTGCCATACATTTGCTTGCTTCATACTATCTGCTGTAAATGCATATCGACCCTGTGGATCAAGCGCAACCTGAGTGACACGAGTTGGGTGATTAAAGCGGTGGATTACTTGCCCTGTGCGAGTATCCCAAAAGTAAGCTACGTAATCATTTGAGCCACTAATTGCATAGTGGCCATTGGGAGATAGATCAACAACGTTGACTTTTTCTTGATGACCGAGGAACTCTATACGCCTTCCGGTTTCTAAGTCGAGGTAAACGACTACACCGTCGGCGCGGCCATATAAAACGCTACGCCCTTGGTTACTTATGGCGATATCTCTAATAGTTGAGGCATGTATCTTATAGTAGCCCGTGTTTTCACCAGTGCTAATGTCCCACACTGCAAATGTGGACTTTTCAGCGGTGACTGCATGGCTATTGTCGTAAGAGATTGCCACTGTATGCACAAGACTATCTTGAGCTTGTTGTTGAAACCATTGGTATTTTAATACCTGCTGTTGATTATCCCACAGCGCGACCCCATGGTGTATTGATGAGATCAAGCTGTATTTGCCATCATGCGAAAGAGCAGATGCAAACGCACCTTTAGCCGCATGTTCATATCGTTCAGCGGATTGCTCATGTTGCTCAGTGCACGCAACGACTAAGCCAAAGCTTAGTAGATATAAAAAAGTACGAAATATCGACATATTACAGGTATTTCCCCTTAACTCTTAGTGATTGAGAGGTTAGACTAGGGCTCGTTAAAAGCCAAGGTTGTTAGTCTAATCACTAGATTATGCGTTTGCATAAAGTTTAGTTATTAGACAAGCAGCCTACCATAATAGGTCGTTAACCTTTAACTAGTAATAATACAATAATTGACAACTGCAAAGTGTGTCGGAGATATAAAATGAGAAAGACGATTAAATTGTCATTGATTGCAGCGTCAGTTTTAGCGCTAACAGCTTGTAATCAAGAAGCAAAAAAAGAACAGCAAGCTGAAGTTAAACTAGAGACTGAAGCACAACAACAAGCCTACGGTATCGGTGCATCTGTTGGTAACTTCTTAAACCAAGATTTAGCTGATAAAAAAGAGCTAGGTATTGAGTTAGACGAAGCGCTATTAAAGCGTGGCTTTGAAGATGCCCTTGCTGGTAACGCTAAACTAGACGATGAAAAAATTCGTGAAGTGTTAACTGCGCTTGATCAAAGCATGCGTACTAAGCAAGAAGAAAAAGCAAAAGTAGAAGCTGAAAAAAGCAAAGCCGAAGGTGAAAAATTCTTAGCTGAAAACGCGAAGAAAGAAGGTGTTACTGTTACTGAGTCTGGCTTACAGTACGAAGTGATCACCGAAGGTGAAGGCGAAAAGCCAGTAGCAACTGACGTTGTAAAAGTACATTACAAAGGTACTTTACTTGATGGCACTGAGTTCGATAGCTCATACTCACGTAACGAACCAACAACTTTCCCACTTAATCGTGTGATCCCAGGTTGGACTGAAGGTTTACAATTAATGCCAGTTGGCTCTAAGTACAAGTTCACAATCCCATCTGAACTTGCATACGGCGAGCGTGATCTTGGTAAGATTCCTGCTAATTCAACATTGGTTTTTGAAGTAGAATTACTTGAAATCCAAGACGAAGAAAAAGCAGCTGCTGCAGAGTAATTTATTACTCAGAAGAAAGAAAAGGGCCTCATGGCCCTTTTTTTGTACTTTCACTCATCTAGCTAAATACAGTTTCCCTCATTTTAAGCGTACCTTTGTTAGCATCAAGTTCAATTAACGCACCCACAGGTAAAATAAATTGGCGTTTAATATGGCCTATCATTGCACCGCGATAAGCGGGAATGCCTAATGGTTTAATATAATCTGCAAAAATATCATCAAGTGTTAACGAGCCATAACCACGACCAGGCTTGCACTCATTACAATCACCAAATACAAAACCCGCAATCTTATCAAGTGCACCCATGAGCTTTAATGTGCTCATCATGCGGTCAATTCGATACGGTGCTTCATCAATATCTTCTAAAAACAAAATGGCCCCGTTAAAGTCGGGAAGGTAATCAGAACCCGCCAAAGCGGTGAGTACTGTTAAGTTTCCACCGATTAAGCGACCCGTCGCCTTACCAGCTGTGATAGTTTGAGTCAGGTACTTGGTATTTACCAGCTCATCGTCTGCTTTAGGTAAATTTTGATAATGCATGTGCTTTCGTGCTTCGAACAGGCTTTTAAATTGCTCTACATGAAATGGATTCCATTCACTAGATGCGTTTGGGCCATGAAAACTAATCATGCCAGTTTTGGCAAGCAGTGCGTTATGTAAAGCGGTGATATCTGAGTAGCCCATGAGCGGCTTAGGGTTGTTGCGGATCATGGTGTAGTCGAGCAAAGGTAAAATACGAGCTGCGCCTGAACCACCACGCAAACAAAAAATAGCACCGACATCCGTATCGCTAAACAAGTTATTTAGGTCGTTGGCTCGCATAGCATCTGTTCCAGCTAAATGGCCTCGTCTTGCTAGAATATTAGGTGCCAGCCTTGCTTTATAACCCAGTGCTTCAATCACCCCTTTTGCTAGTATGATATCAGCATGTTCGGCGGTTGCCGCAGAAGGACTACAGACACCGATAGTACCTCCCTTAGTGAGTGCTTTTGGCTTAACTAAAGTGTGGCCACTGCTATTCTGTGCGGCAATTAGGGGAGCTGATGTTAGGCTTGCACCTGCTGCAAGAATTGAAAGTGACTTTAAAAATGACCGTTTATGCATGGCGAACCTCATGTTTTTATAGTATGAGTATCGCATATAAATATTTATTTCAAATATTTTTATTAGGATGGAATAATTGATTCTTTAAAGAAAGGCAAAAAGTGGCATTCAGCAGAGAATTTACTCTCTGCTGCTATGAAGTTGCACTAGCTAGTATGATTTGAATATAAGTTATCGATTAACTCATCTTCTAATTCAAAGCGTAGCTCAAGTGCTTCGCCTAGGGCAGATAAGTCTTTATCAAACTCATCCAGTAAATCATCTTTATCTACTTCAGCATATTTATCGTTAAAGTCGAGAGCAATGTCAGTTGTTTCTGAAATACGTGGGTAAAGTGCACTGGCAAGCTTTTGGCTTTCCGGGCCTTTCTCTTCACATGCTTTTGCAATGTCATCGTAAATTTCAAAATGACCAGCAGATAAGTAGTCCATTAAAATTTGACAAAAATTTTGGATTTGTAGTTGATCTGGAAGGGCATGATCTTTCTTTTCATACGGTGAAAAGCCCGCTATACGGCAGAACAGCACAAGTAGCTCTTGGCGCTCTGTGAGCCACTTATCGATAACAGAGTGGCTTCCACCCCATTTTTGTTGAGCTTTTTCCAAACGCGTCAGCATATTTCATCTCCTCGCTGAGTTGGTTTCCTTTCTATATAAAAAGGAAATATGACACAAAGATCAACTAATTCTTCGTGTTTAGTTACAACAAACTGTTAAAAGCCAACCTAGAAACATAAGACAGCATGTTGCTATATGAAAATGCGTGCCGTAATAGGTTAGGTTAATTTTTACTTTAACAGCAGTGTATGGGAAATAATTAAAAACTACTAGTGTTAATTTTTAACGTTGAAAATACTGAGGTGATTGTATAAATCAATGATTCAGAAAAGAAAAAACCACCAAAATTGGTGGTTTAATTCTTTTTCTAGACTTGTTAAAACAAGCTTTCTTATTGTTATGGGAAGATTTTTGTTCTTATTGTTATAAGATTTTTATTATTGTTTTTGTTAACGCGGGATAAGTTATACCAAGCTTTTTTCTTTGTTGCAAATTTATTAATGGAAAGTTTTAAAAATATTTTGTTTTCGTATAAAACCTGCTCTATTTGTTGGGCAGAGCCTAAAAATCGTGATCTATATCTAGGCTTGGTTATCTATCCATAGTGGGGCGCGTAATATGGTGATACAATCACCAGCAAAATTTCATTCAGTTCTAGGATCTATACGCATGAGCGAATTAAAAAACGACCGTTATTTACGTGCACTACAAAAACAACCTGTTGATGTCACTCCGGTATGGATGATGCGCCAAGCTGGCCGTTATTTACCTGAGTACCGTGCTACACGTGCCCAAGCAGGCGACTTTATGAGTTTATGTAAAAACGCTGAACTTGCTTGTGAAGTAACGTTACAGCCTTTACGTCGTTATCCGCTTGATGCTGCAATTCTATTTAGTGATATTTTAACTATTCCAGATGCAATGGGTTTAGGTCTGTATTTTGAAACGGGTGAAGGTCCTAAATTTGAGCGCCCGATTTCTTCATTAGCTGATGTAAAAAAAATCCCAAATATCGATCCAACTGATGAGCTTGGTTATGTTATGAATGCGGTAAGCACGATTCGTCGCGAACTAAAAGGTGAAGTACCACTGATTGGTTTCTCTGGGTCACCTTGGACACTTGCCACTTACATGGTTGAAGGTGGAAGCAGCAAAACATTCGGTAAAATCAAAAAAATGGCGTTTGCTGAGCCACAAACACTGCACTTATTACTTGATAAATTAGCTGACTCAGTCATTGACTATTTAAACGCGCAAGTTAAAGCGGGTGCGCAATCGTTAATGGTATTTGACTCATGGGGTGGAGTATTAAGCCCACGTGATTACAATGAGTTTTCATTACAATACATGCATAAGATTGTTGATGGCTTAATTCGCGAGCATGATGGTCGCAAAGTACCTGTAACACTGTTTACTAAAAATGGCGGTCAGTGGATTGAAGCAATCGCGGCGACGGGCTGTGATGCTGTAGGTCTAGATTGGACAATTAATATTGGTGATGCAAAGCGTCGTGTTGGCGATAAAGTAGCACTACAAGGGAACATGGACCCCGCCATGCTACATGGTACGCCTGAGCGTATTCGCCAAGAAGTAGCGACTATTCTTGAAGACTTTGGTACAGGCTCTGGCCATGTATTTAACCTAGGTCATGGTATTACACCTGATGTTGACCCAGAAAACGCAGGTGTATTTATCAACGCGGTTCATGAATTCAGTGGTAAATACCACAAATAAGCAAAAGCTAATGACGAAAAAGCCCGCGTTATTAAGCGGGCTTTTTTTATTTACTTAAACAAACGATTTAAACCATTTAATGCAGCTACGCGATAGGCTTCAGCCATAGTTGGGTAGTTAAACGTGGTATTCACAAAGTAATCAATGTTATTGCCGCCGTTCTTTTGCTCCATAATCGCTTGGCCGATGTGAACAATTTCAGAGGCACGCTCGCCAAAGCAATGCACACCGAGCACTTCTTTGGTATCAACATGGAATAAAATCTTTAAACTACCTACCTCAGTGCCTGCTATTTGTGCCCGCGCTAAATGTTTAAATTGGGCACGACCCACTTCGTATGGAATTTTAGCTGCGGTGAGCTCTTGCTCGGTTTTACCCACTGAGCTCATTTCAGGAATAGTATAAATCCCTGCCGGTATATCAATAATCAATTTTTCTTCGCAGTTACCACAGGCAATAGCATCAGCGGCGATTCGCCCTTGATCAAATGCCGCACTAGCAAGGCTTGGATAGCCAATAACATCACCAACAGCATAAATGTTATCGACTTCTGTTTGGTAAGTTTCATTCACTTTAAGCTGGCCACGACCATCTGCTTTTAGGCCAACAGCATCAAGGTTTAATGTATCGGTGTTACCCGTACGACCATTAGCAAACAAAATACAGTCTGCTTTAACTCGCTTGCCTGATTTTAAGTGCATCACAACACAATCATCGCGAGTTTCTACTCTATCAAATTCTTCGTTATGACGAATAACAATACCGCTGTTCCAAAAGTGATAGCTTAGTGCATCTGAAATTTCTGCATCCATAAAGGCAAGTAGGCGGTCGCGGGTATTTACTAGATCAACTTTTGCGCCTAAGCCTTTAAAAATAGAAGCGTATTCACAGCCAATCACACCTGCACCATAAATCAGTACGCGATGTGGGTCATGTTCAAGGCCTAAAATCGTGTCACTGTCGTAAATACGTGCATGATTAAAGTCAACGCCAGGTGGACGATATGGGCGAGAGCCTGTAGCAATGACAATTGTTTGCGCGGTGAGTGTTTCGTGCGAACCATCAAGGTGTGTAATTTTAATTGTGTGCTTGTCAACAAACTCAGCATCACCCTGATACATATGAATGCGGTTACGGTCATAAAAGCTACTACGTAAACTTGACTGCTTAGATATGACATTACTAGCGTGACGCAAAATATCTGGAAAAGTTAAGCGGTTCGGACGTTCGCTAATATTAAATAGCGGGTTTGCTTTATATTCAATGTAACGGCTTACAGAATGACGTAATGCTTTTGACGGAATAGTGCCCCAGTGCACACAGCCGCCGCCTACTGCTTCTTGGCGCTCAATGACAGCGACTTTCTTATTACTTTTAGATAGGTTCATGGCGGTACCTTCACCGCCAGGACCTGTCCCTATGATGATCGCATCATATTGATAAGATGGAGTATCTTTTTGCTTTACTTGTTGTTTGGCCACAGCCGCTCCTATATTAACTAAAAGAGGCTTTTAATAACCTCGCATTTAGTGCAAGCCAAGCCTGCTTTTGGTTTTCCCAAGCGGCTTCAAGCTCATGATATTGTGTCATTAATGCTGATTTTTCGCATTGTTTCATCATGTTATTCTTTTTGATTTCTAACACGCGTTTTTGCAGGGCACAGAAGTGTTGCAGTTTTTTCAGCAGTAAATCGTACTCAGATTGTAATAATGTAAGCTTATCTTGCGCTAAAGGCAATTTTGCAAGACGGCCTTGGGTTTTATTCATCAAGGTTTCTGCTTTGGCTTTTTCAATACGCTCGACCGGTGTACGTTTTAATTTTGATGCAAGACCGACAGATGCGAGCGTGCGGATCATCCATTTGGTTGGATCATAGTGATACCATTTAATACCATTACGATAGTCACTGGCAAAAATATGGTGGAAATTATGATAGCCCTCACCATAAGTGAATAACGCTAAAAAACCATTATCGCGTGCGGTATTTTTTTCGGTGTATGGACGAGACCCCCATATATGGGCAACTGAATTTATAAAAAAGGTAAAATGCTGGCTTAATACTAAACGTAACAACCCTGCAAGTAGTAACATCCCCCACACATCACCGACCATTAACCCAAGTAAAAGAGGAATACCAATATTGGTCGCTAATACTAATTTCATGTAGTGGCGGTGTTGCCACATAACGACTTTATTTTTCTGTAAGTCACGGCAATTACTATAATTTCCGTATTCCTCTCCTTGATAGTCTCGCAGCATCCAACCTATATGGCTGTACCAAAAGCCATTTGTTGCGGCATAAGGGTCTTTGATTGGATCATCAACTTGACCATGATGAATACGGTGGTCGCTACTCCAGTGAAGCGCACTATTTTGCAGCGCAAATGCACCACCAAGGGCGAATATAAATTCAATCACAGGGTGTGCATCATAGGCTTTGTGTGCCCATAAGCGGTGGTAACCTGCGGTGATAGATAATCCTGCGTAAAACATGCAAGCAACAAAAGCTATCCATTGCACAGTGGTGTATCCGTAACTAAATCCATACCAAGGAACAAGTGTAATTGCGGCCAAAAATGTCAGGCTAAAAAATAACACATTGGTCCAAATAATCGGTGGTTTCTTCATCATAATAAATCTCGGCGTACAGTTGTACGCTAAAATAGTGTTTCAAACTCTTCGCGTCAAGTATTAGACTGTCTCATTAACTTAAAAATCATTAAAAGTTCACCTTGGGAGTTTTCATGTCGGGTGTTAGAGCGCAACAGAAACAAAAAACACGACAAGCACTAATCGAAGCTGCATTTAATCAATTGAGTGCCGATCATAGCTTTTCTAATTTAAGTTTACGTGAAGTTGCTCGTGAAGCAGGGATTGCGCCAACCTCTTTTTATCGCCATTTTAAAGATATGAATGAACTTGGCTTGACCATGGTTGATGAAGCGGGGTTAACGCTTCGCCAGTTAATGCGCCAAGCCCGTCGGCGTATCGAAAGTGGTGGCAGTGTCATTACTACATCGATTGTCACTTTCATGGAATTTATTGATAACTCAAGTAATCAATTCAGGTTGTTATTGCGTGAACGCTCAGGTACTTCAAAAGCGTTTCGTGCCGCGGTTGCTCGCGAGATAAAACATTTCATCTTGGAGCTTGCACATTACCTTGAAAGTGAAACGCCATGCGATGCCACCCATGCCTATATACAAGCGGAAGCGATGGTCACTTTAGTATTTAACGCAGGGGCAGAGGCGCTTGATATTGAAGGGCAGCAACGTGAAGAGTTGGTAGAACGTGTTATTTGGCAATTACGTTATATAGCGCGTGGTGCATTATTGTATGTTAGGGATAACGGTGGAAATGAAAAAAGTTAATCTAAGCAGGCCGTAAGCGTTAAGTACTTTTTCTAACGACAACTAACCATTAAATTGTCATTTTTATCCTTTTTTTGTTTGTTTTGTGAATTTTTATTTCTATATTTGCGTCTTTATATTGTTCTTAGTGAAAAAAATATGCTTGCAAGAGTGTGTGCTGGGTGTTAAAAATACAGCTCACTGAACACACATTTAGAAAATTAAGATGCAAATGACACGTTTAATTACATTAACACTGAACCTCTTACTGCTTAAGCAAGTAGGTGGGGCTTAGTGTATTTGCATTTGTAAATATTATAAAACCCCGCAAACGCGGGGTTTTTTTTATCTCGCTAATGGGTCATTGGGAACGAGGACAATTTATGAAAGATAAAGTTTGGATTTTTGATACAACGTTACGCGATGGTGAGCAAGCATTAAAAGCAAGCCTAACCGAAGATGACAAAATTCAGCTTGCGCATACCATTAGCCGTTTAAATGTGGATGTAATGGAAGTCGGTTTTCCGGTATCTAGCCCCGCAGACTTTCGCTCTGTACAGCGTATTGCAACTGAGGTGAAAGGGCCGATTATTTGTGGTTTAGCACGTGCTGTAGCAAAAGATATTGAAGCCTGTGGTGAGGCACTTCGCCCTGCTGAGCAAGGCCGTATTCACACCTTTATCGCAACTAGTCCATTACACCTTGAACACAAATTACGAATGAGCTTAGACGATGCAACAGCGATGGCTGTTAAGTCGATTAAGCTTGCGCGTAACTACACGGATGACGTTGAGTTTTCCTGTGAAGATGCTGGTCGTACACCGCATTGGGATTTATGCCGTATCGTTGAAAGTGCTATTGATGCGGGTGCATCAACAATTAACTTACCTGACACCGTAGGTTATGTAACGCCAGACGAATACGCTGCGATGATCCATCACTTAATGAATAATGTGCCAAACATCGACAAGGCGCGTTTAAGCGTGCATTGCCACAACGATTTAGGTTTAGCGGTTGCTAACTCAATCGCAGCGGTACAAGCCGGTGCTCGCCAAATCGAATGTACCATTAATGGTATTGGTGAGCGCGCAGGCAACTGTTCGCTTGAAGAAGTGTCGATGATCATGAAAATGCGTGAAGATCACTTAAAAGTGCATACCGATATTCGCAGTGAAGAAATTTACCGTGCTTCGCGCCAAGTCGCGAAGATTTGTAATATGCCAGTACAACCAAACAAAGCAATTGTTGGTGAAAATGCCTTTGCACACAGCTCAGGTATCCACCAAGACGGCGTATTAAAAGCGCAAAACACTTACGAGATTATGTCGCCAGAAAGTGTCGGCGTACCCAATAACCAATTAAACATGACTTCGCGTTCAGGTCGTCATGTTATTGAGCATCGTTTAGAAGAGTTAGGCTATCAAAAATCTGATTACGATATGGATAGCTTATACACCAGCTTCTTAGCATTAGCAGACCAAAAAGGCACTGTGTATGACTACGACTTAGAAGCGATGATTTACTTTAATCAAATCAAAGATAAAGACGAGAAGTACCAACTTGAGTTTGTTAACTCGACGTCTAATTCGCAATCTGTGGCGAGCTCAACAATCGGCATGACAATTGATGGCGAGTCTAAGCAAGAGGCAGCAACAGGTAATGGCCCTGTAGAAGCATCGTTTTTAGCAATTGAGCGCTTAACGGGTATGTCGGTTGAAATGATTGAATATAACCTAGAAGCAACAGGCCAAGGTGCTAGCTCGCTAGGACAAGTGAATATTATCGCTAAATACGATGGTCGCCCATATCACGGTGCGGGCATTGCAGCGGATGTGGTTGAAGCGTCGGTACGCGCCATGATCCGCGTGTATAACTTAATTTATCGTGCACAAAAAGTGTCTGATTTAAAACAACAGAGGAAAGCAGGATGAGTCAATCGAATTACAGTATCGCAGTATTAGCAGGCGACGGGATTGGTCCAGAAGTTATGGCAGCAGCAGAAACCGTCTTGAATGCTGTAAGCGAAAAATTTGGTTTTACTTTGACTCGTCATCACCACGCGATTGGTGGCGCTGCCATTGATGAGTTTGGTCAGGCCTTGCCGCAAAGCACATTAAGTGCCTGTGAAAATGCCGATGCGATTTTATTTGGCTCTGTTGGTGGCCCTAAGTGGGAAAACTTACCACCGAATGAGCAACCAGAGCGAGCGTCCTTGTTGCCACTGCGTAAGCATTTTGGTTTGTTCTGTAATTTACGCCCAGCACAATTATTACCTGCACTAAGCGCTGCGTCACCGCTGCGTGCAGATATCAGCGCACAAGGCTTTGATATCTTATGTGTGCGTGAGCTAACAGGCGGTATTTATTTCGGTGAAAAAGGTCGTAGTGGCGAAGGTGACCAAGAAGTTGCTTTCGATACCCAAACATATTCACGTAAAGAAATTGAGCGTATCGCTCGTTTTGCCTTTGAAGCCGCTAAGCTGCGTAGTAATCATGTTACCTCGGTTGATAAAGCGAATGTATTAGCGTCAAGTGTACTTTGGCGTGAAGTGGTCACCGAAGTGAGTAAAGACTACCCAGAAGTTAGCCTTGATTACATTTATGTTGATAACGCGGCGATGCAGTTAGTAAAACAGCCAAGTCAGTTTGATGTATTACTTTGCGATAATTTATTTGGTGACATTTTGTCTGATGAGTGCGCGATGATCACAGGTTCTATGGGCTTATTACCATCAGCGAGCTTAAATCAGTCTGGATTTGGTTTGTATGAACCTGCTGGTGGCTCAGCACCAGATATCGCTGGCAAAGGGGTTGCAAACCCGATCGCACAAATTTTAAGTGCTGCGCTTATGCTGCGTTATTCACTAGGGCAAGATGAAGCTGCTCGTACGATTGAAAAAGCGGTAGCAGAAGCGGTTGAAGCTGGTGTCGGTACGCCAGATATCTACCCAAATGCAGGGTACACCACCAGTGATGTTGCTGCGGCAATAGTGGCACGTATTTAATTAAAAATTGTTTGCGCTGAGCTCGTCACTCAGCGTAACTAAAATGAGGGAATAGCAAGTGGCCCAAACCTTATACGATAAAATTTGGCAAGCTCATGTAGTCGCCAACATTAACGATCAAACCGATTTACTTTATATCGACCGTCACCTAGTTCATGAAGTTACTTCGCCGCAAGCCTTTGCTGGTTTACGTGAGAAAAACCGTAAAGTACGTTGTCCAAAAAAAACCTTTGCGACCATGGATCATAACGTTTCAACAAAAAGCCGCTCATTAGATGCCGCCAGTGAAGTGTCGAAAAACCAACTAATGGCACTGGATGCAAACTGCAAAGAGTTTGGTATTCAACTTTATGATTTAAATTCGATTAACCAAGGTATTGTGCATGTAATGGGGCCTGAGCAGGGCATTACCTTACCGGGCACAACCATAGTATGTGGTGACAGCCATACCTCTACCCACGGTGCATTTGGCGCACTAGCGCACGGTATTGGTACGTCAGAAGTTGAGCATGTTCTAGCCACTCAAACACTACAGCAGAAAAAAGCCAAGTCGTTAAAAATTCAAATTAATGGCCGCCTGCGCCCAACTGTTACTGCCAAAGATTTAATCATGGCTGTGATTGGTAAATTAGGCACTGCGGGTGGTACTGGCTATGTTGCTGAATTTTGTGGTGAAGGAATTGAAGCGCTGTCTATGGAAGCGCGCATGACACTTTGTAATATGAGTATTGAAATGGGCGCAAAAGCGGGTTTAATCGCGCCAGATCAAACAACTTATGATTATTTAAAAGGTCGCCCATTTGCACCACAAGGTGCTGACTTTGATAGTGCCGTTGCCTACTGGCAAACACTAAAAACTG
This sequence comes from Pseudoalteromonas sp. 68 DY56-GL68, assembly GCF_041414825.1. NCBI lineage: Bacteria > Pseudomonadati > Pseudomonadota > Gammaproteobacteria > Alteromonadales > Pseudoalteromonadaceae > Pseudoalteromonas > Pseudoalteromonas sp. 68 DY56-GL68. Next base: position 20,713 of record NZ_JAOCZL010000011.1, read on the forward strand.
ATGAAGGCGCAGAGTTTGATCATGTTGTTGAATTGGAGGCTGCTGATATTCAACCGCAAATTACTTGGGGTACCAGCCCTGAGCAAGTGATTGGCGTCGATGAATTCATTCCAGACCCTGAGCAAGAACCAGATCTAATCAAAGCTGATGCGATTCGTAGCGCACTAAAATATATGGGCTTAAAAGCCGGTGATAAATTGTCTTCAGCAACTGTTGATACCGTGTTTATTGGCTCATGTACCAATAGCCGAATTGAAGATTTACGTGCTGCCGCGCAAATTGTTGAAGGTAAGCAGGTTGCCGCGGGTGTTGAAGCACTGATTGTTCCAGGTTCTGGCCTTGTTAAAAAACAAGCCGAAGACGAAGGCCTTGCAGATATCTTCAAAGCAGCTGGCTTTGAATGGCGTGAGCCAGGTTGTTCAATGTGCTTAGCAATGAATGACGACAGATTAGAAGCCGGTAAACGCTGTGCGTCTACATCAAATCGTAACTTTGAAGGACGCCAAGGTCGCGGTGGACGTACTCACTTAGTGAGCCCTGCAATGGCAGCGGCAGCGGCAATTCATGGTCGTTTTGTTGATATCAGAGGAGAAGCCTAATGAGCGTATTTTTTAGTGGCTTAATGGCCCCGTTAGATAAAAACAATGTTGATACTGACCAAATTATTCCAAAGCAGTTTTTAACGTCGACCAGCCGTGATGGTTTTGATGCGGCGCTTTTTTACGATTGGCGTTATTTAGATAACGGTGAGCCAAACCCTGAGTTTATTTTGAATCGTCCTTGTTACCAAGGTGCGCAAATTCTTTTAACTCGCGACAACTTTGGTTGTGGTTCATCGCGTGAGCACGCGCCTTGGGCATTAAAGCAATATGGTTTTGAAGTTATCTTAGCACAAAGCTTTGCCGATATTTTCTTTAATAACTGCGGTAATAACCAAATGCTTGCTATCGCATTACCAGCAGAAACGCTTGAGCAATTATTTGTGTTGAGTGAACAGCATGACGATATCCATATCGAAGTTGATTTAGAAAACCAACAACTTCGTAGCGATAAGTTTGACACTATTGACTTTGATATTCGCCATGACATTAAAGAGCGTTTGTTAAGTGGCTTAGACTTTATCGGTGTGACTGAAACACTTAACAGCCAAATTGATGCCTTTGAAACTAAGCTTAAAGCTGAGCGCCCTTGGCAATAAAAGGTTTTTTTACATGTGGAACCTAAACGCGGCGAAAGTCGCGTTTTTATTTGTTTCTAAAAAAGAAAGTTGCTAATTTGGTTGGTAAAATAACGAAACAATAAATAACTATGTGGCCTCTTTCTCCTAAATCTATCGGCATCGTGATGGGTGTTCTTTACGGCATCAGCATACGCATTTTTCTTGAAGTTAGCGAAACGTTTAATTTCGGTAGCCTTGTTACTATTTCGTTTATGTTTTTAGTGCCTGTTGCTATTGGTTTTATACGGGTACATTTTGAATACAATCAGGTGCCTGTGATGACATATGGAAGAATGGCAGTGATCGCTTGGCAGCCTATTTTTATCTTCTTATTTGTGAGTGTTATTACTCTTTTAGAGGGCAGCATCTGCGTTGCAATGGCACTCCCTGCCTTTATGTTTTTTGCTAGTATTGGCGGTATGTTAGCAGGGCTTTGCCATCGACTTTGGGCAAAGAAAAGCAACAAAGCGGTGATGTCGGTAGCATTGTTGCCTTTGATCTTTTCTCCTTTAGAGCTCAACTTTTTACACCTATCGAAAACTTACGAAGTTAAAAATACGATTGTTATAAATGCGCCTGTTGATGTTGTGTGGCAACAATTAGCTAATGTTAGCCAAATCCACGAGAGCGAGTATCCGAGCTCATTTTCGCATTTAATTGGTATTCCAAGGCCAATTCGAGCTGATATGAGTGGTGATGGGGTAGGTGCAATAAGAACCAGTCAGTGGCAGAAAAATGTTGTATTCAAAGAAGTGATAACTGAGTGGAAGCCGAATGAGAAAATGCTTTATAAGTTTGATATAGACCCAGACTTAATTCCTGATAAGGCGCTCGATCAGCATGTGAAATTGGGCGGTGAATATTTTTCGCCGTTACATGGCGGTTATGAATTAGTTGCAAGTGGCAAGAATCAAACGCTGTTAAGCCTAAAAACGACTGTACTTGATAACACTAATTTTGGCATTTATTCGCGAGTGTGGGGAGAGGTGATCTTTCAGGATTTTCACAAATCACTTCTGAAGTTCATGAAATCGCGCGCTGAACATGACATACAACTAGCTACAAACCCGTCTTGATTATTTTTAGGCAAGCAGTTTATCGTGATTGTTTTCTTTATTAGCTTTAAATCGCTAGGCTAGGCTAGGGTTAAAATTTTTTATTTTAGGAACACACCATGAAATACTTAGTGGCATCGATGCTCGTAGCAGCGTCATCAGTAGCGGCTGCGCGTCCAGCGCCGTTAGTATCTATTCCAAGCCATGATGGCTTTTTTGATAATATTGCTGCCCATTGTGGTAAAGCTTACGAAGGTAAAGTTAGCGTTGATAACGCGACAGGCCCCAGTTCATTTGCGGGTAAAAAGTTAGTGATGCATGTGCGTCGTTGTAATGAGCGTGAATTGCAAGTGCCATTTCATGTGGGTGACGATGCGTCTCGTACTTGGATCATCACAAAAACAGGCAGTGGACTGAGTTTAAAGCACGATCATCGCCATAAAGATGGTAGCGATGATAAATCAACCATGTATGGTGGTCATACCCTTGATGCTGGTTTTGCTAATGCGCAGTCGTTCCCAGCTGATCAATATTCAAAAGAGTTGTTTGTGAACCAAGGTATTCCACAATCAATGGGTAATACGTGGCAAATGTATATTTATCCAAAGCAATTTACGTATCGTTTAGTGCGTGAAGGGCGTGAGTTTCGCGTTGATTTTGATTTAACCAAACCTATTACGCCTCCAAGCGCACCTTGGGGGTATGAAGACTAATACTATTTAGTATCGTCTTCGCACTGCAAAACAACCGTTAAAGGTGGCTGATAGGCTCGTGGTTTAGTAGGAAAACGTTCATACTCCTGTACGCCATCAGTCACTCTTAGCATAAACGGTTTATCTCTACACAAGCGACTTGCATGGCGCAGTAAGAATACGCTTTGATTGCGAAAGTGCTTGTAGTCATCAGACTGAATTTCGAGGTGGTAGCGGCCATCGGCTAATTTAGTTTGGTAGTAGTGGACTTCTTCATCAAAGTCGAAAAGTTTTTCTGTTTTGGTTTCTTCGGCGTATGCAGCGGGAAAACCAGCGGTAAGTAAAAGGGCGCTGATTGATAATGCGAATATCGAACGGGGTTTGTTCATAAACACCTAACTCCATGTGATTGATGCAATAATTCTAGCGCGTGTTGTTGAACCATGAATTAGCTTCGATAGTCAAACTAGGGTAACGTTAGTTTATATCTTATACCTAGTCTAACACTCAAAAGGTAAAAATGTGATGCTCAATAAAATAAAACAGCTATTTTCAGCGATGGACGATACTCAATCAAATATTAGTGAGCATGACCTAAAAACAGCGGTTGCCGCTTTATTAATCGAGGTTATGCGCGCCGACAGTGAGCTACAAGATGATGAGCAACAAACACTGAATGACACCTTAAAGAAGTATTTTTCTTTAACAGATGATGAAGTTCAGGAGCTCGTTGATAGTGCTGCTAAAAATTTAGATGAAGCGATTGATTATTTTCAGTTTTCTAAGCAAATAAATGCGCAGTGTAGTGCCGAGCAGCGTATTGATATTATCGAGCTGTTATGGCGCTTAGCCTATGCTGATGGCGAATTAGATAAACATGAAGAGGTTGTGATTCGCCGTGTTGCTAGCCTCTTGTATGTGACTCATGAAGATTTTATCGCTGCAAAACTGGCAGCGACAAAACTCAACTAAGGGCTATTAAATCAGGCTTACTTATTTAATTTACTTGCCACACTAACAAGTTGTCGGGCTAGGCTGGCAACTTGTTCGGCTGTATCGGCATCATTAATGCGGCCTTGTTCATCTAATTTAGTGTGGATGGCAGGTACGGCTAACTGATCCGCAAGTACTAAGCTGCCAATACCTGATAAAATATCACGCACGTGGTTTAGACCGCGTAAGCCACCTAAACCACCTGGCGAAGAAGCATACAAAGCGGTTACTTTATTACGAAATGCCGGTACTGCACCTTGCTCAGTGCGAGATGCCCAATCGATAGCGTTTTTAAGTGGCGCTGTAATTGAGCCATTGTATTCTGGGCTTGCTAATAAAATACCATCAGCAGCACGAAGCTTATCTTTTAACAATTGTGCGCCAGTAGGCGTACCTTGTGCTTCTATATCTTCATCGAATAGTGGTAAATCTAAATCGCTTAGTTTGAGTACTTCCACTTCAGCACCACTTTCGAGGGCGAAGCGCGCTGCTTCATTAATTAGTTTTTGGTTAAAACTGTCTTTACGTAGGCTGCCTGCGAGGGCAATTATTTTTGGTGCTGTCATGAGGGATTCCTTTTAAGCTTCACTGTTGTTGATTTAACCACTGTTGATATGCTCACTGTAGCAAAAAATAGATTGCAGAAAAGCCAAATAAACGCAAAACTTATGTGCGTAAATGCACATGAGGAGCTGTTATGGCAATTCAATTTGATGATTGGCAAGATGTTAAGGTCGCTTATGAGGTGGCAAGGCTCGGCACGTTAACCGCTGCTGCCGAATCGTTAGGTGTTCACCACAGCACAGTACTAAGAAGAATCAACAATTTAGAAGATAACCTTGATGCACGGTTATTTCACCGCCATGCCCGTGGTTATACAGTGACAGAAATTGGCGCTAAGTTGTTTGCGACTGCAAAATCGATTAACGCTGAACTTGAAAAACTTCACAACGATATCATTGCTGCTGATAGCCAGTTACGAGGCAGCTTATTATTAACTACGGTGAGTGGTTTTATTGATGTGCTCAGTGATGTTTGTGAGCAGTTCCAAAGTTTACACCCACAAGTGCAGCTTGAGGTTATTCTTGACCAAAATCGTCTACGACTCGACCATGGTCAAGCGCATATTGCTGTCAGAGCGGGCCCTCGCCCTGATGAAGGTGACTATATTGCCCAGCACTTAGCGGAGCTATCATCTGGGTTTTATGCCTCAAAAAGCTATATTGAAAAATATGGTATGCCAAAGAGTATTCAGCAGCTAGAGCAGCATAGTTTTGTTTCTGGGGTGGCTGGCTACAACGGTAAAGTGCCTTATTTTGCATGGGTTGATCAACATATTGAACCTTCGCAAATTAAGTTACGGGTGTCTGAAACATCAGAAGCTACAAGGGCTATTGTTAGGGGGCTTGGTATTGGTGGTTTGCAGCACGAAGTGGCAGAGCAGTACTCTGATTTAGTGCCAGTGCTTCATAAAGAACTAAACTGGCCAACAGATCTTTGGCTGGTGACACATCATTTGGTGCACCGTACTGCCAAAGTGCAAGCTTTTAGTCAGCTACTAAAAGCGTACTTTAAAAAGACAACAGGCTAGCTAGAGTGACTTCTTAACACTGATACCTAAGCGTTTCGCGAGTCGCACTAGATTGGCTCTATCCACTTTAAGGGTGCGTGCTGTGGCTGCCCAATTTAGGTTGTGTAGTTCAAGTTGTTGCATTATCAACTGATAACTAAAAGCGTCAGTTGCCTCTTTGAGTGATAAGCGAGAGGCTTTTTGTTCGTTAACTGCAACAGGGCTTGGTGCCGCAACGGCCGTTTTAGCAATATCACAATGCTCAGGCTCGATTGTGACAATGCTTTGTTGCCATTGCTGCTGCTTGGCTTTGAGTGCTGCGCGACTAATAACGTGTTCAAGCTCTCTCACATTGCCAGGCCAATTATATTGACGCAGTAGTAATTGTGTATCGCTACTAAGCTTAAGTTGTTTAATTGCCAATTTTTTAGATGTTTGCTCAATAAAAAAGCCTGCCAATAAAATAACATCGTTATCGCGCTCTTTTAACGGTGCAACATGCAATGGGTAAACGCTTAAGCGGTGATAAAGGTCTGCACGAAAGCGCCCCGCAGCGACTTCTTGTTTTAAATCGCGGTTGGTTGCTGCAATCACTCTGACATCAACATAACGGCTTTGATCTTCCCCCACCGTTTGTACTTCACCACTTTGTAATACGCGTAGTAGTTTACTTTGCATCGCAAGGGGTAACTCGCCAATCTCATCTAAAAATAGCGTACCACCATCGGCGAGTTGAAACTTACCCTGGCGCGCAGTATGTGCGCCAGTAAATGCGCCTTTACTGTGGCCGAAAAACTCGCTCTCAGCCAAGTTCTCTGGTAACGATGCGCAGTTTAAGTGGATCAACGGCATGTCGCGGCGTTTTGAGTTTAAATGGATATTGCGCGCAACGAGTTCTTTACCGACGCCTGTGTCGCCTTGTATCAATACGCTGAATTCTGAGGCAGCCACCAGCTGGATATCATTTTTAAGGGTCAGCATTGCTTGGCTATTACCAATAATTTCGACACCTTCTCGCGTCAGCGCTTCAAGATTAAGCTGTTGTGCAACTTGATGGCTGTGCTGTGCATGTTGCATAAGATGCTGCAAGGTTAGGGCATGCTCAACATAACCTGCTGCTAGCTGTTTTAGTTGATTGAGCTCATTCATTGCTAAAGCGTCAAAGGCATGTTCATCTAAACTATCAAAGGTTAAAACACCGAGTAGTTCGCTGTTGTCTTTACTGCTCTGCAGCGGCACACCCATGCAGGCATGAACAGGAAAGTCGCCATGCTGGCTTTGTAATAAACCATCGTAGGGGTCGGGTAGGCCACAATCTTTGGCAAATTTTAGCGGTTCACTGCCACGGCATATTTCAAATAAGCGCGGATGCTCCGCTATTTTAAAGCGCCTTCCTAACGTATCGTCCGACAATCCATGTAGGGCTACAGGTTTTAACACATCACCTTGTTTCAATAATAAGGCAACTGCATCACATTCAAGCCAATCATTAATGCAATTCAATAAATAGTTGAAATTGTAATCAACACTGCTTGCTTTGGTAAGGGCAAGAGCAACATCAAGAAGGGATTTTTTGATCGCCATGTCAATTTGACCTGAATGTGTTTTATTGATGTTTTTAATGGTGTGTCATTTTGACTTTTTTATCAAGCGATTAAATATAGTTGACTGATATTTAATGGCTTTTATTTTTGGCTTGAACTGTGCAATAGCTGGGGAAATTAAACGCTGAGAGTGGTAATGAAAGTCATTAATTTAACAGAGCCAATGCCAAAAAAAGTAAAGGCTCATCAAGTCAGTCAATGGCCTATTTGGGCATTGGCATTTAGGCCTTACTTTTTGGTTGCTGGTGTATTAGCCGTGGGTTCTATGAGTTATTGGTTACTCATGCTAAGCGGTTATGCCAACTGGCATTTAACTGTACCAGCTACGCTTTGGCATGCCCATGAAATGCTATTTGGTTTTTCAGGTGTTGTTGCTATGGGGTTTTTACTGACAGCAGCGCAAACCTGGACTGGTGTTCCTAGTGTCAGTGGCAGCAAGCTTTGTCTAATGACTGCTGTGTGGTTATTAGCACGTTTGAGTTTCTTTTTACCTGCCATAATAACAGCGAATTTTAATTTATATGTGGTGGGAGTGTTTCAGCTTATATGGTGGTTAGCCGGCATTATTACCCTTAGTAATATGTTGCTCAAAGCAAGTAGTAAGCAGAATTACGTGTTTATCACTATTGCCTCCATGCTATGTGCTCTTAATATTATTTTTTTGGCATTGGTGATTGCTGAAAATATGCTCTTTGCGCTCAGTGTTGCGGATACCGCGGTGATTGTGATGACTTTATTGGTTGGTATTGTTGCAGGCCGTGTTGTGCCATTTTTCACCGCGCGAGGGTTGAATCTTACCGAGCAAGTTCGCCTACCAAGGCTTGATAAACTGGTTGTTGTAAGCTCTTTATTTGCTATTGCTTGGTTCTTCTTTAGTCAATTATTCTTTAATCAAATGAGCGTAGGTTGGGTTTTTGCTTGGCTTGCTTGTTTGCATTTTTATCGCAGTGTCGCTTGGTGGCAAAAGGGGATACTAAAAGTACCTCTGTTATGGTCACTACACCTTTCATATTGGGCTTTGAGCATAGGTTTACTCCTAATTGCACTGAGCAACTATAGTTCGTTCATTTTATTTAAAGATGCGCTGCATTTTATCACTGTAGGTACGATTGGCTTAATGATCTTAGCTATGATGGTTCGTGTGTCTCATGGTCATACCGGCCGCCCCCTAAAAGTGCCATTTATCATTACCTTAGCATTTGTGTGTATTGCCGTTGCTGCGATTATACGCGCTCTCCTTGTATCTTTGATAGGTCACCACTTGGCATGGCAACTGAGTGCAATGCTGTGGATAGCTGGCTTTTTATTGTTCTTATTTCATTGCGTGCCCATTTTAGTTAAACGTCGTGTAGATGGCCGCGTGGGTTAATTACTCCCTTTATAAATAGAGGAAACTATATGTTGTCTGAAAAAACGATCGAGATTGTTAAAAGTACAGTACCGTTGCTAGCAGAGGCGGGCCCTCAGGTTACTGAATACTTTTATGATCGTATGTTTAGTTATAATCCAGAGTTAAAAAATATTTTTAATATGACCCATCAGCAATCAGGCTCTCAGCAATTTGCGTTGTTTAATGCGTTAGCTGCCTATGCTACAAATATTGATAATCTTGCTGTTTTGAAAGACGCTTTAGCGCGTATAAACCATAAGCATACTAGTTATCACATTTTACCTGAGCACTATCCGATTGTAGGTGGTCACTTAATTGCAACGCTTAAGGAGTTGTTGCCTGAGCAGTTTACCGCTGAGGTTGAATATGCATGGCGAGAAGCGTATGCACTGCTTGCAGATGTCTGTATTACAGAAGAAATGGCACTATACAACAAAACTAAGCAAGCCCAAGGGGGTTGGTTTGGTACACGTTTATTTACTATTTCACATAAGCATATCGAGTCAGAGCATATTTGTAGTTTTACTCTGACTCCTTGTGACGGTAAAGCGGTGGTGTCACATCTACCTGGGCAGTATTTGGGTATTAAAGTTAAACCTGAAAACAGTAATAATACTCAAATTCGCCAATACTCTATTTCGCAGCAAAGTAATGGCGAAAACTACCGTATTAGCGTAAAGCAAGAAGGTTTAGTCTCCTACCATTTACATAGCTTGCGCGAAGGCGAGGTAATTGAAGTTTATCCTCCAGCAGGCGACTTTGTGCTTCGCGAAATCGACTCGCCTGTCGTATTGATTTCAGCGGGTGTTGGTCAAACCCCAATGATGGCGATGCTAGAAACACTATTAGGTAATCAACCTAATCAGTCAATCCATTACCTACATGCTTGCGACAGTGAGGCGCAGTTTGCCTTTAAAGAGTATTTAATAAAGCAACAACAAGCGCACGCTTCATTGCATTGTGTTACGTGGTTAAAAGATGGCAAAAGGGGAGATTTTGCGGGCTTGATGGATGTAAACCATATCGCTGATAGCTTACCAATTAGCAAAGGTGACTTTTACCTGTGTGGTCCAGTCGCCTTTATGACAATGATAAAAGAGCAGCTGCTAAGTATTGGGGTTGCAAGTGAGCGCATTCACTATGAGGTGTTTGGCCCTCATCAAAGCCTATGATGACAAGGGCGCAGCCTCTGCTGTGCCTGATTGTTAGTTAACTTCGCACTCTACATTAGGAAGTGGAATACGGCGCTCTTTTTTGGGGTAGTAAAGCAGACATTGCTCGCCTGCTTTTTGCAACAGAAACTTCTCAGAAGGAATTGAATGGGCGCCCATTATTGGCAATCCATCAGGTCCTTTTCCTGTACCATGATCAATTAAAAGCACAGCACTTTTGGTGAACACATCATCAGCTAAGGTCACTAAAGCCCCCCCTTTAGCTGATTGAATGGCCTGTTGTAACTCGGTAATCACGCCTGGGTTGATGCGAGTTAACGTCGCATCTAGCGGTTGTTTTGCTTGGGTACTTTGACACGCAGTTAAACTCATCAGTAATGATGAAATAAAGAGGTATTTTTTACTCATCGATATTTCCTTTTGTTGGTAAGGGGCGTGTTAAGTCCATATTCTCTTTATATAGCGGTTGTTTAGGAACGAGTGGTAAGCCTGTATCCGCTAACGCATTGACTGAGGTGTTGGGCTGTTTGATTTTTGCTGTTTGAGTTGAAATAGGGCAGCGATTATTCGCGATATGGAAAAGTGCTGTAGATAATAAACCTTCGTTTTTATCGCCCAACTGATGGTTAAAATCGTCTGCAGCCAGACAACCTTGCACGTCAGCGTCAAACTGCGGAGTAGGAGTCGGTTTTAAGCCATCTGAATATTCACCGAACCCCTTTTCATTCACTCCCGAAAATTGAATAGTAAAGTAGGTTGTTGCACAGTTATGAGTTGGATTAAACCCGTACGGTTTACCACAAGTCTTATCACCAATTAGAATAACCTCTGCGTTGATGCCTTTGAGCCCATTAATAAATGCTTCTGATGCCGAGCAAGTTCCTTCAGTGCTAAGCACATACACTTTTGATAAGTTTAAATCGGGGAGTGTGTTGTTAGTCGCTTGAAAAGTTGAATAATCAATTTCAAAGTCAATAAATGGAAAGGGCGTATCATTGGGTTGTTTGTCGTTTCTAATGGTTTGATAATAGTCAAAACCTCTACTATTGGCAGGGCCTGCAACCATGTAAGCAAGTTGTGCAGAAAGAGCCAATACGCCACCACCGTTGTATCTAAAGTCAATCACAAGCTCATCGATCATATCGGCTTTGAACTTATTAACAGCATTAATAAGCTCAGGCTGGGCAATGCTTATGTGACTATTAAACTGTATATAACCAACTTTGGTGCCATTTTCAGTGATCAGTGTATTCACATTTTGCACAGGGGTTTGGGTTATATTACCTGCTACCACATTGATTGATTTTTCAGTACCATCATTGCTTCGTAGTTTAAGGTTATGGGAGCTGCCAGCTGTGGGGTTGAACAGTACTTCATTCAAAATTTCAATGCCAGCTTCGGTGTTGTCGTTAATACTTATATTATCCGCCGATAAAACCGTATCACCGCGTTGTAAACCCGCATTGGCGGCAGGTGAGCCATCCTCTAAATAGGCAATGCGTAGTATTCGAGGTGGTGTGTTACTAAGAAAAGCCCAGTTGATTCCGTAGCCCGATACAACACCAGATTGCGACTCTTTGAAAAAATCTTCAGTTGGCTGACTAAAATGAAAGTTGTCTTTGTTAGCGCCTGAGTCTGTCGTTTGAAATGTTTTCAGTTGAGCGTAGTAGGCTGCAACTGAGCTAAAGTCATTAGGGTTGTTGTCTTCGATTTCATCGTACCAAAGGTATGTTTCATCACTCCATGAGCGTAACCACATTTTTTCTGTAAACTCAGAACCAGCAGTGTCGGGGTAAGGCTGATTTTCATTGAATGGATCATTTCCTGTGCGAGGGACGGCGCATTGATCTTTAAACTCGCTGGATGGCGCAAATGTACCGGCTGTCCAAACAGTGGAAGAGTTAGCGGGAGGTGGAGTTACTGTATCTGTGTCAGAGTCTAACGAACTGCCCCCACCGCAAGCCGTTAAATAAAGGCTTGAAAAGAGAAAAAAAGTCGCCTGCGCGAGTTTGTTACTTTTAAACATGAGATTACTTTCCTGTAAACAGTTGTTGAAAAAGTATCAGTAAGTATACGCGATGACAATAAAGGGCGATCTAAATAGTGTAAATAAGTGTATAAATTTTCAGCGCATCATGTCAGTCTGCAGGTTCAAGTTTTTGCCATGCTTCAAAGAGCTTCTGTTGTTTGTTTGAAATAGCGAGTCCATAGGTTTTTTGCATATAGAAGTAAGTATCTGCAATGCGCTTTCGAGCATAAACAGGCGGTTCAACAACACGCTGTTTAAAGTCAACCTTAACAGGACATGCTCCGTACTGTTTGATGTTATTGGCTACCATACCAAAACGATAGTTAGAGCGATCAGCATTAATTTCACCGATGGCCGGTGCTAAGTTATTTATGTCAGCTTCCATTTGACGAAATTTTTTACTCACTTTTCGGCAATTTTTTCTACCACCTTCTTGCCAGCACTGCAGTTGATGACCAAACTCCCAAGCAGGTACAATATGCTCCCACTCAATACGGTGTGCCCGTATATTTTGTTTACCAGAACGAGTGACAGCATTTCGCGGCAGGTAGCCGCATCGCGTTGGATCAGGCACTAACTTTTTACCCTCACGTTTTATATCACAATCACAATATAGGCTCTTAGTGTCGTTTGGTAAGGTCTTTATTAGATATTTTTTGGCACTAGAAAAGCTAGAAAATTGCTCCGCAGAGGTAGTAAAACACACCCCAAGGCAAAATAGTAAAGAGAAAAATAAACGCATATCCATCACATGTGTGAACTACAGGATTTGCTATTGTAGAGTGATAGCTCTAAAAGAAAAAGAGTTTGATTGTTATCGAGATAATCAGTCCGAACAATTCAAACTTCGACAAGTTATAAGCAAGGCACCAAAACAGTGGTGCCGATGCTGGTAGGATTATTTACTGATAATTGAAATTGGCTTACGGCGTTTTATACGTAGGTTTTGTAGTAATAATAAAATGCCAGAAAGACAAAACAGTACGCTGGTGGCTGCAAAGCTTATAAGTAAGGGGTTATTAAAGTCCTCGCGCTCGTCGTAATCCATAATATGCAACATCCAGAAAAAGTCGAAAATACGCCAAATAGTGCTGCGTACTGTAATGATCTTACCTGTAGCGCTATCTAAATACAGGGTGGTTGTCAGCCAGTCATCAAAGCTGACTTGCCAAACATTCGCTTTGTATGCAATTTCTCTGGGTCCTTTTGCTAAAAGCTGTACTTGAGAGGTCTTTGCACTAATGAGTAGGTGTGCTTTAGCATTTTCAATAATCTCAGATTCACTTGGCCTAGCCATTGCCTCACCCGTTATACCATCAAAGGTAAATGTACCGTTTAAAGTGGCAATTTCAATAGTGGGTTTTGTGAGTAAGTGGCTGTATTTTATATCACTAATTTGCTCAAATTGAGTTGTTATTGCATCAATTGATGCCATGTAATCATGTACTTTAAATGGATTACTGAGGCTGCGTTTAGCTAAGTGTTTGCCATGTACTTTTTCAAGTGGAATGGCGCTCATTACCAAGCCACCCAGCAGCCAAAAAAAGATTTGTATGGCGAGCAAGTAACCTAACCATTTATGCACTTTGCGGGCATATTTGAACATACGTTTATTCATAGAAAACCATTTGTTATTTTTGTATAGGCGCTATTGTAAAAGCTTAAATTAGGCTGCCAATGCGGCATAATGTCGCATTAACTGTATTCTAGATTTGGTATATAGACAAAACTGCGTTAAAGTTCCAATCGCTATTAATAGAGGGTAAAACGAAGGTATGTCGGAAATTCAATTTTTAAATGTAGACTTGGAGCTTGAATCAAAACACGATATAAGTGCACTGGTGGCTGATTTAAAGAAAAACGCCATGGTCTTACATTATGACAAAGATGAATATCGCCAACTTGCTCGTATTGAAGCAACAGCTGACATTAGCACGCCAGATAAAGCAATTAATCAATTATGCGAATTAATTGAGTCATGTTCACGCAATGCATTGAAACAGTGGCTTTCGTGTTCAAAACGAACATTTGATATTGGTTTTGAGTCAGGTGACTCGCCAAAATGTTTTAATCAAGCCCTGCACGCAGATACCTTATTACGTATTTCTGCCATTGGCGCAGGGATCGAAATTACCATCTATCCGGTTCAGAGCTAAGCTCGCTATCTTCGTTCTACCACTGCTGCGGTCATACGTGATACGCAGCACAGTTCACCTGCCGCATTACTAATTTTAATTTCCCAAACCGATGTTCTTTTCCCTAGATGAATAGGGCGTGTAATTGCTGTAAGTACGCCTTTGCGTGATGCTTTGAGGTGATTGGCATTTATCTCTTGGCCGACACAATAAAACTTTTCGAAGTCAACAACAAAATTTGCCGCATAACTGGCCACAGTCTCAGCTAGCACAACATTTGCGCCTCCGTGTACCATCCCCATTGGATTATGGTGGGCTGGTATAGCGGGCATGGTGGCAACTAGGTAGTCATCACCAATTTCGGTTATTTCAATGCCCATGGTTTTCATCAAAGTTCCTTCACCTGTAATGCCTTGTGCAAATTGCTGGCATTGCTCCAAAGTGATTGGCTGGTGCCAAATGCTCATGGTATTTCCTTAGCAAGCTAATTAAAGCTACTACCATATTGCATATAACTGTGCTGTTCAATGTTAGTTTTGTAGCAAAATGAGGTGGCTAATTTAAATTTGCGATTTTCAGATAACTGTATATACTCACAGTTAAATGTACTGTATGGAAAACCAGTTGTATGCGCCCATTAACGAAACGCCAATCGCAAATATTAGAACTTATTAAAGTATTTATTAAAGATACAGGCATGCCGCCAACTCGTGCCGAAATAGCTCAAACGCTTGGTTTTAAAAGTGCCAATGCTGCTGAAGAACATCTTAAAGCGCTGGCTAAAAAAGGCATGATAAAAATGAAGCCTGGTGCGAGTCGTGGTATTCAGTTAGTTGAAGAGGATGAGCCAGAACAACTAGGACTCCCTTTAATTGGTCGTGTTGCCGCAGGTGAGCCAATTTTAGCGCAGGAACATGTAGAGAGCCATTGTCAGGTTGATCCATCTTTGTTTAAGCCCGCTGCAGATTTTTTACTACGTGTTAATGGCATGAGTATGAAAGATATAGGCATTATGGATGGTGATTTACTGGCAGTACACAGAACACAAGTGGCTGAAAATGGTCAAGTTGTCGTTGCGCGTGTTGATGAAGATGTGACTGTAAAACGCTTAGAAAAAGCAGGTCGAAAAGTCCTCCTACATGCAGAAAATGACGAGTTTGCACCGATTGAAGTTGATCTCGAACACGAATCTTTCAATATTGAAGGATTGGCAGTTGGGGTTATTCGTAATGCTGATTGGATGTAACGCTAATATACTTAAGTAACTTTAGTGTTCTCAGTCACGCTCGTTTTTTGTTTTGATGTATTGTACTGAGTAAGATGTTTCCAAAATGGTGCGTCAAACTGATTTAATTTGGTGCGACGCCGCTTTTTACCTATTTAGCATCGATTTGTGACCCCTTAGCGTTGCTGGAAGTCCATGTATAGCGCAGTTTTCCTTTCTTTTTGAGTTTTTGCTCTTCTCCTTTTTTTACAAATAACGCTCTGATTATAGTTGTTATTTTTGCACCAAAATAAACATTTCTTAGATTAAAAACTTGCTTATTGTTCATTTTTTAACTAATTGGTTAATACATTGTGTTAACACCGCTTTACTAAAAAGACACAAAATAATGTGCTGTGGTGTTAAACGATGAGCTTGTATCAGATTTCTGTCGTGTTGGTACGTGTTTGCTCTTAACAATAAAAATACGAATGGGCACCTAGCTGTACGCCTTTTCGCTTTGCGTCTTGCAATAGCATCTAAAGGAGCTGTCACATGGGTAAAATGCGTTATGCCTTGTGGCTTATATTAGTGTCTCTACCGCAGTTAGCATTGGCAAATAGTCAATTTAATATGCGTAAAGGGGTAACTGATATAAGTAATAATGTTTATGAGTTACACATGACGATATTTATTATCTGTTGTGTAATCGGCGTCATCGTTTTTGCGGTGATGTTTTGGGCTTTAATACATCATAGAAAATCAAAAGGGGCAAAGCCTGCCCAATTTCATGAAAGCACAAAAGTTGAAATTCTTTGGACTGCCATTCCGTTTGTGATTTTAATTGCCATGGCTGTGCCTGCCACAAAAACCTTAATCGCCATGGAAGATGCCTCTAAGGCGGACATCACCATTAAGGTCACGGGCTCTCAATGGAAATGGCATTACGAATATATGGGTGAAGATATTGCCTATTACTCGATTTTGTCGACACCAAAAGATCAAATAGATAACCAAGCTGAAAAGACAGCAAATTACTTACTTGAAGTCGATAAGCCGCTGGTTCTTCCTATCAATAAAAAAGTACGCTTTTTGATGACTTCTGACGATGTTATTCACTCTTGGTGGGTTCCTGATTTTGCGGTGAAAAAAGATGCAAACCCGGGCTTTATCAATGAAGCATGGACACGAATTAACGAACCTGGTGTTTATCGGGGCCAATGTGCTGAACTGTGTGGTAAAGATCATGGTTTTATGCCTGTTGTGGTTCAAGCATTACCTGAAGATGAGTTTGCAACTTGGTTAGCTGATGCCAAACAAGAAAAAGCGAATGCGGCAGCAGCGGATGCTGCATTACTTGATCAAACACTTGCGAAAGAAGAGTTAATGACACTAGGTGAGCAAGTCTACATGGCTAGCTGTGCAGCATGTCATCAGCCAACAGGTATGGGGCTACCGGGCGTATTTCCTGCGCTTAAAGGCAGCCCTATTGTACTAGGTGATGTTAAAGATCACATTGATATTGTGCTTCATGGCAAGCCTGGTACAGCAATGCAAGCATTCGATAAACAGCTTTCAATTAAGCAGCTTGCAGCTGTCATTACGTATAAACGAAATGCTTGGGGCAATGATACGGGTGATGTTATCCAGCCGAGTCAAATTCAAGCAGCGATTGATGCAGCAGCGGAGGCGAACTAATGAGTAACGTTATTAATGAGCAAGCCACTGAGCATGCGCATCACGACCATCACCCTGCTAAGGGTTTCAAGCGTTGGTTATATACAACAAACCATAAAGATATTGGTAGTTTATACCTCATTTTCTCACTAACCATGTTTCTAATTGGTGGTGCGATGGCAATGGTGATCCGCGCAGAGCTTTTCCAGCCGGGTCTGCAACTTGTTGATCCACACTTTTTTAATCAAATGACGACAGTACATGGTTTGATCATGGTATTTGGGGCTGTTATGCCTGCCTTTACTGGATTGGCCAACTGGATGGTGCCAATGATGATTGGTGCACCTGATATGGCTTTGCCAAGGATGAATAACTGGAGTTTCTGGATTCTACCTTTTGCCTTTTTAATCCTGTTAGCTTCATTGCTTATGCCTGGAGGTGGCCCTGCATTCGGTTGGACTTTTTATGCGCCACTGTCGACTACTTATAGTAACGATAACACCGCACTCTTTGTCTTCGCTGTACATATCATGGGTATTAGCTCAATTATGGGGGCGATTAACGTTATCGTGACCATTGTGAACTTAAGAGCCCCTGGCATGACATGGATGAAGCTGCCATTGTTTGTTTGGACATGGTTGATCACCGCATTCTTATTGATTGCTGTGATGCCTGTGCTTGCCGGTGCGGTGACCATGGTGCTCACTGATAAATACTTTGCGACCAGCTTTTTTGATGCCGCAGGGGGGGGCGACCCTGTGATGTTCCAGCATATCTTTTGGTTCTTTGGGCACCCTGAGGTGTATATCATGATTTTGCCGGCGTTCGGTATTATCTCTACTATCGTGCCGACTTTCTCACGTAAAAAGCTATTTGGTTATGCCTCTATGGTGTATGCAACTTCATCGATTGCGCTGCTTAGCTTCATCGTATGGGCACATCACATGTTCACTACAGGCATGCCGGTTGCGGGTGAGCTGTTCTTTATGTACGCCACTATGTTGATTTCGGTACCGACAGGCGTAAAAGTGTTTAATTGGGTCGCTACCATGTGGCGAGGGTCAATTAGTTTTGAAATCCCCATGATGTTTGCCATTGCTTTTATCGTATTGTTCACCTTGGGAGGTTTCTCTGGCTTGATGCTCGCGATCACACCTGCTGATTTCCAATATCATGATACTTATTTTGTGGTCGCACACTTCCACTATGTACTCGTTACAGGCGCTGTATTTTCTATTATGGCGGGAGCCTATTACTGGCTGCCAAAATGGACTGGCAATATGTATAACGAAACCTTGGCGAAATGGCATTTCTGGTTATCACTGATTAGTGTCAATGTGCTGTTTTTCCCAATGCATTTTGTTGGTCTTGCTGGCATGCCACGCCGTATTCCTGATTATGCTCTGCAATTTGCAGACTTTAACGCCATTATTAGTATTGGTGGGTTTGCGTTTGGCCTGTCACAGCTGCTGTTCGTGCTGGTGGTATTTAAATGTGCCAGAGGCGGCGAAAAAGCACCTGCTAAGGTATGGGACGGTGCAGAGGGGCTAGAGTGGGAAGTTGATTCGCCCGCACCTTATCACACCTTTGAGACACCGCCGGAGATTAAGTAATGAATCATGCACCTTTGCTCAAAAAGCTCCTGCTAGCATGCCTTGGTATGTTTGCATTTGCCTTTGCATTGGTGCCGCTTTACGACGTGTTTTGTGATGTTACGGGCTTAAATGGCAAACCTTCTCTTGAGAAGGCTGTAGTGAGTGACACAGTTAATACTGAACGCTCGGTAGATGTAAGCTTTACAACACATGCACAAAGCGGAGCACCATTTAAAGTTGAGTCCCAGCAGTACAGTGTCGCTGTGCAGCCAGGCGCTATGCGTGAAGTTAAGTTTAGTGCTAAGAATACCAGCAGCACAGACAAAATAATGCAAGCAATCCCCTCGGTATCACCAGGAAAAGCAGCTAAATACTTACACAAAATAGCCTGTTTTTGCTTCGATCAACAGCCTATGAAAGCAGGTGAAGAAATCGAGTTTACCTTATTATTTTATGTCGATACTGAGCTACCGGATGATGTTGAAGAACTGACATTGTCCTATACCGTGTTTGATATTAGCGGGCAGGTTGTGGCTAAAAACGATGAAGCCGCCAAGCTAATTGCTAATTAGGAGCAAACAAAATGAGTCAGAATTACGAAAAATATTATGTACCAACTGAAAGTCCGTGGCCGATTGTCGGTGCAATTGCGATGTTTTTAATTGCTGTTGGCGCTGGTTTAACTGTAATGCAAGTCAGTGGCGAAGGCAGCAGTGGTCAATATGTACTGTATTTAGGCATTGCGATATTAATTTATATGGTTTTCAGCTGGTTTAGGAACGTTATTGAAGAGTCGCATAAGGGGCTTTACTCAGCACAAATGGACCGTTCATTCAGGCAGGGCATGAGCTGGTTTATATTCTCTGAAGTAATGTTTTTTATGGCGTTTTTCGGTGCACTTTTTTATGCCCGTATGATTTCTGTACCTTGGTTGGGGGGGGCTGGTAACAATGCCATGACCAACGAAGTACTTTGGCCAACCTTTGAAGCCGTATGGCCTCTTTTAACCACACCAAGTGGTGACACAACACAGGCTATGGGCTGGCAAGGGCTCCCATTAATTAACACCCTTATTTTACTTACCTCCTCGGTCACAATTCACTTTGCTCATGTGGCAATGGAAAACAATAAGCGAGGTGCGCTAAAAGTATTCTTATCGCTAACCGTGTTATTAGGTGTCGTTTTTTTAGGCTTACAAGTATATGAATATATGCATGCTTATCAGGATCTCGGTTTAACCCTAGATGCGGGTGTATATGGCAACACGTTCTTTTTATTAACTGGTTTTCACGGTATGCACGTGACCTTGGGGACGGTAATTCTGTTTGTCGTACTGTTGCGTATATTCAAAGGTCATTTTAGTCGTGAAAAGCATTTTGCGTTTCAGGCCGCAGCTTGGTATTGGCATTTTGTTGATGTGGTTTGGCTGTGTTTATTTGTATTTGTGTATGTGCTGTAGCGTGACGAAGAGGTGATGGGTTGGTGTGAATAAAGCCCAATTTCATTGCGGCAATAATGATCACCAACACAACAACAGAGAAAAGTACTCTGCGTCCTAAATAGTGTGACATAGGTCGTGCGGTCTGTTTTGCTGACATCATTACAAACAGTGCTCGAAAAAGGTTAAACACAATATATAACAATAACAACACAATGATGATTTTTATCATTTTAGGTTTCCTTGATGCAGTTAATTTTATGGCGTAAACAAAAGCTTAGTTCAATTATCGCAATTTGCGTTGTGATGTTTGCGGTGCTGATTTGTTTGCGTTTAAGTGTTTGGCAGTATCAACGCGGTGAACAAAAACAGCAGCAATTAAGTCAGCTCGCTGTATCAAGCCAACAAGGTGTTATGGATTGGCAAGCACTGCAAAGCTTACCTGATGGTGTTAACAAAACGGGCTTACAGGTCAAAGTCTCTGGAGCGGTTAATAAACATCATTACTGGCTACTTGATAATCAAATATATCAAGGGCAAGTAGGTTATGACTTACTTGCAGCTGTAAGCATCAAAGGAGAAGTAGCCCCTTTAATTGTTAATTTTGGTTGGCTCAAAGCCCCGGCTGATCGCAATCAATTGCCAACAGTGGCTTGGCCTAGCAGTGCGCTTATTACAGCGACAGTTCAAATAAAACAAGGACAGCTTCAAGGCTTTACTTTAGCGGATGAGATTGGTGCAGAAAGTGGCTGGCCTAAACGTATTCAGGGAGTCGATTTAGCCATTTTTAGCCGTCAACTAGAGCAGCCGTTACACGCCTTTATTGGTTATCGTAAAGAAGCAGACGGCTTAGCAACACCCCATTACAAAAGTGTTGTGATGGGTCCTGATAAACATTACGCCTATGCAGTGCAATGGCTGCTAATTGGCTTGGCCTGTGTTGTTATTGCGTATTTTGCGATGAGAAGGAGACATCATGAAAATAAATCCACTTAGTTTGTTTGCTCTGTGTTGTTTTGTGCCCCTTATTCTGGCCTTTGCAGCATTAAAGCTTGAGTGGTTGCCAAGTGGCTCTAGTAATCATGGTGAGCTGTTAAAGACCGAAGTAAAACTCGCTGATTGGCAGCAAGATGATCCTAAGCAATGGACAATTGCACTTAACTATCCAGATGATTGCCAATCAAGGTGTGAAAAGCAGCTTGCGAGTCTTGAAAACTTATACGTTGCTCTAGGAAAAAATCAGCAAAAAGTGGATGTTGCTGTGTTAAGTCGGCAGCAAAAAACAGCAGCGAATTGGCGCCATTTAGAAGAAAACGCAGATCTTCAAGCGGGGGACTTATATTTAGTCGATCATATGGGACTGGTTGTTTTGCATTATCCCTATAAAAACGAACCTGAAGAGAATCGGTTAATTCAAAAAGGCTTACTGAAAGATTTAAAAAAACTACTCAACTACGCACGTTCAAGTTAATACTCGGTAAGGGGCAATAATGTATAAAAATTATAAATATTTAGTCTTATTTACGTGTTTTCTATCTGTTTTAGTGGTGGGGCTTGGGGCATATACGCGGTTAAGTGATGCAGGGCTTGGTTGCCCTGATTGGCCTGGGTGTTACGGGTTTTTAACTGTGCCAAAGCATGAAACTGCACTTTTGCATGTTGAGCAGAATTATCCAGATATGATGTTTGAAGCAGCAAAAGCATGGAAAGAAATGATTCATCGCTATTTTGCAGGAGCATTAGGCCTATTTATATTGGCGTTGTTTGTATTTGCTTGGCTGAAACGTCAATACCCTACTACCCCAGTGAAACTACCGCTAGCACTTTTATTGCTGGTGGTTTTTCAAGCGGCCCTAGGAATGTGGACAGTGACCATGAATCTGCAACCTTTGGTTGTTATGGGGCATTTATTGGGTGGGTTTAGCATTTTATCTTTAGTGTTTTTACTATATTTGCGGCTGACTTCTAAGCCTATTACTGGCGGTGATGCAGGGGCGAGGCCTTATTATAGATTAGCGCTGGTAGGGTTAGTGGTGTTGGTATTACAGATAGCTTTAGGCGGTTGGCTTGCGGCTAATTATGCAGCCCCGCACTGTAATGGTTTACCACTATGTAGTTACGGGCAGCCGTTTTCACTCTCAAGTGTGTTTCAGCTGCCGCTCGAGCACAGTACCTATGAGTATGGCGTGTTATCTCAACAGGCACGCATGTCTATACATTTACTACATCGCGTATGGGCACTGGTAACGTGTGTGGTGCTTGCGTTGATTATGTGGCGAATCTTTTCGAAATCCTATTCTCGAAAGATCAAGCACTGCACTGTAACAGTACTGGTGGCCTTGTTATGCCAGATTTGCTTGGGCCTTGCCGTCGTGCATTGGCATTTTCCATTAGGCGTCGCACTTGCTCATAACTTAATGGCGGCATTGTTGCTTTTGAGCATGGTTAGACTTTGTTTTCATCTAAAAGCAAGAACTTAGGAGGCTGGGATGGCACTTATTTTAGCAACTGAAAAATCAGTAACAGCGCAGATCACTGAATTACTGAAGGACTATCTAGCAATAAGTAAATTTAAAGTTGTTGCGATGTTAGTACTCACGGCTTGGGTAGGATTAGCACTTGCACCTGATATGGGAAGGGATGTATTTGTTCAATTAGCAAGTCTACTAGGCATAGGTTTATTATCTGCAGCTGCGGCAGTAATAAATCATGTCGTTGATAGTGAAATTGATAGCAAAATGGCACGCACACGACATCGCCCTGTTGCAAAAGGCCGCTTAAGTAAGCTGCATGCTCTTAGTTTTGCCGCCACCATTGGCGTACTTGGGTTTATTATGTTGATGATCTGGGCGAATACGCTAACTGCTGTGCTTACGCTGTTTGCTTTGGTTGGCTATGCTTTTATCTATACTTCTTTTTTAAAACGAGCAACCCCACAAAATATTGTCATCGGTGGACTTGCTGGTGCGATGCCACCTTTATTAGGGTGGGTATCAGAAACAGGGCACATGGCAGCTGCGCCTTGGTTATTAGTGATGATTATTTTTACTTGGACACCGCCGCACTTCTGGGCGCTGGCTATTGCACGTAAAAGTGATTATGAGCGGGCAAAAATCCCTATGTTACCTGTCACTCACGGCATTGAGTTTTGCAAAACATGTGTAGTGGCATATTCAATTTTACTGGCCTTAGTATGTGTATTGCCTTACCTAATAGGCATGTCGGGGATTATTTATTTATTTGCTGCAAGTGCCTTAAATGCGGTTTTTATCTATAAAGCGCTAAAGCTAAAATTTGCGCCTAAAGAGGGTACGGCAATGGACTTATTTCGTTTTTCAATCGTACATTTAATGCTACTCTTTATCGCCCTATTTATTGATAAGTGGTTTCTTGTATGAAGCATTTTTTAGCTGTGCTAATGGTATGCCTTAGCCTTATTATCATCGGTTGCGGTAGTGAGAAGTCTGCCCCTGATGTTTCTGCGCTTGTGTATGAGAAGGCAAAGCCAATAAGCCCTTTTTTATTAACTGACCAACATGGAAATCCTGTTGATAATAGTCAATTAAAGGGGCATTGGAATTTACTGTTTTTAGGTTACACCAGCTGTCCTGATATTTGCCCTATGACATTAGCAAAACTTACAAGTGTACAAAAGCAATTGAGCAACGATTATGACGTACAGGTGTGGTTTGTTGCTGTCGATCCAAAGCGAGATACAACGGCTAAACGCAAAGCTTATATTGATTATTTCAATACTGATTTTTTAGCTGTATCAGGGTCGCATAAACAGCTATTTCCTTTTGTGCGGGAGCTTGGCTTAATTTATGCGATTAATGATAGCGATGAGCAAGAGTATGCTGTCGACCACAGTGCTTCGGTGGTGATGGTTGATCAGGCAGGGGCTGTGCGAGCGATTTTTAAACCTGAATTTAAGCAAGGTAGCGTGCCTTTGATTAATGCCAAAACATTAACGCAAGAGTTTAAGGAAATTGCTGACTATTATGCTCTATAACTTGTATAGAGAAGTTAAGTATTTTAAAAGAGAGCAGATGCTCTCTTTTTTTATTTTTCCTCTAACCTACTAAAAAAATTTACTATTTTTTAATTTAAAAAATGGCAATTTTATTAACTCAGTCTAAGCTTTTGTTATGAATTATTAAAAGCTGTGTAAGAGCGCGTTAATGATAAAGCTTCCTACTGAACTCGCAATTACTCATGTTGAGTCACTACACCAAGATTTACTACAAGAATTATCGTCAAATGATGATATATGTCTTGATATCAGTGAAGTAACGAGAGCCGATACTGCGTCAGTACAGCTACTGTGTGCATTGCAAAAACATTTGCTTTCGGTTCAGCATAAAATTATTTGGGTTGGACAAAGCGAGCCGTTGCAACAGGCAATTAATAGTTTGGGATTAAGTCATTACCTTGTGCTTGAAAATGCCAATTAAGAGGTTTTTATGAAAAAAATTTTAGCAGTCGATGACTCAGCATCAATGCGACAAATGGTTGGTTTTACCCTTAAAAAAGCGGGCTTTGATGTGACCGAAGCAAAGGATGGCAGCGAAGCATTGAGTATTGCAAAACAGCAGGGCTTTGATGCGGTTATTTCTGATGTCAACATGCCGGTAATGGATGGTATTACACTGATAAGAGAGTTACGCACTCTACCAAACTACAAATTTACTCCTTTACTTATGCTGACCACAGAATCGGGTCTAGATAAGAAATCTGAGGGTAAAGCTGCTGGCGCAACAGGCTGGATAGTGAAGCCTTTTAACCCAGAGCAATTGTTAGCGGTATTAAAAAAAGTGATTCGCTAACAATAGGAGCGGGGCATGAGTATAGATCTAAGCCAATTTTTTGAAGTGTTCTTCGAAGAAAGCTTTGAAGGACTCGATGCAATGGAAGCTGAGTTATTAAACCTAGTTCCAGGCGAAGAAGACTTAGAAACAATCAATACTATTTTTCGCGCTGCACATTCTATCAAAGGAGGTAGCGGAACATTTGGATTTACATCGGTAGCTGATTTTACCCACGTTCTAGAAACCCTTTTAGACCAAATTCGTGAAGGCTCACGAGACTTAACTGCTGAGCATGTAAACCTACTTTTAAAGTCAGTTGATTGTTTGCGGGCATTATTACGTTCACTGCAGGCTGAGCAACAGCCCGATTTAGCGGAAGCTGATGAACTACGTATAAAATTTGAAGAAATTTTAGGTATGCGTGCAGCAACAAAAGCCGCGGCAAGTGATACAAATAGCGAAGAGCCCAGCACAGAAAGTAGTCGCAATACCTTTCAGATAGATTTTAAGCCTCACCACCATTTATTTAAAACAGGTAACGAACCGCTTTATATGATCAGCGAGCTTGCTGAGCTAGGTGATCTTGAAACTCAGGCATTTCAAGATGATGTGCCAGATATCACTGACTTTGCACCTGAAGAGTGTTTTTTATCTTGGCGCTTCTTTTTAACCACAGATAAAGAGCAAAGCTGCATCGAAGAGATTTTTGAATGGGTCGAAGATGATGCTGATATCACCATTACGCTATGCGGTGGATTATTTGGTGATGAACTAGAAGAAACAAAAGTAGCACAAGCAGCCACTGATACAGAGATCAAAGAGGCAGAAACTGCGGCTAAGCCAACGGCGGAAGTTAAGAAGTCAGCTCCTGTTAAATCAGCCGCGGCCAATACAGAGTCTACTTCGATTCGTGTTGGAATCGATAAGGTGGACTCGCTAATTAACATGGTCGGTGAGCTCGTTATTACACAAGCCATGCTTAGCCAGTTGGGTGAGCAAGAGATAACTGAAGCAACCATTGCCTCTTTACAAGAAGGGCTTGCTCAACTCGCTCACAACACTCGGGATTTACAAGAAAATGTGATGCGTATAAGAATGTTGCCGATTAGCTTCGTTTTTAGCCGTTTTCCACGTTTGGTGCGTGATATTTCTCAAAAACTCGACAAGCAAGTTGAGCTAAAGCTTTTAGGTGAACAAACCGAGCTGGATAAAACTGTGATGGAGAAAATCTCTGATCCTATGGTGCATCTAGTCAGAAATTCACTTGATCATGGTCTAGAGACAGTCGAAAAACGAGTCGCAGCAGGTAAAGATCCGGTAGGTACCGTTACGTTGAATGCTTTTCATCAAGGCGGGAACATTGTTATTGAGATCATGGATGATGGGCAGGGTTTAAATACCACGAAAATCCGTGAGAAAGCGATAAAAAATGGCTTAATTTCCGAGTCTGATGATCTTAGTGATAATGAAATTAACGAACTCATTTTCTTACCTGGTTTTTCGACCGCAGATCAAGTGAGCGATCTATCCGGACGAGGCGTCGGCATGGATGTGGTAAGAAGAAATATTGAAGCACTGAGCGGGTCAGTCGAAGTATCTTCAGCCCCCGGTGTAGGCTCAACCTTTACTATTCGTTTACCACTGACATTAGCGATTCTTGATGGCCAGTTAGTTCGTATTGCTGAGCATACTTACATCATTCCACTCATTTCGATAATTGAATCTCTCCAAATAGATATCAGTAAAGTAAGTCGGGTAGGCAAGGATTTAGACGTATTGCGCCTGCGTGATGAATATATTCCTATCTTACGTTTATACACTATTTTTAATCACCAAGGTGCGATAGAGACGCTTGATAAGACCTTGTTAGTTGTTGTTGAAAGCGACAACCAAAAAGTGGGTCTATTGGTGGATGACTTACTGTCTCAGCAACAAGTGGTTATCAAAAGCCTAGAAGCCAATTATCAAAAAGTAGATGGTGTGTCTGGCGCAACAATATTAGGTGACGGTCGGGTTTCGTTGATTGTTGATATTAGTGGATTGATTAAATTATCAGGCCTGAAAAAACCGGGAAGCCAAGAGCTTATCATCGAGTCTAAAGCTAGTTTGGAGGCGTCATGATTACACCGCAAGACGACCTACATAACAAATTAACTTTAGAACAAGATCAGGATGTGAAACAGTTTCTAACGTTCATTATGGCAGATGAAGAATATGGCGTTGATATTTTAACCGTTCAAGAAATTCGCAGCTGGGAAGAGATAACCGTCATTCCAAATGCGCCAGATTTTGTTAAAGGGGTAATAAATCTGCGAGGCACCATAGTGCCTATTATTGATTTGCGGCGTCGTTTTGCGATTCCTGCTATTGAGTATGGGCCGCTTACGGTGGTGATTGTTCTTAAGGTGAAATTAGAAAGCACAAGTAAAATTATGGGTATCGTTGTCGATGCCGTCTCGGATGTCTATAGCATTGCTGAGCATGAAGCAAAAGCAGTGCCCCACTTATCAGATTCGGAGCATGCGCAATTTGTGGCAGGTTTGGTGAATGTGGGTGAAAAAATGGTCGCATTATTAGACCTACAAAAAACGATGGACATTTAATTGGGTTGATTAACAAGAAGGTGAAGGGTATGGGATGGTTTAGCAGTCCTAAAAGTGTTGAGTCAAATAATGATTTAATTGTTACTGCATTGAATAAATCACTTGCAGTGATTGAATTTCAACCATCGGGAACAATCTTGACAGCCAATGCAAATTTCTTAAGCGTCATGGGTTACCGGCTTGAGGAGATTCAAGGCCAGCATCACGCGATGTTTGTTGCTGAAGAAGAGTCTCAAAGCACCGAATACCAGAAGTTCTGGCAGCGTTTGCGAAGTGGCGAATTTATCTCTGATGAGTTCAAGCGCATCGGTAAAAATGGCCAAGAGATTTGGATTCAAGCGACCTATAACCCAATTATTGATAGTAACGGTCAAGTCGTTAAAGTCATTAAGTTTGCCAGTGATATATCAGCACAAAAAGAACGAGACAAACAATCACAACGTGATGCAGATTTATCTAACGCGTTACGTGTTTGCCAAGCAAACGTGATGATTGCGAACAATGATCTTGAAATTATTTTTGTTAATGAGCAGGTAAAACAAATGCTAAAGGCGCGTGAAAGTGACCTGCAGTCAGTATTACCTAATTTCTCGGTAGCAAATTTAGTGGGTACCTGTGTTGACGATTTTCATAAAAAACCAAGTCATCAGCGTGAATTTTTAAAGGCACTGACAGAGCCTTATAAAACCACCTTGCGACTTGCTGGTTTAATTTTTAGTTTGATTGCTACTCCTTGGGTGAATAGTGCTGGCAAGCGCTTAGGAACCATCGTTGAGTGGCAAGATATTACTGACAGTGTTAACAAAGCTGAGGCTGAAAAGCGTGAAGCTGAAGAAAACCTGCGAGTGCGTCGTGCGCTTGATAGGGTCGCAACAAATACCATGATAGCTGATGCGGGTAATAATATTATCTACATGAATGAAGCTGTATTGAACATGATGAAAATTGCTGAAAGTGACTTGCGTAAAGACTTGCCTAACTTTAATAGCAACAACTTAATCGGTCAAAATATCGATGTATTTCATAAAAACCCTGCCCATCAACGCAATATGCTGGCAAAACTTAGCAGTACCTACAGTACGGAGATTGTTGTTGGCGGACGTACCTTTGGTCTTGTGGCAAATCCTATTTTTACACCAGATAATGAGCGCATTGGTACAGTGGTGGAATGGGAAGACAGAACAGCCGAGGTTGCAATTGAAAAAGAAATTGCTGGTTTAGTCGCTGCCGCAGGTAAGGGGGACTTAGAAGCCCGTGTCGAAGAAACAGGTAAAACTGGCTTTTTCCTACGCTTAGCGCAAGGTTTAAATAGCATGGTGGCTATTGTTGACGATGCAGTTAAAGACACTGGTAATATGCTTGATGCTATGGCGAACGGCGACTTATCAAAACGTATTGAACAAGAATACCAAGGGTCATTTGAGAAATTAAAACGTGATGCCAATGCCACGGCTGATAAATTAACGGAAGTGATTAATCGTATTAATAGCTCTGCGACATTAGTTGCTAGTGGTGCTGAAGAAATCTCGCAAGGCAATGCTGACTTGAGTCAACGCACTGAAGAGCAAGCATCTTCACTTGAAGAAACAGCATCAAGTATGGAAGAAATGACCAGTACAGTTCGTCAAAATGCTGATAATGCCAAAGAAGTGAACGAACTTGCCGAGGAAACACGTGCTAAGGCGCAAAAAGGTGGTGAAGTTGTTAATCGCGCAGTAACAAGTATGTCGGCCATTAATGAGTCGAGTAAGAAGATTGCCGATATTATTAGTGTGATTGATGAAATAGCTTTCCAAACGAACTTACTCGCATTAAATGCCGCTGTTGAGGCTGCAAGAGCGGGTGAACAAGGTCGAGGGTTTGCTGTGGTTGCAGGGGAAGTGCGTAATCTTGCACAGCGCTCTGCGGCAGCTGCAAAAGAAATTAAAGAGTTGATCCGCGATAGTGTAGGTAAAGTCGAAGACGGTACTCTACTGGTTAATGAATCTGGCTCAACACTACAAGAAATTGTGACTGCCGTACAAAGAGTCACAGCCATGATCTCTGATATTGCCCAAGCATCAGAAGAGCAAAGTTCAGGTATTGAACAAGTCAATAAAGCAATTGCACAAATGGATGAAATGACTCAACAAAATGCAGCATTAGTTGAAGAGGCATCTGCGGCTGGTGAGTCAATGGCTGAGCAAGCAAATGATATGCGACGTTTATTGAACTTCTTTTCGCTCTCAGCGCAAGAAGAAACAGACATAACCAGCCGTGCTTCGAGTGTATCTGTTAAGCGACCAAGCCAATCGGGGCCAGTCTCGCCCAAAGGTAATAATTTTGTAGACCCAAGTGACGAGTGGGAAGAGTTTTAAAACTCTTCCCTCTCTACATCGCTAATACAATGTGTATTCCCTCTAAGGCTGGTGGGTCAAATTATGAAAGAGTTTTTACTAACGGATAGTGACTTCAAAAACATTTCATCTCAGGTATACGATGCTTGCGGTATCGTACTTGCTGAGCATAAGCGTGAAATGGTGTATTCACGCTTGGCAAGGCGACTTAGGTTACTTAAGTTAAAGAGCTTTAAGGACTATTTAGCTTTTTTAGAAGAACATAAAGAGCGAGAATTTAGTGAGTTTATCAATGCGATTACCACAAATTTGACGTCATTTTTTCGTGAACCACATCACTTTAACTATCTGAAAAATACTATAGTGCCGAGGCTATTGACTACAAATGCAAAGCAAAAGCGAGTGCGCGTTTGGTCAGCAGGCTGCTCCACAGGGGAAGAACCCTATACGATAGCAATGACTCTAAGTGGTCTGTTTCCGACTAATTGGGATGTAAAAATTCTGGCCACTGACCTTGATTCAAACGTACTTGCTAAGGCGCAAGCTGGTACTTATACAGCGGCCAATGTAAATGGGCTCGATAAAAGTCAGCTAAAACGTTGGTTTTTAAAAAGTCATGATGGTCAGCTCTATAAAGTAAAACCACAGTTACAAGAGAATATCTTTTTTAAGAGATTGAATTTACTTGAGCAGTGGCCGATGAAGGGATCATTTGATGTCATTTTTTGTCGCAACGTGGTTATTTACTTTGACAAGCCGACAAAAGATACGCTTTTTCATCGTTACTTTGACTTACTGAGTGATGCGGGGCATTTGTTTTTGGGGCATTCAGAAACTATGGGCAAAGACCATAAAGAATTTAAAAACTTAGGCCAAACGATTTATCAAAAGGTGGTCAATGAATAGTCATTTCAAACCAGTATTATCAGGGTTTGAGCACGTAAAGCGTTTTTGGGATAGTCACAGGCAAAAGGTTGTCGCAAAAGTGTTACCGGGTGAATTCTATGTCTCTAAAAATGATGAACTGATCACCACCGTACTTGGCTCATGTATTGCTGCATGTATCTATGATCAAGGGTTAGGGATTGGTGGTATGAACCACTTTATGCTGCCAATGCAAAAAGGCGTGGATCCGAGTAATGCTCACAGTTTAAATTGCCGTTATGGTAACTGGGCCATGGAGTTTTTAATTAATGAAATCCTTAAAAATGGTGCATCAAAACGTAATTTAAAAGTGAAGCTATTTGGTGGTGGTAAAATTATTCGCTCAATGACAGATATAGGTGTCGGTAATATTCGCTTTGCAAATGCATATGTACTTGAGGAAGGTTTAGATTTAATATCACATGACGTCGGTGGGCCTTGGCCTCGTAAAATAATTTTTAATCCTCAGACGGGTCAAGCACAAGTGAAAAAGCTGCGTGATCTGCATACTGATAAACTAGAGAAACGTGAAGTTAAATACTTACACGAAATCGAGCAGCAAGATGCTGGAACAGACATTGAGCTATTTTAGGAGAGTGTATGATCAAGGTACTTATTGTTGATGATTCACCCTTGATCCGTGGTTTACTGAAAGAGGTACTTGAGCAAGCGGATGATATGCATGTTGTCGGTGCAGCTGAAGACCCTTACCAAGCACGTGATCTCATTAAGCGTTTAAACCCCGATGTGCTGACGCTTGATATTGAAATGCCAAAAATGGATGGCTTAAGCTTTTTGAAAAATTTAATGCGCTTGCGACCAATGCCAGTTGTTATGGTTTCGACATTGACTCAAAAAGGCTCACCTATTACCCTCGAAGCGCTAGAACTCGGGGCTGTGGATTTTATCGCAAAACCAACGGCTAATGTGTCTGAAAACTTGCAACGCTATGCGCACTTAGTACAACAAAAAGTCCGTACAGCAGCAGGTGCAAGGATCCGAGCATTTAAAGAGCAGAAACTAGAAAAAGATAGCTCACTCGACAGTCTGCAATTTAAAAGTAATGCAGTTATGGCCATAGGTGCTTCAACGGGGGGAACAGAGGCAATCAAAGAAGTGCTTATTCGTATGCCCAAACACTGCCCCCCCATTGTGATAACGCAACATATTCCACCTGTGTTTAGCACTTCATTTGCGATGCGGATGGACCGAATCTGTGCGATAAATGTTAAAGAGGCTGAGCAAGGTGACAAGTTAGAAGCCGGCTGGGCTTATATTGCCCCAGGCGATCAGCATTTAAGTGTGGTGAAAAAGGGAGCTGCGCTGTATTGCCAATTAGACTCAGGCGAGCCTGTTAATCGTCATCGACCTGCTGTGGATGTGTTATTTAACTCTTTAGCGGTTTTAAATTGCAAAACAACGGTAGCGTCTTTATTAACCGGCATGGGAAGTGACGGTGCAAAAGGGTTGTTAGCTTTACATCAAGCTGGTGCCTATACCATGGCACAGGATGAGTTATCGTCTGTGGTATGGGGGATGCCAAAAGCCGCAATCGAATTGAATGCGGCTAATGAAATTGTCAGGCTTGATAAAGTAGCAGCACACATGCTTAAACAGGCTGCTAAGGTGTAATTACCCAAGGTTGTGAAAACCAATAATAACTGCCTTTTTTGTTGATAGAGGGGGCTGTACAGTTGAACCGAGAGCGACCCTTTTTCAATTTATTAGGCGAGGTAATGTGTACTGTATCTTTGCTTACCCACTCAAGGTTAGCTTGACCAACACCCGATACATAGCATGCGAACTGACTTTTGTGGAAATCTTGCATATCGAATTGAATGCTTAAACTTGGCGGGTTTTCGCTGGTGACACTATCGGCGTAATTTAATGCTTTAATTGTAAAAGCTTGTGAGTCAAGTTTCGTCGACAGGGTATCAAGTTTAGAATAAAAGCCTGATGCAGGAAAACGCGGTAATCGCGTAAAATCAGAGTGAACTCCTACTGCACCTGAATGTTGGCCAATACCAACAAAACCCAATGACTTAATTAATGCTTGTAACTCGTTATTGAACTCACCATAAGGGTAGGCAAGGTATTTATAATCATGGCCTATTTCATCTTTAATGCGCTTTTGGGCATTTAAAATATCTTTTTTAGTACGAGACTGCCACTGAGCATCAGTCTCACCTTCTTGTTTTAAATGCATGTAATTGTGCACTTGCGTATGATTGCTTATTAAGGCTCCTTGATTAGCCAGCTCTTTTAATTGCTGCCAAGTCATGACATAGCTTTTACCACTATCAATAAGTTCAGGGTTTACAAAAATAGTATAGGGGTAGCCATACTTTTCGAGGATAGGGGCAGCTTGTTCATAATTATTTTTATAACCATCATCAAACGTGATTGCGACAGTTTTATCGGCTAACTCTTGACCTGCCTGCAGTTGAGAAATCAACTCATTTAATGGGATAACATTAAATTGCTGGTCTTTTAAATATTGCATGTGCTTGGTAAACGTCTCGCTGCTGACGCTTGTAACAGCCGGAAGGGTTTCACTCACGTGGTGATACTGTAAAATAACGGCGCCGTGGGCACGCACTGATAAACCTAACAGGACTGCAAATACTACATGAAACATTTTCTTAAACGTCATAAGGCACACCATAAAAGTTTGCTGTTATTAGCCGGTCCAATGATCTTATCAAATATTACTGTTCCATTGTTAGGATTAGTTGATACTGCTGTCATCGGTCATTTAGGCAGTGCTCACTACTTAGCCGGTATTGCACTGGGCTCAGCAGTTATCTCCCTATTATTTTGGCTAGCAGGATTTTTACGTATGAGCACCACGGGGCTTGTTGCGCAAGCTTACGGTCGAGACGATCATACTTTGCTAGCTGAGTTATTAAAGCGCAGTTTATTGTTAGCGACTTTCGTTGCGCTTATATTAATCGCGCTTAGTGTACCTATTCAATCCTTAATGGCATATTTATCGGGCGCAAATCAAGCAGTGTTGGAGCAAGCACATAGCTATTTTTCAATCCGTATTTTTAGTGCGCCAGCTGCTTTGTGTAATTTAGTGCTATTAGGGTGGATGTTGGGGGTACATTACGGCAGAGGGCCGTTCTATTTATTACTCATCACCAATATTACCAATATCGTGCTTGATATCTATTTTGTTGTTTTTCTTGATTGGAAAGTGGCTGGAGCGGC
Source organism: Pseudoalteromonas sp. 68 DY56-GL68 (assembly GCF_041414825.1). Lineage (NCBI taxonomy): Bacteria > Pseudomonadati > Pseudomonadota > Gammaproteobacteria > Alteromonadales > Pseudoalteromonadaceae > Pseudoalteromonas > Pseudoalteromonas sp. 68 DY56-GL68. Next base: position 54,370 of record NZ_JAOCZL010000011.1, read on the forward strand.
TTGGGCATCGTTAATTGCAGATTACATCGCTTTAGCCTTTGCACTTTGTTTAGTTTATCAGTTGGCTAAAAAGCAGGGCATTAACTTAGCGGTAAAGGCGTGGTTTAACATGGCTAAACTGCTCGAATTAGTTAATTTAAACCGTGATATCTTCATACGTTCACTGGCGTTGCAATTGTGTTTTAGCTTTATGACCTTCTATGGCGCAAGAATTGGCGAAACGATACTCGCAGCGAATGCAGTACTGCTGAACTTTTTAATGCTCGTAAGTTTTGCGCTTGATGGTATTGCATATGCAAGTGAAGCTAAAGTAGGTAAAGCAAAAGGCGAAAAGAGCACTGAGCAAATACAGCTGTGGGTTAATTTGAGTTTGTTCTGGGGGGGGCTTTTTGCATTATTTTACAGCTTAATATTTTTAATTTTTGGTAATGCAATTATTCGTTTATTAACCGATGTGCCAGAAGTGATTACGATGGCAGCAGATTATTTGCCATGGGTGATTATCTTACCTATTGCAGCAATGGCATGCTTTTTATTCGATGGTGTTTTTGTTGGTTTAACGCGTGCAAAAGATATGCGAAATACGATGCTGATTAGTGCAGCGTTCGGCTTTTTTGGACTGTTTTGGTTGGTAAGTGATTGGCAAAACCATGGCCTTTGGTTCGCAATGACCATTTTTATGCTGATGCGCGGTATAACGTTATGGTTGCGCTATCGTTATATTGTTAAACAAAATGGCTTGTTGAAATAAGCGTTTATTTCCAAAGGTCAGGATCATCATCTTTGGGAGATGCTCGCTCAAGAACTTGAGCAAAACGGTTGGCAAAAATACCTAAGTAACCCCAAGCGGCAAAAAATAACGCGATGGCCAAAATAAGTAAGCCAATCAGTTGCAAGATTACAGGGCCATAATAACCAATGGCAATAAAAATTACGGCCAGCACAAACAGTGCTAGGCCGCAAAGAAAGCGTTTTAAGCTTAATTTGGGGTCGCTACCTAAGCGAAATACCCATTGTTTAAGCATGCTTTAGATACCGATTAGTAGTAAGAGTGCTCACCAGATTGGTGATCGGTAATGTCTCTCACACCATTGATTTCATCAAACTTAGCGATCATTTCTTTCTCGATGCCCTCTTTCAACGTGACATCAATCATCGAACAACCGTTACAGCCACCACCAAATTGCAGAACAGCAATACCGTCAGCGGTAATTTCAACTAAACCAACTTGACCACCGTGGTTTGCAAGTTGTGGATTGACTTCAGTTTCAAGCATGTGTTGTACACGCTCTTGTAACGTCGCGTCGTCGCTAAGCTTACGTGCTTTGGCATTAGGCGCTTTTAGAGTTAACTGAGTGCCCATTTTATCAGTTACAAAATCGATTTCAGCTTCTTCTAAAAAAGGCGCACTTTCTGCGTCAACAACGGCATCAAAGCCATTAAAAGGTAGACGAATATCAGTCGCTTCAACCGCGTCTTCTGGGCAGTAAGAAACACCACACTCCGCCTGCGAAGTACCTGGATTTACAACAAAAACACGAATGTTTGTTTGTTCAGCTTGGTCTGCTAAAAGTTTAGCAAAATGAGATTGTGCAGATTCAGAAATAGAGATCATAAAACGGACTATACTTGACTAAATTACTCGGATACTGTGTATCATACTCCGCTCATCGTATTGTCGCCAGTGTTGAGCGTAAAAAGTTGCATCTATTTTGTCTAGTGGTAGCGTGAAAACATCAATTAAGTACAGGTGCTATCTATGCGTTTAATAATAACAATATTAACCATGCTAGTGAGCGTTAGCGCATTAGCGAAACCCCTTTCTTATTACTTTGAACAAGATGTGAAATTTGATCCAACCATTCCAACACCTGAACAGGTGTTAGGTTACGAAGTAGGTGAGTGGCATGTTCGCCATGATCAGCTTGTGCAGTATATGCAAATTCTTGCCGATAAAAGTGACCGAATGAACTTTCAAGTGATCGGTCGTACTCATGAACAACGCCCATTGGTTATGTTAACTATCACTGCGCCAGAAAAATTAGGGCAAGTTGAGGCTATTCGTAAAGCCCACCTAGCACGTTTGGACGGTGAATCATCAGACTCAAGCAAACAGCCGGCGGTTGTATGGATGGGGTATAGCGTGCATGGTAATGAGTCATCAGGGAGTAATGCTTCATTATTAGTGGCTTATTACTTAGCTGCTGCGCAAGGCCCAGAAATTGATACTTTACTGAACAATACCGTTATCTTACTGGACCCATCTTTAAATCCTGATGGTTTAGCGCGTTTCGCGAACTGGGCAAACAGTAATCGCGGTATGAATTTATCGTCAGATCCAGAAACTCGCGAGCATCGAGAAAACTGGCCTAGTAGCCGTACTAATCATTATTTATTTGACTTAAACCGCGACTGGTTATTACTACAACACCCTGAATCACGAGCACGTATAGCTCAGTTCCATCAATGGAAGCCGAATATTCTTACTGACTTCCACGAGATGGGACCAAACAGCACTTTCTTTTTTCAACCCGGTATTCCGACACGCAAGCACCCGATTACACCAGAAGAAAATGTGACTTTGACTAAAGCAATTGCTAACTATCATGCGAAGACGCTTGATGAGCATAATGCTTTGTACTTCACCGAAGAGAGTTTTGATGATTTTTACTACGGAAAAGGTTCAACTTACCCTGACGTGAATGGTGGGGTGGGTATTTTATTTGAGCAAGCCAGCTCACGTGGTCATTTACAAGATACAATCAACGGCCCGTTAAGCTTTCCGTTTACGATTAAAAATCAATTACTAACTAGTTTATCTACCTTTCAGGCTGCAATTGAAAACCGCCAAGATTTGCTTGATTACCAAGCTGAGTTTTATAACAAAGCGATTGACCTTGCTGGTGATGAAGACTTTAAAGGGTATGTTGTTAAAGGCGGTGCAGATAACAGCCGCATGCAGTACTTTTTAGCGTTATTAAAGCAACACCAAATCAATGCGTATATGCTTGAAGAGCCATTAAAAGTGAATGGTCAAAGCTTCTCTGAAAACAGCTATTTCGTACCATTAGCACAACCACAGTTTCGCTTAGTGAAAGCCGTTTTTAGTGAACAACAACGCTTTGTTGATAACACATTCTATGATGTATCTGGCTGGACACTCGCGCATGCATTTAATTTAGAGTTTGCAAAAGTAAGTAGTAAATGGGGGCTTGATGTTGCAAAAATGCCTTGGCAAAAAGGAGTTAAGTCAAGTTACGCAACATTGCCACAAAGCTATGCTTACGCATTCAAGTGGGATGATTATCTTGCACCAAAAATGTTGAATACTTTGCTAAAGCAGGGTGTTAAAGCGCGTGTTGCATTGAGTCCTCTTACCGCTAAAACGCCCAGTGGTGAGGTTGCATTTGAACCCGGTAGTATTTTGCTCCCCGCAGGTTTGCAAACAGACAGCAATTGGGTTGATTACTTAAATCAAGCACAGACTGAGTTCGGTATTGAAATTACGCCAATTAGCTCAGGTTTAACGGTGAAAGGGGCTGATTTAGGCTCTCGCTCTATGGCAGTTGTAAAAGCGCCTAAAGTTTTACTCGTGGGTGGTGCCGGAACCAGCCAATATGAGTTGGGTGAAGTATGGTATTACCTCGACCGTTTTGTAGGCACTGCGCCAACTATTGTTGAAATGCCTCGTCTTAGCAGCCTTGACCTTGAGAATTACAGCCATATTATTTTGGCTCATGGTAATTACAATGCACTTGATGATGCGACCAAGGTTGCGATCAAAGCTTGGGTACGTAAAGGTGGTGTTATTTGGGGTCATAAAGGAGGTGCCAAGTTCCTCGCTGACCAACAATTATTAAAGGCCAGTTACTTATCTCGTCGTGATGTAGCGAGCGCATTTAATACGCAAGGACTTACTTATGCCGATAAAGATCACTTAGCGGGCCGTCAACGTATTGCCGGAGCAATTTTTAATACGTCTGTTGATTTATCACACCCGCTAACATTTTCACTTAACCGTAATACCCTGCCAGTATTTAAAAATAGCACTTGGTTGCTTGAAAAGTCAGATGCACCGTTTGTAAATGTTTTGACATACACAGATAAGCCATTATTAGCGGGCTTTACTGATGATGTGAATGTAGAGCAAGTTGCAGGTGCTGCGGGCTTAATTGCTCACTCATATGGAAAAGGCAGTGTTATTGGTATGACGGATAACCCTGTGTTTCGTGGTTATTGGTATGGTACTAGCCGATTATTGAGCAATGCTTTATTCTTTGGTAATGCCTTTCATGCAGCGGGCGATTAACGTCTTTTAAGGTTCTCCTAAAGGGGTCAAACACGTCAGCATTGCCCATACGTGTTTGGCACCTGCTTTTTTTAGCTCATCGGTTGCTGCATTCAATGTTGCCCCTGATGTCATTACATCATCAATAATGGCGACCGACTTACCCTGCAAATTTGCTTGGCACATAAATGCATTACGCATATTTTTAATTCGTTTAGCTTTACTGAGAGAAGATTGTGCAATCGTTGCTTTTTGTTTAACAAGCGGCTCTGTTACAACTAAGTTCATTGCTTTTAACACCGGTAGCCAAGTTTGGCTTACCTGATTGTACCCTCGTTTTATAAAGCGTTTATTATGCAGCGGCATAATAATAAACTCATCAGGCCAAGATTCATTGACTGCTTTAGCGTGCTGTAACTGCAAATAAATAACCTGTTGTAGGGCTATTTTATAGTACTGTTTATCACTAAACTTCAGTTGTTTAAGCCACTGTTTCATAGGGGCTTCATACCATGCACAGGCTATGAGGTGATCAAAATGACAATCGGGGAATGCATCACAAATATCAGGGCGGTGAAGTAAATTAGCATGTTTGCTTAGATCAAATAACCTTAAGTCGTTTAAACAATGCTCGCAAAGTGCATAGTTACTTTTTATATGCGTTTGACACGTAACACAAAAGTTAGGAAACAGCGCATGTAAGCTATGTTTTAATATCTTCGTTAAGTGAGCCATTGCATTCAATCCTTTAAACGCTATCATGAGCCATCAGTGTGCTTGAGAGTTTAAAAATATGCAAAATGAAATGGTGTTATTACATGGCTGGGGAATGAATCAAGGGGTCTGGCAAGTGATTTTGCCAGAGCTTGAGTTTTCATATGAGGGCACTATTCGCTGCCTTGATTTACCAGGCTTTGGTGAAGCGCAGTCATTACCCAATACCTATAATTTGCATGAAGCAGCCAAGATGCTGAGTGAACAATTGCATAACGACTCAATACTAGTTGGGTGGTCGCTTGGCGGATTATTTTCACTTTACATTGCCGCTCACTGGCCAGAAAAAGTATCCAAGGTTATTTTAGTGGCATCGAGCCCTTTTTTTGCTCAAGCTGATAATTGGGCGGGTATTAAGCCTGAAGTGCTTGATGCGTTTAAAGAGCAACTAGTCACTCACACAGACAAAACTATCGAGCGATTCCTAGCGATTCAAGCCATGGGCAGCGAATCAGCTCGTGACGATATTAAAGCGTTAAAAAGATTATTAAAACAGTATCCAGCACCGCAAGAGCGAGCCCTCAGTGCAGGCCTAGATATCCTACAGCAAGAAGATTTACGTCAGCTATTTAGCAAAATAACGCTCCCTATTCGCGGTATATTTGGGCGTTTAGATGCGCTAGTTCCTTACCGTGCAATTAAGGATATGCAGGCTTTGCAGCCTAACTTTGAATATGAGGTGATCGATAAGGCATCTCACGCTCCTTTTATTTCTCATAAAACTGAATTTATAAGCGCTCTGAAATCAATGTGTTAATTAAATATTGCTCTGCAGAGCCCAAAAATAGGGGGATTTTACTTTATTTTGATTGTTTTGTGAGCGATACTTGTAGGGAAGATCTCACTGTTGGAGGATATGATGCCAATCAGTTCTGTATTTAATAATGGCGTAGAAGGTTACAACCGCGCAAGTCAAGGCATTGAAAAAGCAAGTGCGCAAATTAGCCGCGCGTCTATTGACCAGCAAGACGACGCTCAACTTGCTCAGCAAAGACAATTACAAGGTGCAAGACCAGAGGAAGCTGTTACGCCACCTGTGTCTCAGCCTGCTCGTATTGATGAAGCATTGGTGAGCCTGAAAGTTGAAGAGTTCAATGCTAAGGCTAACGTTAATACGATTCAAACTGCCGATGAAGTATTAGGCACGCTAATTGATATAAAAGCTTAGCTATGAATATCGTTACTCCCTTTCCCGCAATCAACATTAACACGGCGAACGTACACACCGAAAGTGCACGCCGTGATAATCAGTTGCGTGAAGTCATCCCACCTCCTGTGGCAACTAGTTCGAGTAACGCAGAAAATAAAGCACTGAGTGATGGCGAAAAAGCAAGACAGCCAAGCGGAGATGTAAGCACTTATGATGCTAAGGGTCGTCTTGAAGACGATAGAGCGATTCAAGAGCGAGAGCAAAGCGAACAAGGTAGTGACGAGAAATCAGAGCAGCAGCAACAAGAAGAGCAAAAACAAGAGCAAAAAGTTGCACAGCAAGAACAGTTAGAGCTTGAACAAATTAAAGAGCTGAAAGCGCGAGACACTGAAGTGCGTGTACATGAACAGGCGCATGCTTCGGTAGGGGGTAAATACGCAGGCTCGCCAAGTTATGAGTATCAACGAGGCCCCGACGGCACAAACTACGCGGTTGGCGGGGAAGTACAAATTGATGTGGCTGAGGTAAGTGGTGACCCTCAGGCAACAATCGATAAAATGCAAACGGTAAGAGCGGCAGCGCTTGCACCTCAAGAGCCATCCAGTGCAGACCGTGCTATTGCAGCCGATGCGACACAGAAACTTGCCGCAGCGCAGGCTGAACTTGCTATGCAGTCGCGCGAAAAAGCACAGGGTGGTGATGAATCGTCGTCATTAAGAATTGACCGTGAAGGTGCTGAAGATGAAAGTGAAGCGGTCAGCACTTCTCAGACCAAGACAGCCAAACGAGATGTGGAAGTTGATGAGCGAGCCACACGAATAGCCAACTTTTATCAAATGGCTACATCGCCTGGGGAGCAGAATAATTTTTCGGCGGTTATATAATTATCAGATTTATAAGAGGCGCGGTTCAATTTGAACCGCGTTTTTGTTTTTAAGCTAAAACTATTTTTTTACTTTGGCATTTGCAAATGCATCGGCAAATGCGTTACCCATTGCCGCATTACCAAAGTCACGCTTTTGCTTAGGCGCACTTTTCGCTTTAGCCGCAGGTTTTGATTTGCCTGCAGGTGCGGTTTTATTGCTTGTATCTACATCATCATCTAAACGCATTGTAAAACTGATACGTTTACGCGCTGCATCAACCTCAAGTACTTTTACTTTAACAATATCACCTGCTTTAACCACTTCGCGTGGATCAGAAATGAACTTGTTGGTTATCGCTGAAATATGAACTAAACCATCTTGGTGTACACCCACATCAACGAAGGCACCAAAGTTGGCAACATTGGAAACTACACCTTCTAGAATCATACCTGGTTTTAGATCGTTAATGGTCTCAACACCGGCTTTAAATTCAGCAGTTTTAAACTCTGGGCGAGGGTCTCGACCTGGTTTATCAAGCTCTTTGATAATGTCGGTAACGGTTGGTAAACCAAATTTTTCATCTGTGTAGTCGTTGGCAACCAATTTATTCAAAATATCAGTGTTACCAATTAAGCTATTTACATCTAAGCTGTTCTTTTCACATATACGCTTAACAACAGGGTAGGCTTCAGGGTGAACTGATGAGTTATCAAGAGGATCTGAACCTGTGCTAATACGCAAGAAACCAGCTGCTTGTTCAAAGGCTTTTGGTCCTAGGCGCTCAACTTTTTTAAGCTCAGAGCGTTTGCTAAATGAGCCATTGGCATCACGATAGCTAACAATGTTTTGCGCAAGTGTTTTGTTCAAGCCAGATACACGAGTTAGTAACGGCACCGAGGCCATATTTAAATCAACACCAACAGAGTTTACACAGTCTTCGACAACCGAGGTCAGGGTTTGACCTAATTGGCTTTGTGAAACATCGTGTTGATATTGACCTACACCAATTGATTTAGGTTCGATTTTTACAAGCTCGGCAAGCGGATCTTGCAAACGACGTGCAATTGACACTGCACCGCGCAATGATACATCAAGGTTAGGGAATTCGTTGGCGGCAAATTCAGACGCTGAATAAACAGATGCACCTGCTTCACTGACCATTATTTTATTTAATTTAAGTTCACTGTTGGTTTTAATCAATTCAGCAACTAACTTATCAGACTCACGTGATGCAGTGCCATTACCAATCGCGATTAACTCAACTTTATATTGGCGACAAAGTTGCTCAAGTGTGCGAAGTGATTTTTCCCAATGGTTTTGCGGCGCATGTGGGAAAATTGTTTGCGTTGTTAAAAGCTTACCAGTGCTGTCTACAACAGCGATTTTACAACCCGTACGTAAACCAGGATCAAGTCCTAAGGTTGTACGTGGCCCTGCAGGTGCAGCCATTAATAAGTCTTTTAAATTTTTTGCAAATACGTCAATCGCGCCGGTTTCCGCTTTTTCGCGCATTGCACCTAAAAATTCATTTTCTAAGTGTAGGCTTAATTTAATCTTCCAAGCCCACTGTACAACACTCATTAACCAGCTGCTTGCAGCGCTATTGCTCACATCTAACCGATAGTAGTCAGCAATCATTTGTGCACATACCTGTGCTGGGTTTTCTGCACTTGGTTCTGGGTTGATGCTTAATTGTAAAATGCCTTCATTGCGAGCGCGAAGCATGGCGAGAGCACGGTGTGAGGGAACTTTTTTAAGCGGCTCTTGGTGCTCAAAGTAATCACGGTATTTAGCCCCTTCATTTTCTTGACCAGCGATTACTGTACTTTCAATTTGGCCGTGTTGTGCAATATGACTACGGAATTTAGCAAGCAGTTTGGCGTCTTCAGAAAAGCGTTCCATCAAAATAAATTTAGCACCGTCAAGCACCGCTTTTGTATCAGCAAAGCCTGCGTCAGCATTAATATAGTCAGCAGCTTGCTGCTCTGGTTCGAGGCTGGGGTCATTAAATAGCGCATCGGCAAGTGGTTCAATACCCGCTTCAATGGCAATTTGTCCTTTCGTGCGGCGTTTAGGTTTGAATGGTAGGTATAAATCTTCAAGCTCTGTTTTACTGTCAGCGTTATTAATATCACTACTTAGCTCGGCGGTTAGCTTACCTTGTTCTTCAATTGTGGCAAGAATAAAGCTGCGGCGCTCTTCAAGCTCGCGTAAGTACGAAAGGCGCTGTTCAAGTAGTCGTAATTGCGTGTCGTCTAGGCCGCCTGTAACTTCTTTCCGGTAACGTGCGATAAAAGGGACTGTGGCACCTTCATCAAGTAATTTGATTGCAGCAACAACTTGTGGTTGCTGGGCATTTAGCTCGGTCGCTAAGCGTGCAGAGATATTGCTCATGCATAAACCTTTTTAAAAATAGAAAATCAGTAAACTGAAGATTAATTGCCTGAATAATATCACAATAAGAAGGCCTTAAAAGCACTGCTTTTAAGGCCTTCTAAAATTGTTCTACACAACGCAATATTTATGGCTTAGTGAGGGTGATCGATATGCTGCATCACTTCACTGAAGCTGTTTGCAATAGGGTTAATATTGACAGGAATATGTAGCTTTTTAGCAATTTCACGTGCAGAAATTAACCCACAAATTTCATGTTCAGCACTTGTTACTAAAAGAAACATCATACCTTGGTGTTCCATGGTTTGTAGTGCATCCCCAATACATGCATAGCTGATGCTCTGTAAGCTTACACCTGCTAGATTATTTAGCGGTGTCATTACATCATGCAAAGTCACTTCATCGCGATGTAAGTTCAAACGTTGTGCAAGAATCATTATTTTAGAGCTTTGTAGATCAGCACTCGATGTGATCCCAACTAACTTGTCTGTGTCATCAACGACTAAGATGAAGTCAGAGCAGCGGTTACTTGTTTGTTTTAGCGCATCAACAATGGTGGTGCTTGCGTGAGCACGTAGTGGATCTTTTTGTGTAAAGCTATTGAGTACTTTTAATGCTGGAGATGTTAGATCAAGTGTTGGTTCTACTTCATTAACAGCGTTAGATAATGCACCATTAGATACGTCTTGAAGACGTAATTCTTTGAAATTATTCATATTTGTCACCATAAATTTTAATTAAGCATCGATTTTTAAAAACGTAGTTAAATTAAAATACAGGTGGCCCTCGCTGGTGCGCACTGTATACAGAGGCCTTAGTCTGAGTAAAAACACGTACACCTAAGCGCACATCAGGCAGTGGTTGGGCTGCGCGAAAGTTGAGTGCTGGAGTATGTTTATCTAAATCAGTATCAAGGTTAGCAAGGTCTGCATTATCACACGCAATAAAATGTGAGGTGGGTGTAACACTATCAGAATGGTTTTCTATGTCGCTGGCGTAAGAAATCAAACTCACACTGATTAAAAGTGCGAATACAATGACATTACTTAATATGCGATGTATTGCGTTTGACATAGTTACTACCTTCTAAACATCAAGCTTAAAAACGTCTTAAGCTTCTTTAGTTATAGATCACATTTTTAGACTAAACAATCACAAATTAACCTTTTCTGAATTTATTTTATTAATTATGGCGCATCTGGATAGCTTATCTCATTGACATACCATTCTTTTTGACCTTCAGGGGTCGTGACTGAAAAATCGTCATCGACTTGCTTGCCAAGGAGCGCGCGAGCCATCGGCGCATCGATAGAAATATAATCTTTGCGTTCATAAATTTCGTCAGGGCCAACAATTCGGAAGCGTTTGGTTTCTCCTTGCTCGTTTTCTATCTCAACCCAAGCACCAAAAAACACCTTCCCAGCTTGCTGTGGGTTGTAATCAACGATTTTTAGATCAGGCATGCGTTTACGCAAATAGCGCACTCGACGATCTATTTGTCGTAATACACGCTTATTGAATTTCACTTATTACCGTAAAAAAACATACTAAACATATATAACTCATTGAAAAAAAGTGATTCTTATTTGTTATGGATACCGTCAGGCAGTACTAAATCTATCAATAGTTCTGTATTTAGTACTTACCATATACAACTTATTAATAATTAATGTTGGCAAGCATTGGCTTGAAATATCCCCTTGATATGATTAATTTGGATACTAAAGTTCTGATGTTCTCTTGCTTATCATTCTGTTAATGAAGATGCTTGCTTCTATCACTTGTACCGCCATTACCTAACTGTTTATTTTATAGTTAAATTTAACTTGCTATAACGTTTGTGTACTCATATACTTTACTTACTACTTTCCCTTGTCCCACGTTTGGCATTACGACCACTGGGCTTGGGCGAATCTGCCGGCCTTTTGGCCGGTTTTTTCAATTCTGAACCACTGAAAAGTCATTTGTGCGAACTCGAGTATACATAGACGGATATAATTTTTATTACGGTTGCTTAAAAAATACGCCGTATAAGTGGTTAGATCTAGCCCACCTATTCGAAAAGCATTTACTTCCTCGTTCAGGCATAACCTCATCAATCTTACATCCTAACTTTGGCATTAAGTTTTATACAGCAGAAATCAGTGAAAAAGTTGCTGAAGATGGAAGCTCTGTTGATGATCAGAGAAGCTATCATGCTGCATTGAAAAATCACCGAAGTAACTCAGTTAAAGTGAAAGTGGTAAAGGGCAGCTATGTAATTGATGAGGTGGATAGCCGGTTGGTGGAGCACAATGAAAAGGGTCAGAAGAAAGAACCAAGGGATTGTAGTAAGGTCAAAGTTTGGAAAATTGAAGAAAAGCAAAGTGATGTAAATGTGGCGCTTGATGCTGTTTTTGATGCGTTTAGTGATCCTGAAGTAGAGCATATTGTCTTTACAACAAATGATACTGACATTGCCCCAGCGCTTAACAAACTGAAAGAGCTTAATGCTCTTAATTTAAGAACACCGATAAAGATTGGTTTGGTTATCCCCAGTAAAGAAAGAACAGGTCCACGGCGAGCTAATAAAACCCTTAGCCAACTGGCTGATTGGACTATTGATTATATCCTTGATGATGAGCTTGCAAATTCTCAGTTACCAGCACGAATAAGAGGTGGTAACAAAGCTGTTTTTAGGCCGCTCTCATGGTTTGAATATCATCAAGAAGTTGCTGAGATAATCGAAATTCTTAGTGCAGAAGGTGTATGTGATACTGTTCCTAAAGCGTGGCGCTGGTTAACAGATTCAAAACCTGATGTACCTGGTCTACCCATTTTGGAAGATGATCCATCGTCAATGTTACTATCTCAAGAGGGTGTGAGGGCTGTACTTGCCCATGCAAAGGCTTTTTCAGAATTTAAGCGAGGTCAGTAAGCTTATCCCTCCATCTTGATGTGCGAAGTACTTTATTTTTCTTTTTTAATTGTTGTTTACTTTGTTTCAGGCAGCTGGCACTCATTTTTTAGTTCTTCTCGCAGCTTACTTAAGAGGGCTTCTTGTTGATTTGGCAGCAAGGTATTAAAAAGAATAACTAATTCTGCCATTTCCTCAGTTTCACAGAAAAAATAATTGAGAGGGACATTTAGTTCTTCTCCAATGTGTTTCAAAGTTTGCAGATCGGGTATGTGTCTACCCTTTTCGTAGTGGTTCATTCGACCACTCGCTGAGCTTGGCTCAATGCCAATTCTGATCCCCAATTCTTTCTGAGATATTTTTGCTCTTTGCCTAGCTTCTTTAAGGCGCTGAGGCAAAGGATTCTTAAATGCCAAAGACGTTTCATTTTAATTATCGCGAATGCTTAGATTGTCTAAGTTTTAATTTACCATGTATACTTAGGAATTCTAAGCTTTGTGTTGTGGGTGCAACGACACATAGTTACAACTGAGTTTAGAAGAGGGTCTAAGTGTCAAAAGCCTATCCGTCAGCTATAAAGCGAGAAGTATTAGCTTTGATCATTGAGCGTGGGATTAGCTATCGTGAAGCGGCAATTCTCACCGGGGCGTCTTACAGTACTGTTCGACGTTGGGTCAGAGAAGCTGAGGTGCGAGCAGTAGTTAAAAAAGACAAGTATATTGTTCGACAGCTTGAAAGCAGGCTAGAAAGTGCAGTTAAAGAAAGAGAAATATTAAAGCGGGCGGTCATTATTTTTGCCAAAGAGCTTGGGATTCGTTGGTCATCTAACTAAGTAGTTATCCCCTTCCCCATGAAGTGTTAGCTCAATTAATAAGAATAATATTTGGACGTTTATCCACCTTTTCTTGTAGAATCATAAGGTAACAGCAGGGAGGGGTTGTATTGAGCGCGAGACATATTGAAGGAGAAACGGTTGATGACATCTTAATGAATGTCTTCGACCTGCTTCGTAATAGTAATCGGATTGAAAAAGCTACAAAAGGCGAGTTTCGTGAGTTTGATAGCTGCCTGTTAACTCTCAATAATCCAATGGCAAGGCTGAGCCGAACAGAATTAAAAGAAACAATCTTTAGCTGCCTTGGTGAACTCTTTTGGTACTTGTCCGGTTCAGATGATGAGAGCTTTATATCATACTACTTAAGTGTATATAAAAAATATGCAGAAAATGATGGCACGATTAATGGCGCTTACGGTAAGCGGCTTTTTTCTTGTGACGGGAAATATAACCAGTTTTCTCAAGTAATCTCGTTGCTAAAAAGCAAACCCTCTACCAGACAAGCTGTTGTCCAACTATTTAGCCCCAAAGACACTTCCAAGCAGTACAAAGACACACCATGCACTCTTAGTTGGCAATTTATGATACGAGAGAACAAACTCCATATGTACACGACCATGAGGTCAAATGATGCATACAGGGGCTTACCGCACGATATCTTTGTGTTTACTATGCTTCAGGAGTTAGTTTCGAAAATGCTTGGTATTGAAGTAGGGGCTTACCATCATTATGTGTCCAGTCTGCACCTCTATACAGAGGACGTTGAACTCGCGGAGCGATACATCCAAGAAGGATATCAGAAAAGCGCTCCCGTTATGGGTGGTATGCCCGCAGGTTTTAACTTAGAACCTGGAAAGAATAAGGGTCTTATTAGGTATGAGAGATTGATTAGAGAGGGAAGAGTTAATGAGATTCTATTTGATAAAGTGCCCGAGTACTGGCAAGAAATATTAAGATTACTCGAAGCGTACAACATTATAAAACAAAATCTAGAAGGCTCCTTCGACAAGCAGCAAACTCTGGAACGATTAAGTGTAATTAGAGCAAGCTTTAGCACCCAGTTCTATAGAGAAATTATAGATAAGCGAGCTAGGAAAATTCAGGGAATATAGGATGTGAAGTCATGTTGACTAGGAAAACTCAGTTATCTCGAATGACTAAATTGGAACAGGGGCTTTTGTCTTTTCATAGCGATGTGGAGCCGATAGAAATCATTCTGGATGAGCAAACCAGAAATACTTTAATTCTTCAGTTGATAGACAGCATCAGACGGATTGAATATGTTGAGGCCATATCTGCTAGGGAGATTTCGACACAAAGACAAGATCCAAACAGCACACTGTTTGATCCAATCCGTGCCGCACTCAAATATAACAGGGAAGGGAATTACGATGAAGCTTGTTGGCTGATTTTCCTTTTTACTCATTTTGGTAAGAATGAGGATACTGGATGGCAACTCTGCAAGGATATATACAGTGGGTATGGGAGTGATTCTTGGACTTGGGAACGCATATCTAGCGAGCCTAATGAATTTGAAGCTTGGTACCGTAAAACTTACCCTATGTTTTTGAATGATGGTGTGCCAAGGAAATATGGAAATCACCGAAAATATGAATCTTTAAAGCCTGATGCCAGACGCCCTATCCCTAAAATATTTAGTAGCTACATCAACTGGGTCGGTGCTACAAGAAGCCATTTCGCAAAATTTGCTGAGGCGCAGTATTTTGCTAATGAATCCCAATTAGATCTGTTTGAGTACTTATATAAGTCAATGAGTGCCGTTTTATCTTTTGGGCGGACAGCTAAATTTGACTATCTAACTATGTTGAAGAAAGCAGGCTTATTAGATATTGAGCCAACGAAATTGTACTTGGGAGGTTCTACAGGGCCTATCGCTGGGGCACGATTATTATTTGGTGAAAACTATACCGTCGGTTGGACCGTTGACTCTTTTGAAGAGCGGCTAAAGGAACTTGCTTCATATCTAGGTTTAGATTTATTGGGTATGCAAGTCCTAGAAGACTCTTTGTGTAACTGGCAAAAAAATCCCCGTAAATACAAATATTTCAGAGGGTGATTTAAAAGCTAGAATAGTGGTAATTAAGCTAAATTGATTGCTTTACTGCCACTTATATCTGGTTTTAAGCTTATTCAAGTGAGTATGGGGAATAAGCCTTTTATGTTGAAGTTGGCCTACAACAATCCCAGGAGAGATATTTAATTTTCTTGCGAACTTTAAAATCTTTCTTAAATCTTTATAAGTTAGGGTTTTCAAGTAGCCCTGATGCTCAGGGGGAATCAATAAGTCCATAGCAAACTTATTTGCGTCTTGCTCGTATTGATCGGTGTTGTCAGAAATCCCCTCAATGAAAGTCATTCCTTCATGGTGTAACATTAAATGCCCTAGCTCATGAAACAGAGTGAACCAGAAATGATCATCAGTTAAGTGACGAAAGCTCATGACAACAATAGCGCGCTTGTCTTCGAAAAATGTTGCACCGCTGGCCCTACAGCCTTTTACGCCCCTGACTACGGCCAACTTGATACCACACTTATTCAAAACTCCTTGTAAGTTGGGCAAAAAACTTGCCGGCTCTTTTATCTGAGTTAAGGATCTGATTTCACTGAGGCTGTTTTCTAATAGTTTACGGTCAAAACGTGTAACTCTTTGCTCTGAAGCTTGTAGTTCCGCTATTCGTAACCAAGTTGCTATAGATAGCGGTGTTGAATCGAATGAATTTGACGTTTTAAATGCAACTTCTGACAGTTTACTTTTATATGCAGTATCCCAGTCTTCTATAGATCTGACACCGAAAAAACGAAGGCATTGATGAACTTTGTCTGGTTTTTGCAGGCGTTTATCTATGAAACCTCTAGATATTAGGTCGTTTAAAGGAAGTTGTTCTAACCAAGTTTCACACTCTTCAGCTTGATGAGAGAGAGAGTCCCTATATCGGTGCTCTCGATTAAGCCAGAATTCTTTGGGTACTGAAAAGATAGATTCTAATCTAAGAGCAATCTGAGAGTTAATTTTTAGAGAGCCTCTTATTAACTTTCTGTAATCTTCTGCGGTGATACTGAGAGTGCGACAGATGCTACCTACATCTAGGTTTTTGTCAGTTATTAGTTCACTTATTGTCTCACCCGGAGGTGAACACCAGTTAGGCTGAAAACTCTGCATTTCCTCTCCTTAGCTCGCGAATATCCATTAGTTTCAAACGAGTTACATGTTCCCACATCAGTTGATTATTTTTATCTAGTGGGGGGGATTGATGATTGGCTTCAAATATCAAAGAAATTGATCCCGATATCGAAACAACCCAGACCTCTATATTGTTTATATTTATAAAATAAGGTTCCCCTAGGACCATATCCGAGTAATTTCGGCAAGCCTCAATATCTGAAAGTCTAGCGCACAATTTGTCGGCTACCACTTCTCCCAGCAGCTTTTTCGCTGCTGAGTAGGATTCACAGATTTGCCTTAGCTCCTTGCTACTAAATGCTACTTCCAATACTTTCTCACTAGATGAAATTAGGCGTTAGAAATTAATTGCAGTATCAATGTTAAACTAAAAGCTGGCTTTTGGAAATGTCAGATTTGATCGTAAAAAAATCTCTTATTTATTCACATATTCAATAGAGTTCACATACCACTCTTTGTAGCCTTCAGGAGTTTTTACCTGAAAGTCGTCGTCCACTTGTTTGCCTAATAGTGCCCTCGCCATTGGTGAGTCGATAGAGATATATTCCTTGTTATCACCATAAATCTCTTCAGGGCCTACGATTCTGAAGCGTTTGACTTTGCCTTCGTCGTTTTCTATTTCTACCCATGCACCGAAGAATACTTTTCCTTCTTGCTCTGGTGAGTAATCAACAATTTTAAGGTCTGGAAGCAACTTTCTTAGGTATCTTACGCGCCGATCAATTTGGCGCAATAATCGTTTGTTGAAGGTGTAGTCAGCGTTTTCAGAGCGATCACCCAAGCTTGCAGCCCAAGAAACAATTTTTGTTACTTCAGGACGCTTCTCAAACCACAAGTGGTCATGTTCTTGGGTTAGTCTTTGATATCCAGCTCGTGTGATTAGCTTTGTTTTCACCTATTTCTCCGATGGGGGTTTTATCTTCTCGGACGTAATTTAGAGATTTTCGATTGCTTTTGCCAGAGCATCAAGTGTTGCTACAGGAAAAAAGGTCTTGCCTGTGTCTTTATCGACCACGCTTCCATTTTTTCCAACTTCTAGATTGAAGCGCCTGAAAAACTCATTAGACATCAGGTATTCCAATGCTTCCTTTTCTTGGATATTAAGCTTACGACCAGCATAGGAAGTAGCGACACCGTCATAGACCTCGATAACTTGGTCAATTGGCACTATTTCTCGCGCAATCTCCTCTGCTTTTTTCTTTTGTGCATCGAGAATGTTCACCTGTAGCCGTAAAGCAGGATCTTCAATCTCATCTATCCAAGAGGAGTGTGGTCCACGGTTTTTACTCGGCTTTGCTATTTCATAGTGCTTAGCAAATGCAGCGATTAGTGACCGATATTTTTCTCCTGTTTTATTGCGAATACTTTGTGCTGCGGGCACTCCATTCGATTTTCCTTGCTGGGCGATATTACTGCAACTGAAGTCTAACACTCCTTTTTTTACTTGCTCCTCACATGTCTTGTAGATTGCCTCTAAAGACCGTTGAACTCGATTAGAAGCTCCTTCGGTCAGAAAGGCGAGGGCTTCTTTTGGCGTACCTTGTTGTTTATTCATAAGACTCTATCCGTTTACTTGATGAAAGGACTAGATTATTAATCTCCTCACGAGTTAGGCTGTTGTTGAGAGCCAAATCATCTAAAGACAAAGAGCCTTCAATTAACCTGTCCAGCTTTTCCCAAGAGCTGAGTTTAACCAGCATGAGCTCGACCATCTGATTACCAATTTTCAGCTGTTCTTCATCCGATAGCTCAAAAAACGTGGGGGCAATCCTGTTTCTTTTCATCATGCTATCGAGCATTTGAGAGCGCTTAGATAGTGCGCTTCCTGGTAAGCAAGACTGATAAACTTCTGCGTTTTCACAAACTTCACATAGTTGGTGGAACAAGGAGGCTTCGATGGCCTCGAGTTTTATTTCAAAATCTTCGGATGTTATTAATTGGTAGGGTTTATCAGCTTGTCCCGCTTTAGAGCTACTTAATACTTTTTGGCAGTTCTCAAGGTGGTGGTGTATCAAATTTAAGTCGTTAACCAGTAAGTCTAGTTTTTTAGCCCGAGTTTCGATTTCAGAATTTAACTTTCTTCGCTCAGACTGTAATTTTAATTTAGCCTCTTGGGCTTCTTGTACGGGCTGACTGTTCTTAGATTTCTCATAGATATCATGAGAAATTACTTCGATCTTTTCTACTGTGTTATCAAGCTGATCTAGCAGAGAAGTGTGCTTTTTAGATTGTTCATTAGTTGCGTAGCTGATTTCATTTCCGAGGGCGGCAAGGCCGCCAATAAACGCAGGCCCAGTAATAAAGAAGCGACAGGCAATGCAGTTTTGCTCACCCAGGTAGCCGGCATTAACTGGTAATCTTATATTGCTTTTAGGCCCAGAAAAGCCGCCCCCTTCGTAGCAGAATGCACCTCCTACAGGGCAAATGCCGAAGTCTTTAAATAAATAGCTGCTTCCAGGTCGATTGTTATTGAGCGTGTTCAAAAAACTGGGATCTTTCGCGGTTAACTGGCCTTTACACTCTTCAATTCGGTGATTTTCAATTTGGCGTTGTATTGCGGCACTTGAGTTTTGAAGTGCAAGCTTTTCTCCTTTGCCCATTCGCTGATGAAGGTTTAAACCTGACTCGTCGCTTTTCACATAAATAACTGTCATGATAATTGAAGAGTGGCCAGCCAGTTTCATAACAACCTCAATAGGTAAACCAAACTCATTTATGTACGAATTAATCAAGCTGACACGCATTGAGTGGGGAGTATATTGAGAGCTAAAATGGCTAAGATTCACAAATTCATGTTCAGGATCAACGTTCTCTTTAGCCCACTCTCTGTAGTTTATATTTTTGAAAAGGGCATTGGACATTTCGTCTTTACCAGAGAAAAATAATGCAGCTGCAAGTCGGCCAGCTAATCGTCCGCTAAAGTGCCCTGGTTCAACTCCTCCCAACTCTCGGAACAGAAAACAGTTCGAGCCTTTATTTTGTCTTTGGCTATCATTGAGATGTGTACGCTTACAATTTAGCCAATGAGTTGGTTTAGTTATTGGGTTATATTTCTGCTGCCACTTCCGCAATTTAATTAGCCAGTAAGCCAACTCTGTAGGCATGTAAGGTATGGAGTAGCCCTTTCCATTGAGGTGGGTTTTATTCGAGGTGTAATAAACTCCAAAGTCCCCCCGGCTAGATTGGCTAATCATCCCTTGATTGCGCGTCTGTCCTTTTAGGGGATTATCATTAATTATCCAATGTAATTTATTTTTCTTAAACTCGGCGACCTCAATGTCAGCTTCACCTGAGTCACAATAAACTATTTGCCGGCCTCTTGCTGGAAGCTGCATCAAGGCATAGGTATAAGTCCAATGACAAGGGTTCCAAATATACGTTTTGCCGTTGACCTGTTTAGTTATGCAATCTTTATCTTCGGGATTGATTTGTACTGAGTCAGGAATACGCTCCCAATCAGCTGAAAAATTATGTAAGTGGGTAAGGTCTGCGTAGTTTGAGTTAGTTACGTGAGCATCTGCTGTAAAAATCCAGTCTCTTGCTCGCTTAGTGTATTCATAAGGAAGTGCTAATTTATCGGTCTCACCACGAAAAGAGGGTGATGCAATTTCATTGTCAAAATTGATATAGCGAAAAGGGTTCCTCGCATCATTGACACGGCTAACCTCTCCCGTGTCTGAGTCCTCAATCGTCAAATACATTTCAAGAACCCAATTTAAAAACTCAGAGACTGAGGCTAACCATTTCTTTTTTCGAGTAATTGGAGTGGAGTTCAGTATCTCAACAAAGCTATTTACAGGTGAATCTTGTTTTACTAAAAAATCGAGAGGTGATAAGGGTAGGTGGTTCGGGACAATAAATTCACGAACAAACTCACACAGGTCCTTTTCTTTAGTTTCACCTGCACGGGCTGACTTTAAGAATTCACTTATGTATTCTCCCCAGACCCTCAGTTCAGGATCAAAATACCTTACTTTGTATGGTGCTGGCGTCCCGAAGTAGTCATACCAATGAATCCAGCCTTGATCTTTGTATACTTCATGAGGTGTTTTGGGTAAGCGAGGGTTGGCAAGTGCAATACACAGCTTTTTGTATGCACTTATTGTTTTAATCTTGTAAGTACGGGTTATTTCTTTAGCCGTTTTAAAATCATACGGCGTAGGTATATCTAAGAGCTGATACCAACTTACCCATTCACCCGAAAACTTTTTATCTGGCTTTGAAGGTAAAAAAGGGTACTCTGATCGAATTTCACGGTAATGTTTTGAATTGCGTATTTGGAGGATTTTGCATGTGCGTTTGAGTTCATCAAGTGTGTTTATGGTATGGGGCAATAAAAATTGCTTCCATCCTTTCCACTCTGATGGATACTGCTTAAGTGGGCTTTGCGGTAACCGCGGATCTTCTTGATATCGTGATTTGTACTCCATGCTGTTAACTATGCCCAGCTTTGCTGTGGCATTTTTAGCTTCTTTGTAAGTTTTATAAAGTTGCTTTTGTGGACCTCCAATAAAGTCGCTCCACCCTAGCCATTCTTCACTGTAAACTCTATAAGGGGATGCGGGTAAATTGTCTACCTCTTTATACCGATGCTGGTATTCTGTAAGCGTAGTGATATTCAGCTTCTTCACCACTTTCTTTGCTTCTGAGAAGCTAAGCATTTGTTTCCCTAAAAAGTCTCCCCATGATAGCCATTCGGATACATAATACCTACTCGGCGCACTAGGTAGTCTGGGATCTTTCTCTCTGGCTAAGGCGTATTCATTGGCGCGCTTTAAGCCCAATTTACGGATTATTTTCTTGGCCTGTTCATAGGAGTATAAGGGTAAGTCTCCAAGCAGGAAGTGGGACCATGATATCCAGTCACTTTTATATTTAGTGTCAGGCGTACTTGGTAGCCGAGGGTCGGCTTTATAAAGATCTCTGTATTCTCTAGATGTTGTTATAGATAAGCGCCGTACCGCCTCTTGGGCTTCATTCAGGTTTGGATATGGAGTTTCAGTGCTAGCAATAGTGCTAGCAACGTAGTTTTTCACAGGTGGCTTTTTTTGTTGTTTGTTGGGCTTTTTAACTCCGGTAAAGTGCTCCCAACCTTGCCAATCCTGTTTATATTTCGAGGATGGAGAGGATGGTAATTTAGGATCCTGTTTATGCCTATTAATGTAATCAATGCGATCCTGAAGGCCTAGCTTAATGGTAGCCTGCCGAGCTTCTTCATATGTAGGGTATAAGGCCCAACTAGTGCCCAAAAACTGCTTCCATCCATGCCACTCATCTGGGTAAGTTGCATCTGGTCGTGAAGGTAAGAGAGGATCTTCTTTTCGTCGATAGGCATAGGCAGTCTTGGATTTGATGCCAAGATTTTTGGCACTCTTTTGAGCTGCTTCGTAAGTCGGGTGGAAAAAGGTACTGGGCTTGCCTAGGTAATCTTCCCACCCACGCCATTCACCCTTGTATCGTATTGCTGGGCTACAATGAAGACGTGGATCGCCTTTATACTTGTGGTGATAGTCTATCTGGCTAGTGATATTAAGTTTTTTTACGGCGATTTTGGCTTCTTCGAAGCTATGGAATTTAGTACGTCTTCTCATTTTCAATGGTTCTCATCATTTCTCGAATATCTTCTTCATGGGGTTGGGTATAGGTGTTGCTGCTCATTGGACTTTTGTGGTGCATGCTTTTTTGAATTGTTGTTTTACTCAATCCAGCGCTTTGTAATCTGTATCCGTAGCTATGTCTGTGTGTGTACAGATAGCCCCAAAGCTTTTGAAGGGGTTAAACCTATTCGCTCTAGTGCTCGGTCATATTTGCTTTCAAAGTTCTTTCTGGTTTCTGGGGCTCCCCTACGATTACAAAACAAATAAGGGTGCGCTGGTGTGCTAGGGCGTTGACCTGATGCCAAATACTTTTGCAGGGTTATTAAGAATAGAGTGGCGGCTTGATGAGGGAAAAAAAGCACAGTGAAGGAGTTGTTCTTCGAAGTTAGCATTGGGGTTTTCCAACCCGAATGTATCGTTTTAGATTTTGGATACAGATGTCTAGGTAGGAGGCCGTACTTAACGTTTAGATAATGTGCCCTATTCTTGAACTGCTTCTCTGGAGGAAAACCATCGCTTGGATGGAAAACCGATACAATTGCCGAATTATCTCTTGTGTCTATAGACACATCTTCCACGTAAATATGAAAGCATTCTGACAATCTAAGCCCACCATAATGCATGAGCATAACGACAAAATGGGCGCAATAATCCGGCTCATCAATAACTTTGATTTGACTTCCATCCTGAACCTTTCGTTTAAAACGTAAACCGAGGTCAAGGAGCGGGCTCAATTGTTCTTCTGGAAAGCGTTTCGAAGATTCAGTCGCAAACATATGAGGGTTATAAGATTGAATTTCTCTTATTACATGCATGTTTGGTTGTGATTGCGGTGACGATAGGTGATTTAGAAAAAGGTTGGCTTGTCGCCGATAGTAACTGCACCATAGTAGGCGTTGTTCGGCTGAATTTGCTTTCCGAAAAGGGCTGATTGTGGGGACTTCAACCCCATTGAGGTAATCTAAGTGATCACAATATGCATTGATGTGGCCTAAGAGGGCGTTAACATTTTCTACTCGCCGAGGCTTCCAAAACAAGCCCGATGGATCATTACCCGAGGTATCAATTGTTCCTGTGGATAAGCTCAAAAAGAAAGAGCGCAGTAACTCAGTCGTCGTCGAAAAGCATGCTTGATTTGCGTTGATATATTCAAGAAGTAACTTAATAGCCTGAACACTCTTTTCACGCCAACTGGGAGATTTGTTATATCGTGCGACCAGAAATCTTAGGTGGGATAGGAGCAATCCTGATTCAGTAAACAGAGCGGGCAGAGTTAGTGACCTACCTGTTCTATCTGACCTGTATTCAACGAGTTTTTTTATGACGTAGGGCATGAGAACAATATCAGCATTATCTTATTACGTATCGATATTGCCCTAGGTGTAAACTGTTATCAATTAAATAGATTGCTTTTCTATATTTAATTTTTTTTTTCGGGTAAAAAGAGGTGTTCTGTGATGCGATTAAACTTACCTAAAGGTATTTTTTAAGTCTAATAGAGCATAACAGATTGAAAACCTTTGAAATGCAACTTAATTTACACAAAACCAATAATTACTGAATTTGTGTCCTTTAATTACTCTATTGAAAATAATTTTAGAGTCTTAGGGGTTGTAATAGAGTAAAAAATAATTATAATGCGCGGACTTTGCTCATAAATCACTCAGGTGATTCTTGGGGGAATTAGCTTTTTGTCACGACTAATTTCAAAAAAGTTCTGTTTTTCTCACTGTTAAAGTGTTAAAACTGTATTTAACTACTACTCTAAACATTAGAGTAGAGCAATGTGCGTAGCTGTTTTGAAACGCCTTTCGGGCAATTAATTTCATATAAAAGCGATAAAAAGGATTAACATATGCCAGAACAAGTATATTCAGGTAAAAACGCCGATTCTAAAAGAATGCGTACTGAAAATGCGTCTTCACGTTCACGTGTGCGACTGTACGCACGAGGCAATGTTAATATCCAAGCAGATCGCTTCGTAACTCAAGAAGAGAAAGACGAGCGGAAAAAATCTATTTTGTCTTTTTCATTTGCTTAATTGTTAAAAAACAGTTGACGTAATTTAGGATTTTATTAAGAATCAGACATTTAATGTCTGATTTTTTTTGCTCAAAATTTGGATTTGTATTGTGTCCCACTCTGAAGTTAATTGTCTCGCAGACCAAAATGGTTCATTGCACCCCATTGAAGATCTAAATGTAGGTGATGCCGTTATAGGTGTTGTTCACCACGACAACATGTCGCTGTTCCAAAAAGCGTTATCTGCTTTTAAAGAAGCTGAAAGTTACATAAAAACCTCAGAGTTGGCAGCTGGTGAGCTAGATATCCCATCAGTTAATGAGCTTAGATACTATGGTTACCATCTAACTCGAGCTCTGTCCTATGATGTTGATGATATAGATGTGGAAGTGCAGAATACAGAGCTAAGTAAAGCTCTAAGACATTGCCACAGGGCATCATATGACGCGATAGAGCTTGGGCTCATAAACTGTTTAGAGGTGATTGCTGACTTTCATCAAGAGTACGGTAGCAAGATTTTCATACAGGAAGTGATTACCGATTACTTAGAAAAAATGGCTAAAGTTGAGGAAATAAGAGGTGTTATTGCTCAAGACCCTAAAGAACATCGCGGTGATTATTACAAACAATGCGAAGGTTATTTACAGCAACTAAACCAAATTAAGCAGCTTCTATTAACTTCGAAATATTTGCTTGATGCAAAGTCTCTTGAAAGAGAGGAGCTAAAGTCCAGAACTGAAGCGGCAGAAGAGAGAGCTCAAAAAGCAGAAGAGAGAGCTCAACAAGCAGAAGAGAGAACTCAACAAGCAGAAAAGAGAGCTAACTCTGCCCACACAATAAAGAAGTGGAGTTTAGGTGTTTCTTGTGTCGCCTTGCTCGTCGCGGCTAGCACGCTAGCTTATCGGATTGGAGGGGGTAGTGAAAGCACAGGAGCTGAGGGTAACAGTGCTGCTACTTCAACTCCAAAGATACAGCACAACTCAAAAAAGCCACCTGATGAGCAGCTTACAAAGAAAGATGGCGGAGCTTAACCATCACAGTAAGATAGCAAGTATTTGTAAAGCAACTAAAGCACATTGTACTACTCTTTTTTTACTTACCTCGAGAAGAGCTGTGTAGACCAGTAAACAAGCCTATGTCTCTGTTTTACTGAAATATGGCTCATGTATGCATCAAATTAAACGTTATATTTCATTCCTTAGAGCGTATATGCCGTAGCTCTATGAGATAACAGGTTGCAGCAGCATGACTGCTCCGCATATTCTACGTGCTCAATATAGTCAGTAGTAGCTATATTAAATAGTATGAATTTCAGGAGGGTAATAATTGATAGTCGGCATTTTCAGAGCGGTCACCAAGGCTTGCAGCCCACGTCACAATCTTGGTGATTTCAGGGCGTTTCTCATGCCATAGGTAATCGTGCTCTTGTTGCAATTGCTGATACCCTTCACGTGTGATTAAGTTGGTTTTTGCCATATCTATTAAACCTTTAAAGAAAACCTGTGCAAGGTATAAAAGTCTTTTGCCTTTGTCGAGATAGTTTTGAAATGTTCAGTAACAATCTAAGCGTTCAATTCGTTTTTTATTCTTAAGTTTTTCATTTATATTAACAAGTAACATATTACAAAAAGAATGAAAGTTATGGGACACGAAACGACAAAAGTATTGGTAGTTGATGACGATATGCGTTTGCGTAGTTTGCTTGAACGTTACTTGGTAGAACAAGGGTTTATCGTTCGTACAGCGGCAAACTCTGAACAGATGGATCGCTTAATTGAGCGTGAAAATTTTCATCTAATGGTGCTTGATCTTATGCTACCTGGAGAAGATGGTTTGTCGATTTGTCGTCGTTTACGTCAAAAAGAAAATGATATACCCATTGTTATGTTAACGGCAAAAGGTGATGAGGTAGACCGTATTATCGGCTTAGAACTTGGCGCTGATGATTATATTCCAAAACCATTTAATCCCCGTGAACTATTAGCGCGTATTAAAGCCATTTTACGTCGTCGAGCAAAGGAAGTACCTGGTGCGCCAGCAGCAGAAGAGAACGAAATATCATTTGGCGAATTTACGCTTAATCTTGCTACTCGAGAAATGTCGCATGGTGATAAAACGATGTCGCTGACCAGTGGTGAGTTTGCGGTATTAAAAGCATTAGTGACTCATCCACGTGAGCCGCTTAGTCGCGATAAACTAATGAATCTAGCCCGCGGCCGTGATTACAGTGCACTTGAGCGTAGTATCGATGTGCAGGTGTCGCGCTTGCGACGTATGATTGAAGTGGATGCCGCTAATCCTCGTTATATCCAAACAGTATGGGGCTTAGGCTACGTATTTGTGCCAGATGGTGAAAAGTAGCTGTTATGGGGATGTTTCCACGTAGTGCGTTTGGACAAACCGTATTTTTGGTTGCTGCACTGCTTTTAATCAATCAAATAGTGTCCTATATAACGGTTAGTTTTTATGTTGTTAAACCCACCATAGAGCAAGTTAATCTGATCCTCTCGAAACAAGTTAAAACAGTGTTTATTGAGTGGGAAGAAGGCGTTGAAGTAAGTAAAGAAGCGTCTGAAAAGTTTTTTGAAATCACTGGCATTGAAGTCATGACGCAGCGCCAAGCTATGCGTGAAGGTCTGGCGGAGACACGAGAGTATTCAATGCTTTCACGCAGCATGTCGGAGCAACTCAACGGCTCTGCGCGCGTACGTATAAGCCAAACAGATCCACTTGTATACTGGGTTGAAGCACCACAAGCCCCTGGTTATTGGGTGCGCGTGCCATTAACTGGATTACAAGAGAATAACCTTGAATTCCTCACTTTTTATTTATCTAGTATCGGCTTTTTAAGCGTATTAGGTGGTTGGTTGTTTGCGCGCCATCTAAACCGACCATTAAAAGCGCTACAGCAGGCGGCAGTTAAAGTGGGTGTTGGGGACTTCTCAACAAAACTTGAAGAGCAAGGTTCAACTGAAGTGATAGAAGTAACCCGTGCGTTTAATCAAATGTCGCGTGGTATTGCGGCGTTAGAAAACGATCGTCGTTTACTTATGGCAGGGGTTTCCCATGACTTACGTACACCACTTACACGTATTCGTTTAGCAACAGAAATGATGTCTGACGACGAAGATTATCTGCGTGAAGGAATTATTCATGATATTGAGGATATGAACGCAATTATCGATCAATTTATTGAATATTTGCGTCATCACAAGCGCGAAGAGCTTGCTCTTGAAGATCTTAATGCTATCGTCAATGAAGTGGTTGAGGCTGAGCAAAAGCATCATCGGCAAATTAGCTTTAAAGAAAACCCCAGCATTAGTAATGTACCTGTCAGTACGGTTGCTATAAAGCGTGTTGTTACCAATATGATTGAAAATGCTATTCGTTACTCTGACGGTGATATTGAAGTGGAAACGCGCATGAGCAGTAATAAAAAGTTTGCCATGGTGGTTGTGAATGACCAAGGGCCGGGTATTCCTGAAAGCGAACTTGAAACTGTCTTTGAGCCGTTCAAACAAGGTGATGCGGCACGTGGTAGTGAAGGCAGTGGCTTAGGCCTTGCGATTATCAAACGTATTGTTGATATGCACGGCGGCCGAGTACAACTACTTAATCGCCCAGAGGGAGGCCTCAGCGCGCAAATCTATTTGCCTTTTTAAAAGTATTTAGCTTTAAGCCTTAAGCTATGAGTTTCAAGCAGCCCGAGTGGGCTGCTTTTTTATGGGTGGAGATTTACAGAGCAGTTAGTTACTTATAATTTAAGTTGCCACAGTTATGAGTTATCAATAAAACTAGTTTTAAAGTGCTTTCTTGCTTTGAAGGGGGCTGAAGCAATGATGAAATTTAAAGAAAGTAGCAAGATAACTATTAAGATAGTTAGCCAGTTTAAAGCCATCTGAATGAGAGTCGGTGGTTCATAAAAGCCAAAATGCATGAACTCGGCAATTAAAATTTTATTTTTATAAATTAAGCTGTTACAAAAATTGCCAAGTGCAAAAAAAGATATACTAACCAGAAATAGCATAGCAGTTATAGTTGCCAATTTGAGCTTTAAAATATTTACCTTTATATATTTCGTTAAAAAATATAGAAATACTAAAAACGCAATACTGCTTACAAAGAGCGTGGCACCTAGCCCCAGAGTTAGTAGATTTGAAACCACCCATACTGGCTTTACAGTTATTGGCAAATCATTCGGGTTTATGTCGTCAGTCACTAAAAAGATGTAAATAGACATATAAGTTAAAATACTGATTACAGTGATCGGAATATGCCAAAGTAATTCACGCTTTTCTTTTTTACGAGCTGTTTTATGTGCGGTATTTCTCTGTGCAAGTCTTTCTAAAGGGTCCATTCTTTACTTACCTGAGTAATCATTCAAAAAATTTACCTTTGAGAAAGGTGATTTGCAAGTAACTATAGCCATTACTAGTCCTCCTATTTCTCAAAACAATAAAAAAGCGCGACATCAAATGCCGCGCTCTTTTTTCTTGAAGCTTAAAACTTACAGCTTAGATTGCTTTAAAACGAATCGCTGTGCCGCCGCTGGTGGCAAGCTTTAACGTTAGCTTATCATCAGCAGTCACTATGCGTTTTTCTACTTTTAAGTCGTAAGGGTTATTTACCCACTGTGCTTTGTCACCGTCGCGGTAGATTTGCGCCTCAAACTTTTTACCTTTATCTAAGAAGTCTAACTTCACTTCTAAAGTGCGGGCTTGTTCGTCTGTAACAGCACCTAGATACCAGTCGTTACCTGAGTATTGATCACGCTTGCGCTCTTTACGTGCAAATACAACGTAATCGCCAACTTCGCCTTGTAGTGCAATACTTTGTTGCCAATCAGTTGGTACATCTTGAATAAATTGGAATGCATCTGGTTTCGCTAAGTAGTTACGTGGCAAATCTGCGGCCATTTGAATAGGGCTGTACATTACAACATATAGCGCTAATTGCTTCGCTAGGGTTGTTTGTGGGCGGTTGGTATCGGCACCTAAACCGTTAAAGCCCATATCAAAAATACCTGGTGTGAAGTCCATTGGACCTGCCAGCATGCGAGTAAAAGCAAGCATAGGAATGTGCTCTGGTGGGTTTGGAGGCGTTCCCCATGCATTAAACTCTTGTCCGCGCGCACCTTCTCGGGTTATCCAGTTTGGGTATGTACGGCGCAGGCCGGTATCTTTGATTGGCTCATGCGTATTAATGCTAATCTTATGTTTTGCAGCCAATTTTACGTTATATAGGTATTCGTTTACCATAAACTGACTATCGTGCCATTCTTTACGCACAATACCGTTTTCATCAATACGCTTTATGTTGCCGCCGTCAGCAACGTAACCTGTTTTTACTTGGCTCACATTTGATTTTTCGTACAGTGCAAATGCATCTTCCATTTGATTGCGGTAGTTAGTAACGTTACCTGATGTTTCGTGGTGCCCAATTAATTGCACGCCTTTTTCTTTGCCATAGCGAGTTAATTCCTCAATGTCGAAGTCATCATAAGGCTGTGTGAAGCTAAATACATCACCGTTATAGAACCAGTCGCCATCCCAGCCAATATTCCAGCCTTCGACGAGTACGCCATCGAAGCCATACTTAGCTGCAAAGTCCATATAGTATTTAGTGTTTGCGGTTGTAGCACCATGAATCTTACCGCTACCCCACGTATTTTCATTGATATGCATACCCCACCAAATACCGACGTATTTGCCAGGTTTAACCCACGATACATCACCAAGTTTATTTGGTTCGTTTAGATTTAAGATTATATCTGAGTTAATTAAATCAACAGCTTCATCACCAATTTGAATTGTACGCCAAGGAGTATTAAAAGCGCCGTGCTTCTTAACTGCTACGCCATCAGACCAAGGTGTTAAATCGGCTTGAAAAGTACCGTCACGGCGTTGATTTAGAACCATGCCAGCATAGTCAACAAGGGCAGCTTCGTGAATACTAATATGGATGCCATCTTTGTTTTTTAAGGTAAATGGTGTGTGTACCAGTGCCGCTTTATGTAATGGTGTGGTGTTATAAACATATTCATAGCGATTCCAACCGCGTGCAGGTATCCACCAAGCCGTTGCATCTGATGAATCTGTGATAGCAAACTCAGTGAGTTCTTTTGTGATCTCTATATCTTCAAAGCCTGCTTGATTTGGTAATTCGTATCGAAAGCCAACCCCGTCGTTAAAAGCACGAAAGCGCACTGTAAATGTGCCGCCTTGAGGTTGTGGCTTTTTAAATGTAACAGCCACTTCATTGTGGTTATCAACAACAATTTGGCGTTCACCCCAAGGTTGTTCCCAGCTGCTTTTTACAGAATCAGTTGTTTGGCTGCTAATTTTGTAGCCTTCGCTCATTGCTGGTTGTTGCTTGAACACCAAGCCCAGCGCAGAGTTTGCAATAATTTGTTTACCTGCAAAGCTAACTTCGTAGCTAGGTGCGTGTTGTTCATCGGAAATCGTGACTTTTATTTGCCCATCAGGAGAGCTGACAGTCGAGGTTTGTGCTAGGCAAGTACCTGAAAAGGCTGCTAACATTAAAGCTGTAAATCGCATTGTTGTTCCTTGGCGGCTTATGATTGTGAATTGTTGTCACAATAAGCATAAATTGACTTGCGTGTTAATACGAGGTATCTGCATACGTATTCAGCAAAGTACGCACTGATTTTAAAAAGCCAAGCATATGAAAAGGTTCATCAAAAATGATAAGAATAATCCTGTTATTACTTACCTTTAGTCCAACACTTATGGCACAGAAAATTCAAGTTGTTGACCAAAACAGTCAGCCTGTTGCTAATGCTGTTGTTTGGTTGAAAGGCCACTCGCAAAGTCCATCAACGGAAGCTAGTTACACCATGAGCCAAGAAAATAGATCTTTTTCTCCTCATGTATTAGTGGTGCCTAAAGGGGCGAATGTTGAGTTTCCGAACTTAGATTCTATCATGCACCATGTGTATTCATTTTCTAAAGCAAAACACTTCGAATTAAAACTTTACCGAGATAAACCTGAAAAGCCGGTTCGTTTTGAGCAGACAGGGGTTGTTGAACTCGGATGTAATATTCATGACTGGATGCTGGGTTATATTGTTGTGGTTGATAGTCCATCATTTGCGCAAACTGATGAACAAGGTTTTGTTGATTTAGATCTCCCTGAAGGGACGTTTGAGTTAGCGATATGGCATGATCGGTTGTCTGACATTAGCGAACCAGAAATTACTTCGTTTAATAGCAAAAACAGTGTGTTACGTTATCAATTAAAGCAGGCGCTTTTACCAGCACTTGAATTAAGCAGTGACGAGTTCGATGACTATGAATAAGTGGCAAGTAGTACTGTGCTCTGTGCTTGTTGGTTTACCTAGCTCTGTACTTGCAGAGCATGAAGGATTAATCGCAATATCCGCACTAAAAGGCGATCAATTAGCCAGCTACCAGCGTACCGGTATTGGTTTATATCGCTACGATAATGACCATGATGGTATTCGTCTTTCTCAAGCGATGCTCAGCAGTCGCTTAGAGTTAGATAGAGATTGGTCTGTGCACTCCACTGTTAATGTTCATGCTGACCCTTCTATGACAATCGGTTTTAGCCAAGCTTATCTGCAATACCAGCCGTTGACAGAAAGTCGTTATAAGTTAGCTGTTAAAGCGGGAGGTTTTTATCCGAAAATGTCGCTTGAGAACCCACAAAGTGGCTGGATGTCGCCTTATAACTACACCAACTCAGCCATTAATAGTTGGTTAGGTGAAGAAGTACGTACTTTTGGTGTGGAAACAAGTATAAAGCGCCCAGGTCGACAGTTTCGTAGTGACCATAGTTTTGAGGGTGTTGGAGCGGTTTTTAAAGGTAACGATCCTGCAGGAACGCTGTTGTCTTGGCGTGGTTTTGCACTTCATGATAGGCAAACAACATTTAATGAGCGTATCGACTTTTCTGCGCCAGCATCTTTTTCTA
The DNA here is from genome assembly GCF_041414825.1 of Pseudoalteromonas sp. 68 DY56-GL68. Taxonomy (NCBI): domain Bacteria; kingdom Pseudomonadati; phylum Pseudomonadota; class Gammaproteobacteria; order Alteromonadales; family Pseudoalteromonadaceae; genus Pseudoalteromonas; species Pseudoalteromonas sp. 68 DY56-GL68. The sequence continues at coordinate 86,347 of NZ_JAOCZL010000011.1, forward strand.
ATTCACAGCTCACCAAGCAAGCCGACTATGTGCAGCCTTTCGAAGAAGTCGATGGTCGGTTTGGTTACTATGTTGGCGCACATTGGGATTATCAAAAGCGCTCACAATTTCGTATCTACTACTATGATAACAATGGTGATCCAAGTGCAATAAATACGCGTACCGGTCAGTATGCTTGGGATACGCGCTTTTTGAGTGCTGCGTGGTTGTACAAGTTTACCAAGCAGACACGCATTATTATGCAGCTCTTAGATGGTAAGACTGCAATGGGTAAAAACCGAGGCGTAAACAATAGTTTTTACAGTCATTTTATTATGTTAAGCCACAAGTTAGACCAGCATCGTCTCACAATTAGGTATGATTACTTTAAGGTTAGTGATCATGATGATTGGGTGTTTGATCCTAACCAAAGCCGAGGAGAAGCTTTAACCGCTAGTTGGCGATATCAGTTGTCAACACAGTGGCAAGTGGGTGCTGAATATTCAGTACTGAGCAGTGACGCTCAAAATAGACCAAGTATGGGATTTAATGAGCGCAATTCACAACAACAATTTATGCTTTCTGCACATTGGCGCTTTTAACTTCATACACTTTTAATGTATTTCAGCTAAGCTCTTACAAATATGCTGATTAAGAATTTGATTAGGAAAATGTATGAAATTACATAGCATACGTGTCAAAAGTTCACTGCCTATCGTTTTACTCGCAATTGCTATTGTGATCTTGATAGCAGGTTACACCTACTTAATAAACTTACAAAGAGTAGCAATAGACGCACAGTCAGAGCGGTTTGTTAATGCTGTGTCAGTAGTGGTAAATGCAGACAGAGACTTATACCAAGCAAAAGTGGCTGAACTTCACTTAGTGACCACAGATAAAGGTGATAAAGCTTATTTAGATGACCATCAAGAAAATGCAAATCAAGTGGCTGATCGTTTCAAACAGTATCTATCTTATATGTCTGCCTATCCTGAGGTAACAAGACAATTTGGTGGTTTTAATAAAGCCTTTGATTCATGGTTTTCAGCATCCACTTCTTACATAAATGATTCATTGAGTAGCGAGAAAAAACAAAACGCTGAGCGCGCATTTTCAGCACTTCGAGATATCCTTGATAAAGCGGGGGAAGCGGCAGATAAAACCTCACAAGCTGAAACCGAGAAGCTGATGAGCAAAGTGATTAGCTTTAAAGTGATGTTAATGATCATGATCGCCGTTGTATTAGCCATTGCAGGTTGGTTTAGTTATTTTGTACCGCGTCAATTAACTACACAAATTAATTATGTCACCGAGCGCATTAATGAAATCGCTTCTGGAGATGGTGATTTAACGGGGCGAATTAATGTAAAAACACAAGACGAATTTGCTGAGCTTGCGACTGCTTTCAACCGCTTTTTAGATAATTTGCAGCAGTTGATTAAAGACATTTTAGAACAAGCTAAAGAGTTAAATGACTTAGGTAACGACTTAGGCAGTTTTGCTAATCAAAACCATCAAGTTAATCAAAAGCTCAGCCAAGCATCTGAGTCGATTGTCAGTGCAGTGCATGAAATGAGTGTCGCTAGCCGTGAAGTGGCAAATGTAGCGCAAAACTCATCCCATGAGGCTGATAACTCACAACAGCTTGCCAAGCAGGGGTTGTCAGCAGTTGATAATTCAAGCAGAAAAATTACCGCATTATCCGAAAATATGGAGCATGCAAGCCAACGCTCTACAGAGTTACAACAAAGCTCAGATAATATTGCCAAAGTCCTTGAAGTAATACGTGCCATTGCTGAGCAAACAAATTTACTCGCTTTGAATGCGGCCATTGAGGCTGCTCGAGCAGGCGAACAAGGCCGTGGGTTTGCTGTTGTAGCAGATGAAGTACGTACCCTTGCAACGCGAACGCAAGACAGCACGAATGACATACAAACGATGGTTGAGCAGTTTGCGGCAAGTGTGGAGCAATCACTACAGGCTATCAATAGTGGTAAGCGTTATGCCGATGAAGCGGTTGAATCATTCACGCAAACAAATGATGTATTAAACCTGATGCAAGAATCATCAGTGAAAGTAAACGACATGGCAATGCAGACGGCGCAAGCAACTGAAGAGCAAACCGCAGTGGCTGATGAAATAAGTCAAAACTTGTCAGACTTAAACGATCAAACTCAGCAAGGCGGAGGCTTAGCAAGCTCGACTCAAGAGGTGGCTAATCGTATGAGCCAATTAACTAATGAGCTTAATCATTTAGTTAATCGATTTAAGGTTTAAAACCAATTGGTAACAAAAAAGGGCTCAATGAGCCCTTTTCAATTTAGGTAAAACTACTTTTTCTCAAAAGCACGTTTCATATAATTTGGTGTGGCTAATGCACCGTGGTGAATGCCTGCGTTATAGTATTCTGTGCTTTGTGAAAGAGTATTAGCATCGTTTTCACGAAAACCATTGAAAGCTTCTGATTTACGCGCAAGCGTCACTGACCATAAACCACTTGGGTAGATTGGTTGTGGGAAAGGCAGTGTTTGCAGGTCATTAAAACCAACTTCAGTCATCGCGTCGCGCATTTCTACTAACAGTGGCATGTGCATAAGCGGTGATTCACTTTGTTGAATTAAGATACCACCAGGGCGCAAGGCCGTTAAACAGCTAGTATAAAAAGCATGGTTAAATAAACCCTCACCCGGACCAACAGGGTCTGTACCGTCTACAATCACAACATCGATTGACTCAGGTGCAGCTTCACGCATGTATTTGATACCGTCGTCAAACATCACAGTGGCGCGTGGATCTTGGTTTGATTCACATAATTCTGGGAAATATTTTAGTGACATTTGTGTCACGACTTCATCAATATCAATTTGCGTCACGCTTTCAACACTAGGGTGTTTTAATACTTCGCGCAATGTTCCGCAGTCGCCACCACCAATGATAACTACATTTTTAGGAGCGGGGTGTGCAAGCAATGCTGGATGGCTGATCATTTCGTGATAGAAAAAGTTTTCACGGCTACTTACCATAGTGCAGCCATCAATAATCATAAGATTACCAAAGTCAGTCGTTTCATACATTTCTACTTTTTGAAATGGTGACTGCTGTTCATCAAGCTTTTTGTTTATGCGAAGTGAAAAGGCACTACCATCACGGTCACTAATTTCAGTGAACCAGTTGTTTTGATCTAAATTAGCCATCTTGCTTATACACTTTTGGTTAATGGTAAAAAAGGGGTGCAATTCTGCCAGTGCTTGGCCAATTGCTCAATCAAATTTTAATCAGTATAGCGAAAATTTTTCTTCACCTTGTAGTTGGCACCTTTTTAATCGTGATAAAGGTTGTGTCGTTTTATCGAGATAAACAATTAATAATTATTTAAAACAATAAACTACAGGCATTACAAAAATAAACCATTATCCAAATAGTAAGACTAATTAAAATTTAATATTAATGCCAAGAGCCACATTAATATCATCAGCCTTATCAGCATCGAAATAACGTTTTCGAATTTCTACATAAGCGTGTTTTTGCGATGCAAATCGATAGTCGTTACCAATGACAAGGGCGCGTTGCTTCGCTCCTTTTATGTCATTAGCGCCATAAGCATACTCTAGACTGCCATAGATTCGATGCTGGTCAAATAAACGATAACGAGCGCCAAGTGCGTAGTGCCGAGATTCTGCGGTTTTAGATTTTTGTAAGTCTTTGAGTGAATGTGTTGCGCCATAAATAGAAACTTGCAAATTTGAGCTTGCTTGCCATTTAGCAGAAGCGATGTGGGTATGATACTTGGCTTGTTCGTAATAGTTGGCTTGATAACCAGCTTCAAGCTCGATATTTTTGAGACCTGTGTAATGAATACCTAGTCCAACCCCGTAATCTAGCTTAGTATCTTTGACCCTCAATCGCTGGCTACCAATTCTCAATTGCGGTCTATTTTCCAGTGTGCGGCTGAAGTTGTATTGACCTGAAAGGCGAAACTCATCAAAGCGAGTGTGATATTGCATGGTATGAGAAGGGCGCTTGGTGTTTAACTCGTCTTTTGTTAAATGAACCGATGCGCCCACACGGTGGCTACGGTCAAAGTTGTCGTAGTTTTTTACAATCGCATTTTGTTGCCCATACTGTAGTTTCCCCCATTGGGTGCGTACACCTAAATAGGCTTGCCGAGTTTTAAAAAAGGGCGTGTCATCAGTATTAGCATTGGTTCCCAATTCATAACGACCGTAGATCTTGCTTTGGGCAACAGGGTAATTAAATTTAACTCCTGCTTTACTGGCATTATCTTTTAGTTGCCACTGTTGAGAAGAACGGTTTGACCGTTCATGTGTTTTTTCTTGCTTATTGCTATAAGTCGCGGCAATTTTTAAATTAGCGTAAGGTGAAATATCAAGCTCATTTATTAAGTCTTTTAATTGTATGTCACTGCTGCTGACTTGTGCACTTGTGAGTAGTAGGGTTACAGGGAAAATAGTGTATGAGTATCGCATGTTTTGTCTCTTATTAAATAAATAAGAGACATAGTAAAAAACCTATCCTGACAAGATACTTAGAGGCGTTGTAAGGTGAGTGTCAGGTTATTAATTGGCTGTGGTTGCGCTATCGTGGTGAGGATCAATAAACCAAACATCAGGTGTTTTTTGGCATAAATTGATAGTGCGCTGCTGTTGTATCGCTTGGCGCTTAAATTGTAATTTAACAATGCGGCATTGTGCTAAGCCAAAAATGTGGTGAATAGGTAATACATAGCCATCGCGGGTTAGATCGTTATCATATGTTACTTTTAGCTCATACGGACGGCTGTTTAGAAAATCTCGCTTTTTGATTGTATTTTCAAAATCGGCATATTTTGCATAGCCGATGAGCTGGTTATCTCGCTCAATTAATGCCCATTCTTCATTAAGCTCTAAGGCTAGCACTTTCACTAATTCATTCTTGGCAATTTGACCCATTAGTGCTGAATCAGGCGATGGCGCCTGAAAAAGAGATGTTTTATTTTTGCTAATCACCGGTATATCAAGAAACATGAGTTCAAAATTGGTTTTTATACTTTCTTGACCAACACGTTGTAGCTGAAAGGCTTGTAAAGTGGTGTCGTCGATGGTTGCCGTCCAGCGAGTTTTAGTCACTGAGTCTTGATTAACTATTTTACTGTGTGTGGGTTTTTTTAGGCTATGAGCCAACTCACGAAACAGGTGCTGACGACCTTGATCACTTAAAAACAGATCAAGCTCTTCGTTGATCGCCAATGCTGCTAAGGCATGCTGTTTTTTCAGTTGTGTTTCAATTGCCCCAGGATCTTTAACTAATTCAGTGAGCTGGCATCCAGTTAGGGTAAATAAAGCAATTGATAAGATTAATTGTTTCATAAGAACTCCGAGTGTCAATCCATGATTATTTGCGTGCCAGGTAGTAGCAAAGTGATAGCTAAACCTGTTTTTGAAAGTGTACTGTCATGCAAGGAAATAGTGCCGCCATACAGTAGAACAATATCTTGAACTATATTGAGGCCTAAGCCACTGCCTTGTGTTGTTTCATCTAAGCGCTTGCCAGGAGCAAACACAGTTTGGCGCTCAGTGATTGGAATACCTGGGCCGTCATCTTCTATGCATATTTCTATGCCACGCTCAACATGTGTTGCTTTAATAAATACACGTTGTGTGGCCCATTTACAGGCATTATCGATTAGATTCCCTAAGACCTCATCAAGATCATGGTTATCGCCATTAAATTGCAGGTGAGGGTGACAAGAGAAATCTATTTTCAAGCCTTTTTGCTTATATAAAAGCTCAAGGCTAAAAATCAGCTCACTGAGTGTGTCTGCGACATTGGTTCTTGCTGCTAGCTTTTCAAATGAGCCCGCCAAACGAGCGCGTGCCAAGTGGCTATGCGTGCTTTGACTCAGCTTTTCAGCTTGTTCGAGAATGATTTTTGCGTCGCTTTGAGGTAACTGATTTGCATGATTCTTCAGCACTGAAATTGGATTTTTCAAAGCATGCGCGAGATTTGATGCTTGCAAACGAGCTCGTTCTAATATTTCTTTATTATTTTGTAGCAAATGATTAAGTTCAGTTTGTACTTCATCAAGCTCATTCGGAAGAGATAAAGTCAAGGAGTCTTGCTGTCCATCTCGAATGGCGCGAATTCCTCGTTGTAACTCTTTTATCGGATGAAGCATTTTTTTTAGTTGCCAGAGTAAAAGGCTGGCAAATACTAAGCCTAAAAGTGCAAACGCGACTATTAAGCGTGTTGCAAAAGCAATTACATCACTATGAATATCATCTTTTGGACCACTGACAATGATGAATACCGTTTGATCGATAGCTTGAAAATGAACACGACGAATGGCCCCTCGTAAGGCTAAGCCTGTTGGCCCTTCAAATTCAATAAAAGTTAGCTGCGGGTTATTATGCTCAGCAATTAAAGGGAACGGGGCGTCGGCATATAAAGAAGCGGATTGCTGTTTTACCTCACCTTGATGAATGACTTGCCAATACCAACCGGATAAAGGTTCTTGAAATCGCGCTGCTGCAGAGATGTGATCCAGCTGTAACTCCCCAGATGCGGTGAACTGTGTGGCAGCCAATAACGAGTTTGATTTATTTGTTAGCGTTCGATCAAATCGTCGCTCTATATATGAGTCGAAAAGCATGACTAGTGCCACCGATAACACACTCAGAGCAATTATCATGAAAATGATCATGCGCTGGATTAAACGACCGCGTAACGAGTAAGTTTTATTCGTCGGCATTGAGAAGATATCCTTGTCCGCGTCGGGTTTGAATATGCGTGGTGCCTAGCTTTTTACGTACACGGTTGACCAAAACTTCAATAACATTTGAGTTATGTTCAAAGTCCATTTGATATAAATGCTCTGTCAGTGTTGCTTTGGAGACAACCTGATTCTGTCTATTCATTAAGTAGGCGAGTAAACGATATTCTAATGCGCTTAGATCAAGATGAGTTCCTGCCAGTGTCGCACGTTGAGTTGCGGTATCTAATTCCAAAGAACCGGCACTTAAAACGCTGCTAGCATGGCCATTGCTGCGCCTAACAAGGGCTTCTACGCGTGCGAGTAATTCTTCCATTTCAAATGGTTTGATTAAGTAATCATCTGCGCCAGCTCTTAACCCTGTTACCCGCTCACGCCATGTATCACGGGCGGTTAAGATAATAACGGGCATTTTATTACCATTTCTTCGCCAATCAGATAAGACACTTAAGCCATCACGTTTCGGCAAACCAATATCTAAAATAGCGATATCATATTCTTCCGTATCACCTATAAACCACGCTTCTTCACCATCGTGACATTGATCGACTGCAAATCCATGTTCAGTTAATGCGTGACTAATTTGCTCGGCAGCTTGAGTATTATCTTCAACGACTAACGCGCGCATATTGCTTCCTTTTATGGTTGTTCCTTGCTGCTACTCTTATCACCAACCAGTTTATCTAATTCTTGAAAAACACGGTTGATGGGATCCCATTGCTTTTTACTATCATCTAATATCAACTCAAAGGTGTCGGTTTGGTAATAACGATGACTGACATCACCACTACGATTAACAATTTTGACCTTAAAGACTGGTTGACAGTCGAGTTGCTGCACATTTGATTTCAAAAGAGTCTCCCCATTTAATAAGTCTTCAGCTTTAAACTTTTTAATAAAGCGATAAAAGACTTTCGCTGAGGGAGTGTTGCTTTGAACTGTGCATTGCTCATCTTGACCATAAGCGAACCCTGTCAGCAAAAATAAAACGATTGCTAAAGGGATAAAATGGCATTGTTTATTGTTGGATAACGACATAGCCCGCCTAAAAAAGAAGATAGCAACAAAGGAGTATACTTAGCCTTAGCTTACAACAACCTTACAGTCACCATTTAGGTTTACTAATTTTCTATTTTAATAAAAAATAAATAGTTAGTTATTTGATTTGTAATGTCTTTTTTGAATATTACAGCAAGCTTACTGGGTATATAACATAGCTGTCAGGGTGATGCTTTTAAGATGCACTCATTGATTGGCAATGAGGCCAATTATAGTCACTTAATGTATAGGAATTATATTATGTCAGCATCATCTTACACTATGTCACAGCGCCTTCAGTCTGCAAAGCGTGCTTTTGTAACACGCCGAGTAGACAGCAATGATTTGCAGGGATTAAACACAAACCAGTCACCTAAAAGTGGTGACCTTGTATTAGCAAGAGTGACAGAGATTGGTCACCACACAAAAATAGAACGAATTGATGGTCGTAAAGCAACTTTATATGAAGGTGATGAGATTATTCTCGCTTTTGGCAATCGTTATGCTCCAGATCAATTTGAAGCGACCGTACCCAATAACTTAGATGCTTGTCATATGGTTGCTGCTGGTGGTATTGCTGGTTTAGCGCTTGGTTGGCACAGTCGCATTTCAGTACCCACTGCTATTCAACCAATAGGATTAATCACCAATAAACATGATCAGGTTATAAATGTCGCTGATTATAAACTGCCCAGCCATCAATATGGACTCGTAGCCAATAGTGTGCCAAGCGTGGTGGTGGTTGGTACTTCGATGAATGCGGGTAAAACAACCACAGCGGCCCATTTAATTCATGGTTTAAATGCTGCTGGTCACACTGTGGGGGCAATGAAGATTACAGGCACTGGAGCAGGTGGTGATCTTTGGCTAATGAAGGATTCAGGTGCCGCGCACGTACTTGACTTTACTGATGCAGGTTATCCAACAAGTTTTAATATTGGTAATGAACAAGCGAAGCAAATTTATCCTGTTCTAGCGGCAGAACTAATACGCAAGGGTTGCACTGCAATTGTGATTGAAGTGGCTGATGGTATCTATCAACAAGAAACAAATGCGATTCTAGAAAGTCCTGACTTTAAACAACATTTTCCAAATGTTTTATTTACTGCACGCGAAGCTATGGGGGCGCAAAGTGGTGCCAGTTGGCTGGTGAACCAGGGATACAATGTGCAGGGAATTGGTGGACGTATCTGTGCTTCTCCATTAGCCACACGTGAGGCGGCAAATGCATTAGGGATGACTGTGTATGATTTAGCTGATTTACGCGACCCTACAACAGCTTGTTATATTTTAGGAACTGACGCTTACACATCAGGTACAGCCTAGTATGAACAGTGGATTTCCTACATTTTTGTCGGGGATTGGGCCGTTGCGGCTTATATCCCTCACTCTATTAGCATTGCTAAGTGTAGGAGCGAGTAGCTACAAGTTAATTTGGTTTTCAAATGCTTGGCAAAGCGAGGTGTTCTCGCTAACCATAGCACTTTTGGGGGGCGTTTTAGTTAATCTTGTAGCCAGATTTTGCCTCAGTGTTCTTGCCGAGCAAAATGGACAGAAACTCGTTTTAGCATATCGTAATGCGCTTTTTCAGCGGATGTTGAGTGCAGATATAGAGCATGGGCCCAACCGTCTTGGCGTGGCTATGAACCGCTTAATAAGTGACGCCAATGGTGTTGCTCATTTTGCAGGGCGAGGCTTAGCTTACGGACAAATGGGAGGAATAGGGCTAATCGTTTTTGGTTGGCTGCTGTTTATGCAGAATCAAAAACTGGCTTTTGATGTACTACTTGCTGTGATTATAGTGTTTGCTTTTATTGCGTCCATTACGCTGTGGGCTTTGCGGGTCGCGGGTAATATTCGTACTAGTCGTGGTCGCTTAAGTGGGCATTTGAGCGAGCGTTGCTTTGGTTATCTCAATGTTGCTCGGATGAGGAATCAAGGTAAAGAAGTGAAGCGTATTGATCGTCGAGGACGTGATTTAGCATGGCAGCTTGTGTATTGGCGAGGAGGTATTTTAATATGCCGAAGCTTAGCACCACTCACAGTGACCACTTTAATCGTACTGAACTCAAAAGATATGAACATAATGGCGTGGTCAAGTTTAGTTCGCGTACTTATTTTATCTCTATGTTTATTGAGTATCGATTATTTAATTAGAAGCTGGGCCGATTGGGTTAACTTTTATGTTGCTCGAAAGCGTTTAAAATTAGCTCATGATCGCTGCACACTAACAACAAAGCGTGCGGAGCATCGTTTAAAGCGTTTTCAACGCTATGATTTAAAACTACGTCAGTTACGTATTTTGAGTGCAATGCCAGAGTGTAATGCTGTGATTGCTGCTGGCGAGCGTATTTTAATTCGTGGGCAAGCTGGTAAGTCAATGCTATGTCGCGCTCTTGCGCAACAACTAGAACCTGTCTCTGGGTTTTTAGTGTTAGGTCGAAGACGGTTTGAAAACCTAGACTTTAGACGTTTACAGCAGTTGATTGTTGTTATTGATGAATTTTCTCAGCTTTTTAAGGGATCAATTTACAGCAATATTTTATACGGCACGGGAAAAAAGCGCAGTGCAGAGGTTGAAGCATTCATTGCAAAATTAGGATTTAATGAATCTTTACTAAACAGCCCAGTTGCTGAACTTGGACGTGGTTGTCCACAAAGCTTAGTCGCCAGAATTTTATTAGCCAGAGCACTACTTATACAACCCGCGGTATTGGTAATCGATTTGCCGGTGTTTATTGCTCACCCTGAGATCAGGCAGTTACTGAATGATGTTGCTGAGCAGCACTCTTTCACGCTTTTACTCGTAAGTGAGCCAGAGCTGGCACCCATAGCCTATACAGGTGTTTTGAATGTAGATAAAGGCCAGCTAACGGCGCCCTAATATTATTCATTCTACAGCTGATAGGTTTATTACTTTCGGAATTTTAAAGGGTGACTTAGATAATAAACATCATTTAATTTGACTTGTCTTTGGTCTAATCAGTATTTTTTGTTAGCGTGGTGGCGGGTAGCGTATTAAAATATGCGTTTATATTAAAGAAACTACAGAAGACAATGCCATGACTTGGGGTTTAGATAAAGCACGCAACACGTATAATGTCGCTCATTGGAGTGACGGCTATTTTGACATTAATGCGCAGGGAGAGCTGGTTGCTTACCCTGATGGTGATCAAGCTAAGGCGGCGATCTCCTTATCTGAACTGACTGAACAATTTAAAAAGCAAGGTCTAACATTACCTGTTCTAGTGCGTTTTACCGATATTCTGCAAAATCGTGTTGGCACTTTAACGAGTGCATTTACCAAAGCACGCGATGCACGAGATTATCAAGGTAGTTATACTTGTGTATACCCAATTAAAGTAAACCAACAGCGCTCTGTGGTAACTAAACTTCTGGCTCATCCAAGCGGCTTGGTTGGTTTAGAAGCAGGTTCTAAACCTGAATTAATGGCGATCTTGGGTGTTGCGCAAAACCCTATTACCATTGTTTGTAATGGTTACAAAGACAGTGAGTTTTTGCGCCTAGCCTGCATAGGTCAAGCCCTTGGTCATAAAGTTCACATTGTCGTTGAGAAGCTTTCTGAGTTAACAACGCTATTAACTGAAATTGATGACTTAGGTATTGAACCCTCAATTGGTATTCGTATCCGTTTAAACTCCGTGGGTAAAGGTAAGTGGCAAAACACAGGTGGTGAAAAAGGTAAGTTCGGCTTAACGGCGGGACAGGTGCTTTCGGCTGTTGAGTTATTAAAATCACATAATAAATTACACCTGATGCAGCTAGTGCACTTTCATATCGGTTCACAAATTGCCAATATCCGTGACATTCATAGAGCGTTACGCGAATGTGCCCGCCACTTTGCTGAGCTAACACAACTCGGTGTGCCTCTTAATACCGTTGATGTTGGTGGAGGACTCGGTGTTGACTATGAAGGCTCTGGTTCACGTAGCGCATGTTCAATGAATTATAGTGTTGAAGAGTATGCACGTAATGTTGTGAATGCGTTTGCTGAAGTATGCCAACAGCATGACTTAAAACATCCAGCTATTATTACAGAGTCGGGTCGTGCGTTAACTGCGCACCACGCGGTATTGATTACTGACGTGATTGACGTTGAGCGTGCGCCTAATCATGCTAACCCTACGCCTCCAGAAACAAATAGTGTGTTAGTGCTTGAAGATATGTGGCAATGCTTACAGCGTTTAACACCCCGTATGGCCCTAGAAATCTATCATGATGCTATGCATTTATTTAGTGAAGCTCACGACCAATATGTACACGGCTTACTGAGCATGCTCGAGTGGGCTAAGCTAGAGCAGCTTTATTTTACTATTTTACATCGTGTTCGTGCTTCGCTTAGCGAAAATGCACGTGCGCATCGTGAGGTGCTCGATGATCTCAATGAAAAGTTGGCTGACAAACTGTTTGTTAACTTTTCATTGTTTCAATCATTGCCAGACGTGTGGGGGATTCAACAGTTATTCCCCGTCATGCCTGTTGAAAATTTACATCAGCCACTAACACAACGCGCCATTATTCAAGATATTACCTGTGATTCTGATGGGCAAATCCGTAATTATGTTGAAGGCACGGGAATTGAGAGCAGCCTACCTATCCCTGAATATAAACCAGGACAGCAGTATCATATTGCGATGTTCTTAGTAGGGGCATATCAAGAAATTTTGGGTGATTTACACAACTTGTTTGGTGATACTGACTCGGTTCATGTGGAACTCACCGACAGCGGCTACCAGCTAACGAATGCAATAAAAGGTGATAGCGTTAAGGACGTATTAAAGTTTGTTGATTATGATAGCGAAATTCTTGCTGAAAACTTCGCAAAAAGGGTCAGTGAACTGGCAATTGATGAGCAATATAAGGCACAATATTTGTCCGAACTAAATGCTGGCCTTGCAGGCTACACGTATTTTGAAGATTAAGCGTTAAAGGAATAAGTTGTAATGTCCGTTATTCGTTGTGTGTTAAGTATTTTCTTTTATACCATCAATACACTTTTTTGGTTTGTGCCGATTTTTATTTGCGGTCTGATTAAGTTGATTCCAATCAAGCCATTGCAAAAACTAATGAGCTGGCTTGCCAAGCAGTGTGCGACAGTTTGGGTTTCTGGTAACAGTGTTAATCAAAATATATTTGCCCCTTACAAGCTTAATGTTACAGGGCTTGAGCAATTACAAGCAAAAGACTGGTATTTAGTGATTGCAAACCATCAAAGCTGGGTTGATATTTTGGTGATGCAACGCATTTTTAATCGACGCATTCCATTTTTAAATTTTTTCTTAAAAAAAGAATTAATTTATGTGCCTTTTTTAGGTTTGTCTTGGTGGGCACTCGATTTTCCATTTATGACCCGTACTAGTAAAAGTCAGTTGAAGAAAAACCCCAAGTTACGTGGTAAAGACTTAGAAACAACACGTAAAGCCTGTGAAAAGTTTAAAGAGATGCCAGTAAGTGTTGTTAACTTTGTTGAAGGAACACGGTTTACGGCTGAAAAACATCAACGTCAAAATAGCCCGTTTGAGTATTTACTAAAGCCTAAAGCAGGTGGTGTAGCGTTTGTTATGCAAGCGATGGGAGAGCAAATCTCAAAAGTGGTCAATGTCACCATACATTACCCAGATGGGATCCCGAGCTTTGTTGATTTTGCGAGTGGCCGTGTAAAATGCATTGATGTCCGTGTTGAAGTGATGGATGTAAGCCCTAATTTAATTGGTGATTACACTAACGATGCAGACTTTAGAGTGAACTTTCAGGCTGAATTGAACCAAATCTGGTTGCAGAAAAATCAGCAATTAGCGCAATTTGAATCGCAAGTAAAATCATAGTTACTTGCGCCATTGAGAGCACACATATGTTAAAGAAATTTTTACCTAATTGGCTAACAGGGCTACTTGTCAGTATTGTGCTGTTTGCCAATGTCATTCTATGGGGCACGCTTGTGCTGCTATTAGGTGTGCTCAAATTGGTTCTACCGTTCAAGGTGGTTAGCCATACTTTGCATTTAGCTTATAAAGGCTGGTGTAATGGTAACCGCCTTGCACTATGGCTTGGGTGCCCCAGTATAGAAGTTAATATTCAAGGCTCATTAAATCGTAAAGGTTGGTACTTACTTATCTCAAACCATATGAGCTGGCTTGATATTGTTGTATTGAGTGCGATTGATGCACTGCCAGCACCTAAATTTTTTCTAAAAGATGAATTAAAGTACGTGCCTTTCATCGGCACGGGGGCATGGGCAATGGGCATGCCATTTATGAAGCGTGTAAGTAAGTCGCAGCTGGCTAAAAACCCTAAACTCAAAGGCCTTGACGTTGAGAGAACCAAGCGCAGCTGTCGAGATTTTAGAAATCACCCAACAACCATTATTAACTTTGTCGAAGGCACGCGTTTTACCACTCAAAAGCACCATAGACAAAATAGTCCCTTTACCCACTTACTCAAACCAAAAGCTGGCGGGATTGCTTTTGCCCTTGAAGTATTGGGAGAGCAATTTGATGCACTTTTGAATACATCGATTATTTATCAAGGAGAGGGAGAACATATCTGCCGCAATTTAATTCGTGGTCGTCTTGATGCGATAAAAGTGGATATGCAAGTGCAAGCAATTGCTGCACAAATGATTGGCGACTATCAGCATGACCGTGACTTTAGAACCTCTTTCCAACAACATATTAACGATTTATGGTTGCAAAAAGATGCTCAGCTAATAAGTTATCACCAAACGCAACAAGACAACTATATGGCAACGATGAATGAGGAAGTTGAAACACCATGAAGCAAACTAACCTGCAAAAATTAGTCATGCCTTGGTTTGAAAATATGCCTGATGCACAGCTGCTTAGCGCACTTACTGCAACGGCTATTGGCGTGTGTGCATTACTGTTTGTGTATGTTTTTACACGCAAACTTATGCTTCCTGGTATTCAAAAAGCAGTGACGCGTTTATCACCTGAGCGCATTGGCGCTTTAGCCCCTTTGTTGACTAAGCTTAATGGCCGTTTTGCCGGTACGTTATGTTGTGTATTATTTTTAGCTACCTTTGACAATGTATACCCTGTTACTGATGTTGCAGCCCTTATACTTAAAACGATAGGGCAAATAGTGCTAATTATTTACGGCGGCTTCATCATAAGCAGTATTGTTAGTGTTGCAGGCGGTATTTACAATCAGCTTGATTTCGCAAGAGAAGTGCCGATTCAAGGTCTTATTCAAGTGGTAAAACTTATCACGTTTATGATCTGTGCAATCTTAATTGTCAGTATTTTACTTGAGAAGTCACCGACCTATATTTTGTCTGGCTTTGGTGCAATTGCTGCGGTGACCTTGTTAGTATTTAAAGACACGATTTTAGGTTTTGTTGCCAGTATTCAAATTGCAGCTAATCGGTTAGTTACTTATGGTGATTGGATTCAAGTTGACAGTTATGGCGCGGATGGAGAAGTCATTGATCTAGGCTTAAATACGGTGAAAGTTCGTAACTGGGATAACACAATCACAACGATCCCGACTTACATGCTTGTTGCTGGCTCATTCAAAAACTGGCGAGGAATGCAGGAGTCTGGTGGGCGTCGCATCAAGCGTTCTTTGAACATTGATATGAACAGTATTCGCCTAGTTGATGAAGCATTTCGCGAGCAAATCGACAGTGCGATTCCATTGCATGATTATATTCGTGTTTCTAGTTTACCTGAGCCTGTTACCAATCTTGGTTTGTTTCGTCGTTATGCTGAAGGCTATTTAAAACAGCATGAAAAGATAAACCGTGATCTTACGTTGATGGTGCGTGAGCTACAACCGCTCAACCATGGGTTACCGATTGAATTTTATTGCTTTAGTGAAGATAAGCGTTGGATTTCTTACGAGCATCTTCAAGCTGAAATTATGGACCATTTGCTAGCAGTGATTCCGATTTTTGGACTACGCCCATATCAAAGTGTCACGGGGCAATTTAGCGCTAATGATCAGAGCAGTATCAAACCGAGCATTAAGGTAAATGCACGGCGAGTTAATAATAGTACTAGCTAATATATTGCTGCCCCAACGCCAGCATAATAAAACCTATCAATAGCCACCAAATTGGTGGCTTTGCAAGTCTGAGCCAAGCAAATGCGACTAACACAATGATGATATGCCACGCAGAGTGTATTGCTGATTGCCAAATCGGAGAGTAAAGCGCCGCTGCTAAAAAGCCGACTACCGCGGCATTTAATGCAGCAATACTTCCTGCAAAACGGGGTTTATCAGCAAGCTGCAACCAGCTTTTCAAAAATGCGAACATTAATAAAAAACCAGGTAAGAAAATTAAAAGTGTTGCGATGATTGCGCCTGTCAATGAGGAGTTGGGCATCACTTGTGCGCCTAAGTATGTGGCAATAGTAAACATAGGCCCAGGGATTGCCTGTGCACTAGCATAAGCCGACAAGAACTGCTCGGTCTCAAGAGTTGGTACGCCAGCTTGCAAAATGGGGAGCACTACATGACCACCGCCAAATACCATCGCGCCAGTTTGGTAAAATGGTGCGAACATTTCAAACCATTCACCTAAAGGCAGAAAGCTAAGTAACAGTAAGGTACCGAATAGCCCAAGGGGGATCCACGCAATAGTCACTTTTTTACTATTATTGGTGAGGGGAAGTTTAATGGGCGGGGAAAACCAGCCAATTACAGCTGCCACAATAAGCACAAAAACTTGGCTTGATAACTGTGAAAAGAATATTAGCGCAAGTGTACTCATCACCGCGATAAGCTTGTGTAAGTGGGTTTTGCAAAAGCTCACTGCCATACTATAGGTTGCATCGGCGACAATCACTACAGCAAAAAGTTTAAGACCTGCAATCACGGCAAAGTAAAGGTTACCAAATTGATGGGCGCTCAACGCGAGGAAAAACATAATTAAAAATGAAGGTAGGGTAAAGCCAATAAATGCGCTAAGGCCACCCAGCAATCCTGCTTTTTCGACCCCAATAGCAAAGCTGACTTGGCTGGACCCCGGTCCTGGTAGAGCTTGGCTAAGGCTAATTAATTGCGCGTACCGTTCGTTGCTTAGCCAGTTCAGGTTGTCAACAAAATGCCTTTTAAAATAACCAAGGTGAGCTGCAGGGCCACCAAAACTCATACAGCCTAGTAATAAAAATTGTTTAAATATAATGAGTAACATTGCTTTTGCCATACAGGTAATCCACTCTATTATGACAACATTGTATGACATTTTTGTGGTTTTTATGACATTAACGTGTCTTTCATTATCAAAAATGAGTGAACTTGGTGTGAGTAGCCCTTTGAAACAATATTTTACTTATCTGCTATTACTATTTAGTACAGAAGCTGCTTTTGCTTCGCCGTTGCCTAAAGTAACGGTCGGGTTAGATCACGCGCCACCTTATAGCGTAGCGACTAAAGATGGAAAATTTAGTGGTGTAGTAGTTGATATAATGCGCGACATGCAAAAAAGCTTACCATTTAGAGTTGATTTTGTTGCTTGTCCATTCCCTCGCTGTGTGAAAATGCTTCAGCAAAATGAAATCGATGTTAAAGGTGGATTAATCCGTACCGCTAAGCGTGAGAAAACAATGCACTTTTTAACACCTCCTTATATGGTGCTGACGTCTTCATTTGTGTTTTATGCTCGTGTTAGTAGCGCATTTACTGTAAATAAATATCAAGATTTACGTGGTAAACGCATAGCTGTAACGCGTGGTGCTGTTCACTTTCCTCGCTTTGACCAAGACAAACGATTGATAAAAGTGGAAGCGCTTAGTGAAAATAATGCCTTCGAGATGTTACTTAAAGGACGTGTAGAGTTAGTCATCGGTGTCGAAGATACTGCCGATAATGCGTCAGTGTTTTTACATCGTCCCACAAAACAAATTATGAAAATGCCTTATCGTTTTGATGATGTAATCTATGGGCACCTTGCGCTCAGTAAGCAGTTTGCTAACACTGAATTAGCACGGCAGTTTCAAGAACACCTGAATGCAATTGTTGAAAGTGGTCGGTTGAGCGAGTTAGTTAAGGTTTATAACCTGCCGGCTGTTACAAAACTAAATGTGAACAATTAACCTAGTCTTCATGGTTTGTTCATTGTTATTTGTTCATAATTGTTAATAATTCAATATTTAGTAATTGCCATGGAGAGACACATGACTTTTAGCAAATCGGTTCTAGCAGTAGGTGTATTCGCTGTTTTATTAACAGGTTGTGAGACAACAAATACAGGTAAAGGCGCAGCTATTGGTGCAGCAACGGGAGCTGTTTTAGGTAAAGCGACAGGCGATCATGATGATAAACGTATTTTCATTGGTGCAGCAATCGGTGCTCTAGCAGGTGCGGCTGTAGGTGATTACATGGACAAGCAAGAAGAGGCTTTCCGTGATGAGCTGGCAGGCTCTGGTGTTGAGGTTGTTCGTGAAGGCGATAATATTCGTCTGGTTATGCCATCGAATATAACATTTGCAACTGACCAATCTTATATCACATCGGGCTTTCACAATACGCTGAATGCTATTGCTCAGGTGATGAACAAGTATGAAAAAACCTATTTAAGTGTTGAAGGTCATACTGATAGCACAGGTCGTGATAGCTATAATATGACGCTTTCTCAACAACGTGCACAAAGTGTTAAAGATTACCTTGTGAATCAGCAGATATTATCTGCCCGTATAAGTACACGAGGTTATGGTGAAACACGTCCAGTAGCAAGTAACGATACGGCAAACGGTCGCGCTCTGAATCGTCGTGTAGAGATTCAAATTGTACCAAACACACAAGGTTAGGCTTAAAGCCTGAGCTTGTGGTCAGGTTTGATTTGCCCTTTCAAACCTGACAATCCCTTTTTATTAATCACGATTAAATTGAAGCTCGCACAACTGCTTATACAAAGGATTAGCAGCTAGTAATTGCGAATGTGTTCCTGTCGCAATCACTTCCCCTTTATCCATTACCACTATTACATCAGCATGTTTAACTGTTGCTAAACGATGTGCAATGATCAGTGTTGTTCTATCTTGCATTAAATGTTCAAGTGCGGCTTGTACATGAAACTCACTTTGCGCATCAAGAGCACTGGTGGCTTCATCAAGTAAAAGAATGGCAGGATCTTTTAATATTGCCCGTGCCAGCACAATGCGTTGTTTTTGCCCACCAGAAAGCCTGACTCCTTGTTCACCTAAAAAGCTTTGATAACCATCCGGTAATTGAGTAATAAACTCATCAGCATGAGCATATTTTGCCGCTGTATAAACTTGTTCATCAGTTGCACAAGGGTTGCCATAGCGAATGTTATGCATCACATCTGAACTAAATAAAATAGGGTTTTGTGCCACCATACCCATTTGCTGACGCAAGCAATTTAGTGAAAGATCTTTAATATTAACCCCTGCTAGTGAAATACTCCCTGAACTTGGATCGTAAAAGCGCTGTAGTAATTCAAACAGTGTGGTTTTACCCGCCCCTGATGGGCCGACAATCGCCACTGTTTGCCCTTGTTTTACGGTTAAATTAAGCGTATTTAATGCGGCGCTATCTGGCCTTGAAGGGTAATGGAAAGACACATTTTCAAACTGAATTGCAGGGTGTGCTACTTTATTAGCATGAAATTGTGCATCACTGTTTTTGTCTGGGCTTTGGATCATACTTTCAACGGCAAGTAGCTCCAGCAAGCGGGCGGCAGCACCTGCAGCTCTTTGTAATTCACCGTAAACTTCGGCAACCGTTGCCACAGACATCGCCACCATAATGGCATAAAACACGAAAGCACCAAGCTCACCGCCTGTCATTGTGCCCGCAAGTACATCACTGCCACCAATCCAAAGCATAATACTAATAGCTGTAAAGGTGAGGAATATCACTGCTGCAATTAAAAATGAGCGTTGCTTGATGCGGCTTTTAGCCACCTGAAAGGCTTTATTGGTTTCGTTAGCAAAGGCCGCTTTTTCACGTTCTTCATGGCTGTAGCTTTGTACAACTTTAATATTCTGGATTATTTCGCCTGCGTAAGTACTGATATCGGCAATGGCATCTTGGCTAGAGCTTGCGAGCTTCCTCACTTTTCGGCCAAAAATCATCATTGGAAGTAGTACCACAGGTACGCAAGCAACAACCACAAGGGTTAGCTTTAAGTTGGTGATAAGTAGCATAGCCAAGCCACCAATCAGCATTAAGCTACTGCGCAGTGCCATTGAAAAAGAGGAACCGATGATAGATTGTAATAAGGTTGTGTCGGTCGTTAACCGTGACATTAGTTCACCGCTACGATTTTCTTCAAAGTAGCTTGGGTGCAAAGTGACGATACGGTCGAACACCGCTTTACGAATATCATTACTGACTCGCTCGCCAATCCACGACATTAAATAAAAGCGGCAGAATGTGCCAACAGCTAATAAGCTAATCAAACCAATGAGTACCATTACAGCTTGTTGAAGCTGGGTCTGTGAGCCAGCAATAAAGCCATGATCAATGACAAATTTAACGCCTTGACCAAGCGATAGATTGACACCTGCGGTGAGTAACAAAGCTGCAAGGGCGGCTAATACCACCCACTTATAAGGCTTTATAAACGCTAAAATGGGTAATAAGCTTCGAAAAGCGGCCTGCTCTTTGGTTTTTGCCATGCTAGATTCTTTTAAGTGAATAGGGTATAGATATGGTTATCTTTGTTTTAAAAATCAACAGTAAAGTAAGGGATTAGTATGGAATCAATAACTGTTAGTGGTGAATTTACCGTTAAATTAAACCCAATCGGTGGTTATGCGACAGGTCAAGATGGTGTGAATCTTGGACGTATGTCAATAGATAAAGAATTCTCTGGTGCACTTGAGGCATTGAGTCAAGGTGAGATGTTAAGTGCTATGACAGCAACCCAAGGCAGTGCAGGTTATGTTGCAATTGAACAAGTGGTAGGAAAGCTCAATGGCAAGCAGGGCAGTTTTGTTTTGCAACATTTTGGCACGATGGATAAAGGGGCAGATCGTTTGATTCTAGAAGTAGTGCCTGACTCGGGGGCCGGTGAACTTGAAGGTTTAACAGGAAAAATGCACATTCGGGTCGAAGAGGGGATTCATTATTACGATTTTGAATATCAACGAGGCGGCTAACATGCAAAAAATAGTAGTATTTAAAAAGAAACGCTTTTTTGGCGGCATCGATATTGACGCATTAAATCAAAAAGTGTTCGAGTTAGGTCAAGCTGGCTGGCAAGTGAAAACTATCACGACAGCGACTAGGTTTTTTGGTCAGATAACATCAATTTTATTGTTAATTGAGAATAACGAATAATGACACTTACTGAGTGGTTGAGCTTAGTATTAATTTGCATTATGGGCGCAATGTCACCGGGGCCGAGTTTAGCTGTGGTATTAAAGCACAGTCTGCATGGTGGCATGAAAAACGGTATGTTAGCAGCACTTAGCCACGGTATCGGGGTCGGGTTTTACGCCTGTGCTTCGTTGCTAGGGTTAGGGTCATTGATGACTCAACTGCCAACACTTTATCAAGTACTTGTTTATGGCGGTGCAGCATATCTTGCCTATTTAGGGATTCGTATTTTATTAGCTAGGTCCAGCTCGCAAACACTGAATGTTGAGAAAGCGAAGCCAAGCCCTCGTGCAGCTTTGCAAGATGGCTTTGCCATTGCCTTTTTGAACCCAAAGCTTGCGATATTCTTTTTGGCGCTGTTCTCACAATTTATTGACCCAGAAAACCTCACGTTTCAGGTTGGGTTGATCATGTGTTTAACGGTGTTTGTGCTCGATACAGGGTGGTATTTACTTGTTGCACTGTTAACCGAAATATCAAAAAAACGTGTTGGTTTTACCAAGGCAAATCCTTGGTTTGAAAAGCTACTGGGGGTGATTTTTATTGCTCTGGCAGTTCGCGTTGTCGTCACTTTATAAGGAATTCGAAATGACAGAAAGCAGTTTATTGAATGCCCGTTTTAGCCCTAAAGTAAAACAGTATTGGCTATTACTGGGTATGTTTACCTGTGTGATTAGTATGGTAGGTATTCCTTTCATTCCCATTGTTGCGTTAATAATCTGGCTGGTGGCAGGGCGTATTTTAGCGGCGATGTCAGCCACATTATTAACGCGTAAGTTGGTAGTAAAACGAGGTGTATTCTTTAAAGAAGAAAAGTCGATTCCACTTGAAAAAATAACCGATGTGGCACTAAGCCAAGGTCCTTTGATGCGTCAATTTGGCCTTTATCGACTTAGCTTTGAAACAGCAGGTCAATCAGGCCAAGGTGCATTAGTATCATTGCTTGGAGTGGTTGATGCAGAGACGTTTCGCGAAGCAATTTTGAAACAAAAAGATGAAATATCTCAAACCAGTGCTAAAGCTGAGCATCAACCAGAAGATAGTCAGTTAGAACTGCTGCGCTCACTAACTTATAGCGTAAAAAACATTGAGCAAATGTTAGTTACGCTATTAGATGAAAAGCGTTAAGCCATTTGTAAAGTAGGGTTACCAGCTTGTACGCTGAGCGCTTTTTGACGCTCGCTAAGCAGTGTGTAATCGGCTGTTTTAACGCTACTTACATAGTGCCACTGGGCAAGCGCTTGCTGTTGAGTAAAGGTGACCGTTAAGTAGCCGCGTTCAACTAAGTTGTTGTAGGCTAAGTCGTTAACCAATAATGCAATGACTTGCTCAATTTGTGCGACAGCTTCGCTCGATTGCGTATTTAACGCTAAGTAGTTTTCAAGGCCTGGTGAAGAAACTGAAGATGTGGCAAATTCAACACCAGCTGCGGCGTTAGCAGAAATAGGGTTACTTGCATCAGTGACTAATTGTCCTGCCCAGCTGTTATGCGTATCACCAGCTAAAACCACCAAGTTCTTTTGCGCTGCAATTGCTGTCCCAAGTATTACCTCTCGTTCATAAGCATAGCCATCCCATGCATCAAGATTATAAGGCGCTGTTGTTTCTACGCGTGCTCGCTGCTCACTAGTAACCGTTGGATCGCCAGCTAATATACGTCCTTTAATTTGCGCAAGCTCACTAAATAGCGTGTTTGCTTGAGCAAGTAATGCAGATGGGTCAGCACCGTTTGCTTGAGTTACTTGAATATTCATAAGTAACTGCAAAATCTCAAATGGCAAATGCATTTTGGTCATCAGCACTTGTTGCCCCAGTACTTGCCATTGTGTCGTTGCTGTTGTTAAACCATCTGTAAGCCATGTGAGTTGCTCATTACCTAATAGAGCACGAGTAGGTGAGCTGATTGTTGCAACAAAGTCAGTTTGTCCTTGGCTGCTGGTTAAGTCGAAATCGGCATAATTAACTTGTTCATCGCGAGCTAAAACACGGGTATCTAGCATGTGTAATGACACTAAATTACCAAACTCGAAGCGTCGATAAATACGTTCTTTATCGGCTACATTACGGATAGGCATCCATTCAAAGTAGGCTTGTAAGGCATGCATTTTGCGCTCGCTAAATTCACCTTCGCCGTCGTTGTGATTTTCAGCGCCACTGTGCCATGTATCATTAGTTATTTCATGGTCGTCCCAAACCGTAATAAATGCACAATGACCGTGAGCAGCTTGCAGGTTTTCGTCTTTACGATAATGGGCGTAACGTTTGCGATAATCCGCTAAAGAAATGATTTCATCGCTATTGTCATCAGGCAATAAACGACCAAGTTCGGCGGCATCTTCAGTGGCATAACCTGTATTACCATATTCATAGATGTAGTCACCTAAGTGAAGTACTGCATCTAAATCGGTTTGTTTTGCGATTTCACCATACACATGAAAGTAGCCAGCAGGGTAGTTAGCGCAAGAGACAACGGCAAATTTTACTTGTTCTATGTTGTCGGTTGGAAGCGTTTTACCTGCTCCCGTAGGTGAAGTTTTACCATTACTTATGAAGCGGTAGTAATAGGTGGTGTTGGCATCAAGACCTTGCAGATCAACTTTTAAGGTGAAGTCGGTAGCATCGCTTACCTGTGTTTCGCCATCATGGCTTATGGTTGTGAAGTTAGCATCTGTTGAGGCTTGCCAAACTACGTTAACACTCGTGACGTTTTCAAGAGGTGTTATACGAGTCCAAATAATCAGACTGTCAGCGAGTGGGTCGCCACTGGCAACACCATGATCAAAGCTGACAGGGTTTTGCTTTGTGGTTTCGTCATCATCGTCATTGAGACTACAGCCCGTTAAACCAAAAGATAATACGGCGGCTCCAAAACCCGCCGCCGATGCTTTTAAAAAACGTCTCCGTGTAAAAGTCATTGCTCTGTACCTATGAGTAGAAAAGTACGAGCTTATCCGACCAGTGTTACTATTCTATGAAGCTAAAACACTTGGCAAATTTGTTCTGTATTACAGGTAATTACCGTAACATTTTCGTAGCCAACACGAGTCAGCGCTTCGGCACTGAGTGTGGCACGGGCACTACTTGCACAGTGTAAATAAATGGGTCTTGCAGGATCTTTTTCAATTTCCATTAATTTCATTTCAAGTACACCGCGTGGGATATTAATTGCACCTGTTGCTGCTTTAGTTGCGTGCTCAGCAGGCTCACGTACGTCAATTAATAAACCATGGTTTTCGCTTAATTCTTGTTTTGCTTGATCAGCGCTAATGCGACGCTGGTTTGGAGCAATAATTTTCATTAAGTCAGGAATTGGGGTCAGCATACTAATCCTCCATGCCAAGTTTGCGTAAAATGGTGATCATTGGGCACCACTTAGTGAATGCAGATTGAATTAAGTTTAGAGCAATAAATACCGTAAACCAAATCCACAGCGGACTGTGAAACTGTTGTAGCAACAATGAAATACAGATCATTACACCAGCAATTAAGCGAAGCGCGTCATTTAGTTTCATAATAAGACCTCGATAACAGAGTGATGTATTTAATATATTAGAAAACTCTACATTAGTAAATTCTAATATTAGACTTTTCTAATATATCAATCTATACTTTAGCGGTATTTTAAGAATATAGAGTAGTGTGATTATGAACATCGATTTTGCGGCTATGGCCGACAATGTGGAACAAGCAGAGCAAATGCTAAAGATATTGGCGAATAAAAATCGCTTGATGATTTTATGTTCCCTACAAGATGGTGAAATGAGCGTGAGCGAATTAAACGAAGCTGTGCCGTTGGCGCAGTCAGCATTATCGCAACACTTAGCGGCGCTGAGAAAAGCTCAGATCGTCGCGACTCGACGCGAAAGCCAAACCATCTATTACCGTGTAATAGATAAGAATGTAGTGGCTATTCTTGCAACCTTATATGGTTTATTTTGCAAAGGTAGTTAGGTAATGAATGCTATCGATAATGCAGTAAAAAACAGCTTGAGCGGTCGCCTCCCTGTCATTATTTTTATTATGTCGGTGCTGCTTGGCTTAATGGCATTAAAGCAAACCCCGCGTGAAGAGGAACCACAAATTGTGGTTCCGATGCTTGATATATATGTGGCAGCACCAAACGTTGAAGCGCCAGAAGTAGCTAGGCTGGTAACTGAACCATTGGAGAAGTTATTGGCGCAGTTAACGGGCGTTGAGCATATTTACTCGACCACACAAAGTAATGCTGCTGTTGTTACTCTTCGCTTCGAAGTCGGTCATGATCGTGAGCAAGCCATCCTCGACACTTACGCTAAACTCTATAGCTATCAACACACGATGGCGTCAGTGATCAGCTCATGGCAAATACGTCCGGTTGAAGTGAACGATGTACCCATTGTGATGCTGGGCTTATTTAGTAAAGATCCAAAACTTTACGATGACTATCAACTAACTCGTTTTGCTAACGAAATCGCTAACAGTTTACAGCGCATCGAAAATACCAGCGAAGTGAAAGTGATTGCTGGTCGAACACGTCAATTAACGATTAACCTTGATGCAAGCGCCCTTGCTGCACACCAAACAACCCTAACCGATGTGTACTATGCGCTTAGCGTATCTAATCAATTGGTGAACGTGGGCAGTGTTGTTGAAGGTAAGCAGCAAATTGCCTTACAAGTGGGTGATGTTTTACGCTCTCAATCTGCGATTGAACGGCTCGTTGTCAATGTGGTAAACGGTAAGAGTGTTTACCTAAGTGATGTCGCCGAGGTGAGTGATGGTCCAAGAGAAGCGCAAAGCTATCAATGGCTGGCTCATTCAGATAACCAGCAACAACTTCCTTTAGTCACCATAAGTGTTGCTAAACAAGCTGGCACCAATGCGGTCGCTGTGGCCAACGAAGTGCACAGCATGATGGACACTTTATCGGCTAATCTATTGCCAGATGAAGTGGGCTACACTGTACTGCGTGACTATGGCCAAACCGCGAACGAAAAAGTAAATAACCTTACCTCAAGCTTAGTGTTTGCGGTATTTACCGTGGTTATTTTTGTTGGCGTATTTTTAGGTTGGCGACCAGCGATTGTGGTTGGTTTAGCGGTGCCTATTTGCTACGGCATCACCCTGACACTTGATTTTGCCTTTGGCTATACAATTAACCGAGTCACACTGTTTGCACTAATACTTTCTTTGGGGTTATTAGTTGATGATCCAATTACTGGGATAGACAACATAAGTCGTTTTTTAACCCACAAAGGCGATAAAAAACAACGCATAGTTGATGCCATGAGCGAAATTCGTGTGGCGCTGTTTATGTCTACATTGACCATTATGGTGGCGTTCATCCCACTTGCGTTTATCACTGGCATGATGGGGCCGTACATGGCACCAATGGCATTTAATGTGCCAATTAGTGTAATGGTTTCGACCATAGTGGCATTTTTTGTTACGCCTTGGTTGGCAATGAAACTACTTAAAGCGCCAGTCGATGACAGCGTACAACTCGATGCCAATCAGCATGGTTTATATGAGCGCATATTATCACCATTACTTGAGTCTAAAGGCCGCGCCAAACTCGTTTTATGGACTACATTAGCCTTGTTTGTCGCCAGTGCCATGTTACCCGTAATGCGTGCAGTGCCTTTAAAGCTATTACCGTTTGATAATAAAAACGAGTTGCAAGTTTTAATCGATATGCCAGAAGGCACAAGCCTTGAGCAAACCGCCGCTTTCACTAGACAAGTACAAACCATCACTTGGCAATTAAATGAAGTAAGTGAGGCGGCAGCCTATGTTGGTCAGCCATCAAGCATGGACTTTAATGGTATGGTGCGTGGTTATTATCGACGTGAAGCTGCTAATTTAGCTGAACTCAGAGTATTACTGCTCGATAAAACTGAGCGTGATCATCAATCTCATGGCGTGGTCATGCGCTTGCGTGCCGCATTAGCGCCACTGGCAACTGATGGCATTGTAATTAAAGTGGTTGAAGTGCCACCGGGTCCGCCGGTTTTAAGTACCTTAGTGGCTGAAGTTTACAGTGAGCCATTTGTTGATACAGACACTCACTATCAAGCAGCCCTTGCTGTTGCTGCAAGGTTAAAACAAGAGTCGCATGTGGTTGAAGTTGATACCAGTATTGCTGCCAATGCGCCCTTACAGCGTTTTGTTACGGATAAAAGTAAAGCGTCATTGTCGGCGGTCTCTACGCAAGATATTGCCCAGACCTTAGCCATTGCCTCGCATGGGCAAAATGTTGGGGTGTTATATGTTAGCGGCGAAACAGATCCTGTCGATATTAAACTGCAACTGCCTTATCAAGACCGTAACCAATTTGCTCAATTGCTGGCATTACAAGTTCGTGGTGATAGGGAGCTTGCAAAGACCAGCGATGAATTTGGGTTGCAAAGTGCACCGCGTCCGCTGGTAGCGCTATCTGAGTTAGGTGAATTTCAGCATCAAGATGTTGCCAAGCCAATTATGCGTAAAGATCAGCGTAATGTTGTGTATGTAATGGCTGAGCTAAATGGCCGTACACCCGCTGAAATTATTGCTGACGTTAATGCTGATTTAGGCATTAGCACTGACGAATTTAACCAAACTGATTGGCAAAGTAGGCACTTTTTCAATAATGGCGGTAGCCAAGCTTGGCAATTACCTGCTGGCACTGACGTGACCTTTAGTGGTGAAGGTGAATGGCGAATTACCATTGATGTATTTAGAGATATGGGTATTGCCTTTGCGTTCGCGCTCACTGCCATTTTCATCATCTTACGCATTCAAACAAACTCTGCGAGTTTGTCACTGATCATCATGTCGGCTATTCCATTAACCGTAATAGGGATCATGCCGGGCTTTTGGCTATTAAATCAATTTGGAGAGCGCACTATTGCTGGTGCTCCAGAGCCGGTGCTATTCACCGCAACAGCCATGATCGGCATGATTGCACTTGCCGGTATTGTGGTTCGTAACTCACTTATTTTAGTTGAGTTTATTAATCAAGCTCGTGGCCAAGGTATGGCAATTAAGCAAGCTTTAATCGCCGCAGGTACGGTGCGTATGCGCCCTGTGTTACTCACAGCAGGAACCACCTTATTAGGTAACTTGGTGATCACCCTAGATCCGGTATTTAGCGGTCTAGCGATCGCAATTATTTTTGGTATTGTGGCATCAACATTGTTCTCATTATTTGTTGTGCCGCTGGTTTATTATTTAGTGTTTGCAAAGGATGCAGCCAAAGAGGAACAAGCTCATGCAGGGTAAATCAAAACTTATTGGTTCAATTGTCGCGTTATCAGTGATTATTGTGGCGGTACTTTACATGGCGGGCAGTTTTTCTGATAAGCAAGCTGCAGGCATGAAAAACCCATCAGCAAATGATTACACTGGTCAGTTAGTGACAGTGACACTGGCTGATATTGCGCGTGATGAAGTTGTACCGGGCACCGTGATTGCAAAACAAAATACGCAAATTTCATCACGGGTTATGGCACAAGTTGAGCGTTTAAATGTACGTGCTGGCGATACTGTAAAACAAGGTGACGTGCTAATTATCTTGCAGCAAGATGACTTTAAAGCTGGGCTTGCTCAAAGCGAAGCACAAATAAATGCTATTAATGCCTCGCTGACTCAAGCCGAGAAACAACTAAAGCGTATTAACGATTTATACAAGCAAGGCTTGGTATCTGTTAGCGAATACGACGATGCAAAAGCAAGGTTCGATAACTTAACAGCGAACCTAGCGATTGCTAAGCAGCAGCAAACACAAGCGCAAGTTGCACTGAGTTTTACGCAAATTAAAGCGCCGATTTCAGGTGTTGTGGTTGAGCGTTTTGCAGAGCCTGGCGATACAGCAACTCCTGGCACGCCATTACTCGCACTGTATAACCCACAACAATTGCAATTAGCATTTAATGTCAGAGAACAACAAGCAATTAAGTTGAATGTTGGTCAAACTCTAACGGTTAAACTACCTGCTTTATCTACGTCAATGCCTGCCACAGTGACAGAAATTGTGCCTGTTGCTGATAGTGCTGCGCGTAGTATGGAAATCCGTTTAGAAACAGATGCGCAAACTGGTTTAATGCCAGGGCTTTATGCGCAATTACAATTACCGCTCGCCACTGAAAAAGGGGTGTTGATTGAGTCAAGCTGGGTGCACCAATATGGCCAATTGAGTATGGTCTATTTACTTGAAAATAATCAGATAGTGCGTCGCTATGTGCGCCTTGGCGAAATGCTCGATGGCAAGCAGCACATCGTTTCAGGTTTAAACCCAGGTGATGTGCTGGCTGTTGATTTTAAAACTAAATAAAGGTCGCTATTTCGTCTAGCGACTTTTTCACTAAGGCATGCTCAGGGATGGTTGCATCTGTTCCTGGGTAGCCTGCAATTAGCAGCATGTAAGGGCGCTCATTATCTTTATCACGGCCGCAAATTTCGGTTAAAAAGCTCATTGGCTTTGGTGTATGCGTAAGGGTTGCAAGGCCAGCTCTGTGTAGTGCTTGAATTAAAAAGCCGGTTGCTAGGCCAACAGATTCATGAACATAGTAATTGGTATTTTTGTCATCGGCAGAAATACCGCCTTTCTTTTGACTAAACACGGCAATGAGCCAAGGTGCATGCTCAAGGTAGGGCTTACTGGCATCGGTGCCAAGTGGTTTTAAGGCATCTAACCATTCTTCACCCGCGCGACCTTCATAAAATGAGCGCTCTAGTTTTTCAGCAGCTTCTCGAATTTGTTTTTTCACATCGCTGCTGTGTATTGCTACAAAGTGCCAAGGTTGATGATTGGCACCGCTCGGTGCAGTGCCAGCCGCTTTAATACAGGTTTCGATTATTTCTTTTGGCACTGGGCGGTCGCTAAAACTGCGAATACTATGGCGACGCTGACTCACGGCTAAAAACTCTTCGGCGCGTTTAAGCATCTCGTCATGAGGGTACTCAATAAAGTCATTGAGTGGCTTGTTTTTGTGTTCTTGCATGGCTCTTCGCTTCTTATGTGTTGATGATAAAATAGTGTTATTGTTGTCTATGCTGGTTACGGCGATAGTCTGCCAACTCATTACTTAACCAGTCTTTTGCATTAATTAAAGTACCGTCGCTAAATCTTACCTTATAAGGTTTACCGCTCCATGAGCTTTTACTTGCTAGGTTTTCTATAAATTTCTCGGCAGTTTTCGCATAACGGGTCGCTTTTCGATATTTCATGGCAAGGTGCTCAGCAGCATCTTGGCTTGAATGCTCTGTGCCATTGCGAATAAATACGGCATCGCTTTTAGCAACAAAATCAATAAGGTGATTTATCTCTTTCTCTGGGGTGGCTGCATAACTGAACTGGCTAATGCTCAATAACATTAATGCGATTAACCAATATCCATTCATTGTTATTTTCACTGTACTTTTTGCTCTATGGTTAGGGTTGCAATTATTGGGTTATGATCTGAACTATCCAGTTCTGGCACAACAGTTGTTTCTATTTTGACACCACGTACCCATACTTGGTCAAGTGCTAATCCAAATGCTTTTGTACGTTTATCGTCTAAATAAATAGCTTCATGTAGCCCTAACTTGTTAAGTGTTTGTTTTAAAAGAGACTGTCTTCGGTCGCTCCAAGTATTAAGATCACCAGCAAATATGATCGGTCCTTGATGCATACGCATGATGCTCGCTGCATCTTCAAGCTGTTGTTTAAAGTCATTCACACCTATTGTGAAGTTAATGCCATGTAGATTAATACTTAGTAATAACTGTTGATTAGGCAGGGCATATTCAACAATGTTGGTCGCTTTTGGGCTACGTAGCCAAGGCTCTTTATGGGTGAGTGTACAATGCACCGCGGCGGGCCAGCGGCTGAGTGTCATAACCCCAGATTGCACGCCGCCACTCTTATACCCTTTTGCAAAGCGCCAATAGGGTTTGAGCTTTGTAAGCGAAGGTTCTTCGATAGCTTCTTGTAGTAACACAATATCAGCATCGGTATTTAGCTTTTGCAAATCTGTGAGTAAGCCATCTATTTGTGCTTTGTAGATATTCCAACTCAATAACTTGAACTGATAGGGCAAAATATAATGTTCAGCGTAAGTTTGCATACGGCTTTGTGCTAATTGTTGTTGGCAGTTTGCTAGGTTGGCTGCAGTTTTGGTAATGCCTTGTTGCTCATCAGAGTTTGGAGTATTTGCAAGACTTTGCCAAGACAATAAACTTAAGAATAATAAATGTAGATACGACGTCATAATTACCTTTACTTGCAGACCTTCCTGATTAGTCTTTATCCTTTCCAGTTTAGTTCAAACTGAGCCTGTAAGAAACTGTAGCTTTTTTACAATTTAAATACACAGAGTTACTCAATTAGAAAACGGTACCCTTTATAATCAAAAGAACTATTTAGTTATTTTTTGAGGTTAATGGTTATACTTTAAGCATGTTTAACATGCCCTCTTAAATAAGTTTGTGAGATTTTCTAATGAAGAAAATATTTTATTCTTTTACTTTTATTACGAGCATTTTCTCTCCTCATATTCTAGCTGAAGAGTCTTCCTCATTTAGTGTTGGTGTGACAGGTTGGGCTGTATTTGACAATTTTGATCATTTTGCAATACATCTAGATTATGAGTATGCAGCAATAGAGAGCCTATGGGGTATACAACCTAGAGCGATTATAATTTTAGCTGAGCAAGATCAACAATATTTTGGTATTGGTGCAGCTAAAACTTATACCATTAATAAAAACTGGGATTGGGGTATCGCTACTCATATGGGCTATGCTCGAAATATTGATGTCCTTGGATACGACCTAGAGTTTTATAGTTTCATTTTTGCAAAGTATAAAATATCAGAAGTTCATCGCCTACGGGGTGAGCTTGGGCATATTTCTAATGCAGGATTTGGTAAAACTAACCCTG
Organism: Pseudoalteromonas sp. 68 DY56-GL68; assembly: GCF_041414825.1. Classification (NCBI taxonomy): domain Bacteria; kingdom Pseudomonadati; phylum Pseudomonadota; class Gammaproteobacteria; order Alteromonadales; family Pseudoalteromonadaceae; genus Pseudoalteromonas; species Pseudoalteromonas sp. 68 DY56-GL68. The sequence goes on from NZ_JAOCZL010000011.1 coordinate 118,348, forward strand.
GTTCAGAAAGTATCGTTCTGAGTTACTCTTACCACTTTTAGCTTTAAAATGGCCAAGATTCATGCCGGTTGATTATTGCATTTTTTTACAATTTTATTGATTTTTTTACCTATTATAGAAACTTTATGTTGTACACTTCAACTTCAAAAAATATCTGAAGGAAAACACATGAAGCAGTTAGTGTGCGTGTTACTTACATTATCGTTAGTAGCATGTTCATCGGTGACTATAGTGCCTAATAAGGCAGATAAATTAACACGAAATGCCGACTATCAAGACAGTAGACCCTTCTACTTGTGGGGGTTAGTTGGTGAACAGCGTGTTGATGTTAAAGCGGTCTGCCAAGATAAAAAAGTAATGCAAATGCAATCCCTGCAAACATTTACAGATGGTGCACTGGGGTTGGTTACACTAGGTATCTATGCGCCTCACACAGTGAAAGTATGGTGTGAACAATATGGGCAGGAGCAATTATGAAACATGTATGCTTAACTGTAATTCTTGCTGCTTTAAGTGGTTGTACACATATTTATTTTGATAATGGCAGTCCTATCTCAGCAAATAAGGGAGCAGTTACAGAACGTTGGCATCATAATTTTGCTGCTGCGTTATATGAAGGCTCCAAGCCAGTGGACTTATCAACATACTGCCCAAATTCCGAGTGGCAAAGTGTACATACTTACAAGTCATTCCTTAATGTTGTAGCAGGCGAGGCGGTTAATGAAATTGGTGGGCCTATTTGGTACCCGAAAACAGTGGAAGTGAGCTGTGCTCAGGTACCCTATAAAGCCGATTAATTATTCGTATCGCAAAGCATCAATTGGGTTTAAGCGTGCCGCTTTAATGGCGGGCGCTAAGCCAAACACAATACCAATCAATGAAGTAAAGCCAAATGACAGTATAACCGCCCAACCCGGTATGTAGGCATCTGGCATGCTCGGCACTGATAACGAAATCAGTGCCGCAGCACCATACCCTATAGCTAAACCAATTAAACCGCCAAACAGTGATAACACCACAGCTTCTACTAAAAATTGCAGCATAATAAAGCCAGGTGTTGCCCCTAATGCTTTTAAGGTGCCGATCACACGAGTACGTTCTGTTACCGAAACCAGCATGATATTCATCACACCAATACCACCAACTACCAGGCTGATACCCACTATCCCCGCGGTAATTGCGGTAGCACTTCCGGTAAATTTATCGATATTAGCACGGGCTTTTTCGGCGGTTTCAAATTCAAAGTCGTCATCTTCACCGTCTTTCAGTTTATGTAATTGACGTAAGATGCGGCGAATTTTACCCAGTACTTGTGTCTCGTTTGCATCGTCTTTTAAACGAAACATCATTTGTACATTGGTATCAACACTGCCGCCTTCTAATGCACTCATAGTGCTTATTGGAATATTAATGTAGTCGTCTTGATCAAAACCTAATAAGCTACCTTGCTTTTCTGCCACTCCAATAATGCGAAACCACTCGCCACCTAGTTTGATGTATTCACCTACAGGGTTTTCAGGCAAATTGAGCTTTTCGATAATTGACGGACCAATAAACGCCACTCGACGGCGTTTTTCATCATCTTCTGCGCGAATAAATCGCCCGAGTTCTGGGTAGGTACGGTAAGCTTTTTGGTAGTCTTGCTCGGTGCCCATCACGCGGGATGCATGACTTTTATTACCATACTCTGCTGCACCTGAAAATCGCCAAGTAAACATCAATGCGGTAAATGTTTCGGCCTCTTTTATACGTGCTTTAAGTGTTAAGAAGTCATCGTAGGTTAGTTTTGCTTGTTGACCTACCATTTCTTTTTCCATACTAGTGTAAGGTTTTATATTGGTGACATCAGGAGACATATCAGCAAGCTGATCATTAATTTGCTTGGTAAAACCTTGCATTACTGCCACTACGGTCACAACCGCAGCAACGCCAATAATAATGCCCAAGCAGGTAAGGGCACTGCGCATCGCGTTGGCTTTAATTGCCATCAGTGCGGCTTTTGTGCCTTCCATAACAGCGATAGCAGATTTAAACATGTTGTTTTGCTCCTTCGCCTTTACGAGTATCACTGACTACCTTGCCATCAACCAAACGAATAACACGTTGGCAATGATCAGCAATATCTTGTTCGTGAGTAACCAAAATAATGGTATGTCCTTCGTTATGAAGTTCATCAAACAACGCCATGATCTCGGTGGTGGTTTTACTGTCTAAGTTACCGGTAGGCTCATCACCAAGTAGAATGTGTGGTTTAGTAACTAATGCGCGAGCAATGGCAACACGTTGACGCTGTCCACCAGAGAGTTGGCTTGAAAGGTGATTTACCTTGTCGCCAAGGCCTACCCGTTGTAATGATTCGAGCGCTTGTTGCTTTCGCTCTTTGGCAGAAATAAATCGATACACCAAAGGCTGCATAACATTTTCAAGAGCGGATGCTCGTGGTAATAAATTGAAGCTTTGAAAAATAAAGCCAACACTTTCATTACGCTGATGAGCAAGCTCCGTTTCGGTCATGCGCTTTACTAACTTATCTTTTAAATAGTAATCACCACTGGTCGGCGTATCTAAACAGCCAAGCAAATTCATCAATGTTGATTTACCTGAACCAGACGGGCCAATAATGGCAACATAATCATTTTGATCAATTTCAATATTGATATCATCAAGGGCTTTGAAAACTTGTTCGCCCATTTTATATTGCTTATTGATATTACTGAGTTTTATCACCGCAGACATTAGCTAGCACCTTTTTCAGGACTGTCTTTAATTGCTACGGTGTCACCTTCTTTTAGTGAGCTAAGCGGTCTTGCAGGGCCGATAACGATACGATCACCCTGTGAAACACCGCTGGTAAGGGCTTGTTCGATATCTGAAGAAATACCTACCGTTACCGCTGTTTTAGTTACTGTGTTATCAGCATTAAGCTTCCAGACAAAATAGCGTTCACCTTCTTTTTGAATTGCTTCAATAGGCAGTTTTAAGCCATTCTCGGCAATACTTGTAGCTATTTCAGCGCGGCAACTCATACCGGCGTAGAGCTGGCGGTCGGTGGCATCAAGCAGTACTTTTACTTTAAACGATAGCCCTTGCGAACCCGCTTGGTTTTTTGCTGATGTGCCAATGTTTATCACTTTGCCAGTAAAAGGTTGGTTTGGGTAAGCGGCGGCATAGATATCTGCATGTTGGTCTAATTTGATACCGGCAATATCGGTTTCATCCACTCGAAGTTCGGCTAATATTGCGCTTGGATCAGCTACTAGCATCAAGTCTGAGCCAATAATGTTGGTCGTCCCTGCAATAACGGTTTCACCTTCTTTAATATTTACCGAAGCAAGTAGGCCACTCATTGGAGCGCGAAACACGCTTTTATTCAAACGATCTTCAGCAATCAGTAACGACGCTTGTGCTTGGTTGTAAGCTTCACGTTTTGCTTCAATATCTATTTTCGCTAAATCGCGGGAATTTTGTAGGTTTTCATACACTTCTTGGCCTGCAAGGCCAACTTCAAAGAGTTCTTTTTGGCGACTGAGTTGGCGCTCAATGTTTTTCAGGCGGGTTTCGCTGTGCTTAATATCGATTTCTGTTGCTCTAAGCACTGCTTTGTTACGTGCAACCTCTGACTCAAATGCTGTAGTGTCAAGGCGCATAAGGATATCGCCCTCAGTGACGCTTTCACCTTCTTCAACAAATACTTTAGCAACTCGGCCTGTCACTTCAGAACGAAGTTGTACCTGAGTGTTAAATACCAAGTTACCAGAGGCTAAAATTGAATCGGCAATATCGCCCTGTTCAACTTCTGCAATATGCATTTCTGGCGCGTTTTTATCGCCGGTGACTTGTTTTGAGACAATAAGTGCAACAAAGGCTGCGATGGCGAGAACGATAATTATCGCTTTTTTCATAATTTAACCTTGTAACTTGAGCGGCCTAAGTTTGACCGCTCGGATCGAATTAAATCAGTACTACTACAGTCCAAATACCATAAATTACAAGTGATGGTAGTGCGGCAAATATCAACGCTTTGTTGAAGCTGAAGTTAGTCCAACAGGTTAAGCCAATTGTAGCTAACGCAATGCCCCAGAAAGTGAAAATATTAATGTTTTCCATCATGGTATAAAATGGCTGGCCAAGCTCTAAGCCCAGTAGCAATTGATTGATTGAGGCATAGCTAAATACGGCCGTTTGTGAAATTTCAGGGCTACTAGCCGTTAAAATAAGTGCAAGTGTTCCTATATTTGATATGACTACTGGCATCATGCACCAGATACCAAACCCATACCAAGCTCCGTAGCTATAATTAGCGTCAGGATCTTGTTTAGAAATGAATAGGTAATAAAGTGCGATTACTGCATTCAAAATAGCAATAGCAATCAAACCACTGATTAATGTGAGCCAGACTTGGTTATCGATATTTTGCTCTACGTATTGGCGGATCATTTTTTGTTCGCCAATGGTGGCGTCAATGCTTGCAATCGCGACTTGCTCATCAATTAAGAATTGCTTATCGACAGTATTGTAATAAGTAAAAGTACATGCACTAATAAGAATGACCATTAACAAAAACGCCAACCAAGACCAGCCTTTGGTTTCTTTAAGTCCATTAAAGACCTTGCTAGGACTAATAAAAATATTCATCAGGGCTGTTATTACATTTAATGATTTCATATTTAACCTTGTTAATTTATTAGGTATGATTCAAATGGTGTTACTTAGATAAAGTCATGTATTTTTAAGTTTTTAATGCTAAATGTAACTTGTTCTTTGTATAATTTAACCATCAAATTTAACATACTTAATGGCTAAATGTCGTAATAAGATAGTTAAAAAAATTGTTAATAACGAAGAGTAAGAAAATATAACGTAATCAAAGTTAGTAAGCACGATACCTGCTGACATAGTGAATAGATAAGTAAAAGGCAAGAAGTTTAGTAATTCAAAAAGTTCAGAAGATGCAAAGTCAAGCATTGACAAAACAATACCAAAGGCTGTCATAGGTAATAAAACAGCTGCGTTTTTTATTGGTGAGTTACTATTGTTAATTAATACGCTGATCAATGAAAAAAGATAACACCAAAACATATAACCAATTGCAAATGTAATTGTTAAATATAGAAGCTTAGTTTTAATAAATTCTATCCATTCATTTATACTTAATTCTATTATACCAAAATATGTCAGTCCAACTCCGCCAAGCACTATGTACATTAGAAAGTTTTTTAATGATAAGCAGGTAGAAGCAAGCACTTTTGAGTCAATCCATTCCTTTACTTTCATGCAAGACATGTACATTAGAGTAACTTTGGTATCTTTTTCGTCAGTTATACCTTGTAATAAGTATGCAAACGCAGATAAGACCCCTATAATCGTTAGTACCATAAATAATGTATTTATGGTAATGAATTGTTTATAAATGTCTTTATTTGAATTAACTAGCTCAATAGAATAACCGTCCATAATATCAAAATAGAGTTTATCGTTAATTCTAAATATACTTGGTATTAATATAGGTTCGATTTTGGATTTTATTAAATTAATATAATTAAGTGCGGTAAACTCCTTTTTCGAAAAAACTTTCAATGTAGGCTTTTTGCATGAGTTGCAAATGTCAATATAAGCATCTATATTGTCAATTTCAAGCATTTCTAAAACGGTGTTTGAATCCTGGTAAACGGGAATGTTTAGTTTTTTCATTTCAGTAGCCAACTGTGAATACAACTCTCCGTTTGGATTTTCAAATAAAATGACGAGCTTTGTAGGTGGTGTATCTTCAGCGACTTGACCTGCAAATAACCTTGAAAATATTAATATAGAGACAAGAAGTAAACTAACTAAATCAGCTTTGACATTAACTTTTCCTTTATATTCATATAAAGCAAGTGCAATTGTTTTATTCATTACTTTCACCTTGTTGTAACTTTTCAAGGAAAACATTTCTTAGATTGTTATTTTTAATGATGGAAATGGTATCTTTACTAATGAGTTCAAATAATATCAATTTTTCATTTGAACCTAAGTTTTCAAGTTCTATAAGGTAAGTGTGTTCTTTTACTAAAGTTGCTGATGTCCCATCCAGCGAAGTAGGATCATAGCACTCTACCAATAAATTCTTGTTTTTATTATGGCGTATAGGCTCAATGGTATCTAGTATTCCATTGGTTAGTAAATAACATATATCTGATATTCTTTCTACCAATTCTAATTGGTGAGCACTTAATAATATCAGTGCACCTTGATTTTTAAATTGATTTAGAATATCAATGACAAGTTCTTGGTTATTTGGGTCTAGGCCTGAAAATGGTTCATCAAATATTATCAAATTTGGTTCATGAATTAGCGCACAAGCTAATTGCAGTTTTTGTTGATTTCCTTTGGATAGAGAAGTTATCTTTTCTCCTCTCAATTCCCATAATTGAACTCGTTTAAACCAATATTCCATTTTGTTATTTAGGTCCGCTTTCTCAACTCCTTGAATGCGAGCCCATAAAAGGAGAATGTCTGAAATACTGCCAAATTTAGGCAAACTACGTTCTTCTGGTAGAAACCCTAACTTAATAGCTGTATTCATCTCACAGATAAATGAGCCTGTGTAATCTTTATCAATATTACTTAGTATCTTGAATAAGGTTGATTTTCCTGCCCCGTTTTTTCCGATTACACCAATTATTCTCCCATCACTTGACTCCATTTTTAAATCAATTCCTGATAAAACTTCTTGTGAATGAAAACTTTTTTTTAAATTATCTAGTCGAAGATTTATCATTATTAGAGCCCTTCTTCTATATTTCTTAATCTCACATAGCTGTTTTTAGAAATAAAGCTTGAATTGGCTTTTAATGAATTTTGATACACCTCAGCTCTGCTTCTCAAACATGTATTTGATAATGCTATAGCATCTATGGCTGCCATTCTAACAGCATCCATACTATGTTTTTTTGATATGTGATCAATGATATCTAGACTATTTTGATCATTCAGTACAAGTGAAGCTCTCATTACAAATAAAGCATTATGACGATTTAAAAGCTTTTTTATTTTCTTTCTTTCTGTATCAAATGCATATTGATCTGTTACTAAAGGTCTAAGTGTATTTTCCATTACGTTAATGGAGATAGAAAATTCATCTGCCGGAAGTTGATCGTGTACATCAATATGAGCGCGATAAAGCATTAATTTGCCAATACTTAACTTTGAACGTTCAATAAACTTTAGATCAACTTCCTCACCAGGATAACCAATAACTTTTTCATAATCATATTCATAATAGTCACTCCAATACCCAGAACCGTGATAGCCTGATGTTAAGAAATTAAAGTTATGATCATGTGGTTTATGGTAGAAAAATGTATCTTCACCATTAATTTGAGTTAAATAGTCATCTTTAGCAGGCCAAATATTTGCCCTGACAAAGAATGAACTTCCTTTTTTAGGGGGCGCCAGCATTATAACTTGAGAAGTGTAAGAGTTATTATTTTGAAAATTCTCATAATCTTTTAATTCATTTATTATAATGTTGGATAAAAACTGCTTGTTATTATTCAGCATTTTTAGATATGGTGCAAATTCTAGCATTTCATCTTCACATGCTGTATTAATTTTAGATTCATTTAAAATTTCTAGAAACTCTGAAAATTCTAACTTTTCTTCCGTATTACAGTCTATTATTTTTGGCACTTTGAATCTCCGTATAAGTCACGTAAACAATTTTTTGCAGAATACCTAATCATAGGACTAACATCTGTTTGTAACTTTTGAAATATTACTTTAGCTTCCTTTTCATCTCTTAGATAAATCTCTCTAGCGCAATGCCATCTTATATAAGCGTTAGGATGCTCTATATAAGGCAGTAGTATTTTGGTATGTTTATCTTTAGAAAGAGCTCTTAATGCTACAGTTGCGACTTGAAATCTTGAGGTTTCTTGATCTGATGCTATAACTCCTAGTAGCTCATGGTTTTTAGAATCAAATTGCAAACGGATAGGGCTTTTATCTTTCATAATTTGAACAATAAAAAAGGCAGCACACTTATTTACAGAGATAAATGTAATACCTTGCTTACCACCCTTAACTGTAAATAATCCACCTTTTTGGATATCTTCTTCATTATATTTACCAATAAATTTATTAGGAACTCGGTTTACATCCAATTTTTCATTTAAACTCCAACAGCCGATTTTTGCTGAACCTTCTACACACATTAAAATAGATGTTGCATGATCAATGTAAAAACCTGTGGTTAAACTTTTATTTTTGTTTTTTCTAGCTTTTACCTGCTCTTCATCAATAAACGAAATACCAATCTGAACGTGTGTCCCTTGATAAAATGTGGAACCTATTGAAAATTCATTAATATTTGGTGTTATTCTAGACTGGTATAATTCGTGTTTACTGTAACCTTGTAGCTCAGAATTTAATAACTCTTTAAGTTCATCAAGACTAGAGGGAGCATTATCTTTCACAATGTATTCTATTTCTTCTAATTTAACTGACTTATTATTTTCTATTAATGTCTCTATCTCCTTGATCCAAGACCAAAGTTTCCCTTGTAAAATCATATTTTCTGGAGAGGTTTTTCGTTTGAAAATATTTACTAGCTCTATTCTGCTTTTTTCATTTAAGAGCAGCTTATTTATCCTAGAAAAATTAATCATCGTTTTTCCTTAACATTTTAAATTCATATATAAATTAGTAACTAGCAGAGTAAATTTGGCTTTTTAATTTTTATTCATGTGCAATAACACCAATGAATGTACCTATTGCAACCCCTAAGCAGAAGCTGCCACCGACTTCTATCGCAGCAGACGCTGTTGGGAACATCATTTCTTTTTCTAAATATAAACTTGTTGTATTCATAATTAAGTCCTTATTTTAATTTAGTAAGCAATAGCAACAACGATTGCAACGCCAATAGTGATAGGATCTAAGACACTATCATGAGCAGATGAAAAAGTTGCTTCATTTTGTAAAATTAAAGATGAATTTATCATATTTTATTCCTATTATTTTTTGTAGATCAAAACCCTGCTAGTTACTCCTTTAACATGAATATTAATGCTTAACTCTTTTATATAAAATTATTACAATTTCAATAGTGCAGTTACTTGTTCATGTAATTAAAATCTAGCGCTGATTGTTTTTTTGTCAATGTTTTTTTATTTTTATTTTTGTTTGTTATATTTATAACCCTAACTTTTAATAATAATGTTTCATTTTATATTTTTAAGTAGGTATTTTGTTTGTTATTTAACTGCGATGTTTTAGTTTTACCTTATATTGATAATTAGGGGAAAATCATGAGAAAACACTATAAATTCAATATCTTTTCGAGATAAGCTGTACTGCGCATCGCTTTCTTTTGCTTTGCAGGCATACTTTTATTAATACTTGTCTCTGCTTTTAAGTGATTGAAGGCGATATGTCTAAGTCCAGCGAACACTGACGCTGCTCCCTTACTCCTAATACGGCAACCATCTTCTCTGAAACCAATATCTGAACGCCAGCCAATCCGTTTTCTATTTACTAATGTTGTCGTACTGATATAGTCAATTATTTAGCTATAGCATGCCGATAAATGCTACTTCATTTCAGCGGATTTAAAGGGATAATACAATTCCGCTTAAATGTATGATCTAATGAATGCTATATAAAATAACTGGATTTATTGCTCGTGAATTCGGGCATAGCTCAGCAACTTTTAAGACTCTCAAGAAAAGAACAAAACGCTCGAAAACGTATGCGATTGCTTGCGGTGTCATTATTTTATGAGGGTAATAGCAGAACCAATATTGCTAAACGCCTTAACATAGCCCGAGGGAGTGTTAATAAGTGGGTCGCTAGCTACTTAGAGTGTGGACTGCTTGGTTTAGATAATAAGCCAATTCAAGGGCGCGCATCTAAATTAACAGAGTCACAACTGGCCTCGCTCGCAGAATTTATAAATGGCAAGAGCACATCACTTCAAGGTGGCCGCCTTACAGTTGAAGACATTGTGCATTACATCAGTACTGAATTTGGAGTTCATTACCACTTAAATCATGTTTGTAGAATATTAAAGCAACTTGGTTTTAGCTGGCTCACTAGCCGTTCAAAGCATCCAAAACAGTCACAAGGGAACCAAGAAGTTTTTAAAAAATTTCCAACTGGAAACGATCCTTCACACACCGGGACACCTTCCTCTTGATCGTATCGACGTATGGTTTCAGGATGAAGTATGATTTGGCCAGCAAAATCCGACTACACGTATTTGGGCTGAAACAGGCACTCGGCCACAGATAGTAAAACAACAGCAATTTGACTGTGGATACTTATTTGGCGCGGTATGTCCAGCTACAGGCTAAACAGAAGCGTTAGTTAGCCCATTCGTAAATAAAGAAGCGATGACGCAGCACATGCGCCAGATAGCACACGCGACACCTGTTGGAAGGCACGCTGTAGTGATAATAGTTGGTGCTGGTTGGTACACATATGATACTGCAGCAGAATTTAAAAACCTCACATTAATAAATCTCCTGCCTTATTCGCTAGAGTTAAACCCAATAGAACAAGTTTGGAGCTGGGTACGACAACACTGTTTATCCGATCAAGTACTTTCAGGCTATGAAGAAATTGTTAATGAAGTTTCAAAGGCATGGAATCACTTTATTTCAGTGCCAGAGCGAGTAAAGAAAATGTGCAATCGGAAATGGATAAAATTGACTTATTCTTTATGCGGAATAGTATAACTGGCTGAACAAGATATCGACTATTATTAACAGCTACGTAGTAAATATCAAACAGCAACTAATTACAGTTTGAAATAGGGCTATGCTTTCGAAATGTATCACCATCGAAACCGTTGACGATCAGCTTTTAAATTAACCACACAAGGCTCTGCAGGTGTACTCCACATTATGATAGACTTGATTGCTGTGCTTATTTATTTCAAAGTGAAAAAGCTAGGCATAAAAGTGGGTTGGCAATGATTCTTTTGCAGGACTTAAGTAAAACAGGAGGGTATGAGTTAGTTTATGGTAACGGGAAGCACACGTAGTATTGGTGAATTAGTATTAGGCTTTTGGCGATTACTAGATTGGCAATTGAGCCCAGAGCAATGTTTAGGCTTTTTAGAGCAAGCGATAGAGGCCGGTGTTACTCATACCGACCACGCTGACATCTATGGTGAATATGGCTGCGAAGCCGAATTTGGTAAAGCGCTCAAGTTGAAACCAAGTATTCGTGATGAAATTAAAATAATTACCAAGTGTGGTATTAAGCCTGCGTTTGCAAGCCTAGGATTACAAGGCAAAGCAAATCATTATGATTCAAGTGCCGCGCATATAATTGCCTCAGCACAGCAGTCACTTAAAAACTTTAACACTGATCGTTTAGATGTATTACTTATCCATCGCCCTGATTACTTAATGAACGCCGATGAAATGGCACAAGCATTTAATACCCTAAAAGCAAATGGTGATGTGATTGATTTTGGTGTATCTAATTTTACCCCATCGCAACTTAGCTTGTTGCAGTCGCGTTTAGATTTTGAATTGGTTACCAATCAGATTGAGTTTTCGCCTTACGAAATGAAAGCCCTTGATGATGGAACTTTAGACCAATGTCAATTGCTCGATATCAAACCAATGCTTTGGTCACCATTAGCAGGTGGACGTCTGTTCTCAAGTGATGATGAAAAAGCGATACGTTTACGCGCAGTGTTAGAGCAGGTCGGCACTGAAGTTGGTGCAAGTTCTCTTGATCAAGTGGTGTATGCCTGGTTATTGATGCATCCAAGTGCGCCATCTGTAGTGCTAGGTACGGGTAATATTGAACGCGTTAAATCAGCTGTTGCTGCTAAGGCTCTTAAGATAAGCCGTGAGCAGTGGTATCGTATTTGGCAGGGCTCAACAGGCCACAGTGTTCCTTAAGCTTCTAAATTAGAAAAGGGCCTTGCGGCCCTTCGTGTTGCAGCAAGTAACACATTCTTTTTTAAAGTGTAAAATCTACCGCGTAAGCGACATACACTTTCACATCTGTTCCATCAATGTCAGTATCTGAAACGCCTAATGTAAAGCCGTCTTTAGATACCGAAACACCGTAGTCGATGATATTGTCATCACCAATGAAATCACCTGAGTAATGGCCGACATGCAGCGCCAGCTCTGTGCCATTACTTCCGATTGGAAAGCTATAATCGGCATTTAAATACAGTGAATCTCCAAAGTCGGTGCCATCGCCGCTTGCTGCTGATGAAGCTAATACGGCTGCGCCAAACGTGAAGCTACCCATACTAATGCTACCGTAGATCTCTGAAAAGTCTGCATCGGTAAACGAGGCCGCATCTGGGTATGCATAATAGATGTAGCCTACATTGTAGCTAAAGGTTTCATTGATATCGCCGCCAAAACCAGCGTAGAGATCCAGCTCGTAGGTCATATCTTCTGCCCAGCTAGCATTTGATATCCAAGTACCCGCATAAAAGCCAGATTCACTTGCGTAATCAATACCACCTTGAATTGCGGCATCTCCGCCGCCTTGCTCTTGACCACGCCATAAGTAGTTTGAGGTTGCTGCCGCGTTAGCTGTTACTTCTGCAAAGCTATACGTCGAGCTTAAAGTAAGTAGCGTGAGGGCGCTGGCCGCGACCACTTTTTTTAGTTTTAGCATGTTTTGTATCCTGTTGTTATGTTGATTTTGCCCATTTCAGATTGCAGTCTGGTTATTTATCGGGGCATTATTTTTATGTGTTGTCTGGATACGATATAGCACTGGTTGTGCCAAGTTAATTTACGGTGGGAATTTTTATGCTTTATTTCTTTTAAAACAGTCTTGTAAGTATTCTTTTGGTTAAAGTTTACTTGTATTTGAATTATTCATGCGCACTTGCATGGTGCAATAAATTTCCTGGTTGCACAATGAAGACGCAACCAGGTTTTTCTTACTTGATAGAGACTTAGCCGAAAATGGCACGCATTAAACTAATGGTTTCTTCAACGCTACGGCCTTTTTCAACTTCACTGATGATTGAATCGCGCTTAGCTTTGATATGTTCAGGGATATCATCACTTGCTAATGCTCGGTCTACCAGTATTTCAGCCGATTCTTTACCACGGCGTACAGTCTTTTTACCCGCAGAGCTTGTGCTGCTTTTAGGCTTGTTTAGTAACTTAATATAGTTAGAGCTATCAGCGGTACTTTTATCTGCATAATAAAAGAAGCTAGGCAATAGGGCTTTGATTTCAACTAGAGATTGCTCAAGCTCATTTGCCGCACTAGCCATTTTGAACCAAGGCATACTATGAATGGCTTCGACAACATCTTGCCAGTAGCGCTCGAAATCGCGGTTATTTAGCTTCGTAATGCCAAGGGCTGCACAAAGGGCATCAAGTTTACTATTTACGATTGGTGTAAACACGTCAGGTCGGCGCATCGCAAGCAAGCGAGTAGCAGGAGCAAGCGTTGGCTTTTCATCGCTGCCATTAAATGCCATGAAGTAAGCAACCATAAAATGCTGATAATGTTCTTGAGTTACTTCACCCTCAAGTGGAATGTGTGCAAGAGCCTCATCGAACGCACCAGGTAAATCACTCAACATTTGATGGAAACCTTTGGCGTTTTTAGTTGAAGCAAACCATTCAACGTCAAAGTTATAGCTGCTTGGATCGAGCGAGGCACTGTGTTTACCTGAAAACGCTAAACGGTCTTCTGGGATCATCTCTTTGAGTGATTGCGATTTAATTGCAGCAATGTAATTAGCTAAGCGTAGTTGCTCATCAAGCGCTACAAGCTCTTTATGCTGATCGATGAAACTTGCGATAACTGGCCATGGCGCAACTCTTAACGTTTTTAACTGCAAAAAGCTGATTGCAGAAATTAATAAGTCATGAAGTTTTTTAAGTGTCGGTAATTGCTTATCTTCTAATAGATCGTAATTAATGCGATCACGGCTTGCACTCAATAGCTCATAGCACCAACCTAAAAAGTCTTCAGGGTGGTTTTCTACTTTAACTGCCATTAGATTTAAGCTGATATCAGAGGCTTGCTTGAGGATGTTTTGATAAATTTGACTTTCTTGCTCGCCAAGCGCCATTTTTGACGGTGAAATAAGCAGTTTCTTCATGCTTAATCGATACTCCAGTTTTGACCAAATTAGGTTGTTTGATTTTAGTACACAGGGTGCAAAAACAACAGGGTCGTGCATCATACAGAAGTCACCCCTTAGATGTAACCTACAGTGAAGACTTTTCATTTAATAGTAAAAGCATGCTTAGAGCACCTCGATTGTTCATTAAACTATTTATTTATATTTGTGGGTTATTTTTCTCTATATATGGCTCTAAGTTATTTCAGCGTTGATTCATATTCTTATACCTAAGCTTGTTTACAAACCTTTTTATGGATTGGGCAATGCAATTGCGCCTAACTCCCGCTATGATATGAACATTGTTTGCCCATGTTTAAGGATGATTATGAAAACCTTACTGAAAATTGTTGGTGTCATTTTCGTATTACTGATTGCATTAGTAGTCGTAGCACCATTCCTCATACCTACAGACGCGATATTTAACAAAGTATCGGAGCAAGTAGAACAAACCACAGGTCGTAGTCTGACTATTAATGGTGATAAAAAGTTGTCGGTATTTCCATCATTAACGCTTGAGCTCAACGATGTACATTTTGCTAATATGCAAACAGGTTCACAAAAAGACATGGCGAGCATGCAACAGTTGGCTATCCGTATTCCATGGATGTCTTTATTTGGCGGTGATTTCAAACTAGATAAGTTTGTTATTAATGAACCAACAATATTATTAGAAACCGATAAAAATGGTAAAGCAAACTGGCAATTATTTGATGCGGTTGCTGAGCAACCACAGACAGAGCAGCAAAAGAGTTCTGGCGCTGTTAACTTACCAGATAACTTTGATATCGAACTTGGTGAAGTAGCAATCTATGGCGGGACTTTCACCTACCTTGATGGTAAAACTGGGGCAAAGCAACAGATAAGCGATTTAGAGTTAGCCATCTTATTACCTTCTCTTCGTAAGACTCTTGAGTTAAAAGGCGGTATTACCTATATGGGTGAACGCTTTGATTTAGATGTCACCATAGATACACCGGTAAAAGCGATTGAAGGCGAAACTTTTAATGTCAGCACCGAGGTTGATTCACGTTTAGTGGATGTAAACTTCAAAGGCGCGATCGCCCAAATGGGTAAAGATGTGCAAGGTCAGTTATCAGTAAGTGGTGACTCAGTTAAAGAGATCGCAAGCTGGCAAGGTGTTGAACTTAATGCAAAAGAAAATGCGTTTAATGCCTTTAATGTAAAAGGGTCAATGCACCTAAAAGGGCAGCAGTTTAAGCTTACTGAGTTACTTGCCACCTTAGATGAGCTACAAATTAAAGGTAAAAGCGACATTAACTTAGGGAGTCGCTTAGCTGTGAATGCCGATATTGATTTAGGTATGCTTGATTTGAACCCTTACCTACCAGAGGGTGTGGCTAAAGAAGAGCAAGCAGAACCGGCCACAGATACGCCTGCACAGCCAATTGTTTGGGATGATACACCAATTGATATGAGTGGCTTAAATGCACTTGATGCAAATATTGTTGTGCGTTCAAGTGGTCTAAAAGCAAATGATATTACACTTGGTGAAAACCAGTTAACGGTGAACCTTAAAAATGCACTAGCAAAAATTAGCTTAGATAAATTTGTTGCTTATGAAGGCAGTGGTAAAGGTGTGATCACAGTCAATGCTAAGCAAACACCCTATAAAATTAGCACTAACTTTGCTTTAGATAAAATTGATGCACAGCCATTACTGACTGATGCAGCAGGTTTCGATAAGCTTATGGGTAAAGGCTCTTTAAACTGGGATCTAGCGACCACAGGACAAAGTCAAAAAGACTTTGTTAATGCATTAGATGGTCAGTTAGCATTTGAGTTTGCAGATGGTGCAATTAAAGGTGCGAATGTGGCAGAGATGGTGCGCAAAGGTAAAGAGCTCATTAAAGGGAACTTAAATGCAGTGTCTGAAGGGTTAGATACTGGTTTCGATAACTCTCAGCAAACAGACTTCTCAGCACTTACAGGTCGCTTTAATTTTACAGATGGAGTAGGGACAAACAATGACTTATCATTACTTAGCCCATTAATTCGCATTACAGGGGCAGGTAAAGTGAACTTGCCAATGACTAATGTCGATTATCGTTTAGTGACAGGAATTGTTGATTCAATTGAAGGCCAGGGCACGACTGATGACAGTACGGGCTTTAAGATCCCTTTACGTATAAAAGGTCCTTTCCATGATGTTGGTTTCAAGCTTGACGTTAGTGACGCAGCGAAGGAAGAAGTAAAGGAAAAGGCAAAAGATAAAATTAAAGATAAATTAAAAGGCCTATTCGGTAATTAATAAAACTTTAATATGTAAATCAAAATAGGGCGCATTGGCGCCCTGTTTGTTTTATAATCAATAACAAGTGCTGATATTCCATACAGACCCCCTCAACTTAGCAACACTTAATTATAAAATTAATTAAAAAATAACCTACCACTTCACTGTCATTGCTGATACAATTGCCCGCCCTTAAGAGACAACTCGCGTGTTTTTTGAGTGGAATTTAACCGAAATGTCTTGATTTTAAACAAAATTAAGGCGTGTTGTAATTTCTACACCGGAGGTCATTAACATGATCCAAATGCAAACTCAGCTGGACGTTGCTGATAACAGCGGCGCTCGCAAAGTGCAGTGTATTAAAGTCCTTGGCGGTTCGCACCGTCGCTATGCAGCGGTTGGCGATATCATCAAAGTTTCTGTAAAAGAAGCAATTCCTCGCGGTAAAGTGAAGAAAGGTGATGTTAAAAACGCAGTAGTTGTGCGTACTAAAAAAGGCGTTCGTCGTCCGGACGGTTCATTGATCCGTTTCGATAGCAATGCGGCTGTTATCTTAAATGATAACTTACAGCCAATTGGTACTCGTATCTTCGGCCCTGTGACTCGTGAGCTTCGTACTGAAAAGTTCATGAAAATCGTTTCACTAGCCCCAGAAGTACTATAAGGAGTCTATCATGGCAGCAAAAATCCGTCGTGATGACGAAGTAATCGTACTAGCCGGTAAAGACAAAGGTAAGCGCGGTAAAGTGCTTTCAGTTGTTACTGAGTCTGGTCGAGTATTTGTCGAAGGCATCAACTTAATCAAGAAGCACCAAAAGCCTGTTCCTCAGTTGAACCAAGCTGGCGGTATTGTTGAGAAAGAAGCGTCTATCGACGTATCAAACGTTGCGATCTACAACTCGGAAACGGGTAAAGCAGATCGTGTAGGTTTCAAGATTGAAGATGGTAAGAAATTACGTATCTTTAAATCTACTGGTAAAACTATCTAATAGTTGGAGTAGAATGATGGCGAAACTGCATGAAGTATATAAAGACAAAGTAGTTGCTGAGCTTCAAGAGAAGTTTGGTTTCAGCTCTGTCATGCAAGTCCCTCAGATCGAAAAGATCACATTAAACATGGGTGTGGGCGAAGCTCTAGCTGACAAGAAGATCCTAGATAACGCTGTTGCGGATCTAGAAGCAATCTCTGGTCAGAAACCTCTAATCACTAAAGCACGCAAATCAGTTGCAGGCTTCAAAGTGCGTGAAGGTTACCCAATTGGTTGTAAAGTAACCCTACGTGGCGAGCGTATGTGGGACTTTTTTGAGCGTTTGGTTTCAATCGCTATCCCACGTATCCGTGACTTCCGTGGTGTAAGTGCTAAGTCTTTTGATGGACGTGGTAACTACAGCATGGGCGTACGTGAGCAAATCATCTTCCCAGAAATCGATTATGATAAAGTAGACCGTGTACGCGGTATGGATATCACAATCACTACTTCTGCGAAATCTGATGAGGAAGGCCGTGCGTTGTTAGAAGCGTTTAACTTCCCATTCAAGAAATAAGGGTAGGGTTATGGCAAAGAATTCTATGAAAGCGCGCGAAGCAAAGCGCACTAAATTAGTTGCTCAGTATGCTGAAAAGCGTGCGGCACTAAAAGCTATCATCAGTGATGTAAATACATCTGACGATGATCGTTGGGACGCGGTATTAAAGCTACAGTCTTTACCGCGTGATTCTAGCTCTTCACGTCAACGTAATCGTTGTAACGTTACGGGCCGCCCACATGGTTACCTTCGTAAATTCGGCATGAGCCGTATCAAAGTTCGCGAAGCAGCTATGCGCGGTGAAATTCCTGGCCTTAAAAAGGCTAGCTGGTAATAGAATCACGGGAGTAAGACTATGAGCTTGCAAGATCCTATTGCGGATTTGTTTACACGTATCCGTAACGGTCAGTCAGCGAAGAAAGTATCAGTATCGATGCCAACTTCAAAACTGAAAGTAGCAGTAGCTAAAGTACTAAAAGATGAAGGTTATATCGCAGATTACGCTGTAAACAGCGAAGCGAAGCCTGAGCTTTCTATCGAGTTAAAATACTTCGAAGGCAAAGCTGTTATTGAAAATATCCAGCGTGTTAGCCGCCCTGGTTTACGTATCTATAAGAAACGTGACGAATTACCAAAGGTAATGGGTGGTCTTGGTATCGCTATCGTATCAACTTCTAAAGGCCTAATGACAGACCGCGCAGCACGCAGTGCAGGCGTTGGTGGTGAGATCATTGGCTTTGTAGCTTAATCGGAGGGAACTATGTCTCGCATAGCAAAGGCACCAATCAATGTTCCTGCCGGTGTAGAAGTTACATTAAAAGGCCAGGACATCACAGTTAAAGGCAAAAACGGTGAATTAACTCGTACAATCAACGACGCTGTTGAAGTACAAGTTAACGATAACGTTATTACAACTTTACCTCGTGAAGGCGTAGCAAATGCATGGGCACAAGCAGGTACTGCTCGCGCTCTAATCAACAACATGGTTGTTGGTACGCATGAAGGTTACGAGAAGAAGCTTCAGTTAGTAGGTGTTGGTTACCGTGCAGCAGCTAAGGGCAAAGTATTAGACTTAACTCTTGGTTTCTCACACCCGGTAAACTTCGAAGTACCAGAAGGTATTACGGTTGAAACACCAAGCCAAACAGAAGTTCTAGTTAAGGGCGTAGACAAGCAGTTAGTTGGTCAAACAGCTGCTAACATCCGTGCATACCGTAAACCTGAGCCTTATAAAGGTAAAGGTGTTCGTTACGCGGACGAGAATGTACGCCGTAAAGAGGCTAAGAAGAAGTAAGGTAAGACGATGGATAAAAAAACAGCTCGTCTACGTCGTGCTAAACGCACTCGTAGAAATTATATTGAACAAGGCACAACGCGTCTTGTTATCCACCGCACGCCACGTCACATTTACGCTCAAGTTGTAAACGCTGAGGGTACTGTACTGGCTGCTGCTTCTACTGTTGAAAAAGCAATTAGCGAAACAGTTAAAGGCACAGGTAACGTTGCAGCTGCTCAAGCAGTTGGTAAAGCGGTTGCTGAACGTGCAGCTGACAAAGGCATCGAAAAGATTGCTTTTGATCGCAGTGGCTTTAAATATCACGGCCGTGTGAAGGCGCTTGCTGATGCAGCGCGTGAAGCCGGTCTGCAATTCTAGGAGTAGACAATGGCTAACGTAGAAGCAAAGCAACAACAGCCTGATTTGGCTGAAAAGCTAATCGCGGTAAACCGTGTGTCTAAAGTGGTTAAAGGTGGTCGTATCTTTAGCTTCACTGCACTAACAGTAGTTGGTGACGGCGCAGGTAAAGTAGGTTTCGGTTATGGTAAAGCACGTGAAGTTCCAGCTGCTATTCAAAAAGCAATGGAAAAAGCACGTCGTAACATGATCAGTGTAGACCTAAACGGTAACACGCTACAGCACCCAATCAAGGGTCGCCACGCGGGTTCTAAAGTATACATGCAGCCTGCTTCTGAAGGTACAGGTATCATCGCCGGTGGTGCGATGCGTGCAGTACTAGAAGTAACTGGTGTACAGAACGTATTGTCAAAAGCATACGGTTCAACTAACCCGATCAACATCGTTCGTGCAACGATTGCAGCTCTAGAGAACATGAACTCTCCAGAGTCAATCGCTGCTAAACGTGGTCTTAGCGTTGACGAAATCACGGGGTAAACCATGGCTAATAAAACTGTAAAAGTAACACAAGTAAAGAGCTCTATCGGTCGTTTACCGAAGCATAAAGCTACATTACGCGGTCTTGGTTTACGTCGTATCAATCACACTGTTGAGTTAGAAGACACAGCATGTGTGCGTGGTATGATTAACCAAGTTTCTTACATGGTAAAGGTTGAGGGTTAATTCGATGCGTTTGAATACACTTTCACCTGCTGCAGGTGCAAAAACTGAAAAGAAACGTCTAGGTCGTGGTATCGGTTCTGGTCTTGGTAAGACTGGTGGTCGTGGTCATAAAGGCCAAAAATCACGTTCTGGCGGTAAAGTTCGCGTTGGTTTCGAAGGCGGTCAAATGCCTATGCAACGTCGTCTACCAAAATTTGGTTTCACTTCACGTAAATCACTAGTATCTACTGAAGTTAACCTTTTTGAAATCGCTAAAGTTGAAGGCGATGTAGTAGACGTAAACGCGTTACAAGCAGCTGGTCTAGTTAAAAAGAACATCCAGTTCGTTAAAGTAGTTAAATCTGGCGAAGTTTCACGCGCAGTAACCGTTAAAGGTCTTAAAGTGACTAAAGGTGCTCGCGAAGCTATCGAAGCTGCCGGAGGCAAGGTAGAAGACTAAGGAAGTACTAATGGCTAAACCAGGTCAAGATATGAAAAGTGCACAAAGTGGGCTTTCGGAATTGAAGCGTCGATTACTATTTGTATTAGGTGCTATCATTATTTACCGTCTAGGTTCATTCGTGCCGATCCCTGGGATTGACGCCGCTGTACTTGCCGATTTCTTCGAGCAACAAAAGGGCACCATTGTTGAAATGTTTAACATGTTCAGCGGTGGTGCGCTTGAGCGCGCTTCAGTGTTAGCACTGGGTATTATGCCGTATATCTCGGCTTCGATTATTACGCAACTATTAACGCATATGTATCCGCCGTTTATAGAGCTTAAGAAAGAAGGTGAGCAAGGGCGTAAGAAAATTAGCCAGTATACACGCTACGGCACGCTTGTGCTTGCTACTATCCAATCAATCGGTATTGCTACCAGCTTACCGGGTATGATGGACGGGTTAGTTGTTAACCCTGGTATTGGTTTCTACTTCACTGCTGTAGTGAGTTTAGTAACTGGTACTATGTTCCTGATGTGGTTGGGCGAACAAATTACAGAACGCGGTATCGGTAACGGTATCTCTGTTCTTATTTTTGTTGGTATCGTAGCTAACCTGCCGTCTGCTATTGGTTCGACAGCCGAAATGGCGCGCCAAGGTGATCTGAATGTACTTGTACTGTTATTGATTGCTGTAATCGTATTCGCTGTTACTTACCTCGTTGTATTCTTTGAGCGTGGTCAACGTCGTATCGTCGTTAACTATGCAAAGCGTCAACAGGGTCGTCAGGTATTTGCTGCTCAAAGCACGCACTTACCATTAAAAGTAAACATGGCGGGTGTTATTCCACCAATCTTTGCTAGCAGTATAATTCTGTTCCCTGGTACAATTGCAAGCTGGTTCGGCCAGGGTGAAGGTCCGGTCGCTGATGTGCTACAAGCAATCGCTACAACGTTGACTCCGGGTCAACCTTTATATGCGATGGTTTTAGCTGCGGCTATTATCTTCTTCTGCTTTTTCTACACCGCGTTGGTGTTTAACCCGCGTGAAACAGCAGATAACCTGAAAAAATCTGGCGCATTTATCCCAGGTATTCGTCCAGGTGAGCAGACATCTAAATACATTGATAAAGTGATGACACGCCTGACATTGGCAGGTGCTTTGTATATAACCTTTATCTGTCTGGTGCCCGAATTCATGACTATGGCATGGCAAACGCCATTCTATTTCGGCGGTACATCAATTTTGATTATCGTTGTTGTAATCATGGACTTTATGGCACAAGTACAGACGCATCTGATGTCACATCAGTATGATTCTGTGCTGAAAAAAGCAAACCTTAAAGGCTACGGTCGATAAGGTCAGTTTACGGAGTTGAGCAATGAAAGTACGTGCTTCCGTTAAGAAAATATGCCGTAACTGTAAAGTTATTAAACGTGCTGGTGTAGTACGCGTAATTTGCAGTGAGCCTAAGCATAAGCAAAGGCAAGGCTAAGTAAACAGTCGTGCAGGCTGAGTTATTCACTCGGCCTGTGTTTTTAATGTGATTTGGTCTTCGTTTGAGTATCCTTGCGGGCTTTTCAAACAGATGATAACCAAATTCAAATATAGGAGATGTGTTAGTGGCCCGTATCGCTGGCATTAACGTCCCTGATCATAAACATGCAGTTATCGGTTTAACTGCTATTTATGGCATAGGTAAGACTCGCTCTAAGGAAATCTTAGCAGCGACTGGTATCGCCGAGACCACAAAAATCGGTGAACTTTCAGACGAAACACTTGACGTATTGCGTGAAGCAGTTGGCAAGTACACTGTAGAAGGTGACCTTCGTCGTGAAGTTACATTAAATATCAAGCGCCTTATGGACCTTGGTTGTTTCCGTGGCCTACGTCACCGTCGTTCGTTACCACTACGTGGTCAACGTACTAAGACTAACGCGCGTACTCGTAAGGGTCCTCGCAAGCCTATCAAGAAATAAGGTGGGGTAGATTATGGCTAAAGCACCAATTCGTCGTAAGAAGGTTAAAAAGCAAGTTGCTGATGGTATGGCTCACGTTCATGCTTCTTTCAACAACACTATTGTAACAATTACCGACCGTCAAGGTAATGCACTATCTTGGGCAACAGCAGGTGGTTCAGGTTTCCGTGGTTCACGTAAATCTACTCCATTCGCGGCTCAGGTTGCTGCAGAGCGTGCAGGTACTGCTGCTCAAGAATACGGTTTAAAAAATCTAGAAGTTTTCATCAAAGGTCCAGGTCCAGGTCGTGAATCTGCTGTACGTGCTTTGAATGCTGCTGGTTACCGTATTACCAACATCACTGACGTGACGCCAATCCCTCATAATGGTTGTCGTCCACCGAAGAAACGTCGCGTTTAACAATAGGTTAGGAGAAATAACATGGCAAGATATTTGGGCCCTAAGCTCAAGCTGAGTCGTCGTGAAGGTACTGACCTGTTCCTTAAGAGCGGCGTAAGAGCTATCGACTCTAAGTGTAAACTTGAGACTGCACCTGGTCAGCACGGCGCTCGTAAAGGTCGCTTATCTGATTACGGTTTACAGCTACGTGAAAAGCAAAAAGTACGTCGTATCTACGGTGTATTAGAAAAGCAATTCCGTAACTACTACAAAGAAGCTGCTCGCCTTAAAGGTAATACAGGTGAAAACTTGTTACAGCTTTTAGAGCAACGTTTAGACAATGTTGTATATCGCATGGGTTTTGCTAGCACGCGCGCTGAAGCACGTCAGTTAGTAAGCCACAAAGCGATTCTAGTTAATGGTCGTGTAGTGAACATCCCTTCATACGTAATTACTCCAGAAGATACTGTTGTAATTCGTGAGAAGTCAAAAACACAAGCACGTATCATCGCTGCTCTAGAGTTGGCTGAGCAACGTGAAAAGCCGACTTGGGTTGAAGTTGACGGTAAGAAAATGGAAGGTAGCTTCAAGCGCCTACCTGAGCGTTCAGATCTGTCTGCGGACATTAACGAACAACTAATCGTCGAACTTTACTCTAAGTAAAGTTAAGAGTTAAGAGAGGATAAAATGCAGGGTTCTGTTACCGAATTCCTAAAACCAAGGTTAGTCGATATCGACGCTATCAACCCAACGCGTTCTAAAGTAGTTTTAGAACCACTAGAGCGTGGCTTTGGTCACACTTTGGGTAATGCCTTACGCCGTATACTGTTATCATCTATGCCTGGATGTGCAGTAACTGAAGTAGAAATCGACGGTGTATTGCATGAGTACAGCGCGAAAGAGGGCGTACAAGAAGACATCATTGAAATTCTGTTGAACCTTAAAGGTTTAGCAGTAACTTTAGAAGGCAAAGATGAAGTTTTTCTGACCCTGACTAAATCTGGTGTAGGCCCTGTGACTGCGGCTGATATTCAGCACGATGGTGATGTAACTATCGCCAACCCAGATCACGTTATCTGTCACCTTACGACAGATAGCAGCGAGATCAGCATGCGTATTCGTGTTGAGCGCGGTCGCGGTTATGTGCCGGCATCTAGTCGTTTATCCTCTGATGACGATGAGCGTCCAATTGGTCGTCTGCTGCTTGATGCATCATTCAGCCCAGTTGAACGTATTGCGTACTCGGTTGAATCAGCCCGTGTTGAGCAACGTACAGACTTAGACAAGTTAATCATTGATATGGAAACGAACGGCACTTTAGATCCTGAAGAAGCGATCCGCCGTGCGTCTACTATCTTAGCTGAGCAATTAGATGCATTCGTAGATTTACGTGATGTAACTGAGCCAGAAGAGAAAGAAGAGAAGCCAGAATTCGATCCTATTCTACTTCGCCCAGTTGATGATCTTGAACTAACAGTACGTTCAGCAAACTGTTTGAAAGCCGAGCAAATTCAATATATCGGTGATTTAGTTCAGCGCACTGAAGTTGAGCTTCTTAAAACGCCTAACTTAGGTAAGAAGTCTCTAACTGAAATTAAAGACGTGCTAGCTTCACGTGGTCTTTCTCTAGGTATGCGCCTAGAAAATTGGCCGCCTGCAAGCCTAGCTGAATAATCTAAATCACTATATTAGTTTAGTTAGAAGGATAGGGTCATGCGCCATCGTAAGAGTGGTCGTCAATTAAACCGTAACAGCAGCCATCGCAAAGCGATGTTCAGCAACATGGCTGGTTCTTTGGTGAAACATGAAATCATCAAAACAACTTTGCCTAAAGCTAAAGAGTTGCGCCGTGTAATTGAACCTTTAATCACACTGGCTAAGACTGACAGTGTAGCAAACCGCCGTTTAGCGTTTGCTCGCACGCGTGATAATGAAGTAGTTGGTAAATTATTCAGCGAAATCGGTCCACGTAATACAGACCGTCCTGGTGGTTACACTCGTATTCTTAAGTGTGGCTTCCGTGCTGGTGATAATGCACCAATGGCTTATATTGAACTAGTTGGTCGCCCAGCGACAAACGAAGAAGTTCAAGAAGACGCGCAGTCTGCAGAGTAAGTCGTAAAGACACCAAAAAGCCGAGCTTATGCTCGGCTTTTTACTTTCTGAAATTCACTATCAATAAATTAACTCTATCAATCCCCAAACATCACTATACAATCTTAAAGCAACTAGCAACTAGCAACTAGCAACTAGCAACTAGCAACTAGCAACTAGCAACTAAGATCACATATAAAGATCACACCGCGTTCTTTAATAGCTACATCTTCTTTTATAGAAGTTAAAAACAGGCATATATATAAAATACAGTGGCTATATAGGCCTAACACGAGTGATTTAGTGCTATTTTTACGCGTTTCGTTCGTATTTTGCGCGAACAGTCATTTTTTTCATAAAAACTTCAAAAAACAGTTGATCTCAATTCGGATCTCCCTATAATGCGCATCCACCGACACGGCGGACTGCTTACAAAAAAGCAAAATGACGAGTTGGTTAAGTCAAGTAAGACTAAGATTTGAAAAAATAAACTTTTCTCAAAATTAAGTGTTGACAAAAATAACGGCTTGCGTAGAATGCACAG
>NZ_JAOCZL010000012.1:0-41356 GCF_041414825.1 Pseudoalteromonas sp. 68 DY56-GL68
ATGGCAAAAGAAAAGTTTGAACGCGTAAAACCGCACGTAAACGTAGGTACAATCGGCCACGTTGACCACGGTAAAACTACCCTAACTGCAGCAATCACTAACGTACTTGCAAAAGTATACGGTGGTGTAGCGAAAGACTTCGCATCAATCGATAACGCTCCAGAAGAGCGTGAGCGTGGTATCACAATCTCAACTTCACACGTTGAGTACGATACACCAACTCGTCACTACGCACACGTAGACTGTCCAGGACACGCCGATTATGTTAAAAACATGATCACTGGTGCTGCTCAAATGGACGGCGCAATCCTAGTAGTTGCTGCGACTGACGGTCCTATGCCACAAACTCGTGAGCACATCCTACTTTCTCGTCAGGTTGGTGTACCTTACATCATCGTATTCATGAACAAATGTGACATGGTTGACGACGAAGAGCTACTTGAGCTAGTTGAGATGGAAGTTCGTGAACTTCTTTCTGAGTACGACTTCCCAGGTGATGACCTACCTCTAATCCAAGGTTCTGCGCTTAAAGCGTTAGAAGGTGAGAAAGAGTGGGAAGACAAAATCGTTGAGCTTGCAGAAGCACTAGATTCTTACATCCCAGAGCCAGAGCGTGACATCGATAAGCCATTCATCATGCCTATCGAAGACGTATTCTCAATCCAAGGCCGTGGTACAGTTGTAACTGGCCGTGTTGAAGCTGGTATCATCAACGTGAATGACGAAGTTGAAATCGTAGGTATCAAAGAAACTACGAAGACAACGTGTACAGGTGTTGAGATGTTCCGTAAGCTTCTAGACGAAGGTCGTGCGGGTGAGAACATCGGTGCACTTCTACGTGGTACTAAGCGTGAAGACGTTGAACGTGGTCAAGTACTAGCTAAGCCTGGTTCAATCACTCCACACACGAAGTTCACTTCAGAAGTATACGTACTTTCTAAAGATGAAGGTGGTCGTCACACGCCATTCTTCAAAGGTTACCGTCCACAGTTCTACTTCCGTACAACTGACGTAACAGGTGACGTACAGTTACCAGACGGCGTTGAAATGGTAATGCCTGGTGACAACATCAAGATGACTGTAGAACTAATCGCTCCAATCGCGATGGACGAAGGTTTACGCTTCGCTATCCGTGAAGGTGGCCGTACAGTTGGTGCTGGTGTTGTAGCAACTATCGTTGAGTAATATCAACAGATAGAGCTTCACAGCTTATAAAAAGGTCGCCTAGGCGGCCTTTTTTAATGCCTAAAGAAAATGAGTTGAGCATCCACTCATTATTATTACTACTTTTTATTCCTCTAAAACTAATAGCTTAACTTACCACTAGACTTCCTCTTTTGTTTCATCATTTCGTCATGAAAAGTCACTTTTTAAGTAACAAAACGGTTTTACCATAACCGCGCTGATTACTCTTGTGCAGTTTAGTTAGCACTCTAACTCTTTAAAAAATAACGTACTAACGGAACGTAACGATGAAAATTAATAAAATTGCCACTGCAATTGGCTTAACGTTGGCATTATCAGCCACCGCCAATGCGGGCGTGTTACCAGATAGTCAAAAACAAAATGATTGGTATAGTGCCGCAGAAGCTAAAGTAACAAAAAAAGAAGCGGCAGCTCAGGCTGAGCAAACGTTTAAAGCAAAAAATGTCATTCTATTTGTTGGTGATGGTATGGGTATCTCAACGCTCACTGCATCCCGTATCATGGCAGGGCAAATGGAAGGTAAAACGGGTGAAGAAGGCTTACTCAGCTTTGAGGAATTCCCTTACTCAGCGCAAATTAAAACGTATAACGTTGATGCACAAACACCTGATTCCGCAGGCACTATGACGGCAATTATTTCAGGCGTTAAAACGGATGTGGGTGTTATTGGTGTTAATGAAAATATTGTGCGTGGCGACTGCTCTACAGTTGCTGGTAATGAGTTAATTACGGCAACAGAGCTAGCTGAGATTAAGGGCTTGGCTACAGGCGTTGTTTCTACAGCACGTATCACACACGCAACACCAGCAGCGACCTATGCAAAATCGGCTGATCGTAACTGGGAAGATGTATCAGATATGCCAGCTGCTGCGATAGAAGCTGGTTGTGAAGACATAGCCTCACAACTCGTTAATTTTGAGAAAAATTTAGAAGCGCGTTTTGTTGGTACGGATGTCGATGGTCTTGATGTGGTAATGGGCGGCGGTCGTCGTCACTTCTTACCAAAAGATGTGTCATTTAATTCGGCTGATGCTGTCAGCAGTGTTGAAGGTGACCGTACCGATGAGCGTGACCTAACTGCTGAATGGCAAGCAATGTACCCTGATGGCAAGTATGTGATGGACCAAGCTGGTTTCGATGCACTGGTAGGCGACGAGAAAAAAGTCTTTGCACTGTTTAACGAATCACATATGCAGTATGAAGCAGATCGCGATAATGACGTTGCAGGTGAGCCTTCACTTTCACAAATGACAACTAAAGCAATCGATATCTTGAAGAGTAATGAAAAAGGCTTTTTCTTAACTGTTGAATCAGGTCGTATTGATCATGCTCATCACGCAGGCAACGCTTATAACGCGTTAAACGATACTATTGAATTTGCTAAAGCGGTTCAATCAGCAGTCGATAACACGAACCCTGAAGAAACGTTAATCCTAGTTACCGCTGATCACAGCCATGTATTTACGATTGCTGGCTATCCTAAGCGTGGTAATCCAATTCTAGGTCAAGTAGTTGCTGTTGGTAGCGAAGAGCCAAGTCTTGCTGCAGATGGCATGCCTTATACCACCGTTGGTTATGCAAATGGTTTAGGATTCCGTGATTTAGGCGATGAAACTGATGCAGATGCATCATACAACGACGCTGCTTTTGCTGGCCGCGCTGATTTAGTGGGGGTTGATACGACAGCACCAGGTTATCACCAAGAAGCCATCGTGCCGTTAAGTTCAGAGACACATGCTGGTGAAGATATTTCATTGCATGCGAAAGGTCCAGGTGCGCAACTTGCGCAAGGGGTTGTGGAGCAGAATGTAATTTTCCACATCATTAATCAAGCTCTCGAACTAATTGAAGAATAATGGCGACGACGATGAAAAAACTAAATTTAATTTCTCTTGCTGTAGTAGTGGCATTAGCGGGTTGTTCTGATGATGATGACAACTCACCAAAAACGTTAACTGTTGAAAACACACTCGCTGTGGGGTCAGAGCAGTGTGTAAACGGTGGAACAGAAACGCTAACTGGCACCGATAGCAATGATAACGGTACGTTAGACTCAGCAGAAGTTACCGAAACAACTTTGTCATGTAATGCACCGGCAACCACTTTAACAGCAGCACAACTAGCGCCGCTTACAGATAATGACTGGTTTAAAGAAGCGCAAGCCAAAGTGGCTACTAGCGAAGAAAACATTGCTGCAGTTGCGAAAGACTCAGGTAAAGCGAAAAACGTGATCCTGTTTGTAGGTGATGGCATGGGTATTTCGACCGTGACTGCTGCACGTATTATGGCAGGTCAGCTAGAAGGTAAGCTAGGTGAAGAGCACCAACTTAGCTTTGAAGCCCTACCGTTTTCTGGTTTTGCTAAAACCTATAACGTGGATGCGCAAACACCTGATTCAGCGGGCACGATGACGGCAATGGCATCAGGTGTAAAAACCGATGCAGGTGTTATCGGCGTTGATGAAGATATCGAACGTGGTAACTGCGCAACGGTTGCGGGTAATGAGCTGGTAACAGCGACGGAGCTTGCTGAGATTGCTGGTAAGTCGACAGGGATTGTATCGACTGCGCGTATAACGCACGCAACGCCTGCTGCAACGTATGCAAAATCGGCTGATCGTAACTGGGAAGATGTATCAGATATGCCTGAAGCTGCAGTTACTGCTGGCTGTGAAGATATTGCATCGCAGTTAGTGAACTTCGAAGCGAACTTAGAAGCACGCTATGCAGGCCTAAATGTTGATGGTTTAGAGGTTGTGATGGGCGGCGGTCGTCGTCATTTCTTACCTAAAGACGCTACATTTAACTCAGCAGATGCTGTGAGCTCTGTTGAAGGCGACCGTACCGATGGTCGCGACCTAACCGCAGAATGGAAAGCGAAATACCCAGCGGGTCAGTATGTGATGGACCAGGCAGGTTTTGATGCAATCAATGCAGATACAACAGAGCGCGTATTTGGTTTGTTCAATGAATCACATATGCAATACGAAGCAGACCGCGCCAACGATGTTGCTGGTGAGCCGTCACTTTCTGAAATGACCGCAAAAGCAATTGATGTACTCGATAACAACGACAATGGTTTCTTCTTAACTGTTGAAGCAGGTCGTATTGACCATGCTCACCATGCGGGCAATGCATACAATGCATTAAGCGATACTGTTGAGTTATCAAAAGCAGTGCAAGTTGCCCTTGATAAAACCAGTATTGAAGACACGCTAATCATCGTAACAGCTGACCATAGTCACGTATTTACCATTGCAGGCTACCCTAAACGCGGTAACCCAATTTTAGGTAAAGTGGTGCCAGTGGGTAGTGATGAACCATCACTTGCCGCCGATAATATGCCGTATACAACGGTTGGTTATACCAATGGCGGCGGTTTCCGTGACCTAGGTGATGAGACCGATGCTGACGTAGGTTATAACTTTGCGCCAGTGACAGGCCGCGTTGATTTAACTGATGTTGACACAACAACACCAGGCTTCCACCAAGAGGCTGTTGTTCCACTGGGTTCTGAAACACACGCTGCAGAAGATGTGG
Organism: Pseudoalteromonas sp. 68 DY56-GL68; assembly: GCF_041414825.1. NCBI lineage: Bacteria > Pseudomonadati > Pseudomonadota > Gammaproteobacteria > Alteromonadales > Pseudoalteromonadaceae > Pseudoalteromonas > Pseudoalteromonas sp. 68 DY56-GL68. The sequence continues at coordinate 4,746 of NZ_JAOCZL010000012.1, forward strand.
GTGTGTATGCAGTAGGCCCTGGCGCGCATTTAGTAACGGGTACTAATGAGCAAAGCCTTATTTTCCATGTAATGGATTATGCCGCTGACCTTGTTAAACAAGCCGATGCTAAATTAGCACAATAATGAGTTTTTGGGAGGCTCTGAGCCTCCCTTACTCTGTAAGTTATTGATAGAAAAACGTAGATAAAAAGAGAATACCGTGAAAGCAGCTATCTTAATTGCCACATTAATGAGTCCACTCGCCGTTGCTGACCAATGCAACATGAATACAGGTTTTACGCAAGCTAACTACAAAGTCACGACGGATACTATTACTAAAAAGCAGCATACAGAAAGCACCTTTACCCTTTGGCGTACGCCGCATCAAGTGGCTAAACAAAACCCACAGTTTATTGAATTATGGCAAGAGTTACGGAACCAACAAATAAGACCAATTCGTTATTTTCAAGAAGCTCAACGCGGTATTGAGTATCAACCCTCAGAAGTGCAAGGCAAGCAAGATTGGAGTAGTAAATATCAGTTAGTCAGCGATAAACTTTTAGCCTCAATGACGCACCAGAAAAGTACAGGTGAAGGCTGTGAGCTAACGGAGTATTACACAAAGCAGCAAGGTGAGAGCAAGATAGAGCTAAGCTGGCTTGCAAATCAAAAATTACTAAAATCAATTCGCATTTCAACACCAAGCTATAGTCGTGAAATTGTTTTAACAGCCAGTAATCATAACCAGCAAGAAGTGCAGGCGCAGTTTGCGAAATGGGATAGCTATCAAACGACAGATTACGCAGACATCGGTGATAATGAGAGCGACCCATTCCTTGCAAAAATGATCAACCAAGGCTTTGTTGAGCATGGCGCCAGCGGTTTTTATGATGCCCAAGGCAATCAGTTACAAGGCTCACATAAACATCATCATTAGTAAGAATGATCAGCCATCACAGCTAATGGATTTTAGCTCTTGGTTTTTTCTTATTAACCCCAAGGTTATAGGGTACATGATAATTTTAGGAGTGTGGTGATGACAAAGCATGTTGTGGTAACGGGGGCGAACAAAGGTATTGGTCTTAATTTTTGCAAGCAATACGTGGCTAGAGGGTATCGAGTAACCGCCGTTGTTCGCATCCCAAGTGAAGAGCTTAAAGCATTAGATGTCAAAATTATTAGCGATATTGATGTAGCCAACGCCGATGATGTTACCACTTTAGCGAGTCACCTTCATGGTGACAAAATTGATATTTTGATTAACAACGCAGGTGTTTTTCATAATGAAACTTTAGACGACATGGACTTTAGCGCAATTGAAAAACAACTTCATGTGAATGCCATCGCCCCTGTTCGAGTCACCCATGCATTACTACAAAGTTTGGGCCTTGATGCGAAGGTTGCGATGATCACATCACGAATGGGGTCAATTGCTGACAATGGTTCAGGTGGTTACATTGGTTATCGTATGTCTAAAGCGGCACTCAATGCTGCAGGTGTGAGCTTGGCACATGAGCTTAAAGATAAAAAAATTGCGGTCGGATTATTCCATCCGGGATTTGTGCAAACGCAAATGGTTAATTTTGCAGGTGATATTAGCCCCAACACAGCAGTAGAGCGTTTAATAAAACGTATTGATGAACTAAACCTAAGTAATACCGGAGGCTTTTGGCACTCCAATGGTGAAACCTTGCCTTGGTAAGACTAAGCTCACCTTGTTTAAAAATAGGGTAGTTAGTAGTTAAATTGCTGCTAACTACTGATAACTTTCGCTAATTTTTGAACTTATTGTTTGCTATACTCGTACAATTGAAAGCCATATCGATGTAGAGAGCAGCACATGGAATTAGAGCAAAATAGCGATTTAACTCTTCCCCTTTTTTATTTTGACGAGAACCTTCACAGTCGTGATATTGAGTCCCCAGATTTACTTTTGCATGTCACGCTCAGTGAAGAGTTGCTTACTCAGCTTTGTCAAAACCCTGCGCAAGATAGCAGTGTAGCTATAACGCTGACAGATTACCGCGTTGATGTTATTAGCGCTGATTACCAATCGCTTATAGATACAGAACACGATGCTCAATTAACCCTTGTTCGAGGTCCCTTGTTAAGTGCAATGTTGAGCACTGAAGGGGAGCATAGCTTTGTATCGCCACAGGTCGATATGATGCCAACATTTGATTTAGGTGATGACATCGAAGATAGCGAGGAAGAAGAATGAAAAAGGCCTTAACCACGCTGTTTGGTTTAATATTATTAAGCGGTTGTGCTTATTTAGGGGCAGCGCATTACGATGAGCTTTTTGGTAAAGAGCAGCCTCAAGAACGAGTAGTCGGAGCAGCCTCACCTGAAGGTGTAGAATTTTTAACGGATGTAAAACCTGTGCTTGATAGCCGATGTGTTGTGTGCCATGGCTGTTATGATGCACCGTGTCAGTTAAAACTGTCATCAGTGGAAGGAATTGATCGTGGCCTTAGTAAAGAGCGCGTTTATGATGGGACACGTTTACTTGCTCAAGAGCCTAGTCGTTTGCTCTTCGATGCAGTAAATACCGCTCAGTGGCGTGAAAAAGGCTTTACTCCCGTGCTCAATGAGCGCATTCAAACTGAAGAAGCCAACCTTGCAGGCAGTGTGCTTTATAATGCCTTAGTACTTAAGCAAAGTAGCCCATTACCAGCGCAAGCAATTTTAGGCGATGAATTTGATTTCAGCCTTGATCGCGAGCAAACCTGTACCACAATGGGTGAATTCGATTCATTTGCTAAAGATAACCCTCACAGTGGTATGCCTTATGGTTTACCGGGGATTTCAACTGAAGAGTTTCAGCACCTTGCTAAGTGGTTAAGAAAGGGGGGATATTTAGCTCACATCGAACCACCAGAGCCCGATGTTCTTGAGCAGGTTAAGCGTTGGGAGGCATTTTTTAATCAAGATGATTTAAAAGCCCAGCTAGCTGCGCGCTATATTTATGAACATTGGTATTTGGCCCATATTTACTTCCCTGAGCATGCTGATAAGCATAGTTACTTTAAACTTGTGCGTTCATCAACCCCACCGGGGCAAGATATCAAAGTAATAAGTACTCGTCGTCCTTATGAAGATCCTAAAGTTGAACGAGTTTACTATCGCTTAATGCATGATCGCTCAACTATTTTAGCGAAAACGCACCTGCCTTTAGCACTTAATGATGAGAAGCTTGAACGTATACGTTCGCAATTCATTGACGCTGATTACCAGGTGAGTAAACTTCCGAGTTATAAACCTGAAGTTGCATCAAACCCATTTAAAGCATTTTCTGCAATCCCTGTTAACTCACGTTATCAATTTATGCTTGATGAAGCTGAGCTGATAATTATGGGCTTCATTAAAGGGCCTGTATGCCGAGGTCAAATAGCCTTAAATGTTATTAATGATCAATTTTGGGTAGCCTTTGCAAAGCCTGAAATGGCAGCTACACCTAAAGTGGGTGAGTTATTATTACAGCACGAAGATGCACTTGCATTGCCAGCTGAGGAAGAGAGTAATGCTTTACCAATTTCAAGCTGGGTAAAATACTCTAAACGTCAAAACCAGTATTTGTCAGCAAAAGTCGCGTTGGCCAATAAAATGTTTGAAAATGGCCAACATTTAACAACAGACCTACTTTGGCAAGGTGACGGACATAACCAAAATGCGGCGCTAACAGTATTTCGTCATTTTGATAGCGCAACGGTTGTCAAAGGTTGGATAGGCCAGCAGCCAAAAACAGCGTGGGTGCTTGATTATGCGTTGTTTGAACGTATTCACTACTTGCTGGTGGCAGGCTTCGACGTGTATGGCAATATAGGCCATCAGTTACTTACCCGTTTATATATGGATTTTTTGCGTTTAGAAGGTGAAGCGAATTATTTGGCATTGCTACCAGAGGCTAAACGTAAGGAAATTAAAGCGCAGTGGTATCGTAAATCGCCACCTAGCTTAACTAATTTCTTTGAAGATGAGTTGTCGTTTAGCCAGCCAACAGGCGTTGATTATAAAACATCAGATCCGCAAGCAGAGTTGTTCACTATGTTAAAAGCAAAGTTGCAGTCTGTTTTGAGCCCCCGATTTGACTATACAAAGGTACCAGAGCCGTTAGCCAGTATTAATCATTTACCTGTAAAGGCAGTGAATCTATTGCCACAAATATCGTTTGTGTTAGTAAAAGATGGCACTGATAAACACAAGGCATACACACTTATTCATCATAACGCTCACTATAATATTTCGAGCTTGTTGAATGAAGAAGGGCAACGTGCTTATGCGGAAGACACCGTCACTATTGTGCCTGGTTTTATTGGTGATTACCCTGAAGCTATTTGGTATCTACATAATGAACAGCAAGTTTCTGCGTTTGCATCTGGGCTTGCAAAGGCAACGGATGAAGCTGCATACCGAGATTTAAAAAGTGAGTTTGCAATTCGCCGAACCCACCCGCAGTTTTGGCAGTACAGCGATATTTTGCATAAAACGGCAAAAGAATACCGTGGTGTTGAGTTTGGCTTATTCGATTACAACCGCTTAGAGAATAGGTAATAACGAGTAAGTAGTATGATTTATAGAGCCTATCGCTGTAGGCTTTATAAATCTTTTTATACTACACTGAATATAAAAAATACTTGAGTCGGATATGTTAGATCTGGTTGTAGATATCAGAAAACGATATCGCTGGGGATTGTTGGCAATCGCCATTTTAATTTCGGTATCTGTGTCTTTGATGCAGTATCTACTTTATATTCAAAAAGGTGATGCGCAAGTTATTAACATCGCTGGTAAACAGCGCATGTTGTCACAAAAAATAGCGCTTTATGGAAATGCGCTTATCTTCGAAAAATCAGGGCAAACACATCAGCATCGCATGCTATTGCAGCACGCTGTAGAGCAATTCGTGGCGGGCCATCAGTTTTTACTTCAAAAAGATAGCAGTGGACAGTTTCTTTATTTAAATGATGCGCTAAAGGCTCACTATTTCTCTTCTCCAACACAACTAGATTTGCACGTTAAGCAATACATCAGCAAAGCGCAGCAACTATTAAATAGTCGCTCTAATTATGGCACTCAAGGTCGCTCCCCATTTAGTAGTGAACATTTAGAAAAGCTTTTAATGGATTTAGATGAAGCTGTTTATCTGTTAGAGCAAAGCGCTGTTACCAAGGTAAAAGTCATTTCTATATTAGAGGTTATTTTTTGGATTATTGCTATTGGGCTACTGATTGTGGAGCTTATATTTATCTTCAAACCAATGGAAAAGCTCATTGCAAAAACAATAAAACAATATCAGCAACAAAAAGAAGTTGTAGAGCGTGTTAGCCACAATAAAGAACGTTTTATAGCCCGCGCCAGTCATGAATTTAGAACACCATTGCAAGGACTGACAGCGTCAATAGAGGCGCTGGATATTAATGATACTCAGCAACTCACAAAAAAGCAGGCTTTATACTGCGTAAATAGGTTAGTCTCAATGCTGGATGAGCTACTTGATTTGCAGAAGCTTACTACAGGGGAGTGGCAGCTGAATTTAGCACAAGGGAATTTATTAACTAGCCTTAAGCAGGCCGTTACTCCTTTTGAATATGCGTGTAATGATAAAAAAATTACTTTTACGATTAACTTTGCAGAATCAGTAAACAAACAGGTCATTAGTGATCATGGGCGACTCCAACAAGTATTTGCAGAGCTTGTAAACAATGCTGTCAAGTTCACTCCAACACAAGGGCGTATAGCGGTTACCGCCAGTTGCCAAGGAGAGAAAGGTTTTGTATTTGAGGTGCAAGATAATGGTAAAGGGTTTGACCACTCATCCAGTGATTTTTTAAATGACGAGCAAGATGCAGAGCAGCATTTTCAAGGTTTAAAAACGGGACTGTTCAGGGTAAAACAAATTATTAAAGCGCTTGAAGGGGATATTCAGTTTTTTAATGTCCAGCCCCATGGTGTGAAAGTTGTGGTTAAGCTAGCCTTTAAGCAAGCACCTAAAGAGGCAGCTAAGGCATTATTACCTAGTAACTTGCATTGTTTGATTGTTGAAGATAACACTTTAAATGCGACAATATTGGGCCGTATTCTGAGCCAATTTAATTATACTTATGATATAGCGCCAAACGGTTTAATCGCGACAGATATGACCGAAACTAAGCCGTATGATGTGATATTTATGGATCTTAACATGCCAGTGATGGATGGCTTTCAAGCAATTGACATAATTAGAAATGAGCAATGTCAACTGACGCCTATTTTGGCTGTAACAGCCAATACCTCCAGTGAAGATTTGCAACGCATCTATGCGTTAGGTGCAAACCTTCACTTATATAAACCAATAACAGCCGAAACAGTAGAAAAAGCCTTGACGATTATGTTTGCTGAAAATAGAGCAGAATAAGCGCCATTAAAGGTTTTAGTTACTGACTTTTATATCGCCGACGCCCACCTCAACATCAATCTCAAATTGCCCATTCCCACTATACTGTGAGTGTGAACTGACAATTTTTCTGCTTTGTTTTGCTTCATTTAGCATGCCACGAATTTTTGTATCACCCACACCTGTTTCCAGCTCAATACGTTTGTAGTCATCAAGTGCACTATCGATACGCACAGCTCCCACTCCAAGCTCAATATCCACAGAGTTACTTGTATCATTTATTTCAATGTCACCCACACCGAGCTCTACATCAATCGCCATTGTGTTGGGCATTTTTACTAACCAATTTTGTTGAATGTCATCGTTATCTAGCTTTAAGCTCAGTGAGCCTGTGCTTTGTGAGTGACTTAGTTTAATATCTGATAAGTCCATCTCAGAACCAAACCAACCTGTATCGTTTTTGGGTTCAATACGCACTGTGACCACCACTTCGCTGCCTGCGTAGTTTTGTACTTCTAAGCTGCCAACTGGAAAATCGATTTCAAGCTGGCTTGCGCCATTAATTGTAAAGGTGTGATTGAGCTCTCGTGAATCTTTTGCTGTAGAGTCTGAAGTTGCCAGTATTAGACCTATTGCAGCCACACAAAGTAATTTTTTCATTGTTTTTTCCTGTAAATGACATTTTATACCTTAGTCGCAGCTGTATTCAAAAAAGGTTTAAACGATTTTTAATTTTTTATTGAATGGGGTAACGTCAAGCTAACGGTAATTTAGAATGAGGATTCAACGTGCAACAAGTGCAGTTGGTTAATGTTAGAGCTAGCCTAAAGGGGCAGGGTAATGATGTTTATTATTTAGATGAGCTTAATATCAATGTATCGCGATTGCAGCAATGGGTTTTACTTGGTGCGAATGGCGCGGGTAAATCAGCGGTGGCTGCTGCTATTGCTGGCTTTGCAAAAATAGAACAAGGCCACTATGAGAATAACTTTGAGCGAATTGCATTGGTCTCGCCAGACAGCCAAAAGCAGCTTCTTGCGGCTGAGCTAAAAAAAGATCAAGATGACATTGTTGATGGTGTTACTGCCTCTAGCACCGTTTACGAGATTATGATTGCTGGCCGTGATGAGCAACAGTTTGATGGTAAGTTGCTACAACAATTAATTGCCATGTTTGATTTTAAAGATAAGCTTAGCAAGGCGTTTCGCGATTTATCAACCGGAGAAACCCGTAAGCTATTGTTAATTCAGGCTTTGATAGGGAGGGCAGATTTACTTGTGCTTGATGAGCCGTTTGATGGCTTAGATGTCACGGCAATGGCCGAACTTAATCAGTTACTCGCAGAGCTTAGTAAAACAACAACCCTCATTTTTGTACTCAATAGATTAACTGAAATACCTGACTTTGTTGATCACTACGGCTATGTTAAAGAAGGTCATGTGGCTCAGCAATTAGCAAAGCCAACAACCGAGCAGCGCGATGATTTACTAAAGCTATTGCATCTCACTCATACGGAGTTACAAATACCTAACGCAGATACTGATCATCAAGCACCCCCGCTCACAGAACCCATGCTGGTAAGACTAAATAATGCTTCAGTGAGTTATGGTGGTGAGGCAGTTTTTGAAAACCTAAACTGGCAAATAAACCAAGGCGAACATTGGCAGTTAACCGGCAAAAATGGCTCAGGAAAAACCTGCTTGCTGAACCTTATCACTGGCGATAACCCGCAGTGTTATAACAACGATATTAAGGTGTTTGGTTTTCAGCGTGGCAGTGGTGAGAGTATTTGGCAAATTAAACAGCACATTGGTTATATCTCTAATGCGCTGCATATGGATTATCGGGTTAGTATCACTGCACTCAATACCCTTGTATCGGGTTTTTATGACAGTATTGGCCTTTATCAAAAAGCCACTGATAAACAGCTAGAAATTGCTACCAAGTGGTTAGCTTTGCTGGGTTTAAGTGACAAAAAAAATAGCTCTTTTAGTCAGCTATCCTTTGGTGATCAGCGATTATTATTGATTGCGAGGGCGATGATAAAACACCCTAATTTATTAATTTTAGATGAACCTTGCCTTGGCCTTGATGAAGCAAATAGGCAGCGAGTGCTATTACTGATAGAAAAAATCTGCGCCGCAGGGACAAGTACTGTCGTGTACGTTAATCATCATGCAAGTGACAAAATCACAGGTATTGAACACTATTTAGAGATGGCTGATTTCACAAAAAAAGCGCCATAAAAGGCGCTTATAAAATTTGAATTTGATTATAGAACATTTAGATACGTGTAACCGTGAAGCCTTTATCGGTTAGCTGCTTTAGCAAACCATGTTGTTCAGGCAAGTGCAAAGCACCAACGGCAATAAATAGTTTTTCTTTGCCGATACGCGATGAAAGTTGCTTTACCCAATTATTATTGCGATCGATTAGCATTACTTGCTCACTTAGTTCACCATATTGAGAATCATCAAAGCTTTCGTTATAAAACTTTGCTAGCGTTTTCATATCGCCAGATTTCCACGCATTGATAAGGCCAAAAAAGTAAGTGTCGACATCAGCTAGCTGCTCAAATGTTTCTTCAATCATCTTATCGTTCATAACTGCTAAATGAGTAAACATTTCCATTTGTAGCTCAAGAGTTTCTAATTCACCGATAGGTTTATTGTGTGCTTGCGCATAAGCAAGTACTTGTTTGTCGATGCCGTATTGATCTGAAAAACCAACGTTTTGGAACTCCATTTGCATCATGGTGACCATCACAGCCCACGGTGCTAAGTTTTTAAACATTGCGATATCTATAGACTTATCGGCAAAGTATTTTTGTAGCTTATTGAAGTTATCTACAGAAAGCTCTGATTGCAGTGTTTTTCCATCTTTAAGCATCATAAAAGGCAGTGAACGACGCTGCATTTCGGTTGCTGAAATAGTGCTGATATCAACCTCAACAATAACTTTATCACTGCTCTCAATTGCAGATGTAACCTTCTTTGGTAGACCTTGCATGCTTTTATCACCAACATGCACAGTGCCAAATAAATAGGACGAAATGCCGTTTTTTTCTATTTTCCATAGTCCCGGCTCTGCCAATGCACATTGGCTAAAACCAAGTAATAGCACCATAAAAAACAGAGCATTAAAGCGCTGAATGAATCTCATAATTTTCCCTTTCAAATTGTGACTGTTTTCAATACTAAACTAATTTTCCATAAGCAGTTAAATTAAATCGAATGAAAGCAGAAAAAATACGGGCTTAGAGCTAAAAATTAATCAGCCATAGAATAGCTAATAAAGAGGTATGACATTTCCATATTTGTTTAAAAGTGAAATATAAACCCCTTATTAACTATATTTTGAATATTAATTCCCTTTTAAGTGTTTTTTGTATGTTTTTTTGAATTAATTTTATTGTTGACTTGAAGGGCTTAGCGCGGTACTAATAGAAAAAGGCAGCGGGATGGCTAGATTTCCGCTACAAATGAACAAAATTTGGTTACAGATAAATGCTTACAAACAAACTTTCTCTAATTCTGATTAACGTCGTGGTGATTATTATTACCGCGGGGGCTAGTTAGTGCTTAGAGAAAAGTGAAGCATTTAAAAAGCCCCCCGCACTTAACAGTCCGGGGGGCTTTTTTGTTTTAAGGTTTGAGTCGCAGCAAATACACAATGTCACTGAGGAATGAGGATTTACGATGACAGGCGCAGAATTAACAATCGATTTATTAGCCAAACATGGCGTTAAGGATGTTTTTGGTTACCCAGGCGGTGCCATCATGCCTATTTACGACGCTTTGTACGGTGCGCCAGTCAAACATTATTTGACGCGTCATGAGCAAGGGGCTGGTTTTGCAGCAGTAGGGTTTGCCCGCAGCACAGGTAAGTTAGGTGTGTGCTTTGCAACATCAGGCCCAGGTGCGACTAACTTAATAACAGCCCTTGCTGATGCGATGATGGATTCAGTGCCATTGCTTGCTATCACAGGGCAAGTACCTACCGCAGCGATAGGCTCCGACGCCTTTCAGGAAGTGGATGTGTTAGGTATGTCGTTATCATGCACTAAACATAGTTACATGGTTGAAAGAGCTGAAGACTTAGCCGAAATCCTACAAGAAGCCATCCACATAGCACAAAGCGGCCGCCCAGGCCCTGTGTTAGTTGATATCCCCAAAGACATCCAAATGGTGCAAGTACCATTCCACCCTTGGTTAGCCGCCGAAGATTATTTACCAAAATTAGACGCAAACCAAGTTGCTATTGCCAATCAAATATTGAGTGAAGCGCAGCGTCCTGTGGCGTATATCGGTGGTGGTGTACAAGCGGCCGATGCGCAAAATGAGCTTATGCAGTTTTTAGAAAAAACACATATGCCTGCGGTATCGACGTTAAAAGCGCTAGGCAGCGTATTACCTGATTATGAATATGATCTTGGCATGCTAGGTATGCATGGCGGTAAAGCGGCTAACCTAGCGGTGCAAGAGTGTGATGTTTTGGTTTGTATCGGTGCTCGTTTTGACGACCGTGTAACTGGCAATTTAAGCAAGTTTGCGGCAAAAGCAAAGGTTATTCACCTTGATATTGACGCGGCAGAGGTTGGTAAGCGTAAGCCTGCAAAAGCATCATTAGTGGCAGATTTAAAAACGTCATTACCGCAGCTTGATTGTTTTGTTACACCAGATGAGTGGTTAACGCACATCGAAAGCATGATGAAAGAGCATGCATGGCGTTATGACTATCCGGGCGAAAAAGTGTTTGCCCCTTACTTATTAAACCAGCTAAGCCAAAAAATGCCATCAACGGGTGTTGTATGCTGTGATGTGGGTCAGCACCAAATGTGGGTGGCACAGCACATGAAGTTTAGCCACCCAAGTAATCATTTAAGTAGTGGTGGAGCGGGTACCATGGGTTTTGGTTTACCAGCCGCTATCGGCGCGCAAGTTGCGCGCCCAAATGATTTTGTGATCACGGTCTCGGGTGATGGCTCAATCATGATGAACATACAAGAACTGGCAACAATTCGCCGTAACAATCTGCCAGTTAAAATTCTAATCCTAGATAACCAGCGCTTAGGCATGGTACGTCAATGGCAGCAGCTATTTTTTGAAGGTCGTTATTCTGAAACAAACCTTTCAGATAATCCTGATTTTGTGCAGTTAGCAGCGGTGTTTGGCATTCCAGGTCAAACTATCACTAAAGCAGATGAAGTTGATGCTGCGGTTGATGCGTTAGTAAATAGCGAAGGTCCATATATTCTGCATGCCTGTATAGATGATAAAGAAAATGTATGGCCGCTTGTACCGCCCGGTGCTGCCAATGATGAAATGATGACGGAGACAGTAAAATGAAACACACCCTAACGATTGCACTAAAGAATCAAAGTGTCGCGGTAGAGCGCTTTTTACGCGTTGCACGTCATCGCGGCTTTGACCTAACAACCATGAATTTAGAAATGGCTGATGAAGCGTTTCACGTCACTATGACGGTAGACAGCGATAAGCCGATTTATCTACTAACATCACAATTAAATAAATTGGTTGATGTTAAACACGTTAATGTTGAAAACCAATTTCAACAACAAGCAATCTAGTAAAAAATCAACAGGTAACTAGAGCAATCAGGTTGATGCTTTAGTAGAAATAAATTAGGAATGAGGAAGTCAGTGGCATGCCACTGCAACAACTGAGGTAATTATGGCTAAATTAAGAAGTGCAACAACAACAGAAGGTCGCAAACGTGCAGGGGCGCGTGCTTTGTGGCGTGCAACAGGGATGACAGATAAAGACTTCGGTAAGCCAATTATCGCTGTTGTTAACTCATATACTCAGTTTGTACCAGGGCACGTTCATCTTAATCAACTCAGTGAGCTAATGGCCGAAACCATCACCGAAGCGGGTGGTGTACCAAAAGAATTTAATACCATTGCAATCGACGATGGTATCGCAATGGGTCATGGCGGTATGCTGTATTCACTACCGTCGCGTGACTTAATTGCTGACTCTGTGGAATACATGGTTAATGCACACTGTGCCGATGCTATGATCTGTATTTCTAACTGCGACAAAATCACCCCAGGGATGATGCTAGCAGCACTGCGTTTAAATATTCCGGTTATTTTCGTATCAGGTGGTCCAATGGAAGCGGGTAAAACACGCCTTGCTGATATCGACATTAAACTTGATTTAGTGGATGCCATGGTAAAAGGCGCTGATACCACAGTAAGCGATGAAGACTCTGAAAAAGTAGAGCGCTCTGCGTGTCCTACTTGTGGTTCATGTTCGGGCATGTTTACTGCCAACTCAATGAACTGCTTATTAGAAGCGATTGGTTTAGCACTGCCGGGTAACGGTACCACACTTGCTACGCATAAAGACCGTAAACAACTTTATGTTGAAGCGGGTGCGCGCATTGTTGATTTATGCCGTGAGTATTATCAAAAAGATAATGCAGCAGTATTACCACGCGCTATTGCTAATCGCACCGCCTTTATGAATGCAATGGTGGTTGATATTGCCATGGGTGGTTCATCAAATACGGTTCTACACTTATTAGCTGCAGCGCAAGAAGCGGGTGTTGATTTTGATATGTCGCACATCGATGAGCTTTCTCGCAAAACACCTTTCCTTTGTAAAGTAGCACCCGCAACCAATAAATATCACATTGAAGATGTACACCGCGCTGGTGGCATGATGGCAATTATCCGTGAATTAGGTAAGGCTGGCCTTGTCGATTTATCGGTTGATCACGTGGCAGGTCATACTATGGCCGAAATGGTGGCTAAATGGGATGCGACCGATCCTAATAATGAAGTGGCGCAAAAATTCTATAAAGCAGGCCCTGCCGGTATCCGTACTACAAAAGCAATGAGCCAAGAATGCCGCTGGCCTGAACTTGATAATGACCGTGAAAACGGCTGTATCCGCAGTGTTGAAAATGCCTTTCGTCAAGATGGTGGCTTAGCTGTACTTTCAGGTAACTTAGCTCTTGATGGCTGTATTGTTAAAAGTGCCGGTGTCGTTGAAGAAATGCTGCACTTTGAAGGCCCCGCAGTTGTATACGAATCACAAGATGATTCGGTTGAAGGCATTCTTAACGGTGAAGTGAAGGCGGGTGATGTGGTTGTTATTCGCTACGAAGGACCAAAAGGCGGCCCAGGCATGCAAGAAATGCTGTATCCAACGAGTTACTTAAAATCAGTGGGCTTAGGTGAAAAGTGTGCGCTTATCACAGATGGCCGTTTCTCGGGTGGTACATCGGGTTTATCTATTGGTCACGTTTCACCAGAAGCAGCAAGCGGTGGTGCAATCGCCTATGTTGAAAATGGCGATAAAATAGTAATTGATATCGCAACCCGTGAAATCACCCTAGCCCTGTCTGATGAAGAGCTTGAAGCACGTAAACAAAAGCAACTTGCACGTGGAAAAGATGCTTATAAACCACTGGACCGTGACCGTTATGTATCACCAGCACTGAAAGCGTATGCATTACTGGCAACCAGTGCAGACAAAGGAGCTGTTCGCGATTTAGCAAAACTTGAGGAGCTTAGTTAATTATGGTTTCTCAAGAGCTCGATTATTTTCGCGCTATCATCCAAGCGAACATGGAGCCGCTTGCAAAAGTCACTGAGGTCAGCGAAATGGCTGATCTTAGTGCACGGCTAGGCAACCATGTGTGGCTAAAGCGTGAAGACCAACAACCGGTTTATTCATTTAAACTTCGTGGTGCATTTCATAAACTGAGCAAGTTGCCAAAAGGCTCTGATGTGATCACTGCCTCAGCGGGTAACCATGCGCAAGGCGTGGCACTCAGTGCCTCATTTTTAGGGCATAAAGCAACGATTGTGATGCCAGTTACAACACCAGAAATTAAAGTGAATGCAGTACGTTCACTCGGTGGTGAAGTGGTATTACACGGCCATCATTTCGATGCTGCAAAAGCCCATGCTTTAGAGCTGACAGAGCAGCGTAATGGGGTGTTTGTGCCACCGTTTGATGATCCCGATGTGATTGTTGGCCAAGGTACCGTTGCCCGTGAATTAATGCAGCAACTGAATGACCTTGATGCTGTTTTTATTCCTGTTGGCGGTGGTGGTTTACTTGCGGGCATGGCGGTGTACATTAAGTCGTTACGTCCTGATATTAAAGTCATTGGTGTTGAAGCTGACGAGAGTGCTTGCCTAAAAGCAGCGCTTGAAGCAGGCAAGCCCGTTGAGCTTGACCGTGTTGGCAGCTTTGCAGATGGCGTAGCCGTAAAAGTTATCGGCACAGAAACATTTCGTTTAGCGCAAAAGTTTTGTGATGAAGTCGTTACTGTTACAGGCGATGAAATCTGCGCCGCAATGCAAGATATCTTTGTTTCGACTCGTGCGATAGCAGAACCTTCAGGTGCGCTATCTACAGCAGGGCTGAAAAAGTGGTGCCAACAAAATGGTGTAAAAGGCTTAAACGTGGCTGCGATTTTATCGGGTGCGAACTTAAACTTTGACCGCTTACGCTATGTTGCTGAGCGAACGGCGCTAGGTGAAAAGAACGAAGCACTCCTTGCTGTGACGATTAAAGAAGAGAAGGGCAGCTTTAAGCAGTTTTGTAACTCGTTAGGTGGCAGAGCTATCACCGAGTTTAATTACCGTTATGCAGGCCCAGGCGAAGCACAAATTTTTGTTGGTATCGCGTTAAGGCAAGGCCAACAAGAGCTCGATGAATTAAAAGCAGCACTGACAGAAAACGACTATACATTTTGCGATCTATCAGATAACGAGCTGGCTAAATTGCATATTCGTTATATGGTTGGTGGTAAAGCGCCAGCCCAACTTCATGAGCGTTTACTTCGCTTTGAGTTTCCTGAGTATCCAGGCGCATTGGCGCGATTCTTAGATACTCTTGGTAGTAATTGGAATATCACTTTATTCCATTACCGTAATCATGGTGGAGCGATTGGTAATGTGCTAGCGGCCTTTGCGATTGAACCGAGTGATTATGAGGTATTCAATGAGCATTTGAACCGTTTGGGATACAACGTTCAAGATGAAACGAACAATCCATGTTTCACTCAGTTCTTAACCAGCCAAGGTCAAGAACTGAGTGAAGTTAAAGCGGCAAATCAGTAGCTAAGTATCATCAAGACTGTTAATGTGCAGTCTTGATTTTCTCTCTATTTTTCCTATAGTTAATGCACGGTTTCAAGCAAGGATGATGCGTGCAAGGTATAAAAAGCCTACTAGGGTTAACTTGTTTATTGCTATCTATGAGCGCACAGTGCGCTGATAAAGTTAGCCTACAACTAAAATGGACTCACCAGTTTCAGTTTGCAGGCTATTATATGGCTGCAAAAAAAGGCTTTTATAAGGAAGCGGGCCTTGATGTTTCCATAATACCTGCCGATCCGAATGCGCCAGATACCTTCCCTAAAGTATTAAGCGGTGAAGCCGACTTCGCCATTACTCACTCAGGCATATTACAAAAGCGCAAACAAGGCGCACCAGTTGTTGCCCTGGGAGCCATACTGCAGTTTTCACCTTACTGCTGGATGGTAAAAAATAACTCAGATATTTTTCAGCCCAGAGACTTTGCCGATAAGAAGCTAAGTAAAATCGGCTCAGTTGAAAACGCTGAGTTGTTAGTGATGTTGCAACGTGCAGGGCTTGATCAACAAAGTTTAATAGCTGCAAGCCATGAAGGGGGCATTGAACAGTGGCTTGCCGGTGACTTAGATGCGGTGCAAGTTTATGTCACCAATGAACCATACACGATGACATTACAAGGAGTGGGTCACCGACTCATTTGTCCACAAAAGTTTGGTTTGAATGTGTATGGCGATATTTTATATACCAGTGAAGCGATGGTAGAAAAAAATCCAGATATCGTTGAGCGCTTTTATCATGCAAGTATTAAAGGCTGGCGTTACGCGTTATTACACTTAGAAGAGAGTATTGCTGTAACTAAACACGATTATGCTACTCATAAAAGCTTACAAGAGCTTGCTTATGAAGCAAATGTATTAACGAGTTATATTAAGCCACCAGGAGTAAATCTTGGCAGTATGTCGATGGCAAAGTGGCGCTTAATTGCTGAACTATATGGCCTAGATCAAACCGAGTTTGACCGCGCGTTTAAACACTTTATGTATCAACATCAAGACGATGGCGGCTTTGAATTATCTTGGATGCTTATTCTAGCTATTGTACTGAGTATTTTATGCATCCCTCTTTATATACGTTTAATCAGCAGTGGTAGGCGTTAAAGGGTGAAAAACTGTTATAATCAGTTTTATTTTTTGTCGTTTAGAAGTTATGACGCTTGCTCAGCAATTTATTGCCTTAGATACGCTGCTTTTTAAAACTCGCCAATACTGGCAATGCACCGCCTTCGATTTTGATGATCTTCCTTGGCCTGAATTAGCTAACTTACTATGGACGCTGGATGACCAACAAGTCAGCAAGCTTGATGCCGATCAGCCAGCTTTATATCGTTATTTTGCTGAGGCAATTGAGGGTATCGACCAGTTGGCTCTGTTATGTGAACTGCCAGCGATCAGTACTGCACGTAGTGAATTTCCGTTTTGGATAAGTAATGGCATTAAAGGTCGTAAATTTGAGCAGCTACAAGACTTTGTTGCAGCGATTAGTCAGCATCCATTAAACCAGCCTGTTTTAGAGTGGTGTGCAGGTAAAGGGCATTTAGGTCGTATGCTGGCATTTAATGGCGCGCCCAGTGTACATAGTATTGAGCTGCAACAACACTTGTGCGACCAAGGCCAGCACAGTGCAACACAACAGCAATTGGCGATGCAGTTTTCACAAGCAGATGTATTAACCGATGACATTGATGGCTTTTTTGAAAGCCAACAGCATGCTGTAGCTTTACATGCTTGTGGTCGTTTGCATCAAACATTTATGCAGCAAGCAAGCAAAGCGAAAACTCAGCAAATAAGCTTTTCACCATGTTGTTATCATTTATTCACAGATAACGCTTATCAGGCAATGAGCGAGCCTGCAAAACAAAGTCAGCTTGCGCTTACTCATCGCGATTTAAAACTGGCGCTGCAAGAAACGGTAACGGCACCGAGTCGCGTAGATAAGGTCAGAAAAACAGAGGTTGAATGGCGTCTTGGATTTGATGCGTTACGTAAATCAATCACTGGTGAATTACACTATGTGAGTGTGCCGTCAGTGAACAAAGCAATCTTCTCTGATTCTTTTGAATCATTTTGTTTATGGGCAGCTGAGAAAAAATCATTATCTCTACCTGAAGGTATTGATTACAATAAGTTTTTAGAAATAGGCAAAAAGCGCAAAAGGGTCACCGAGCGAGTTGAACTCGTCCGACATGTGTTCAGAAGGGCAATTGAAGTTTGGCTCGTGCTCGATCGTGCTTTATATTTGCAACAACAAGGATATCAAGTAACGGTGAGCACGTTTTGTGAGAAACAACTGACACCAAGGAATATCTTGATCCAAGCTAATTATTAAAAACCGTAAAGAGGCGCAATGAGAAAGTTAAAAAATTTATTCGAAAATAATAGACGTTGGGCGGCACGTACGAGCGAAAATGACCCTGAGTTTTTTAAAATTCTATCAATGCAGCAAAATCCAGAGTACTTATGGATCGGTTGTTCTGACTCGCGTGTACCTGCAAACGAAATCGTAGACTTGTTGCCGGGTGAGTTATTTGTTCACCGCAACGTAGCAAATGTGGTTGTTCATACCGATCATAACTGCCTTTCAGTGATGCAATACGCTGTTGAAGTACTAAAAGTGAAGCACATCATGGTTGTTGGTCACTATGGCTGTGGTGGTGTACAAGCGGTATTAAACGAAGCACGCTTTGGTTTAATCGATAACTGGCTACGCCATGTAGGTGATGTAAAAGAAAAACATATCGAACAACTCAATGCATTACCTGAGCAAGAGCGTTTAAATAGCTTGATCGAATTAAACGTTATCGAACAAGTACGTAACGTGTGCCGTACTAACATTGTGCAAGATGCTTGGGCGAAAGGCCAAGAGTTAACAATTCATGGTTGGGTGTATGGTTTAGCAAATGGTCATTTGAACGACCTAGAGTCGGTCGTAACCTGTGCTGAAGAAGCCAGTGATACCTATGGTATTGCAGTAAAGCGCGTTTTTGAACGTGTTGCTGAAAAAAGCTAATACCAAAAGCTAGTTAGATAGAAGAAGGAGAGCTATAAGCTCTCCTTTTTTATTGTTCGTCTTGTTTGCTAGCAAGTTGCTGCTCAAGTAAAGCCACTTTTTCTTCAAGCTCAGTGAGTTTTTCACGAGTGCGAATAAGTACTTGGCTTTGAATATCAAACTCATCACGGCTTACAAAGTCCATCTCAGCAAGTTTGTTTTGAATAGCTTGCTTGGTTTTGCCTTCGACTGTTTCGGCAAGGTTTTTCACGCCTTGCGGCATGTTATCGGTGATTTGCTTAGCGATTTCTTCAAGTTTTGCTGGGTTGATCATCTTCGTCCCTTGAGTCACGTAAAAAAACAATCTTACCTTATTGGCTAGGCGTAGTGTAGTGATTACGGTAAAATTGCCCGTCCTGTCTTTGGATAATTTCTTTAGGGGCTTATGAAACTCAACCCAAAACAAGATGAAGCGGTAAAGTATATTAGTGGGCCGTGCTTAGTATTAGCTGGTGCGGGCTCAGGTAAAACGCGTGTTATTACTAATAAAATCGCTTACTTGGTGCAAAAGTGTGAGTATCAAGCACGCAATATTGCTGCGGTAACCTTTACCAATAAAGCGGCAAAAGAAATGCGTGAGCGTGTAACGCAAACACTGGGTAAACAAGAGTCGAAAGGCTTATGGGTTTCAACGTTTCATACCCTTGGGCTTGAGATCATCAAAAAAGAGTTAACGACGTTAGGTTTTAAACCTGGATTCTCACTATTTGATGATCAAGATACCAACCAGTTATTAGCCGAGCTGACCGAAGAAGAACTTAAAAAAGACAAAGACTTACTCAACCTACTGAAGATGCAAATAGGTAGCTGGAAGAACGAATTGATTCTACCAGAGCGTGCTATTCGCGAAGCTCGTGAGCCGCAAAAAGCCTTATTTGCTCAGCTGTATGCGCGTTATCAAAATCAACTACGTGCTTATAATGCCCTTGATTTTGATGATCTGATCATGATCCCCACCTTGTTGTTAGGCCAAAATGCTACGGCACGTGAACGTTGGCAACAGCGTTTTCGTTACTTGCTGGTGGATGAGTATCAAGATACTAATACTAGTCAGTATCAACTGGTTAAGCTATTAGTGGGTGAACGCGCTCGTTTTACCGTGGTAGGCGATGACGACCAATCTATTTATTCATGGCGCGGTGCTAAGCCTCAAAACCTTGTGCTATTGAGTAAAGATTTTCCGGGCTTACGTTTAATTAAGCTTGAACAAAATTACCGAAGTGCTGGACGAATTCTTAAAGCGGCGAATATTTTGATTGCCAATAACCCTCACGAGTTTGATAAGAAACTATTCAGTGAGCTTGGTTATGGTGAGCCTATCAAAGTGATTGGCTGTCGTGATGAAGAGCATGAATCTGAACGAGTGGTGGCAGAGATCATTTCTCATAAATTCATGAAACGCACCAGCTATAAAGATTACGCGATTTTATATCGCGGTAATCACCAAGCACGCGTGTTTGAAAAAGCACTTATGAGCAACCGTATTCCTTATAAGATCAGCGGCGGCATGTCATTTTTCTCGCGTTCAGAAATCAAAGACATCATGGCGTACTTACGTTTACTGGTGAATCAAGACGACGATAATGCCTTTTTACGTATTGTTAATACGCCACGCCGTGAGATTGGTACGGTGACACTGGAAAAGCTAGGTACGCTTGCTAATGAAAAGCATATCAGCTTATTTGCTGCCTGTTTTGAGCCTGAGCTTGCACACCGATTAAAAGGCCGTGGCTTTAATGCCTTAGCTGGCTTTGCTCGCTGGGTGGTTGAGCTTTCTGATAATGCGGTACGGGGCGATACCCTTGAAGCTGTAAAAGAGTTAGTTAGGCAAATTAACTACGAAGCATACCTATATGAGTCATCACCGAGTGCAAAAGCCGCTGAAATGCGCATGAAGAACGTTTCAGAGCTTTATCGTTGGATTACTGACATGCTAGCAGGGGATGCAGACAATCCACCGCTGAACCTTGCTGAGGTGGTCAGTAAACTGACCTTGCGCGATATGCTTGAGCGCAACGAAGAAGAAGATGAATCTGATGCGGTACAATTACTGACGCTACATGCTTCAAAAGGTTTGGAGTATCCGTATGTGTTCATGGTTGGCATGGAAGAGGGGTTATTACCGCACCAAGTAAGTATTGATGAAGATAACGTTGAAGAGGAGCGTCGTCTTGCTTATGTAGGTATCACGCGTGCTCAGCAAGAGCTGGTAATGACCTATGCTAAGTTACGCCGTCAATTTGGTGAAACGTCAGATACTGAGCTCAGTCGTTTTGTGCAAGAGTTACCACAAGATGATTTAGCCTTCGAAGCGAAAAAACCACCGTCTTCACAGGCTGAGCGCATGGAAAAAGGCCAAGCCCGTGTAGCTAATCTAAGAGCTATGCTTAAGAAGTAATACTTTGTACTGTTTGTGAAAAAGGACTAAAAGGGGCTAGGGCGTGTTGTTTACCTATAAACAAGGATAGACCGTGCTTATCTAACAAAGTGCGATAGTTAAAAATCGATGGCCCCTTGGCGATTACCTGAATATTTTGGATATTCGTAATGGCCAACACGCCTTGCAATTGAAGGTGATAATTATCTTGTTGGAGCACACGTTTACTAAAGGTAGAACTAAGTAGTAAGTAATCAAAGTTAAACTCTGTCAGTAAATTAAGCTCACATCTGTCTTTTGCGAACTCGTTTAGTCCTACTGAAAACCCTTGTTCAATTAAGCTTTTTAAGTTTTCAATTTGTACCGCAGATGCGTAACGGATCTCCTGTTCATTAAACAGTAAACACATTCTTTGTGCATTGTTTGCCTTTAGTAACTGGCGTAACGATTGAAAATTAATACGTTCTAATACTAACCCTGAGCATGGGAAGAGTACTTTTTGTAAGTTAGCATTATGGGCTAATTCGAACGCTTGCTTCAACAAGCTAAGCTCCACTTCGAAATGTTGAACTCTATCAGTTGCAAACTTTTTCAATACTTCAAAACTAGTACTGCCAAGCACAGGGTGTTCACCAAATGCTTCCAATAATGACTCAGCTCTAGACTCCTCGTTGAGCGTAATGATTTCAGCGCTTCTAAAATGCATTGGCAGGTCATCAAGATGATGCATACTCTCGGTTTCGTGTTGAGAAGTGGTGGTATTTAATAAAGGGTGGAAGCACTCAAAACGGTTACGCCCTGCATTTTTTGCATAATACATTGCAGCATCTGCATCACGAATAATTTCATCGGTATGTTTATAACTTGCTTTTGAATAAGTAATACCAATACTTGCGCCACTTTGAACGCACTGACCTTTCATGCAAAAAGGCTTTTTCATTATCTCAATAATACGTTTTGCAACATCTTCTGCTTGCTGTCTTTCGGTTAAATGATTTAACAGTACCACAAACTCATCACCGCCTAAGCGAGCTAATAAGTCGTGCTCTCTTATACAATGTGAGAAAGACTCGGCAACACCAATTAAAAATTGATCCCCTGCTTGGTGACCAAGTTGATCATTTATATCTTTAAACTTATCTAAATCAATAAATAAAACCGCAAATTGTTGCTCAGGATAACGTTGATAATGTTGTAATGTTTTTTCAAGTTGAGTTAAGAATAAGCTACGGTTGGGCAAGCTGGTTAGTGAGTCATGATGTGCATCATGATATAGCTGTTGCTCTATTTTTTTACGCTCTTCAATTTGCATTTGTAAATGCATATTTGCTTGGCGGAGCTCTTTCGTTTTTTCTGTAACTCGTTGTTCAAGTTTTTGGTGGCTCAGCTTTAACTCTTGGCTTGCTAAATGAGCCTGAATGACGCTTGCTATTTGATGTGATACAAAAGTAATTAATTCGCAATCATCTTGGCTAAATTCATGTTTATTACAATAAGCTTGGCAAACAATAAGACCAATGACCCCTTGTGACGTTTTTAGTGGTGCGCCTAACCAACTGGTTGCTCTTCTTTGTGGTGGGACATCGATAGGGCGTTCAATGACGCCTAGTTTTATTAAATCTTTTGCTCTTTGCTCATCTATCACTTGGCACTTTTCTGTACTAAGTACTAATTCACTGTAGCCTTTGGCGAAAGGTCTAGGTTTTGCGTTGTCATTAAATTCATCTACGCAATAAGGAAAGCTTAACCAATTAGATGTTTGATCATACAAGGCAATGTATAAGTTATCGGCATAGGTGATGGTTTTAATAATTTCATGCACATGGGCATAGACGTCTTCAACGTTTTTACTCAAAGTTGCCAGCTCTGATATTTTGAATAAAATTTGTTGGCGATCGAGTGCTTTTTTACGTTGTAAAATTTCATCATTTAAAGCTTGGTTACTTTGCGTCAGTGCACGGGTGCGAATTTTTACTTCAGACTCAAGTAACTCGCGTTTTTTCACCCGTTCGATTGCTGTTGCAAGGTAAAGCGACATGACTTCTAGTAGTTCTATTTGCTGCTCTGTATAGTTTTGTGCTTTGTCATAACTTTGCGCGACCATGACACCAATGATGGCTTTCTCACGGTAAACGGGTACGCCCACCCAATGCTCTGCTGGCGTGCCGTATGCTTTAAACAATCCCTTCTCAACGGCTTCTTGTGTTTGCTGTTTAGAAAAATAGCTTGTTTTGCCGTGCTTAAATACGTACCCAGTTAAACCATCTTTGAAGAAATGTTCATATTTTAGAGGGACAGACAGGCCATCTTTTTCATCGGCAAAATAAGAAAGTTCAAGGTTATCTGTAACAGGGTTATTTAGTACGACATAAAAGCTTTTACTGGGTATAAAGTCTTGTAGAATATTATGAATAGCAGGGTAGAGTAGGGTTAATTCGGCAACAGTACTTGCTTGCTCTGAAAGTTGTAGTAGAGCATGCTGCAAGTGATGTGATTGCTTATATTTCTTTATAAGCGATTTTAAGCGAGCATTTTTATGGGCTAGCTTTTCAATGTGTGTTGCTGAATCTTCCAATGATTTAGAACCAGTTATTATTTTTGTTTATTTATTGTTCTCTATAGTTCCACTTTTTTCGTAGATCGTCAAGTAGATGATGGTCTCTATTAGTCGTGAAGATATGCGATTATAGGTACGAATTGCTTGGGTTTGAGAGGAGTTAAAGAGCAAAAAAAAGGGCTTAACAGAGTTAAGCCCTTCGTCGTTATTTATTTAGCAATTATTTGCTAGTCATAAAGTCGATTGCTGCACTGATTTCTTCATCAGAACAGTCCATACATGTCCCTTTCGGCGGCATGGCATTGAAACCATTGATTGCGTGATCTAATAAGGTATCTTTACCTTTGGCAATTCGAGGAGCCCAGTCATCTGCTGATTTAGGTGCGCCAAGAGCACCTGTGCCGTGACATGCAAAACATGCGGCTTGATAAACTTGTTCACCAGAACGTGGACCTGTTGGCTCAGCAGCAGCAGCCGCTTTATCACCTTCTAGATATACAGAACCAATTGGCGCTAGACGCTTTTTAATGGCATCTTCAGTCAAAGAGTTGTCATATGCTTGCGCATATGCCGTTGTTGCTAGCAGTAATAATGCAGCTGATAGTTTTTTCATTTTGCCTTGCTCACTTCGATTTGAACGTGATCAATCACGATATATATGACGGAAATTAGAACGATTATAACGCTAAGCCACAATTTATAAAATGATCTGAAAGGCTTTTTCTTTATAAAAAGCGTCATTTTTTGCGTTAGCGCAATAAAAATTAGCTGCTTAAATAGCGCACTATGCCAATTCGAGTACTTTTTTAACGAGTTTTTGAATCCCTGCATCAGCATCTAATAAGCTCTGCGCTAACATATAGGCGGGTGTGGTAACGACTTTATGCTGCTCATCAATAACAATATCTTCAACAGCACACGCTTGGTGATCGCCGCCTAGCTTTTCGATGGCTGAGGCTGTGTCTGCATCATTACCAATGGTTGTTTTAACACCTTGACCGTAAATAAGAGGTAGCATAGCGGGCGCAATACACATATAACCTGCGGCTTTATTAGCTTTAACAAAATCTGTACAGGCTTTTAGTACGTCATTTTGTACCTGAGCTTCAGGGCCTTTTACTGCAAAGTCAGATAGGTTTTTAGCGGCACCAAAGCCACCTGGGACAATTAACGCATCAAATTCACTTACCTTTAACTCTGTAATTGCTTTTATATCACCACGAGCTATGCGAGCAGCTTCCACTAACACATTACGATTAGGTGCCATTTCTTCACCGGTTAAATGGTTGATTGTGTGTAGTTGGTCAATATCGGGTGCAAAGCATTGATAAGATGCACCTGCTTTTGCAATGTGCAACAGGGTAAGTACTGCTTCGTTAATCTCTGCGCCATCATAAACACCGCAACCAGCTAAAATAACAGCCACTTTTTTCATTTGATATCTCTCCTTAATGCAACTGGGTTTAGTGTAGCAAGTATCTAAGTAAGACCACAAAATAAAATAATTTTGTCGTTAAAATGCTCGCAACATACGATGAATCGCTGTTTATGCCTTTTCATAAAATACTAACGTTAAAAAAAGTATAAAGGATCGCTATGATCTTTGATCCATTGTGCTAGAATACTCCTCCGGTTATGGAAAGGGACGTTATATTCGTTGTCGAATAGACACAGGACGTGAATAGATAAAACCGTTTTCCACATTGGGTAAAATAATAAAAAAAGAACCTCGCATTATCTTTTTTAAATAAAAACATAAGCTTATATAAAATTCCTAAGTGTAAATCTACTTCGGGAGGATAGCTTGTGGGTTTTATCTACAAAGTTATCCACAGCTTGCTATTATAGAAACCGTTATTGGTTAATAATTCACAGTCGTTTTCTTCATAGCCTTATGGCATGCTTACAGACAATTTAATGTTATTCAATTAGGATCCAATTTCACCATGGCTCAGATCCCTGAAAATCCACTTGTTCTTGTTGATGGTTCTTCTTATTTATTCCGTGCATATCATTCGCCACCACACCTTACTAACTCAAAAGGTGAAGCGACAGGCGCAATCTATGGCGTAGTTAATATGCTGAAAAGTTTGATCAAACAATATGATCCATCACACATGGTGGTAGTGTTCGATGCCAAAGGTAAAACCTTTAGAAATGACATGTACAGCGAATATAAAGCCAACCGTCCGCCAATGCCGGATGACTTACGCACACAGATCGCACCACTGCATAACATTATTAAAGCAATGGGTTTTCCACTTATTAGTATTGAAGGTGTTGAAGCGGATGATGTGATTGGTACTTTTGCACGTATTGCCTCTGAACAACAGCGTCATGTACTGATCTCGACGGGCGATAAAGATATGGCGCAGCTTGTTAATGAGCACGTAACGCTTATTAACACGATGACCGATAGCATTTCAGATCCAGAAACCGTGGTTGAGAAATTTGGTGTGGGGCCTGAGCTGATCATTGATTACCTTGCCTTAATGGGCGACAAAGTCGATAACATTCCAGGTGTTGATGGTTGTGGTCCAAAAACTGCGGTGAAATGGCTACAAAAATATGGATCATTACAAGGGGTGATTGATCATGCTAGTGAAATCAAAGGCAAGATTGGTGAAAAGCTTGCTGCAGCACTTGATCACCTACCACTTAGCTATGAATTAGCGACGATTAAATGTGATGTTGAAGTTGAATCGGAGCTTGAAAATTTCAAACTACAAGAGCCTAATCGTGATGAACTGATTGCACTCTACGGCGAATGTGAATTCCGCCGTTGGTTGGCTGAATTACTGGATAACCCTAAAGACGCTGACACGCACTTGGATGTACCTACTGAGGCTAACGAATTACCTAAAGTGGCTGACGCTCACTACGAGACAATCTTAACTGAAGAGCAACTTGATACTTTAGTAAAGCAATTAAATGACGCTGAACTTTTTGCTTTTGATACTGAAACAACCAGCCTTGACTATATGCAAGCGCAATTGGTTGGCATGAGCTTTGCAGTTAAAGCGGGTGAAGCCGCGTACATTCCAGTTGCTCACGATTACCCTGATGCGCCTGAGCAATTAAGCTTAGATACGGTTATGGCAAAAATTGGCCCAATCCTCGCGGATGAAAACAAAGCCAAAGTTGGACAAAACTTAAAATACGATAAAAGCGTATTAGCTAACGCCGGCTTTGAATTAAACGGTATTAAGTTCGACACTATGTTGGAGTCGTATGTTTTTAATAGTGTGGGTAGCCGTCATGATATGGACTCATTGGCACTTAAATACCTAGGCCATAAAAATATCAGCTTCGAAGATATCGCAGGCAAAGGTAAAAAACAGTTAACGTTTAATCAAATTGAGCTAGAAAAAGCTGCGCCGTATGCCGCAGAAGATGCTGATATAACACTTCGTCTTCACCAAGTACTATGGCCAAAAATTGATGCTGACAGCCAATTAAAATCAGTCTTCGAAGAGATTGAGTTACCACTCGTTTCTGTGCTGTCTGATATTGAACGTACCGGTGTAGCGATTGATAGTAATATGCTTGCTGCTCATAGCCAACGTTTAGGCGAACGCCTGTTAGAGCTTGAGCAAGAAGCTTATGATATGGCTGGTGAAAAGTTTAACTTAGGCTCACCTAAGCAACTGCAAGCAATTTTGTTTGAAAAACTAGAACTTCCTGTTATTAAGAAAACACCAAAAGGCGCGCCTTCAACAGCTGAAGAAGTATTACAAGAGCTTGCTCATGACTATCCGTTACCTAAGGTGATTATCGAACACCGTGGTTTATCTAAACTGAAATCAACCTACACAGATAAACTACCGCTAATGGTTAATGAACGCACGAAGCGAGTACATACCTCTTATCATCAAGCTGTAACAGCAACAGGGCGCTTAAGCTCAACGGATCCTAATTTGCAGAATATTCCAATTCGTTCGGAAGAGGGGCGTCGTATTCGTGAAGCCTTTGTTGCTGCAAAGGGTCATAAGATAGTGGCTGCGGATTACAGCCAAATTGAATTACGTATCATGGCGCATTTATCACAAGATAAAGGCCTACTTACCGCGTTTGCTAATGGCTTAGACGTACACAGTGCAACAGCTGCAGAAGTCTTTGGGGTAAATCTTGAAGACGTAACCAGCGATATGCGCCGTAAAGCAAAGGCAGTTAACTTCGGTTTAATTTACGGTATGTCGGCGTTTGGCTTATCACGCCAATTAGATGTGCCACGCCATGAAGCACAGCATTATATCGATAAATACTTTGAGCGTTTCCCCGGTGTGCTTGAGTACATGGAAACAACCCGTGAAAAAGCAGCTGATAAAGGCTATGTAGAGACTATTTTTGGTCGCCGATTACATTTACCAGAAATCAACGCAAGAAACGGAGCTCGTCGTAAAGCGGCAGAACGCGCTGCTATCAATGCACCAATGCAAGGCACCGCTGCTGATATCATCAAAAAAGCGATGCTGAAAGTTCACCAGTGGGTGAACGCACAAGCTGAAGGTTCTGTTAAATTACTTATGCAAGTACACGATGAATTAGTGTTTGAAATTAAAGAAGAATCTGTGGACGACTATAAAGCAGAAATTTGTAAGCTAATGTCTGAAGCCGCCACGCTTGATGTACCACTGATTGTTGAAGCCGACAGTGGCGACAACTGGCAACAAGCTCACTAATCGCTGAATTAGGAGCCGCGAGTATAAAATACAAGTGGCTCTGCAGGATTAAAATGTAGTCGCGGGTTTATCTCGCGCTTTCACTTTTATAGATTGCGCGATATACAATCGCTCCTCCCACCTTACGCCGAGTTACAGCCACAAAATTGCTCGCGTAAAAAATTAAGTACTTCACGGCAAAACCCTTCCTTTATAAAAGACGAGTTACTTAAGGCACAAGAAGAAGAACCCATAATGTAAAATGGCTTTTGTTGTAAAATTAAAGTTAACAAGAAAAGACCGTTTTATCGTTTCGTTATATGTTTATCAATTCGTGTTTTTTAGTACCAGATTTAATTTATTTTTAACTGAGTATTTGCTAAAGTCCGCGCCGTCCTCATCCTGTAGGACATCCTGTTGATGATGCATCTGAAAAGGTGCAACGTATTGATAGCTTCTCCCCAGTTTGCTATAACGACTCACTCCTTGTTGAGTGAGTCGCTTTTTCTTTTCTTATCATACAATTCATTGCACAAATTAACCTAGATGGTACCATCAAAAGTGATTCTTATTTACTTTCGAAGGAATGCGTTATGTTTAAATCTATGGCAATTGCTGCCTTTTCATTATCGAGTTTATTAGTTGCCCCTTTAGCCAGCGCAAACTGGCAAGTTAATAATGAGCAAAGTAAAGTGAGCTTTGTCTCTATCAAGAAGAATTCAATCGCTGAAGCGCACCATTTTAAAAAGCTATCAGGAGGCTTGAACGAGCAAGGCCAATTAAAATTAATGATTGATCTGACGTCTGTGGAAACTCTCATTCCAATTCGTAACGAGCGCATGACTAAATTACTGTTTGAAACACATGAATTTCCAAACGCAATTTTAACGGCAGATCTCAGTAAAACACTAGCAACCCTTAAACCAGGCCAGCATGTACTTAAAGGTTTAAAGGCTGAATTAGACTTTCATGGGAACAAGAAAGAGTTAACGATTGATGTACTTGCCAACATGTCACCGAAAGGCGATGTAACTGTGTCATCTCTTACGCCAGTTATTATTAATGCAAGCGATTTCAAAGTAACAGAAGGCATCAGCGAATTACAAAAGCTAGCGGGTTTACCATCCATTGCAACAGCTGTCCCTGTTACCTTTTCACTTACGCTTGATAAAGAAAAGTAATGCAATCACTTGCTGAGTTAGAAGCCGCCCTTCAGACACCTGATAAACCGTTTGATCAATGGCAGCCACAAAGTTGTGGGCAATTGCCAATAACGATTGATGCGCAAGGACAGTGGTTTTATGCCGGCAGTGAAATAAAACGCGAGGCAATGGTTAAACTCTTTGCCTCCGTGCTTTGCAAAGAAGCTGACAGCTATTTTTTAAAAACGCCTGTTGAGAAAATGGCTATCGCAGTCGATGATGTCCCCTTTATTATTGTTGATTGGCGTTTTGAAGAGACTGAACAAGGTCGTGCGCTTTGCTGTGTTGATAATTTACAGCGCAACTGGCTAGTCTCTGAAAAACAACCATTAGAGCTACGTGAATTTGCTGGGGTGAGTATACCTTACTTACAATTGGCCCATGGATTGGCTGCAAGGGTATCGAGAAAGGTTTATTATCAGTGGGCGGAAATAGCCTGCTCAGACGAGCAGGGCTATTATATCGAATCGTTGGCCAAGCGTTATTACTTGGCTTAAGAGGTTACGCTTCAGGTGTTTCGTCAGACTCAGGCGCGTGTACTTCAATTGGTCCTAAAAACCACTCATCTAGCTTTTTAGCAACTTCAGGTAAGCCTGTGCCTTTTAATGAAGAGAAGGCATGGACTGTAATATCACCCTCTAAGCTACTTAACTCACGGCGAACGTGTAAAACTTGTGCTTTACGCGCACCTTGTTTGAGTTTGTCGCACTTGGTTAATAGTGCCAGCACTGGAATTTCGCTGCCCACAGCCCAGTCAATTAAGTCACGGTCTAAATCTTTTAACGGATGGCGAATATCCATCAAAACAACGATACCTTTTAAGCTTTGACGCTTTTGTAAGTATTCGCCTAGCGATTTTTGCCATTTCTTCTTCATTTCGATAGGAACTTTAGCGAAACCATAGCCTGGTAAATCGATAAGACGTTTATCGGCATCAAGTTCAAACGTATTGATCAACTGAGTACGACCTGGTGTTTTAGATGTACGTGCTAATTTTTGATCTGTTAAGGTATTAAGGGCACTGGATTTACCCGCATTCGAACGACCAGCAAACGCGACTTCAATCCCCGTATCAGCAGGTAAGCGTGAGATATCAGGTGCGCTGGTAACAAAGGACGCAGTATTATATTTGATACGAGATTTGAGCACAGGCTCTCCTAGTCTTTTAAAAATAATGGTAGTCAGTGGCCTAAATCCACTTAAGGCACGTATTTTATACTATTAAAGCAGCATTCAAAAGCGTATTTAGGGGTGCTAAGCTGGCTTTGAATGAGGAAAATTTCTAGGTAGAAACTTAATCTAAGTCAAATCCCTATAAATTATGAGCTTAATGTGGGCAGAAAACGTGCCAGAGAATTTATTATCGTGTAGAATATAGAAATCACAACATCCATATTGTAGATGATACAGGGTCGGAAACAGAGAATTCACCATGAAAAAAATAGCACTATCTTTAACTATATTGCTTGGTACGTTGTCAGCAAGCAACGCAACAGCATTTGATGGCGATGTAAACGCAGGTAAAGAGAAATCGGCAACGTGTGCGGCTTGTCACGGCCCAGACGGTAATGCACCGGTTACTATCTACCCTAAAATTGCAGGCCAACACGCAGATTATATCTATAAACAATTACAAGAGTTTAAATTAGGTATGACATCTGGCGGCAAAGAAGGTCGTATGGATCCAGTAATGAGTGGCATGGCAATGCCGCTTAGCGATCAAGACATGAAAGACCTAGCAGCTTACTTCTCTTCTTTAAATATGTCTGAAGGTACAACACCTAAAGATGTAGTTGAAGTGGGTCAACAGCTTTTCAAAGCAGGCGATGCTGAGCGTGGTATCCCTTCATGTGCAGCATGTCACGGTCCTCGTGGTAATGGTACATCACTTGCAAAGTTCCCGAAAATTTCGTTTCAGCATCCTGAATACATTAAGTCGCAACTTGAAAAGTTCCGTGATGGTACGCGCAATAACGACCTAAATGGCATGATGCAAGACATTGCTAAAAAACTAACAGATGAAGACATCGAAGTACTTTCAAAATACCTAGGTGGCTTACACTAAAGTCTGATTGCGAGCTATATTGTTTCGCACTAAAATTTATTTAGTTTGATAAAAGCAGCGTAAGCTGCTTTTTTTTATCTACATCCTGTGTCGAAATATCCTACTCTTGTGTGAGACATTGACCATACCTTGGTGTGAGCTAAGTCTTATTTTTATTTTATCTTTAAATGTAACTTATTGTTATTGAATGAAATGAGCTTGTTTCAATATCTTCAATGTAAGAAAAGTTATATAAATTAGTTGTAACAAAATTATTAATAAGTAAATTAACCACTGTCGCTGAAACAATAGAACAACATGGACAATGTTAATAAGGAAAGTAACTGCGGCGAATCTTTAGGGGTAGACACTGGTTAGGTGTCCTAAAGGAAATAACAAAAAAGTGTCAGGATTGACCGAAAATAATAAAAGCTCATGGAAGTCTAATAATAAAAACAAAATGGAATGCTACACGGAAGGTAAAAATAATAACAAAATGGAAAACAATAATAATAAAAATAATAAAGACTAAAAAAGTCGAAGGGAGAAGTGTCCAGATAATTGGCGCTCAGATTAGTAGGCGGTAGAGATGTTTTCTCTACCGCCTTTTTATTTGTCCTGTTACAATAGCCCCCGTTTATACGATAAGTATAAAAAGTGCGCAGGTCATCGTATTGACCAACGTCATCCGCACACACCAAATTCTTCTGGTTATGCCAGCATTACAATGCCTAGAGGCGTTGTGCACAACCTCTTAAGTGAGACGATCAAGATATGAGTAGAAAGAAAAAGTCGCGTAAGATTCCATCAAATGGTCCAGTACGTCTAAGTAAAGAAAAGCTTAGAGAAATGCGCGCACTAAAAGAGCAGCGAGTAAAGAAAACAAAAGGGGCAAAAGCCGGTACTCGCAATGCACCTGATGCTTTAAAAGATGATAAAGCGACAACAAACAGTCAGCCTAAAGATAAGCGAACGGGCAGTAAAAAGCCTGTTTCATTGGTAGCACCAAAAGCTGAACCAAAAGTTGAAATGAAACGTAACTTAAAACCAATGGTTGAGCTTAAGAAAGTGGCTGAGCCTGAGTTAACGCCAGAGCAAGAGTTAGAAGCACTTGAAAGTGACGAGCGCCTGCTTAAGCTTGTTGAGCGTCATGAACGTGGCGAGTTACTAACAGGTAAAGATGCCAAATACTTTAATAGCCGTATTGCGCGTCACCAAGCGCTCTGTAAGCTTTTAGGTATCGAAGATGAAGATGATTACGAAGACGACTTTGAAGATGACTTTGATGCAGAAGGCGAGTCTGACTTTGATAAGTACTTATCAGACGATTTAGCGAACGAATGGTTTGATGAAGACGATGAGGATGAGCGATGAGCACGAGCTTGATTATTGCCATTGTTATAGGAGCGGCAATTATCGCAGGACTTGCATTTTATGCAGGGCAATTATTGTATAAGTTAAATGTACAAAAAAAGTCGATCGCAAAAAAACAAGCTGAGCATGAGCAGCAGCTTGCTGCATCAAAAATGAAGCGTAACGCAAAATTGGCTGATAGCATTCACTTGATAGCGCGTGCTATGAATGAAGAGCAATGCGAATTTTCAGAAGGCTGCTTACGTATCTGGGTATTGATGTCTCAATATAGCTTTGCTGAAGAGTTCGAACTGAGTGAGCGCTATCCAGGTATTTTTAAAATGTACGAAGTGGTCAAAGACATGCCAACGCACGATGCCCGTAAAAAATACTCTAAAAAAGAGGTTTTCAAAATGGATACAACACGTTGGCGTGCAGAAGAGCAACATAGCGACGAGATAAAAGCGGATTGCGCACGTTTAATCGAAGAGTTTAAAGCCGCACCTGGCAGTGAAAACGTCGTATTCAATTAAGCGGGTTGGTAAAGCTGTTATAAAAAAGCAGAGCAATTTTATTGCTCTGCTTTTTAGTTTGGGCGTGAAAATATCAAATAACCCGTGAAAAACGTGTTTGTTTGATTTGTTGTTGTAAGTGCGCGTCAAAGCACATACAAATAATACGAATAAATAAGTTACCGCGGGCTGTAACAGTGATCTTGTCTTCGCTAACTGACACTAAACCATCAGCACGTAATGGCTCGAGAGCGAGTAGAGCTTCACGGAAATAATGTGTAAAGTTAATTTTAAACTGTTGCTCGATTGTTGGAATATCAAGCTCAAACTGACAAATCAGTTGTTTGATCACCGCTGCACGTAAGGTATCGTCATCACTGAGTAAAACACCTTTACATACCGCGCTGCCAAAACCTTCTTGCACAGCTTTATAATAGTGCTTAAGCTCTTTTTCATTTTGTAAAATGGCATTGCCAATTTGCGAAATTGACGACACACCTAAGCCTAATAAATCACATTGACCATGCGTGGTATAACCTTGGAAATTGCGGTGTAATTGACCTTTGTTTTGTGCAATGGCGAGCTCATTATCTTTACGGGCAAAGTGATCCATACCGATAAACTGATAGCCCGCAGCTAACATCTGTTCAAGCGTATTTTTAAACATTGTGAGCTTGTCGCTAGCAGACGGTAAGTCTGCATCTTTAATTTTACGCTGCGCTGCGAACCTATCAGGTAAATGAGCGTAATTAAAAACCGACACGCGATCTGGGTCTAATTCAATTAACTGCGAAATCGTCTCTTTAAAGCTCTCTGGTGTTTGTAATGGCAAACCGTAAATCATATCAGCATTAATTGATTTGAAGCCAAGCTCACGAGCCTCACTGATTAAACCTTTTACTGACTGAACGCTTTGTGGGCGATTAACTGCCAGCTGTACAGCATCATTGAAGTCTTGAATACCAAACGAGACACGATTGAAGCCAAGCTTGCGCAGGTGTACTAGCATGCCATCAGCTAAAGAACGAGGATCAATTTCAATACCGCGCTCGGCATCATCAGCAAAATTAAAGTGTTGCTCAACCAATGCCATTAAACGGCTCATTTGCTCTGCCGATAGAAAGGTTGGCGTACCACCCCCTAAATGCAGTTGCTCAACGCTATAATCAGCAAATAGCGTTGCTTGCTCAGCAATCTCAAGTGCCAAGTTATCTAGGTATAAATCGGCTTTCGATTGATGACGAGTGATCACTTTATTACAACCGCAGTAATAACAAAGCTGACTGCAAAAAGGGATATGGATATACAAAGATAAAGAACGGCTCTTCGAGGCCGCAATCGCATTGATCATATCTTGTTGTTTATAACCATCAGCTAAAGACAATGCGGTGGGGTAAGAGGTATATCGAGGCCCAGAAATATTGTACTTGTTGATCAGAGATTGATCCCAGCTTGGTAAATTTATCACAGTCAGCACTCCGCAATTAATAGAGTGGCTATTTTAGCGAGTTTACTCATTCTGCTATTTGATCTAGGACAATATCAACGTCTACAAACTAGCCAACATTGCAGAGGTAATTGAAAAATAGATAAGTTTACTATTTGAGCAGTTAGAGTATTGATTGTTAAAATAAAGAGTTTTGCTAGTGACAAGGCTAAAAAAAGTTTTTATACTGCAACCCGCTTTAGAGACTTATGTCTATAAACGCATCTAAAAATTAGCTTTCGCTAATAGCATGGCCCCTTAGCTCAGTTGGTTAGAGCACACGACTCATAATCGTTAGGTCCCCAGTTCAAGTCTGGGAGGGGCCACCATTTTTACAAGCTTCCTTAGCAAACACCTACTAACAAAAATTACCCTGTGCTACTTTTAGTATAGCGGAAAACATCTCTATATTTTATATGATTATTGCCTTACCTTTTCCTTCTACGGAGTTTCGTTTCTAATTAGAAAAGTTTGTTGCTATATGATTAGGTATTTTGCTTCTGCCTGATTGTAGTCAATATTCAGGTAAATCATTCCTTCACCAAGTAAATGCTATAATATTGATCGCTCTAAGCAATAGGAAGCGAATGATGAATACTATTTTCTAATGAGCTTTTTAAAACCCAAAAGCTCATTGAAGGTGTTGAGTATGAGAGAACTGATCTTCCCCTAACACTGTAGACATCTTTTATTTAGAAAATGAAGTATGATGAGAGATGTTATGAGTAATAATAAATATCCCCAAGAATTTAAAGATGAAGCTGTTCGCCAAGTGGTTGATAAAGGCTATTCAGTACCTGATGTTGCCAAACGTTTGGGCATTTCCGATAAGTCCCTGTATTAC
Source organism: Pseudoalteromonas sp. 68 DY56-GL68 (assembly GCF_041414825.1). Taxonomy (NCBI): domain Bacteria; kingdom Pseudomonadati; phylum Pseudomonadota; class Gammaproteobacteria; order Alteromonadales; family Pseudoalteromonadaceae; genus Pseudoalteromonas; species Pseudoalteromonas sp. 68 DY56-GL68. The sequence goes on from NZ_JAOCZL010000012.1 coordinate 40,326, forward strand.
TGGGTCAAGAAAACTAAAGTACCAGCCAAGAAGTCAGCAGAGCAGGAAGAGATCCGCAAGCTAAGAGCTGAGTTAAAACGCGTGACTGAAGAGCGGAATATATTAAAGGAAGCCGCCGCGTTCTTTGCAAGCGAGTCAAGGAAAGATACGCGTTCATAAAATCACGACTCGAAGTTTACCGCGTCAAAGCAATGTGTCAGGCATTAAATGTTCACCGTAGTGGCTTCTATGCTTGGCTCAAACAACCACTATCTAAACGTGAGCAAGATAACCGGAGGCTGCTTGAGCGTATCAAGGCTGGCTATGTTGAGAGTGGTGGTGTTTATGGCAGTCCACGCATTACTCATGAGCTACGCAGGCAAGGTGAAACATGTGGAGAGAATCGTGTTGCCCGTCTAATGAAGCAAGCCAAGCTAAAAGCTAATATCGGTTATAAAAGGCGGTACTTTAAGTCAACCGTGCCCGCATTAATTGCGGATAATCACCTTCAACAACAGTTTGTTGTTAGTGAACCAGATACGGCTTGGGTAGCAGACATTACCTATATCAAAACCTATGAAGGCTGGCTGTACCTTGCCGTCGTACTTGATTTATTCTCGCGAAAAATCATTGGTTGGTCGATGCAACCGAACATGAGTAAAGATATCGTGATCAAAGCACTATTAATGGCTGTTTGGCGCAGAAATCCAAAACATGAAGTAATAGTTCACAGCGACCAAGGCAGCCAATACGCGAGCTGTGATTACCGTGAATTCTTAACCGCAAACAACTTAGTACCGAGTATGAGTCGCCGAGGACATTGCTTAGATAATGCGGTAGCAGAAAGCTTTTTTCACTCACTAAAAACAGAACGCGTGAAGCGAAAAGTGTACGAGACTCGTAATGATGCTAGAGCAGATTTGTTTGATTACATTGAAATGTTCTACAATCGTAAACGATTACATAGCCACCTTGGCCATGTGTCTCCCGAAGAGTATGAAAAACAGTATTTAACTGGAAGCTAGAAGTCTACAAAATTGGGGGAAGATCAA